>NZ_JAJPWN010000066.1:0-274 GCF_046549135.1 Amycolatopsis sp. lyj-23 | reverse complement strand
GCCCTAGCCATCACATTTGAATTTTCGTTCTTTTATTAATGAAATTTGAACCCGGCGCCGGGTCCGAGTTTGACTGAGGTTGAATCTATTTTGATTCTTTCTAACTTATTCTAAGTCTAAAAACTCTAAAAAAAAGAAGGGGAAGGGGATTATTCAAAGATATTTTATTGTTTTTCTAATCTTCTTCACCCCTTCCCAAGTCAATAACTAGAATGAAAAAAATGGGAATACCAACGCATCCATCCGGGAATAAACGATTGATCTCGATTAATAG
>NZ_JAJPWN010000065.1:0-548 GCF_046549135.1 Amycolatopsis sp. lyj-23 | reverse complement strand
CCGGAGTTCGGCGAGTACGGAGTGCTCGACGTCCGGCACGGGAAGGCTAAGAAGGGCTCGCCGCCGAAGCGGCGCAGCGTGCTGTGTGTTTGGGAATGGGTCGCGGAGGTCGTCGAGCAGTGGTCGACCGAGGTGCGGCCGCTGCTCGGCGTGGACGGCAATCCGGCGCAGTGGCCCTCGGAGCGAGGCCTGCGGATCGGGAACAAGCAGCTCAACCGGCAGCTGGCGGCCTACCGCGACGCGGTCGGCCTGGACCCCGCGCTGGACTTCCATTCACTGCGCCGCTCCTACGTCACGCACCTGATTGAGGACGGCTGGGATCCTCGGTTCGTGCAGGAACAGGTCGGTCATGACCACGCGAGCACGACCTCGATCTACACGTGCGTGTCCTCGGATTTCCGCACGAGAACGCTGCGGCGGGTGCTGGATGGGACGATCAACCGAGCTCTGGGCTGGGAGTGAGGAGAGTCGATGACGGGCAAGAAGCGGTCGGTCAGCTACAGCTGGCGGTTGCGCGAGATCATGGCCGAGAACGGTATGTACCAGAC
>NZ_JAJPWN010000064.1:0-557 GCF_046549135.1 Amycolatopsis sp. lyj-23 | reverse complement strand
TGCTGGATGGGACGATCAACCGAGCTCTGGGCTGGGAGTGAGGAGAGTCGATGACGGGCAAGAAGCGGTCGGTCAGCTACAGCTGGCGGTTGCGCGAGATCATGGCCGAGAACGGTATGTACCAGACCACCGAGCTGGTGGAGCCGCTGCACGAGCGCGGCATCTACCTGTCAGTCTCGCAGGTGCACCGGCTGGTGACCGGCACGCCGGAGCGCTTGTCGCTGCAAGTTCTGGCGGCGTTATGCGACATCTTCGCGACCGCGCCGTCGGAGCTGATCGTCACCGGCGCGGAGAACGTCGGGATCCGCAAGACCGGCACTACCGACCATCCCGCACCGGCCGACGTCGCCGAGCTGCGGCCCCGGCGCGCCCGGATCACCAGCACCGAATGAGCCGTTCCAGCGAGGTCTGCTCCCGCTGCGATCTCCCAGTCTGCACCGACGGGCAGAAGACAAAGCTGCGTGATCCGCGGTTGCGGATCCGGATCCGCTGGCCCGAGGGCCCGGTCTGCGTGAAGTGCTACGACGACGCCGTGCACACGCGAGGACGGTGTGACG
>NZ_JAJPWN010000063.1:0-568 GCF_046549135.1 Amycolatopsis sp. lyj-23 | reverse complement strand
TCGCGGACTACGACATCCTCACCCCCGGCGACCGGCCGGACGTGCTGGTGGCGATGAACCCGGCGGCGTTGAAGGCGAACCTCGGTGATGTCCCGCACGGCGGGACGATCATTCTGAACACCGATGAGTTCATCAAGCGGAACCTGACGAAGGTCGGCTACGCCACCGACCCGTTGGATGACGACACCCTCACCCCGTATCAGGTGCACCGGGTCGCCATGTCGACCCTGACCCAGGGCGCGCTGGCGGACACCGGTCTCGGGAAGAAGGACGCTGAGCGGTGTAAGAACATGTTCGCGCTCGGGTTGTTGTCGTGGATGTATCACCGGCCGACCGAGGGCACTGAGCGGTTTTTGCGGGAGAAGTTCGCGAAGAAGCCGGAGATCGCCGAGGCGAACATCCTGGCGTTTCGGGCGGGCTGGAACTACGGGGAGACGACCGAGTCGTTCGCGACGACGTTCCAGGTCGCGCCGGCGAAGCTGACCCAGGGCACCTACCGGCAGATCACCGGCAACACCGCCCTGGCTTACGGCATCGTCGCCGCCGGGCAGCGCTCGGGTCTGCAGAT
>NZ_JAJPWN010000062.1:0-301 GCF_046549135.1 Amycolatopsis sp. lyj-23 | reverse complement strand
AACCATGTGAGAAACGTCCCGAAAATTCACAGATAACTACTAGGAGGCCTCACTCTGAGTAATATTAAAGTTTTCTCCCACAAGAACCGCTCGGAGATGCCCAGACTCAGTTTTTATTTTCGTCCCAATGCTTTTCTTCCCATGGACTAGTTTTGTTTCTTTGATCTTGTGCAACCTATTTAGGCCGATGATAGCCCGCGGATAGGTGTGGAAACCCATCTATATTGCACCCAGTATGACACAGAAAAAAAGCCCAGGGCCTAGGGGTCGGGTGGGGCTCGTTCGGGGTGCACAACGGTTG
>NZ_JAJPWN010000061.1:0-358 GCF_046549135.1 Amycolatopsis sp. lyj-23 | reverse complement strand
AATCCATGTAAATAGTCACACCCCCTTCTGTTTATATGCTCCCTTCAAGTATTGAAAGGCTGCAATGAGGTCTCCCTAAAACCTTTTCTTCTCTGAGCTAAACAAGCTCAGTTCCCTCAATCTTTCCTCATAGGAAAGGTGCTCCAGCCCTCTGATCATCTTAGTGGCCCTCCTCTGGACCCACTCCAAGAGCTTCTGTACTGAGGACCCCAGGCCTGGATGCAGTACTCCAGATGGGGCCTCACAAGAGCTGAGTAGAGGGAAAAAATCACCTCCCTCTCCCTGCTGACCACCCCTTTTTTATTGCAACCGAGAAAACAGTTGGCCTTCTGGGCTGCAAGTGCACACTGCTGGCTCA
>NZ_JAJPWN010000060.1:0-779 GCF_046549135.1 Amycolatopsis sp. lyj-23 | reverse complement strand
CGCGGCCCGGGCGACCGTCGATGTGGACCAAGCGGCAGTTGATCGACGCGATCCGGTGGCGGGTGCGTGCCGGTGCGCCGTGGCGCGATATTCCCGCTGGATATGGCTCGTGGGCGGCGGCGTATGGGGTGTTTCGGCGGTGGCAGCGTGATGGCACCTGGAAGCGGATATTGACCGCGTTGCAGGCGTTGGCCGAGGCGGCTGGGCGGATCACGTGGGACGTGAGCGTGGATTCCACGATCACTCGGGCGCATCAGCATGCCGCGGGTGCGCGGAAAAGGGGGATCTGCAGGCCGAGTCGCCAGGAGGGGTGACCGTCGAGCCGGATGATCATGCGTTGGGGCGGTCCCGGGGTGGGTGGACCACGAAGCTGCATCTGGGTTGTGAGCAGGGGCAGAAGCCGTTGTCGATCGTGCTGACTGCCGGGCAGCGTGGCGACAGCCCGCAGTTCATTCCCGTCTTGCGCGGTATCCGGGTGCCTCGGCCGGCAGGTGGTGGGCGGCCACGCACACGGCCGGACCGGGTGCTGGCGGACAAGGCCTACACCTCCAAGGCCAACCGGGCTCACCTGCGCAAACGTGGGATCAAGGCGACCATCCCGAGCAAAGCTGACCAGGATGCGCACCGCAAGGCCAAGGGATCGAAGGGCGGCCGGCCACCGACCTTCGACCCCGAAACCTACAAACAGCGCCACGCCGTGGAATGCGGCATCAACCGCCTCAAACGCCACCGCGGGGTGGCCACCCGCTATGACAAACTCGCCGCCCGCTACGAAGCCA
>NZ_JAJPWN010000059.1:0-840 GCF_046549135.1 Amycolatopsis sp. lyj-23 | reverse complement strand
CTTGCCGGAGCCGGACCATCGTGTCGTGGTTGGCCGGGTCGTAGGAAATGTGCCCGGTCTTGTCGGCCTTCTCCAACCCCCCGATCCGGTGCTGCAACCCCGGCGTGCCCGGCACCGCCCACGCCCGGGCGAGGGTTTCGGGGTCGCGGACATACGGCCAGAACTCGCCGGAGCCGTTGTCGGCGTTCGGCTCGGTCGCGAACTGCACCCGCAGGTCCGGCAGTGTTTCGACGTCCGGGATCAGCCACGGCTCCGACCCGTTCGCGATCGCCCCGTCCGAGAGCAGCAGCACCGGCGTGCGGTACTTCAACGCGATCCGGGTCGCCTCGACCGCGGCGTCGAAACAGTCCGCCGGGGACAGCGGCGCGATGATCGGGACCGGCGATTCGCCGTTGCGGCCGAACATCGCCTGCAACAGGTCGGCCTGCTCGGTCTTGGTCGGCAGACCGGTCGATGGGCCACCACGCTGGACGTCGATCACGACCAGCGGCAGCTCCACCATCACCCCCAGCCCGACCGCTTCGGACTTCAGCGCCACACCCGGCCCCGAGGTCGAGGTGACGCCGAGCGCGCCGCCGTAGGAGGCGCCGAGGGCGGCGCCGATCCCGGCGATCTCGTCCTCGGCCTGGAAGGTGATGATCCCGAAGTGCTTGTGCTTGGACAGCTCGTGCAGGATGTCCGACGCCGGCGTGATCGGATACGTCCCCAGCAGGATCTGCAGACCCGAGCGCTGCCCGGCGGCGACGATGCCGTAAGCCAGGGCGGTGTTGCCGGTGATCTGCCGGTAGGTGCCCTGGGTCAGCTTCGCCGGCGCGACCTGGAACGTCGTCGCGAACGACT
>NZ_JAJPWN010000058.1:0-858 GCF_046549135.1 Amycolatopsis sp. lyj-23 | reverse complement strand
TAGAGCCTGTTTTGATGTGCTGACCAGCCAGGTTGCTGAGCAGTGCCGACGGTGCGGCGTGTCGGAGATCGAATAGGCGAGGTCTCCGGTAGATCGATCAACGACCAAGAAGATCGAGAACACCGGAGACCTCGTGGCCAGCCTAACGGCAGCGGGGCGAGCTGACCTGACCGACGCGCAGTGGGCGATCCTGGAACCGCTGCTGCCTGTCGGCAAGAAACCCGGCCGCCCACCGACATGGACCAAGCGCCAGCTTCTGGACGGCATCCGCTGGCGGGTCCGCGTCGGCTCGCCCTGGCGCGATGTCCCACCGGTGTATGGCTGCTGGCAGACCGTCTATGGCCTGTTCCGGCGCTGGCAGCGCGCCGGGGTGTGGGCGGTGATCTTGGCGGCGTTGCAGACCCGGGCGGATGCAGCCGGGTTGATCACCTGGGACGTCAGCGTCGATTCCACGATCAACCGGGCGCATCAGCACGCGGCAGGCGCCCGCATCGACAGTGCCCGGCAGAAGGAACCACCCGGCGGTGTGGGCGGGCCCGAGCCAGCCGACCATGCGCTGGGCCGGTCGCGGGGCGGCTGGACGACCAAGCTGCACCTGGCCATCGAGCAAGGTCAAAAGCCGTTGTCGTTGTTGGTGACTGCTGGCCAACGGGGTGATTCGCCGCAGTTCGAGGCAGTGCTGGCCAGGATTAGGGTCGCCCGGATTGGTGGTGGGCGAGCCCGGAGCAGGCCAGATCGTGTCTTGGCGGACAAGGCCTACAGTTCCCGCGCCAACCGGGCCTACCTGCGGCGGCGCGGGATCGCCTGCACGATTCCCCAGCCTTCTGATCAGATCCGGCATCGCCGCAACCGCGGCCA
>NZ_JAJPWN010000057.1:0-878 GCF_046549135.1 Amycolatopsis sp. lyj-23 | reverse complement strand
GCGAAGGCGTAGGAGGTGTCCGCGATTGACGGGTCGTGGACGACGATGTTGTCTTCGCCGATGTCGGCGGCTTTGGCGACGTCGAGGCCGCCCCAGTCGCCGCGTTGGACGCCGAATTCCTGGTTGGGGCCGAACCGGATCGGTTCGCCCGCGCGCAGCGGGATGAGGCGGGTGGCGGCTTCGTCGGCGTCTTTGAGGACGTCGAAGGCGCCGTCGTTGAAGATGGGGCAGTTCTGGTAGATCTCCACCAGCGCCGACCCGCGGTGCTGCGCGGCGGCTTGCAGGACCTCGGTCAGGCCTTTGCGGTCGGAGTCCAGCGCCCGCCCGACGAACGACGCCTCGGCGCCGATGGCGAGGGAAAGCGGGTTGAACGGGGTGTCCACCGACCCCATCGGCGTGGACTTGGTGACCATGCCTTGGCCGGAGGTCGGGGAGTACTGGCCCTTGGTGAGGCCGTAGATGCGGTTGTTGAACAGCAGGATCTTGATGTTGACGTTGCGGCGCAGCGCGTGGATCAGGTGGTTGCCGCCGATGGACAACGCGTCCCCGTCCCCGGTGACCACCCACACCGACAGATCCGGCCGCGTCGTCGCCAGCCCGGTCGCGATCGACGGGGCGCGGCCGTGGATGGAGTGCATGCCGTAGGTGTTGAGGTAATACGGGAACCGCGACGAGCAGCCGATGCCGGAGATGAACACGATGTTCTCGCGCTTGAGCCCCAGCGTCGGCAGGAACGACTGGACCGCGTTGAGCACGACGTAGTCGCCGCAGCCGGGGCACCAGCGGACTTCCTGATCCGACTTGTAGTCCTTGGCCTTCTGCGGCTCGTCGGTGGTCGGCACGAGGTCCAGGCCACCGAGGTTGGGTATCCCCAGATC
>NZ_JAJPWN010000056.1:0-913 GCF_046549135.1 Amycolatopsis sp. lyj-23 | reverse complement strand
TGAGTTTGCCGTCGCCGAGGGTGTAGGTGAGGCGGCGGTTGACGCGGTAGGAGCCGGCGGGGACCTCGACCCAGGGCAGCTGGGACAGCAGCCAGCGGGTGGTGATGCCGCGCATCTGCGGCCGGGTTTTGGTGGTGGTGGTCAGCGTCCGCGCCGCGGTGACACTCAACGACAGCTGGACCGAGGTGGTTTGTTCGGTGACGGTCACGGGGTCACCCGCCGGTCGAGGTCGGGGTCGGGTGGGCGGGTGCCGCCGGTTTTGGGGACGATGCGGGCGGCGGTGGTGCCCAGCCCGGTCGGCCCGAACGCCGAGGCGGGCAGGGCGGGTGGGCGCGGGGGTGTGTCGGGTGTGCGGGGTGGTGTGACGGGTTCGGGCATCATCCCTCCCGGCCGAGTTCGGCGCTTTCGAGGACGGCGAGGGCGTCGGGGACGAGGACGGCGGCGGAGTAGTAGGCGGAGACGAGGTAGGAGATGATGGCTTGGTCGTTGATGCCCATGAAGCGGACGTTGAGGCCGGGTTGGTATTCGTCGGGCAGGCCGGTTTGGTGGAGGCCGACGACGCCTTGGGCTTGTTCGCCGGTGCGCATGAGCAGGATGGAGCTGGTGCGGGTGTCGGTGACGGGGATTTTGTTGCAGGGCAGGATGGGGATCCCGCGCCAGGAGGGGACTTGGTGGCCGGCGAGGTCGACGCTGGTGGGGTAGATGCCGGCTTTGGTGCATTCGCGGCCGAACGCGGCGATGGTTTTGGGGTGGGCGAGGAAGAAGCTGGGGTCTTTCCAGACCAGGGTGAGCAGCGCGTCGAGGTCATCAGGGGTGGGTGGGCCGGTGCGGGTGGGGATGCGCTGGGCGAAGTCGGCGTTGTGCAGGAGCCCGAAGTCGGTGTTGTTGACCAGTTCGTGTTCCTGGCGTTCGC
>NZ_JAJPWN010000055.1:0-951 GCF_046549135.1 Amycolatopsis sp. lyj-23 | reverse complement strand
CTGGGTGATGAGGGGATTGCGGCGTCGGCGTCGTATCGGTACGGGACTCAGGAGCACATGTTTTCGCGGGGTCCGGATGGGTCGTTGCGGCATTCCTACAATGCGGGTGAGTCGATCGAGTCGGAGTCGTACCCGGGGACGCTGGCGGGTGAGCCGGTGGCGTTCGTGGCCGGGGACACCCAGCACGTGTTCGCGCGGCTGACCGACAACACGATCGGGCACTGGTACTGGTATCCCACCGACGCCGATCCGAACTTCGAGCGGTGGGGTGCCGGTGACATCGCGGGCAACCCGGCCGGGTATGCCTTCGGGGACCAGCAGCACATCTTCGCCCGGGGTACCGACGGCAGGCTCAAGCACGTGTACTGGACCCCCGACACCGGGGTGGTGGAGGAAACCCAGACCCAGGCCGTGGCCGGTGACCCGGTCGCCTACGTCTGGGGCGATCAGCAGCACGTGTTCGGCCGCACCACCGACGGGCACCTGGGTCACTGGTACTGGACCCCCACCGACGCCGATCCCACCTACGTGATCTGGGGTCACAGCACCCTGGCCGGTGACCCCACCGGCTACGCCTTCGGTGAACAGCAGCACGTGTTCGCCCGCGGCAGCGACGGCACCCTCAAGCACTTCTACTGGAGCCCCGAAGAAGAAGTCGTCGACGAACCCCTCAACGACCCCATCCAGGGCAACCCGGTCGCCTACGTCTGGAACGACCAGCAGCACGTGTTCGCCCGCACCCCCGGCAACCAGCTCGGCCACTGGTACTGGACCCCCCAGGACAACCAGCCCAACCACGACACCTGGGGCACCGACCTCGCCACCAACCCCACCGGCTTCGCCACCCCCACCCAGGAAAACATCTACGGCCGCACCACCAACGGCACCCTCACCCACTGGTACTGGAACACCGACATGACCACCCCCGACACCGAAACCTGGGGCCAGTGA
>NZ_JAJPWN010000054.1:0-1005 GCF_046549135.1 Amycolatopsis sp. lyj-23 | reverse complement strand
GGTTTTCGCTGTGACTGTCACCGACCCGGTGGAATCCGAGCAGGCACCGTCGAGCTTGGGGCGGGCGGCGGCCCGGACGCTGGCCACGACGACCAAGTCGGTCCCGCAGATGCAGGGCATCTCCTCCCGCTGGCTGCTCAAGGTCCTGCCCTGGGTCGACGTCGCCGCCGGGTCCTACCGCGTCAACCGCCGCCTCTCCTACGCCGTCGGCGACGGACGCGTCACCTTCACCACCACCGGCGCCCAGGTCCGCGTCATCCCCCCCGAACTCGGCGAACTCGCCCCCCTGCGCGGCTTCGACGACGACGAGGTCCTCACCGAACTCGCCGGCCGGTTCACCCAACGCGAATACGCCCCCGGCGACACCCTCGTCGAATTCGGCTCCCCCGCCGACGAAGTCTTCCTCCTCGCCCACGGCAAGATCAGCAAAGTCGGCACCGGCGCCTACGGCGACCAAGTCGTCCTCGCCACCCTCGCCGACGGCGACCACTTCGGCGAAACCACCCTCACCCACGACGACGGCATCTGGGAATTCACCGCCAAAGCCGTCACCACCTGCACCGTCCTGACCCTGCCCCGCACCGCCTTCACCGACGTCCTCACCCGCTCCGACACCCTCCAAGCCCACCTCGCCGGCTACCAGGCCCGCGGCACCGCGGCCAGCAACGACCACGGCGAAGCCGAAATCTCCCTCGCCTCCGGCCACGACGGCGAACCGGTCCTGCCCGCCACCTTCGTCGACTACGAAGCCCGCCCGCGGGAATACGAACTCTCCGTCGCCCAGACCGTGCTGCGCGTGCACTCCCGCGTCGCCGACCTCTACAACCAGCCCATGAACCAGATCGAACAGCAGCTGCGCCTCACCGTCGAAGCGCTGCGCGAACGCCAGGAACACGAACTGGTCAACAACACCGACTTCGGGCTCCTGCACAACGCCGACTTCGCCCAGCGCATCCCCACCCGCACCGGCCCACCCACCCCTGATGACCTCGACGCGCTGCTCAC
>NZ_JAJPWN010000053.1:0-1013 GCF_046549135.1 Amycolatopsis sp. lyj-23 | reverse complement strand
GGTGCGAGGCAATCTGCACCGCCCCCAGCGCTACCACCGCGGCCTGCGGCGGGTGTTCTACCCGGCTGCCCTGTCGGCGATCAAACGTCCCGACGGTCCCTCCCGGGCGTTCTACCTGCGTAAACGCAGCGAGGGGAAGCGGCACACCCAGGCGTTGATCGCCCTGGCCCGCCGCCTGGTCGACGTCATCTGGGCCCTGCTGCGCGACGGGCGTGAGTTCCATCCCTCACCGCCGGTCACGGCCACGGCTGCTGCTTGACACGATCATTGAGACTCCTCCGTTGCGAGGTTCGTACCTAAGGAACCTTATATAAGGTTGCTTAGATAAGCAACCTGGGTTCGGTGAGTTAGGCTGACCCGCATGAAGTACCGTCCCGGCGATGTCGCCCTGGCCGTCAAGCGGCTGCAGTACCGCCACCACCGGGCCCTGAGCCGGGCGCTGGCGCCGCTGGGGCTTTCGCTCGTGCAGTGGGACACCCTGCGCCACCTGCACCGCCGCCCGGAGGCTTCGCTGCACGAACTGGCGGTGCTGACGTTCCAGACCGACCAGTCCTTCGGCTCGCTGGCGACCCGGATGGCCGAGCGCGGGCTCATCGAACGCGTCCCCGGCCCCGGCCGCGCCGTGCGGCACCGCCTGACCGAGGAGGGGGCGCGGCTGCGCGCCGAGGGGCAGGACCTCGTGGACGGCGTCGTCGAGTCGTCGTTCCGGGACCTGTCGGAGGCGCACCTCGACCAGCTGGGTGAGCTCCTGGACCGCGCACTGGGCCCGGACCCGACCGCGTAGGGGTACTGCCCGGGGAGGTCGCGGTCGCGTTCTGGGCACGCCACAGACGATCGGCGGCGAACCACCCGCCACCCGCGTTCCCGACCTCGCAGGGCACTTACACCTAGAGCCTGTTTCAATGGCGTAGCCACTCGTTGATCGCTGCGATGTGCACGGTGGCCTCGTAGCGGACCGCGAGTTTGTCGAACCGTGTGGCGACGGCGCGGTTGCGTTTGAGCCTGTTGATGCC
>NZ_JAJPWN010000052.1:0-1099 GCF_046549135.1 Amycolatopsis sp. lyj-23 | reverse complement strand
CTGTTGCAGCACCGGTGCCGGCCCGGCGGCGGAAGCGAGCTGGCCGGCGCCGGCGAAGCGGGCGAGATCGCCTGCCTCGGCGAGGAACTCGGCGGTCAGGGTGGCCCTCATCCCCGGCATGCCGGCGATGAGGGCCGCGTCAGGGTGGCGGTCGAGGTCCTCTCTGATCCGGGATTCGAGTTCGGTGATGCGACGGCGGGCCATGACGGCGTCGGCAGCGAATTCGCGGGCGAACCCGGCCATCCGAGTTTGTCCCGGCACGAGGATGCGCTGGATTTGAGCCGCCGCGATCGCCTTGCCGGCCGGCGGTTCGGCATACGAGCGGCGGACGCCGGCGCGCAGCAGGTACTCGGTGATCCGACGACGCCCGGCGCGGCGGATCTCGTCCGGAGTCACGTAGTGGGTGAGCAGATGCAGGTCGCCGAGGCCGGTGACGTCGACCGCGCGTTCCAATCCGGGGAACATGCTGGTCAAAGTCTCGCGCAGACGTTGCAGACGGCGGGTCTGGTCCACCACCAGGTCGCGTCGGTGACCGACCGGGATGCGCAGGTCCAGGGTGATCTCGTCTTCCGCGGTGACCTCGCGCCAGTCGTCTCGCAGGCGCAATTGGTCGGCGATCGTTCTGGCGTCGCGGGGATCGGGTTTGGCCTCGCCGCCTTTGGTGGCGCGGCGGGCGCGGTTGACAACCAAGCCGGGGACGTGAACCAGGCGGATGCCCGCCTCGATCAGCATCGCGGTCAGCAAACTCGCGATCCCGCCCATCAGGTCGATCGCGACGGTGATCTCGCCGTGGCCGGCGCCGGCGCTGCGCAGCCGGCCGATCAACTCGTCGATGCTGCCGGGATCATTGCCGATCCGCCGGGAGTCAATGACGTTCCCGGTCTCCGCAACAACGACCGCAACCCAGTGGAACTCCTTGGCGACGTCGATTCCCACGACAACTGCCATGCACCCCTCACTCGTATCGGTATGCGTGCGGTGCGTCCCCGCTCCGCCGGCAACGCCCTACACAGCGATGGTCCGCAGTGCCTGATCAGCGGTCGGAACAAGGGTGCGGGACGGGCGGCCAAGCCTCCGGAGCCATCACCGGCAGCAAGCA
>NZ_JAJPWN010000051.1:0-1176 GCF_046549135.1 Amycolatopsis sp. lyj-23 | reverse complement strand
ACGTGCTGGAAACCGCGCTCAACGAGGAAATGACCGAGCACCTCGGGCACGAGAAGAACCAGGCCGACCCAGACCGCGAGTCGACGAACGTGCGGAACGGCACCCGGCCGAAAACGGTGGTCTCGGACGCCGCGGGCGAAGTCGGGATCAACGTACCGCGGGACCGGGAGGGCACCTTCGAACCGCAGATCGTGAAGAAGCGGCAGCGTCGGCTCACCGAAGTGGATGAGATCGTGTTGTCGTTGTATGCGAAAGGCATGACCACGGGAGATATCTCGGCGCATTTCGCCGAGATCTACGGATCCTCGGTCAGCAAGGAAACGATCTCGCGGATCACTGACAAGGTTCTCGCCGAAATGAACGACTGGGCCAACCGTCCGCTCGACCCGGTGTACGTAGCCGTGTTCATCGACGCTATCCACGTCAAGGTCCGCGACGGCCAGGTCGCCAACCGGCCCGTCTACGCCGCCATCGGCGTCACCATCGACGGTCACAAGGACGTCCTGGGCCTGTGGATGGGCACCGGCGGTGAGGGCGCGAAGTTCTGGATGAGCGTGCTGATCGACCTGAAAAACCGCGGCGTGACCGACGTGTTCTTCCTCGTCTGCGACGGCCTCAAAGGCCTGCCCGATGCCGTGATGAACGTCTGGCCGCAAACTGTTGTGCAAACCTGCATTGTCCACTTGATTCGCAACACCTTCCGGCTTGTGTCCCGCCGGGACTGGGACGCAGTGAAACGCGACATCAAACCCATCTACACTGCACCCAGTCCGGATGCCGCGGTGGCTTCTCTCGACGAATTTGAAGAGAAATGGGGCGCGAAGCATTCAGCGGTTATTCGTCTATGGCGCAACGCCTGGGATGAGTTCACGCCGTTCCTCGATTACGACGTCGAGATCCGGACGATGATCTGCTCCACGAACGCGATCGAATCGCTGAATGCCCGTTACCGGCGGGCGATCCGCGCGCGGGGGCATTTCCCGACCGAGCAGGCCGCGATGAAGTGCCTGTACCTTGTGACTCGCAGCCTGGACCCGACCGGGACCGGCCGCGCCCGATGGACGATGCGCTGGAAGCCAGTGATCAACGCGTTCGCCATCACCTTCGGTGACCGCTGGCCGGGAGCCGAAACCTACTGATCAACAACGCCGGAAACACCGATCACGGGATAGACCC
>NZ_JAJPWN010000050.1:0-1267 GCF_046549135.1 Amycolatopsis sp. lyj-23 | reverse complement strand
TGGAGTTGCCCCCTGGGGCCGGACACCTTGATTCCAGACGGTGGTCTGGAGGGAGGATGTCCTGGTGTCTCGCAGGTCGAAGTATCCGGAGCAGTTCCGGCACGATGCGATCGAGCTGGTCAACTCGAGTGACCGGCCGTTGCGGCAGATCGCCCGGGAACTGGGGGTGAACCACGAGACCCTGCGGTCGTGGGTGAACGTGGCCAAGCAGGCCGCCGAGGCCGGCCCGCCGGCGGAGGACCCGGCCACCCTCGATGAGGTGCAGAGGTTGCGGAAGCAGGTCGCCCAGCTGCAGAAAGAGAAGGAGATCCTGCGGAAAGCGGCCGCCTATTTTGCGCGCGAGATGGATCGATGATCTACCGCTACCGGTTCATCTCCGAACACCGCGCCGAGTTCGGCGTCCAGCGGTTGTGCCAGGTCCTGGGCCTGCGGCGGCAGGGCTTCCACGAGTGGGTCGCCGCCGAAACCACGCGGACTGCGCGGGCGGAGGCCGAGGCCGAACTGGTCAGGCTGATCGCGAAGATTCATGCCGAGCACCGGGGTGCTTACGGGGTGCCGCGGGTCACCGCCGAGCTGCACCGGCGCGGCCACCGGGTGAATCACAAGCGGGTCGAGCGGCTCATGCGTGAGCAGGGGCTGGCCGGGATCACTCGCCGCAAACGCCGTGCTTTGACCCGGCCTGCGGCCGGCCCGGTCGCTCCGGTGGCCGATCTGATCCGCCGCGACTTCACCGCCGAGAAACCAGGGCTGCGCATGGTCGGGGACATCACCTGCTTGCCCACCTTCGAAGGCTGGCTCTACCTGGCTACCGTCATCGACCTGAACACCCGCGAGGTCATCGGGCACGCCATGGCCGAGCACATGCGCACCGACCTGGTCTGCGACGCGATCGACCTCGCCACCGCCCGCGGTCTTGTCCGGGACGATGCGGTGTTTCATTCCGACCGCGGGGTCCAGTACACCTCGGGCCAGTTCCGCACCGCCCTCGCTGAGCACCGGATCCGCCCGTCGGTCGGGCGAGTCGGGTCCTGCTACGACAACGCCGTCGCCGAAGCCTTCTTCGCCACGTTGAAGACCGAGATCGGCACCACGATTTGGCGCACCCGCACCGAGGCGCGCCAGGATGTGTTCACCTGGCTGCGCTACTACAACCACAACCGGCTGCACTCAACGGTCGGCCACCACACCCCAGCCGAAGCCCGAACCAGCTACCGTCAGGCCCTGGCTGCCTGAAAAACCCGTGTCCGCCTCACCGGGGCAACTCCAC
>NZ_JAJPWN010000049.1:0-1364 GCF_046549135.1 Amycolatopsis sp. lyj-23 | reverse complement strand
GCACGACGTAGTCGCCGCAGCCGGGGCACCAGCGGACTTCCTGATCCGACTTGTAGTCCTTGGCCTTCTGCGGCTCGTCGGTGGTCGGCACGAGGTCCAGGCCACCGAGGTTGGGTATCCCCAGATCTATCGCGGTCATTTCGCCGCCTCCGTCGTGACGCTGGTGATGATGTCCGAGAACAGGTTCTGCAGCTCTTCGGCCTTGAACGCCATCCCGGCGACCTTGGTGTGGGAGTGGACGTCGACCAGGTACTTCGCCCGCAGCAGCAACGCCAGCTGCCCCAGGTTCATCTCCGGCACCACGACCTTGTCGTAGCTGCCCAGGATGTCCCCCAGGTTGCCCGGCAGCGGGTTGAGGTGCCGCAGATGCGCCTGCGCGATCGGCAACCCCAGCTTGCGGACCCGCCGGCACGCCGCCCCGATCGGCCCGAACGACGAGCCCCAGCCCAACGCCAAGACGCGCGCTTTGCCGCCGGAGGGGTCGTCGACGACGAGGTCGGGGACGTCGATGCCGTCGATCTTGGCTTGCCGGAGCCGGACCATCGTGTCGTGGTTGGCCGGGTCGTAGGAAATGTGCCCGGTCTTGTCGGCCTTCTCCAACCCCCCGATCCGGTGCTGCAACCCCGGCGTGCCCGGCACCGCCCACGCCCGAGCGAGGGTTTCGGGGTCGCGGACATACGGCCAGAACTCGCCGGAGCCGTTGTCGGCGTTCGGCTCGGTCGCGAACTGCACCCGCAGATCCGGCAGTGTTTCGACGTCCGGGATCAGCCACGGCTCCGACCCGTTCGCGATCGCCCCGTCCGAGAGCAGCAGCACCGGCGTGCGGTACTTCAACGCGATCCGGGTCGCCTCGACCGCCGCGTCGAAACAGTCCGCCGGGGACAGCGGCGCGATGATCGGGACCGGCGATTCGCCGTTGCGGCCGAACATCGCCTGCAACAGGTCGGCCTGCTCGGTCTTGGTCGGCAGACCCGTCGACGGGCCACCACGCTGGACGTCGATCACCACCAGCGGCAGCTCCACCATCACCCCCAGCCCGACCGCTTCGGACTTCAGCGCCACACCCGGCCCCGAGGTCGAGGTGACACCGAGCGCGCCGCCGTAGGAGGCACCGAGGGCGGCGCCGATCCCGGCGATCTCGTCCTCGGCCTGGAAGGTGATGATCCCGAAATGCTTGTGCTTGGACAGCTCGTGCAGGATGTCCGACGCCGGCGTGATCGGATACGTCCCCAGCAGAATCTGCAGACCCGAGCGCTGCCCGGCGGCGACGATGCCGTAAGCCAGGGCGGTGTTGCCGGTGATCTGCCGGTAGGTGCCCTGGGTCAGCTTCGCCGGCGCGACCTGGAACGTCGTCGCGAACGACT
>NZ_JAJPWN010000047.1:0-1449 GCF_046549135.1 Amycolatopsis sp. lyj-23 | reverse complement strand
GGGGGGGGTGTCCCTATGTGGTTGTCAAGCCGCAGCGGGCGCGGGGTGTTGGTAGTGGGTGCCGTTGCGGAGCATGGCGTAGAGGACGTCGCAGCGGCGGCGGGCCAGGCAGATCAACGCGGCGTTGTGCTTCTTGCCCTCGGCCCTCTTCCTGTCGTAGTAGGTCCGGCTGGTCGGGTCGGATAACGAGGCGAAGGCGGCGAGGAAGAACGCGCGTTTGAGCTGGCGGTTGCCGGTCCGGGCTGGATGCTCACCTCTGATCGACGTGCCGGAGCTGCGGGTGACCGGGGCGATGCCGGCGTAGGCCGCCAGATGCCCCGAGCTGGCGAAGTTCGAGGCGTCCCCGACTTCGAGCAGGATGCGGGCTGCGGTCCTGACACCGATGCCGGGCATCGAGGTCAGGACCCCGGCAAGAGGGTGCGCATCGAGTATCCCCTCAACCTGCTCGGCAACGTGTTTTCGTTGCAGAAGCACAGTTTTCAGGCTGTCGGCCAGGCGCGGGAGGACGGTGTCGGCGGCGGCGGTGCCTGGGACGGTGACAGCCTGCTCGCCGAGCGCGGTCATGATCGCCTCAACCAGCCGCTCGCCCATGCGAGGCGCGTGGACTTTGGCGATCGCGGTCAGTTTGCGGCGGCCGGCCTTGGCGATCCCGGCCGGGCCGCCGCAGCGGGACAGGATTTCCAGCACCGCCGGGTGACTGACCTTGGGGCCGATGGCGTGTTCAAGAGCCGGGTGGATGCCGGTGAGCAAGCCGCGGATGCGGTTGCTGATCCGGGTCGCTTCGCCGGCCAGGTCGTCATCGAACCCGACCAGCACCTCCAGCTCGGCCAGGGTGTCGTCGCCGACGTCGACCGGCCGGAGTGTGTGCGGCAGGGAGCGGGCGGCGTCGGCGATGACGAACGCGTCCCGGGCATCGGTCTTGGCCCGACCTGGGTAGAGGTCGGCGATGCGGCGCATCGCCAGGCCGGGCAGGTAGGCGACCTGGTGCCCGGCGGCGCGGGCAACCGTGACCGGCAGCGCCCCGACTGTCGCGGGCTGGTCAACCACGACCAGCAACGTTCCGTGCCGGGCGAGCTTGTCGAACAAGGCTCGCAGCTTCGCTTCGCTGTTGGGAAGCGGTCCGTCATGCAGCCGTTTGCCGTCTGGGGCCAGACCGACCGCGTGATGCTCGCTTTTGCCGACGTCCAGGCCGAGGAACACCCCGAAACTGCTGCTCATCCACCAGCCGTTCGTTCGTCGCGACGTGATCACCGAGTCTGGCATCGATGGCCGGCACCCACGTTACGACGAGACCTACCCCAAGGTGGCCGTGTCCCTATCAGCGGTCCCTCGATGCCACCAGACCCGGTGACACCACCCCCCGGATCATGGGTTCGACTGGGGGCGTAAGTCATGCCGGGCCTGGTGACCACAACTCCCTGGTGGGAGCCACGAAAAAGGTAACGGGGG
>NZ_JAJPWN010000046.1:0-1492 GCF_046549135.1 Amycolatopsis sp. lyj-23 | reverse complement strand
TGCTGGATGGGACGATCAACCGAGCTCTGGGCTGGGAGTGAGGAGAGTCGATGACGGGCAAGAAGCGGTCGGTCAGCTACAGCTGGCGGTTGCGCGAGATCATGGCCGAGAACGGTATGTACCAGACGACCGAGCTGGTGGAGCCGCTGCACGAGCGCGGCATCTACCTGTCTGTCTCGCAGGTGCACCGGCTGGTGACCGGCACGCCGGAGCGGTTGTCGCTGCAAGTTCTGGCGGCGTTATGCGACATCTTCGCGACCGCGCCGTCGGAGCTGATCGTCACCGGCGCGGAGAACGTCGGGATCCGCAAGACCGGCACTACCGACCGGCCCGCACCGGCCGATGTCGCCGAGCTGCGGCCCCGGCGCGCCCGGATCACCAGCACCGAATGAGCCGTTCCAGCGAGGTCTGCTCCCGCTGCGATCTCCCGGTCTGCACCGACGGGCAGAAGACAAAGCTGCGTGATCCGCGGTTGCGGATCCGGATCCGCTGGCCCGAGGGCCCGGTCTGCGTGAAGTGCTACGACGACGCCGTGCACACGCGAGGACGGTGTGACGGCTGCGGCGTCGACCGGTTGCTGCCCGGAATCGACACGGCAGGCGCACGGCTGTGCACCGCGTGCGCGGGCGGTCTCGGCGACTTCACCTGCCGCCGATGCGGCCAGGAAGGACAGCGCTACCGCCTCGGCGAGTGCGCGCGCTGCGTCCTGTCCGAGCGGCTCGCGGCCTGTTTGGACGATGGAACCGGCGCGATCCCGGCCGCTCTGATGCCGTTCTACGAGTCGTTTCGAACGATGCCCCGCGGTCGCGGCGGCCTGTTGTGGCTGTCCAAACCGCACATCCCGCCACTGCTGCGCGCGCTGGCCGGCGGAACCGTGCCGCTCACCCACGCCGGGCTGAGCACGCTGCAGCCCTGGCGAGCGGTGATCCACCTACGCGATCTGCTCGTCGAAGCCGGAGTTCTCCCGCCGGTCGATCGATTCCTGTTCCTCCTCGAGCAGTGGCTCCCCGGCTGGCTGGCATCGATCGAGGATCCTCAGCACCGTGGACTGCTCGAGCGCTTCGCGACCTGGCACGTCCTCCGGAAGCTCCGAAACACCTCGGCGACTCAGCCCATCAACTCCGGCCGCGCCAACCTGGCCCGGCACGTCCTGCGGACATCCGCGCAATTCCTGAGCCACCTGGCCGAGCACGATCGGCACCTCGGCGACTGCGGCCAGGCCGACATCGACCGCTGGTTCGCGACCGATCTCCGCCGCGCGGAACACTCCCGCGCGTTCCTGCGCTGGTGTGTCAGTCAGCGCGAACTGACCCGTCTGCGGCTCCCGCCCGTCGTGAAGAAGACCGGCGCGCGGCTGAGCCAGCGCCAGCGCCTGGCGTTCATCCGGCGCGTGCTCACCGACACCTCTATTCCGCCGGCCGACCGGGTGCTCGCACTGCTGATTCTGCTCTACGCACAACCACTGGTGAAGATCGCGCGGCTGACCGTCGAC
>NZ_JAJPWN010000045.1:0-1496 GCF_046549135.1 Amycolatopsis sp. lyj-23 | reverse complement strand
GGGTGCCGGCTGCCCGAGGTCGTCGACGATGTTGCGGTAGCGCATCGGGGTGAAGGTGTGGATGTAGGACTGCGTGGTCCACGGCCGCTCGACCGCCGGGTTGCCGAAGTCGAACTCTTCGCGGACGATCGGCTGCGTCTTGGCCGTGTCGTTCCAGCCGATGAAGAGCGCGATGTGACCCTGGCGCCACAACGCGTCGCCCGGCTGGAGGTCGGCCCAGCCGATGGCGTCCATCCGCGTCGGGAGGGTGGCGGTCGTCAGGCTGGTGTTGAGGTTCCAGGCCATGGACACGAACCCCGAGCAGTCCTGGCGGTAGTTGCCGTACTGGTTGGGGTGGTAGTCGGTCTGGCTGTACATCACGTGTTCGTCGATCCAGGATCTTGATCGGACCAGCACCTCCGATCGGGTGATCTGGCCGTTCACGACCGAGGTGGCCGACGTCATCGCCGTCGCGCCGGACTGCGGATGGCTCGGTACGCCCGCCGTGCCTTCGTGGGGCAGCGCGCCCGGCTTGGCGGGGTCGTAGTACCCCTGCGTGGCCGCGGCGGCGGCCGCTCCGAGCGGGTGGGTGGCCGCGGCCGCCGGGGTGGCGCCGGCGATCACGAGCGAGGTCAGCACGGCGGCTACGACGGCACCGGTGCGCTGGACGGTCATGGTTCCTCCCGGGTGAACGCTCCACCGGTCTCGGTGCGGCGGAGTCGCAGGGAGGACGTTGCCGGGGCGGGCTTCAAGTCCGCCCCAAAACGGCTACAAGGGGGATTGCAGCCGGCTTGAAGCCGACTTGGAGACACGCCTCCCAGGCTTTCCCCATCACCACGACCTGGGAGGACACCATGACCCGCACCATCACGCGGATCGCCGTCGGCGGAGCAGGCGTGCTGCTCAGCACGCTGGCTCTCGTGTCGCCGGCCTCGGCGGGCCAGCCGACGACCAGCGACCCCGGAACGAGCACGACCACACAGGAACAACAACGGGCCGCGGCGATGAGAGCCGCGGCCGGCCAGGACGCCTTCCAGGACGCCTACATCGCTGCGGCCGGTCCCGCCGCCCAGCGGGTCCGCGACGACTTCGACATCCCGGCCTCGGTCACCGTCGCGCAGTCCATCCTGGAGTCGAACTGGGGACGCAGCGGCCTCTCGGTCAACGACCGGAACTACTTCGGCTTCAAGTGCACGTCGCCGACCAACCCGGGACCGTTCGCCAAGGGGTGCGCGCCGTACCCGACCAGCGAGTGCGTGCCGTTGCCGTGCCACACGGTGAACGCGTACTTCCGGTCCTACGACTCGATGGAGAACTCGTTCCGCGACTACGGCCGGCTCCTCACCACCAACTCGGTGTACCAGAGCGCCCTGCCGTACCGCCACGACCCGGACGGGTTCATCCGCGAGGTCGGCAGGCGCTACGCCACCGACCCCGACTACACGATCAAGGTCCTCTCCCTGATGAGCACCTACGACCTCTACCGCTTCGACTCCGGCACCGCCCCCGGTACTTCA
>NZ_JAJPWN010000044.1:0-1505 GCF_046549135.1 Amycolatopsis sp. lyj-23 | reverse complement strand
CGGCGATCAGGATCCCGGCGGTACGCACCTGACCGCCGACGACCAAGCCGACGCCGATGGCACCGAGGACAGCCATGCCGATCCCAGAGCAGTAGAAGCCCAGCGGCAGCGGGTTGGCGTATGGCCGGACGGTGACAGTCGCGGTCATGGCTGGTCGTCCCCGGCAGACGACCGCGGCCGAGGGCCGGGCGGGTGGCCGGCATCTTCGTCATCGTGTGCTCCCGTCGACGGACCTATCGGCGTTTCACGCGAAGAACCGTTAAGCACCAACACGACACGGCTACCGCAGAGCGGGAGACCCGGCATGATCGGGTCTCCCGCTCCGTTGGTCAGGAGGCCGTCACACCGGAGGGCGGCGTGAACGCACCGCTGGTGACGCGGTAGATCTGACTCACCGTCAGGCTTTCGCCCGCCGAGATGGCGTTCTGGCCCGTGACCACGACGTGTCCCGTGCTGCCGGACGCCGTGCCCGGATTGGTCAGCGACAGCGACTCGTTCGGTGCCAGCGTGAACGACAGCGTCCAGCCGGACGTCGCGGTCCGGCCCGTGTTCGTCAGCGTGAAGTGGCCGAACGCGCCACCCTGGTAGACGTAGTCGGTGGTGAAGACGGCCGTCAGCGGGCTCGACGGCGCGGCCGTCACGGTCCAGCCGAACGATGTCTGGGCCGTCGCCCCGGCCGCGTCGGTGACGGTCACCGTCACCTTGCTCGTGCCCGCGGCGGTCGGGGTGCCGGAGATCAGGCCACTCTTCGCGTCGATCGTGAGCCCGGCGGGCAGGCCCTGGGCGGCGTAGCCGTACGGCGTGCTGCCGCCCGACGCGGTCACCTGCAGCGACACAGCCTTCCCGACCACGCTGCTCTGCTCACCCGGGTTGGTGACAGCGAGCTTGCCCGCTTCGCCCACGGTCCAGGTGAACGACGTCGTCCCGGACTTGCCCGCCGCGTCGGTGACCGTCACGGTGACCTTGCTCGTCCCCGCGGTGGTCGGCGTGCCGGAGATCAGCCCGGACTTGGCATCGATCGTGAGCCCGGCCGGCAGGCCCTGGGCGGCGTAGCCGTACGGCGTGCTGCCGCCGGACGCCGAGATCTGCAGCGAGACGGCCGTGCCGGTGGTGCTCGTCTGGTCGCCCGGGTTCTTGACCGTGACCGTGCCGCTGGGCGTGCCCGGGGTCAGCCCGGTCACGCCGTTGGGGGTGCCGAAGCCGGTCGGGCCGTCCCAGCCGGTGCCCGCGGTGCAGATCACCGTGCCGCAGCTGCCGTTGCTGCCCGAGGTGACGTCGTAGAAGTTGCCCTGGTGGGCATAGGGGTAGGTGACGGCGTTGTCCCCGGCGTTCGGGGTGCCGGCCAGCGCCCAGATCCCCGCGACGATCGGCGTGGCCAGGCTCGTGCCCCCGTACTGCGACGTCGCGCCGTTGACGTAGATCGTGATGCCGCTGTTCGGGTCGGCGTCGGCCGAGATGTCCGACGTCGCCCGGTTGCTGCAGCTCGTGCTGATCCCGTTCTGGTA
>NZ_JAJPWN010000043.1:0-3019 GCF_046549135.1 Amycolatopsis sp. lyj-23 | reverse complement strand
GGTTACTGGTAACGACGCGTATTCGTTCGGCGCGTGTTCGTTGGCGGGGAAGTTGAACCTGCGGCCTGCTCATGAAGTGACGACAAAGCTCCGGATGGACGCAGGAGTTGATCAGTACAGGTAGCCTGTTGAGGTTCAGCTCGATGTGTGCTGTTAGTCAGAAGTAGCAAGGTGCTCGCGGACCAGGATGCCCCAACCTGAGTCCTTGGATGTGGCTGATTTAGTGGCCTGAGGGCGCACCGCCCATCCTCTCGGCCACTCGTGTCGCAGTCCTAGCACAGCGCCAGGCACAGCAAGAGTGGCCTGGGCCCCGAATAGATCGACTGTGGCGTGTTCGTCGAACGAGGCGCTGCCGGTGAAAGTGGCTTCGCTGAAGCGCGCGCTGATGAAAGTGCTCTTCTGGTTGGTCGGGACTGCGTCCTGGCGGTTCCTGGAGGCACTGTCGTTCAGCTGATTTTCATTGATCGGCGCATCTTGGGGGAAGGTAACCTTTGTGAAGCACGCCGTCTGGTCGAACGTGGTCCTCCCGAAGTACGCGAACCTGGTGAAGTTGGCGCTGTCAAACCAGGCACCACCGGCGAAGGTGGCGAGGTCGAACCTAGCGCTGGTGAGGGTGGTTCGGTTGAACCGCGCATCGCTGGTGAAGACGGCGTTGCTGAACCTTCCTTCGCTGGTGAAGGTGGCGTTGTCGAACGAGGCGCTGCCGGTGAAAGTGGCTCCGCTGAACTGTGCATCCCCAGTGAAGGTGGTCGACGAGAACTTGGTGCTACCGGTGAAGGTGGCATTGCGGAATGACACGTTCTCGCCTGGGACTCGGCAGTGGCTCCAGTCGAGGTCGATGAGGGTGGCGCCGGTGAGATCAATTGCCGCGTTGGGCCAGTAGCGGGGTAGTGGATTGCTCGTGTTGATCCTGGGGTTCAGGTGATCGGCCAGGACGCGTTGGACCGCGAGGCGAACCTCGCGTTCCTCGCGTCGGCGTTCGTAGCGAGCGAGGACCGCGTCGTCGGTGTCCGGGCCGGGGATGTCACCAGGCTCGAGGTAGGGCATGCGTAAGTAGGCGCACAGCACCTTCGAAATCGCAGGCTGCTGGTCTGGGGCGTGCCCGGCGAGACGTTCGAGTGCGTAGAGTCCTCCGAAACGGACCGGGGCTTTCTCCGAGCCGAGCTTGTCTACCGCGGTATCGAACAGTTCAGTCACGCGGCGTGCGGCCGCGTCTACCGCCGTGTCCCACGCGACTTTCAGTTGGAGTTGCTGGGTATCGGCAGCGACCTGTTCGGCGTGCCGTTGGACCCGTTCAGCGTGGACCTGCGCACGTTGCTTCAGCGCGAGGTCACGGCGCTTTTCCACCAGGTCTTGTTCGGTGGTTCGCTGTCGGCGTGCGGCCAGCAGGAGACCGACTGCGCCGCCGGCACCGAGCACGATCGTGCCAACGGCGCGGATTGAGTCCAGTCGGGTTTTGCTGGCCTCGCTGCCGTCACCGAAGTGCGTGAGCAACAGCCATGAGGAGACGCCTGCCAGGATGAGCAACAGCCAGGCGTACACCGCGATGGTGCGGCGAGACAGCACCCGAACAGGCGCTTTCCGGTCCTCGTCGCTGCGGTCATAGTCGGCCATGTTCTCCCTAGGGCTCGCCACCCCGCTGGTGGCCGGGTGTGGTCAAGATTGTCGGCGGCCGTTGCGCCAGGTGTAGCGGACTGGGCAAGGGCTTGGTCGAGGAATTCGCCGTACCTGGTGTCGCGGTCGCTGTCTTCCATGGCGTCGACCTCGCTCCGCACTCGGTGGGGCCGGTTGTCGGGCAGGTCGGTGTCGACCACGCGGTGGTTCTTAGCGGCGGGGTGTTTCCAGCCGGGCCCACAGCCGTGCGGACACGGCATCGCCATCTCACGGTGGATCTTGCCGCCGTTGCCGTCCGGCAGGGTTGTGTCCATGTCAAGACGCCCTCGTCCTCGCAGACAGGGTACCTATTTCGGGACGAGACCGAGTCCTCCACAGTTGCGGCAATAGTCCTTCCAGTTCGGTGCGGCCAGAGCCCAGGCACGCAGGACATTCCTGGTCTTCCACGGTAGACACCTTTCCGGGAGCGTGGTAGCCCCGACACGGGGTCGTCACCTGGTCAGGCGGCCTGCTGACCGGTCCCCGCTCGATCTGGGCGCCGGGTCAACCGGCGGGGTCATGAGCGTGATGGCGGCCCAGGTCAGATGCCCGCGAGCAGGTTCACCGCGACCGCCCAGTGCGCGCCGAGGTCGCTGGCCGAGACCGTGGCCAGGCGGGCGGGCAGCGCCGTGATGACCACGATGAGGCTCATCGCCACGTTCAGGATGACCGCGGAGAGGGCAGTGAAGCCGAAAAGGCTCACCAGCAGGTGTAACCGGAATTCGGCGCCGCCGAGGCCGATCATCCCGCCGAGAAGCCCGATCCCGGCACCGGCGACGAACACGAGCGGGACCGAGCGGCGCCGGGTTCCGGATGCGGTGGTGTCGTCGACGGTCATCGCGCTCCTTGTGACTGTGGTCGCTGGTGGTCGCCGGCGGCGTAGCGGGTCCAGGTGGATCCGGCTTGGATGGCGAGGGTTTCGGCCGTGCCGGGGTGGTAGCCGAGCATGCCGGCGACGACCGCGGCCGGTGCTTCGAGCAGCAGCTGGCGGATCGCGGCGGTGCGCGCGTCGAGGCCGGGCAGTCCGAGGTTCCGCAGCCGCAAACGCAGGGAAGTCGTGTGCAGCGGCTGGCCGGCCCGGCGTCCCGGGAACAGGAAGCGGCTATCCGGGTTGGCCGCGGAGAACATGTTGGGGCGGTTGGCGACGTAGTCGAGCAGCACGCCGGCGAAGGGCTGTGGCACCGGGATCGGTGGGTCGCCGAGCCGGAGCAGGACCTGGTCGTGCTCGCGCAGGACATCGTCGACGGTCAGCCGCGCGATCTTCACCAGTGGTTGTGCGTAGAGCAGAATCAGCAGTGCGAGCACCCGGTCGGCCGGCGGAATAGAGGTGTCGGTGAGCACGCGCCGGATGAACGCCAGGCGCTGG
>NZ_JAJPWN010000042.1:0-3731 GCF_046549135.1 Amycolatopsis sp. lyj-23 | reverse complement strand
AAGGGGAGGGAGTGGTCGAAGGTGGGACTGGCGATTGGGACGAAGTCGTAACAAGGTAGCCGTACCGGAAGGTGCGGCTGGATCACCTCCTTTCTAAGGAGCACAACACATCCACGTTCCCGGGATACCCGGAACCAGAGCGTGGAGTGGCTGGAACTCAAGTGCCGAATGTGTGCTTGTTCCGGTTGCTCAAGGAATTGTGGAACTACTGGTTATGGCTTGCTCTGGTTGGCAAAGCCCCTTCTAGTACTGATCGCCTGGCGATCGTGGAACGGAGGGCCGGCGCCTGGAGGGCAAGTTGTTCACTTGGCACACTGTTGGGTCCTGAGGCAACACGCCTTGGGGCTTCTGCCCCAGAGGGACGTTTGTTTCTGGTGTGGTGTTTGAGAACTGTAGAGTGGATGCGAGCATCTTTGTGGTCAAGTTGTTAAGGGCACATGGTGGATGTCTTGGCTTCAGGAGCCGATGAAGGACGTAGGAGGCTGCGATAAGCCTCGGGGAGCTGTCAACCGAGCTGTGATCCGAGGATTTCCGAATGGGGAAACCCAGCACCAGTGATGTGGTGTTACCCGCACCTGAATATATAGGGTGTGTGGAGGGAACGCGGGGAAGTGAAACATCTCAGTACCCGCAGGAAGAGAAAACAACCGTGATTCCGTGAGTAGTGGCGAGCGAAAGCGGATGAGGCTAAACCGTTTGCATGTCAAGCTGTCAGGCGTTGTGCAGGCGGTGTTGTGGGACCCAGCGTCGAGGATCTGACAGTCCTCGGAATGACCGCGCGTGTTAGTGGAACCGCTTGGGATGGCGGGCCGGAGTGGGTGAGAGCCCCGTACGCGAAAACATGTTGTTGGTTGTTTGTTTGGTGTTCCCGAGTAGCAGCGAGCTCGTGGAATTTGCTGTGAATCTGCCGGGACCACCCGGTAAGCCTAAATACTTCCTGAAGACCGATAGCGGACGAGTACCGTGAGGGAAAGATGAAAAGTACCCCGGGAGGGGAGTGAAAGAGTACCTGAAACCGTGTGCCTACAAGCCGTCAGAGCCTACTTGTTGGGTGATGGCGTGCCTTTTGAAGAATGAGCCTGCGAGTTAGTGCTGCGTGGCGAGGTTAACCCGTGTGGGGTAGCCGTAGCGAAAGCGAGTCTGAATAGGGCGTTTCTAGTCGCGTGGTCTAGACCCGAAGCGGAGTGATCTACCCATGGCCAGGGTGAAGCGACGGTAAGACGTCGTGGAGGCCCGAACCCACTTAGGTTGAAAACTGAGGGGATGAGCTGTGGGTAGGGGTGAAAGGCCAATCAAACTCCGTGATAGCTGGTTCTCCCCGAAATGCATTTAGGTGCAGCGTCGTATGTTTCTCCACGGGGGTAGAGCTACTGGATGGTCTAGGGGCCTTACCGGGTTACCGAAATCAACCAAACTCCGAATACCGTGGTGTGAGAGTGCGGCAGTGAGACGGCGGGGGATAAGCTTCGTCGTCGAGAGGGAAACAGCCCAGAACACCAGCTAAGGCCCCTAAGTGTGTGCTCAGTGGGAAAGGATGTGGGATTGCCCAGACAACCAGGAGGTTGGCTTAGAAGCAGCCACCCTTGAAAGAGTGCGTAATAGCTCACTGGTCAAGTGGTCCTGCGCCGACAATGTAGCGGGGCTTAAGCACACCGCCGAAGCTGTGTCATTCGTGCTGTAGATCGGCTTGAGTCCTTGAGGCTCTTGTCTAGTCGCACGGATGGGTAGGGGAGCGTCCTGCATCCAGGGAAGCCACGGTGGAAACCAGTGGTGGAGGGTGTGGGAGTGAGAATGCAGGCATGAGTAGCGAATGCAGAGTGAGAAACTCTGCCGCCGGATGACCAAGGGTTCCTGGGCCAGGCTAATCCGCCCAGGGTAAGTCGGGACCTAAGGCGAGGCCGACAGGCGTAGTCGATGGACAACGGGTTGATATTCCCGTACCCGAGCATGTGCGCCCATGACGAGGCGTTTGATACTAACCACCCAAAGCGTGCCGGCGATGCCTTCGGGCGGAGTTGGCATTGTGGAGCGTGGGACCTGATTTCGTAGTAGTCAAGCGATGGGGTGACGCAGGAAGGTAGCTCCGCCAGGCGATGGTTGTCCTGGTGTAAGCGTGTAGGCCGGAACATAGGCAAATCCGTGTTCCATGAGGCTGAGACGTGATGCGTAGCCGTTTGAGGCGAAGTAGAGTGATCCTATGCTGCCGAGAAAAGCCTCTAGTGAGTGCATGCACGGCCCGTACCCCAAACCAACACAGGTGGTCAGGTAGAGAATACCAAGGCGATCGGGTGAACTGTGGTTAAGGAACTCGGCAAAATGCCCCCGTAACTTCGGGAGAAGGGGGGCCAAACATCCTGAAGCTTCTTGCAGGCTAGGGGTGGGTGGCCGCAGAGACCAGCGGAAAGCGACTGTTTACTAAAAACACAGGTCCATGCGAAGTCGCAAGACGATGTATATGGACTGACGCCTGCCCGGTGCTGGAACGTTAAGAGGACCGGTTAGCCTTTCGGGGCGAAGCTGAGAATTTAAGCGCCAGTAAACGGCGGTGGTAACTATAACCATCCTAAGGTAGCGAAATTCCTTGTCGGGTAAGTTCCGACCTGCACGAATGGCGTAACGACTTTCCGGCTGTCTCAACCACAGGCCCGGCGAAATTGCACTACGAGTAAAGATGCTCGTTACGCGCGGCAGGACGGAAAGACCCCGGGACCTTTACTATAGTTTGGTATTGGTTTTCGGTTCGGCTTGTGTAGGATAGGTGGGAGACTGTGAAGCTGCAACGCTAGTTGTGGTGGAGTCGTTGTTGAAATACCACTCTGGTCGAATTGGGAATCTGAACCTCGGGCCATGATCTGGTTCAGGGACAGTGCCTGATGGGTAGTTTAACTGGGGCGGTTGCCTCCTAAAGAGTAACGGAGGCGCCCAAAGGTTCCCTCAGCCTGGTTGGCAATCAGGTGTTGAGTGCAAGTGCACAAGGGAGCTTGACTGTGAGACAGACATGTCGAGCAGGGACGAAAGTCGGGACTAGTGATCCGGCACCTCCTGGTGGAAGGGGTGTCGCTCAACGGATAAAAGGTACCCCGGGGATAACAGGCTGATCTTGCCCAAGAGTCCATATCGACGGCATGGTTTGGCACCTCGATGTCGGCTCGTCGCATCCTGGGGCCGGAGTAGGTCCCAAGGGTTGGGCTGTTCGCCCATTAAAGCGGCACGCGAGCTGGGTTTAGAACGTCGTGAGACAGTTCGGTCCCTATCCGCCGCGCGCGTAGGATACTTGAGGAAGGCTGTCCCTAGTACGAGAGGACCGGGACGGACGAACCTCTGGTGTGCCAGTTGTCCCGCCAGGGGCATGGCTGGTTGGCCACGTTCGGAAGGGATAACCGCTGAAGGCATCTAAGCGGGAAGCCTGTTCCAAGATGAGGTATCCCACCCTTTGTGGGTTAAGGCCCCCAACAGACCATTGGGTTGATAGGCCAGAAATGGAAGCACAGTAATGTGTTGTCGAGTTGACTGGTACTAATAGGCCGAGGACTTGCCTACAAAGATGTTACGCATCCACTCTACGGTTCTGAAACACCACACGCAGGACTGCGTGTGTGTTGTTTCGGAGTGTTTCGGTGGTTATAGCGTCAGGGAAACGCCCGGTCCCATTCCGAACCCGGAAGCTAAGCCTGACAGCGCCGATGGTACTGCAACCGAAGGGTTGTGGGAGAGTAGGACACCGCCGAACT
>NZ_JAJPWN010000041.1:0-6510 GCF_046549135.1 Amycolatopsis sp. lyj-23 | reverse complement strand
CCGTTCCCCAGCTTCAGATGTCTCACGAGACAGCGAGCGATGCTGGTCGAGGTCAGGGTGGCTCCCGGTGAGCCGCCGGAGGCGTGCTTGGATGCGGGAGTGACGATTGCCGCCTTCGTGATCTCCTGCCTGGGACTAGTGTTTGCCGGCATCGCGGTCTGGTATGGCCGCGGGCAGAAGCGCGCCGCTGACTTGTCTGCTGCCGAGGCGAAGCGTTCTGCTGATGCTGCCGCGGAGATGGCCGAGGTGGAGCGGGCCCGTCGGACGGAGGAGATCGCCGAGGCCGAGCGTCGCCAGGTGCGTTTCGACCTCCTGGCCGAGGGCGGCCGCGCATATGTGCTCGTCAATTTGGGAACCGATACCGCGTATGGCGTGCATGTCGACACGGGCGGCCTTGGTGCCATGGGCGAGGTCACCGACTTTGAGGCGCTCGAACCTGGTGACCAGCACAGGTATTTTCTCATAAGGACGGGAGATCCCGATCTTGCGGGGCATGTCGTGGTCACCTGGCATCACCGTCCGGACCAGTCTGACGAACGTCGGACGGTGAAGCTGCTCGGCCCGTAGTCCTGCTACGTGTACTGAATGGAACGACGGTGTCGTCGCGGCTGAGCTGTTGCCGCAGAGCAGTGTTTTCGTGGTGCAGGGTCGCGATGACCGTGGCAGCGGCTTCGAGACGTCGCCGCAGTTCGGCGCACTCATCGGTTTTCTCGGCCAAGCGCGTCCGAAGTGGGGTGTCCTCGTCACCGACCGGTGCTGGCCGGATCGTCTTCGCGCCGAGCGCTGCGACGGCCTCGTCCCATTCAGCTAGCGCGGCCTTGGCGCGATAGAGGGTGGCGTGGCTGACGCCGGCTTCCCGTCCGAGGTTCGCTTTGGTCAGACGGCCGTCGGTGTGCTTGGAGCGCCCGGACAGGAGCCGCTGTGTGGCATCGTTGAGGGCTGTGTGGACGCCTGGTGAGACGTCGTCGGTGTTGTTCATCAAGTCACCTTCCGTAGGACCGCGCGGACGTCGTCGAGTTCTCGCCGGAGCGCTGTTTTGCGGCAGGGTGCGATCTTGGGTATGTCGAGGAGAGTGAGCAGGTTCTGTTCTTCAATCCGCCAAGCGGGGACATGCTCGGGCCCGAAGAGACTGTTGCCGCAGCGGGCGGGCTGGCAGCGGTCGACCAGCGGGCCATAATGCCCGGCCGGGACGACGGTGTTCTCCAGGCACTTCGCGCCGACAGGGTTGGCTTCGTCGAGGGTGCAGTGGTTGAGCTTGCCGAAGCGAATCGAGATGCGGGCCTTGCGAAGCAGGTCATACTCGACTCGCGCGTCTCCGTGTTGCGCTTGCTCGGAGGCGCGGATGACGCTGTCGAACGTGTCGCGGATCCGGTCGGCGGCTGGTCCGTAGCCGACGGACTCGCCGCGCCGGTGAGCGTCGTAGAGGTCCTGCAGGCGCTGGAATTGCGTAGTGGACAGCGCGTCGTCGAGGTGACGGGCCCAGGCCGGCGCGGCGTTGGCGTAGCCCTGGGTGGCGCGGTTGGCCAGGGCGCGGGTGGTGACGTGTTTGAGCTGGATGCCCAACGCGATCTCGGAGCCGGGATGGTCGCGGGTGAGCATCGACATGGTGCGCCGGAACATGTGCGGGGTGATCCTCCCGTCGGGGATGACGGGCAAACCGCTGTAGCGGCGGTAAGTGTTGACGCGGCGGATGAAGGAGTCGATGGCGTACTGGCTGGCGAAGCCCTCGTCGTCGCCGCCGTCACGCACCCGGCCGAACGCCAGATTCGGGTGCAGCGACAGCTGCGACGCGGTGAAGATCGCGGTGGCTGCCGGTTCGATGATCCACCAATGCCGGGCGGGCAGGCCGGGATCGCGTTTGCGTTTGGTGGAGACGACCGCAGGCGACCCATAGTGCTGGACGACACTGTCATGGGTGATCTGCCGGATCTCGCTGTCGCGCATCATCGACAGCGCGGCCACGAAGATATAGCAGGCGTTGCGCAGCGCAACGGCTTCGAACCAGAGCTGCAGCGGGTGCAGGCAGTGGTGCCAGGGACCGCGGGTGCCGTCGGGCCGGGTCACTTCGGTGAGGTCGTTAAGCAGGCCTGGCTGGGTGCGACCCGCGGCAACAGCGTCCAGGACGAGGCTGCGACGGTGCCGTCCGGCCGGATTGCCGGTGTTGAAGACGTTGTTGGTGGCGCCGATCATCGTGGTCAGCACCGACCAGTTCACCGCTGCCGCAGCGGGGTCGCCTGCGGCGGCCGGGCGAACGGGGACCCGGTGCTGCGGGTCGGCGAGCCAGGCTGTGACCAGCGGTGTCAGCTCCGCGGTGTCATATGTGCGGGCGGTGGCCTGCAGTCCTTGCCAGAGAGCCAGTGCCCGCAGGATGTCCGGTCCGAACACGTCGATGTAGGTCCAGGCCGAGCGCACCAGCGGGAACCAGGTCTCCGGCGGGATCACCGGTGTGGTCAGCTCCCCGGTGTCGCGGATGCCCAGAACATGACTCGCGGGCCGTCCGGGCCACGGGTCCGCCGGCAGTCCCCCGCAGGCCAGCGCGGGACCGAACTCGTGGAGCGCTTTGATCACCACGACGTGTTCGTTGACGCTGCTGAGGGTCAGCCGTTGCCGCTGCGCGTCGATGTAGCGGTGGAAATCCTCGACGTCCCACCGACTCAAGTCCGCCGGAAGACCTTCGGTCTCGGCCCAGCCGGCCAGCGTGCGCATCGTGCCGGCGCGCAGCGCCGTGGTGCGGGGCTCGCGCGGTTGTGGCTTGAGATGAACACCGGCGGCCAGGACTGCGGGGTGACGCGGGTTGAGCCAGATCATCACCATCTCGCGAGCCCGGAGGTTCCAGGCCGGGGACAGCCCGGCGAACGACACCCGGTAGTTGGCGGCGTACTGGTTCACGGGCCGCTCGACGACGCCGTTGAGGTTCCACTGATCCCGCTGCCCGAACAGGAGCGGTCGGGCGTCGGGCAGCAGCGGGTGGGACTGGACGACGGGTTCGTCGTCGCGGAACGCCGAGTGCGCGGCGGGCAGGGGCAGTCGGGTAGTCATCGGTCGAACTCCACGTGTGCAGACAGCGGAAGGTGCAGATCGGCCTGACCGGCCGTGATCTGCTTGCGGGCGAGCTCGATCTCGGCGGGTGCGCGGTCGGCCAGCACCGCGGCGAGGTTGGCGTGGCTCTGTCCCCAGAGCGCGTGGAAATGCTGTGGCGTCAACCGGTTCCGCAGCCGAGCCAGATGGTCGGCCAACAGCAGCAGCTGTGGCAGATTGGACGGCAGGACCAGGGCGTGGCGGCATTCCAGGCAGCGCAGCGGCGCGACCGGGCAGAGGTCCCCGGCCTTGCCGAACGGGGAGTCGAACGGATCGCGGCAGGCCGAGACGCCCATGTCCATCGCCCCGTCTCGCAGCTGTGCGACCTGCTGCGGAGTCAGGCCCGCCGCGGCGGCCCCGACTGAGTCGTCGAGTGCCTGTTCAGCGTCCTCGGTCAGGACCGTCGGGCCGGTGAGCGCTTCGTCGAGCCAGCGCTGCTGGGCTCCGGTGATGACGTGCCCGGCGATCACCTTCACGGTGGTGCCGTGGGCGTAGTGGCCGTGGAACACCTCGACGCTGTTGTCGTCGGCGACGTCGCTGACCCGCCCGCGGTAGGCCAGTGCCTTCTCCACCTTCCCGGACTTGCGCAGCCGCCGGATATCGGCCGGCCCGCTCACCCGCAGCTTCATCTGCTCCAGCCAGATGTTCAGGTCTGCGCCGTTCATGTCGCCGTTGAACCGGCTGATCGTCAGGTCGTAGACCCAGATCGCCGATCGCAGGAACAGCGGCGCGGAGGTGAGTCCGCTGCGGGCCCGGAGCTTGGCGGTAGCGGCCAGCAGGCGCCGCAGGATGTCGGCGGCGTCCAATCGTCCGGTCGCCAGGTGCGTCACCGTGACCGTGCCGTCCTCGGTGTCCGCGGCGGAGCTGCTGGTGTAGAAGCGGCGGCGGATCGAGCGGGCCCGGTTCTTGGTGAAAGTGAGCAGGACCCCTTGCGGGGTGAACTCCACCTGATCCTCGGCCAGGCCGGTGACTTCCTCCGAGGTGTGCCCGGTCGCGGCGATCAGCAGGATCCGGAAACCGTGCAGATCACGGTTGCGGGGATAGAGCATTCCCGTCAGGATCCGCAGCAACGTCCGGCCGCGGTAGTTCAGCGCCGTCCCCGGCGGCAGCAGATCAGTCAGCTCCGCCGGCCAGTCGGCCGGGCTCGGCAAGTGGGTCAGCAGGTCTCGGGTCGGCATGCCGTGGTCGATCGCCCAGAGCAGGTTCGCCGGTTCCAACCAGCCGCCGAGTTCGGGATCCACCGCGTGCTCGAGCAGGTCGCGGCCGCGCTGCAGCCGCCGCTCCAGCGCACCGATATCCGCCCAGGCCGCTCGGACCAGGGCCTTCTTGTCCGCGCGGGAGAACTCGTCGACCTCACGAGTCGCGCCGCGCCGCAGCCCGGTCGATCCGGTCAGCCACCCGCCCAGGTGGGCGGTGACGTAGCGGTGCGGATGCGCGCCGCGGCGCCGGACCAGTTTCCGCAGCCGTCCGGCCTGATGCGCGGGCTCGGTGGAGCCGGGCGGCCAGTGGGCCGGCAATTGCCTGGTCCAGTTCAGGATCACCGGCAGCAGATCAGGGACCGTGTGAGCCAGTGAGGCGTCCGCCGCTGCGGGCAGGTGAGCGTCGACGAAGTGGCAGAAGCTGCGGATCGCTCGCCGGTAGCAGCGCATCGTGGCGACGCCCAGATCATCGGTCGCGCCCAGTTCCACCCACTCGTCGGCCAGCTCGGCCGCCAACGCCGCGCAGCGGAACTCGGACGGGTCGAGGGTGGTCGAGCCGACGTGTCCGTTGGGCTCGGCGCCCTCGATGCGGCGCCGGCCGATCCTCGACGGTGCCGGGTCGCGTCGCTCGGGGCGTGGGGCGCTTCGGTACTCACCTTTGCGTGGCATCGCCGCTGCCCTCCTCGGTGCCGCGGGTGAGCAGCTCTCGGCCGATCTCGGCGTAGGTGAGCTCGTCCTGAGCTGCCCAGGCGGCGAACGCCTCGTCGACCTCGCGCATCGGGTCTTTGAGGTAGCGCAGGTAGATGTAGGTGGTGGCAGGGCTCGCGTGCCCGAGGCGGCGTTGCACGATCAGCAACGGGTTGTAGGCGATGTGGTCGGCCAAAGTGGACATGGGCATGCCGGACTGCGCCCCGTCCTGGGCGGCCCGCAGCATCAGGAACCGCAGCAGCTGCAGCGCGAACGTGTGGCGCAGATCGTGGAACAGCCACGGCTGAGTCGGCATGATCGGAGCAGCAAGATCCGCTGCGTGCAGGCGCATCCGTTCCCATGCCCGCCATCGGATTTTGTCCCAGGTGGACGGATGCGGCATGGTCCCGCCCAAGCCGACGAACACCGCCAACGGCTCCAGCCCATCGCCGGTGTCCATCACCGTGATCGCCCGCAGTTCCGGCGGCATGTGCCGGATCGTCCTGGTCACCCGCCGGCCTTCCAGAACGCCGCGCAGCTTGCCGCGGCCGTCTTGGTCGGCGTCCACGAGGAACAGGTCCGGCCGTCGTTTCGCCAACGTGGCCTGTGCGGCCGTCACGACGTGCCGCCGCTCCAAAAGCAGATAGGTCCGCACCAGCTCCAGCGCTGCGCGGGGCGCATAGACGGTGCGGGACCGGCCGAATTTTGCGCAGGCGGCGAGCTGGATCTCGACCCCCTCGCGCGGCCGTGCGCCGTCCAAATCCAGCTCGGGCAGCAGCAGTGTCGACCACTCGCCCAGCCGCATTCCGGTCAGCAGTCCCAGCTCCGCTCCGGCGCGGCTGCGGTGCGGGGACCTGCCCCGGAACGAACGATCCACCGATCCGTCCGGTAGCTGTCCCGCCAAGCCGACGTCGCGGAAATACTGGTACTGCTCCAAGGTCATGTGCCGCACCCGCAGATCCCGCGTCACGCTGTTGCGCAGCGAATCCCGGCTGCCGTCGCCGCGCCACGGCCTGGCCGCGACGTACCCTTCCGCCACCAGCCAGGCGTATAAGCGGTTGATCGCGGTCGCCTCGGCCTCCCACGTCGTCTTCGCGATCGGCTCCGGCTGCTCCCGCGTCCGCAGCGCCCGATACTCCAGCAGGTCGGTCTCAGTCGCCGACATCAGATCCGTGCCTGCCTGGCTCAGAAACTCCGACAGTCTCAACGCGACGTAGGCGTATTTGCGCATCGTCTTCACGCTGCGCCCCATCAGCGCGAGGTGGCGAAACCACGATGACACCGGCTCGACCGGACGCATCCCCAGGTCGAGCAGGACCGGCGTCCCGTCCAGCGCCAGCCGCCGTCCGAACAGGTCAGACAGCTCCGCCCGCTCGATTCCGGGCACCTCCCCGACAGCGAGTGCCCGCCTCCGGTTGGTGAAGTACAGCTCCAACGAACCCTCCGCATATCCATGATCAACAGTCATTGCGGAGGGCCTAACGAGCCACGAAGAGAGTGGCATCTGGGTGAAGCAATGAGACGGTTCCAGACAGGCTGGAGAACC
>NZ_JAJPWN010000040.1:0-13522 GCF_046549135.1 Amycolatopsis sp. lyj-23 | reverse complement strand
AGGAGATCACGAAGGCGGCAATCGTCACTCCCGCATCCAAGCACGCCTCCGGCGGCTCACCGGGAGCCACCCTGACCTCGACCAGCATCGCTCGCTGTCTCGTGAGACATCTGAAGCTGGGGAACGGCGGCTTCAGCCAGCTTTCGCAGTGGGGAACTTGGGCGTGCGGCCCCAGTCCCCGTGAATACGCGGCCCGGATTCGGCGCTACCGCGACGAGATCGGTCGGCTGCTCTGGGCCGCGCCGCAGGACCACATGTGCGAGAACACGATCCTTAAGCGCACGGGGCTCGATGTTGCACAGCACCAAGAACTGACAATCAGCAACTATGTGGAGCTGCGGTCCATCGACGCGACCCTGCCGTTCATCCCGGTCTTGCAGGGGCAATCCATCGAAGACTATCAGCGCTGCGCCGATCGCTATGAACAGCGCGGGGTCGACCTCGCCACGGCCCCTTTGGTGGGTGTCGGCAGTATCTGCCGACGCCAGCACACCGCCGAAGTTGAGTCGATCCTGCGTTCGGTCGCGCTGCGAGGCTACCGGCTGCACGCATTCGGAGCGAAGTTTCTGGGATTGGCACGCTACGCCGACATCATTGCCAGCAGCGACTCAGCCGTTCTCTACCTGGTCCGTAGTTGTTGGTGGATGTTGATCTCTAGCCTTCCGTCCATGAGGACTGCGTACGCGCCAGGAAGTTGGATCGTGTTCCGCTACGACCTGGAACACGAACCTATGCTGGACGAAGACCACCTGTTGATGACGTACGCGGTCGGCGTTGATCGTCTTCAGGAGCGTGGCCGCAGGCACGGTCAGCCGTTCCTGCTCGGACCGGACGGCCGGCCGGACGATCGGATCAACGAGTTCTTCGCTTCGCGGCGGATGCTGGGACGCTCGCCGCTGACGTGGAAGAAGTACGCACAGTCGTTGGGAATGTGGCTGAACTTCCTGCTGGTGCTGCACCGGGCGTGGGATGAGGCCACAGAGGACGACGCGGAGTACTTCAAAGAATGGCGGCTGACGGAGCTGAGCAACCCGCAGCTGGTGCAGCCGAGCACGTTCGCGACGAATCTGGCCGGGTTGCGCGCGTTCTACCGCTGGGCAGCGCGTCGCTACCAGGTGACCGACCCGGTGGCCGCGACGGACGACTTCGACGTCAAACCACGCGGCGTTCGCCGAGAGGATGTCAAGTGGCTCGATCCTGCTGGCTATCGCCGATGGCGTGATCTCGGGTTCCGCGGCCTGGGGCTGGACGGTCGCGCCGATCGTTCCTGGCGGGGGCGCAACGAGCAGCGGGACACCGCGTTCGTCGAGGGCCTCTATCGCACCGGGCTGCGGCTGACCGAGTGGGCGAGCGTGCTGCTGACCGAGTTGCCCGAGGACGTCCCCGGGCGCGGTTTCCGAACCTGCGAGCTGGCGAACGCCTGCGCCAAGGGCGGCTACGGTCATCCGTACTGGATCCAGCGCGCAGCGCTGCTGGGAGTCTTGGACTACGTCGAAGGTGCACGGGCCCGGACGATCCGGGCGGCGCAGCGCACCGGCCGCTACGACGCACTGAGCAACACCCGCGTGGTGGTCGGGGTGCGTCGGAATCGGTTGATCGTGCAGGAGCCGGACGGCCGGCACAGCGAGCCGGCGCTGGACGCGATCGGCCCGTGGGGACGCCGGCGCCTGTTCCGCAGGACGAAGGCCGGGCTGGAGCCACTGGCGCTCTGGCTCAACGAGAACGGGATGCCCCGGACACCGCACGGCTGGCAGCACAGCTTCGCCCAGGCGAATGCCCGCATCGCCACGCTCGGCCTGATCGGGTTCAGTGCGACGCCGCACATGCTGCGCCACAGCTGCGCGCTGCGGTGGTACTCGGTCGGTCGTCTGGCTTACGAGCGACGCTTCGCGCACCTGAGCGAAGAGGAGACCAAGGACTTCCGCGCTCAGTTCGGTGACACCTGGGACCTCGTCGCCACGATGCTCGGGCACCGCAACCCGCAGACGACCCGCCAGCACTACCTGGAGCCCTTCCGCGCCTTGGACGTCGAACTGCTGCTGCAGCACGCCCATGACGCCGCGGTTGACGGGTTCTTGACGAGCTATCTGGCCGACCATCCCCGAGTGCGGACCGACCCGTTGCAGGAGGCGATGTGAGCACCGGCCGACGCGCGGCGCTGCCCTCTGCCGGCTACGCACCGGCCACCCGGATGGTCGACGACACCGCCTGCCGCATCAGGTTCGTGCCGGAGAATCCCACGCAGCAGCCGAGGAACTTCGACTTCACCGGCTGGCCGGTGAGCCTGCCGCTGCGCCGGGCGTTCGCAGCCGCGTTCGCCGAGCGGACCCGAGCAGGCGGCAAGGTCCGGAGCGCCGAATCGGCTTACAAGACGTTCCGCACCTTGGGCCAGTTCGCGGAATACCTCGGCGAACTGCGGACATCCCCGACCACGCCGGCGGAGTTGACCCCAGCACACCTGACAGGCTGGTTTCTGCCGCGCCAGCACCATGTCGGCGGCGCGATCAAGCTCGGAGAGCTGAAAACCACGCTCCGCAAAGTCGAGGGCACCAGCGACGAGTTCCGGTCCGCGCTGGTGGAGCGCAACCCACCGCGCGCGGTGATGACGTCGAAAGCCAGCTACAGCCGTAGTGAGAACCAGCGGATCCTCAACGCCGCCCGCGCCGACATCCGCCGAGCCACCGACCGCGTCTACGGCAACAGGGAGCTGCTGCGACGCTGGCGGGCCGCCGAACTCGACGACGAGCCTGAGGCGATCTACCGCCGCGGCGAGTTGCTGGACTACGTCGACCAGCATCTCGACGTTCCCCGCTACACCTCGACCGGCGCCGCCGCGAAGCTCTGGGTCCAGCAGCTGGGCACCGTCGAGGCCCACATGACCGCCCTGCATCTGTCGAACATCGAGGCCGCCGCGTTCGCGGTGCTGTTGGCCGGGCTGACTGGGCAGAACAGGAGCACGATCTTGAATGCTCCGGCCGGGCATCACCGGCCCGACGGCTACGTCGGCGAGATCGCGACGGCGATCGTCGAGCTCGACAAGCCACGCCGCGGCGCCCGCCGCCACATGGACTTCCCGCTGACCAGCGTCCCTAGCTGGGCGGGCCCAGACCGCAGCGCGGCGACAAGCGTCGCCGATGAGGCGCCGGGTGCATCTGCGCCGCGGGTGGACCTCCACTCAGGATTCGGTGTCTTCACGTTGCTGCACGAGCTGGCCGCGCCGGCCCGCGACGCTCTCGGAACGGACCGCTTGTTCGCGTTCTGGGCGGGAACGGGCTCGGGGGTCGGCCGCGGACTACGCACCCGTTTCGACAGCCGGTTGTTGCCGGCCTGGGCCGAACGGCACGACCTTCCCACCGACGCCGCCGACAAACCGGACGGCGGCGAGCGGAAGCAGCTGCAGATCACGTTCGGCCGGCTGCGGCTGACCTATAACGAGCTGCAGCAACGCCCGGTCGCCCACACCGAGAAAACACTGGCCAACGAATACCTGGCCCGCAATCGTGGCAACCTCGCCGACTACCAGAAAGTGGTGGCCGCAGCACTTGCCGAACAGGTCACCAAGGCCTCGACCCGAGCACGTCTGCACACGCTGACCGAAGCCGACCTCGTCGACGCGCGCGAACAGCCGGCCCGCGTCGCCGCCCGGCATGGCATGGACACCGCGACCCTGCAGCGCATGCTCTCTGGCGAACTGGACACCGTCCTCGGCGCCTGCGTCGACCACACCAACGGCCCCCACACGGCTGCCGGCCAGCCTTGCCGGGCCTCGTTCATGCTCTGTCTGAGCTGTCCCTGCGCACGAGCGATGCCGCTGCACCTGCCTCTGCAAGTCCTTGTCCATGACGCGCTGACCGCGCGCCAGGCCGCGGTCACCCCGCTGCGGTGGGCCCAACGCTTTGCCCTGCCGCATGCGCAGCTGGCCGACCTGCTCGACCGCGCCGGGCCGGTCGCCGTCGCGGACGCCCGGCGCGACGCCACGCCGGCTCAACGCGAACTCGCCGAACGGTTCCTCAACCGAGAACTGGACCTGTCATGACCCGCCCCGTTTCCACCGACTCCAGCGTGCTCACCCTGCCACGCCTTGAGACACCGGTCCTGCTGCACCGCAAGCACAATCCCACCGTTGACCCGGCCCGGCTTTCGGTGTTCCGCGACGACCGCTGGGATCTCACCCCGGGCTTGTTCGAGGCGCACGCGGTGACCTGCCGGCTCAACTTTCTGCCCGTCCCCGTCGGCTTCCGCGACCACGCCAAGCACTACATCTGGCAGCTGATCAATCACCAGCCGCCGCGGCGGCTACGCGGCACGCGCGGCACCCGGCTGGCGCTGCGCAGCGTCTCGCTGACCCTGCCCCGGATCACCACGTTTCTCGCCTGGCTGGACACCCACCGCATCACCAGCTGCGACCAGGTGACAGCCGAAGATCTGGATCGCTACCTCGCGGCTGTCGTCACGTTGGAAGCCACCACCAGCATGAAGTCGAGCCTGTTGGTGGAAGTGCGACGGCTCTGGGGCTACCGCGACCAGTTGCCGACCGCCATGCGCCTGTCCGAGATGGAGCCCTGGCACGGGGATGACCCCAAGGATCTGCTCGGCGGTCACGTCCGGCCGCGGGAGAACCGCACCCCGCGGCTGCACGCCGATACGATCGACTTGCTGCTGATGTGGTCGCTGCGGTTCGTCGAAGATTTCGCCGACGACATCATCGCCGCCTTCCACGAGCATCTCGGTCTCTATCCCTATGGCCCTTCGACTCGCAAGCACTGCATCCGGGTGGACCGCCGGTCGATCGACGAGGTCCTGCCTGACCTGGTCGCCTACCTCAAGCGGCTGAGGCGTCGCGGCGAGGGACTGCCCGGCCGGGTCGGGGAGGGCGGTGAACTGGAGGTCGACTGGCCACACCTCGTGCGGTTGTTCCGCAGCGCCACCAGTGCCTTTCCCCGCAGCGAGCGGTTGCGTGGACCTGTCGAGCGCTCGGGTTTGCCCATCGCTGGCGATGCCTATCTCGACGCACCGGTCACCGGCCTCGTCGATGGCCGGCCTTGGCGCAGCACCCGGATCGGCTACACCGAAGCACTCGAGCTGGCGGCTTTGCTTCGGACCGCCTGCCTGGTCGTGGTCTCCTATCTGTCCGGCATGCGCACCGGTGAGGTCCTCAACCTCGACCGCGGATGTCTGTCCCAGGACCGGGCGAGCGGAATCTGGACGATATCGGGCAAGAAGTTCAAGGGCGCCTGGGACGAGGACGGCAACAAGATCCCGGAAGGTCAGCTGCGCGAGGACCCCTGGGTCGTTGTCGAGCAGACAGCCCGCGCGATCACGGTGCTGGAACGGCTGCACGACTGCGCGTTGCTCTTCCCGACGGAGCTGCATCCGCACCTGGGCAACCGAAGCCGCACCCGCCGGGGCTTGGCTCGGCGCGCCGGATCGATCCCTTATGATGTCGCGGCGTTTCTCGACTGGGTCAAGGACTACTGCGCGCACACCGGACGCGCTCACGAGGTCATTCCGCCGGATCCGCAGGGCGCGATCGGCGCGGCGCGGTTCCGCCGCACCCTGGCCTGGCACATCGTCCGAAAGCCTCGCGGACTTGTTGCCGGCGCGATTCAGTACGGGCACCTGCATCTGCAGATCACACTCGGCTACGGCGGCTCCTACAGCTCAGGCTTCCCCGATGAGCACGCCTACGAGGACTGGCTGTTCCGGCTCGAACGCCTCGCCGAGGATCACCAGCTGCTCGCGGCCGGGGAGCACGTTAGCGGGCCCGCTGCGGCCACCTACGTCCACCGGATCACCCAGGCGCACCAGCAGTTCGCCGGCCGCGTCCTGACCAGTCCCGGCCAGGCACACGACATGCTTACCAATCCGCTGCTGCAGATCTATCCGGGTCGGGCGATGACCTGCGTGTTCGACCCGGCCAAGGCGCTCTGTCAGCTGCGCGGCAACGAACGCGACAACCGGGCCACGCCGGATCAGGACGACTGCCGCTCCAGCTGCCGCAACATCGCCTACACCGACCGCGATATCACCATCTTCCGGAAGAAGGCCAAAGATCTCGAAGCCTTGCTCCGAAACTTTCTCGCGCCGTCGCCGCGTTACCACCGCGCTCGTGCCGAACTCGACCGAGTCCGCGGCATCATCCGCAACCACACCCGGACGCGGTGACCACCACCATGAAGACCGCCACCACGTCATGGCCCGTCCGGGAAACCGATCCACAAAGGATCGCCATCCTCGGTGCCGCCGACCGGCTCCTCGCCGGAATCCCAAGCCGGTCCACCGGCAACTTGTCCACCGTCCAGCTCGCCGTCGAAGCCGACGTCAAGTACTGGGTCGTCGCTCAGAAGCACCCTGATCTGCGCGACCACTTCCAGCAGCTCGTCGTTCACGCCCGTCGAACCGCCGCCGCGGTTCGCGACAATTACGACCCCCACACCCGGTTACAACGGGACCACGACGCACTCAAGAACCACTGCGCCGAGCTCGAAAAACTCGTCCGCACCTACGCGCAGGTCATCAACGAACTTGCCCTGGAGAACAAGGCGTTGAGGGAGCAGGCGACCTCTCCGCGCACAACCATCACGCCGTTGAGGAGATCGGACTCATGATCCACCATCAGCTGCTTGCGGCTGGCCAACTGCGTGCTCCATCCAGACGTTCGGTTCCACATAGACACCGACATTCAGCTCCGTCGTCGCCAGCACCGGCACCAGAGCGCCGTCGACCACGTTCGCCCCTTCATCCAGCGAGCTGCCTGTCCACGACTGCCACTGGGCGAGAGAGCCGACGATGGTCATGGAAAACGGCGCCACCTTGACGAATTGCCCGCCCAGACGTTCATGAGCACGAATCCACGGGTCGGCCGATGACCCGTCGGGGCGCCGCCTGGCAAGGAACTGCTCCATGGGCAACGACGGAAGCTGATCTTTCGTCGTCGGACGAACCGGGATGACAAGCCGGGTAAGACCACGTTCGCGAACCGACTGCCGCAAGAATGTCAACGCCTCCGCAGCGATCCCTTCGCCTCGCCGGTCACTGGTGACCTGCACGTCGAGCGCCGCCACACACGTTGGGGGTCGTTCATCCAGTGCGTCTTCGATCGCCCAGATGATGATCCCGTCCCAACCGTGATCCGGGAGCTCTGACCGCGCGGTGTCGGGAAAGACGAGCGGCACGCTCACCGCTCGGGCGACAGGAACGTCGCCGTCGAGAACGACCAGGAAGTACTCGGGCCAACGGATGGCGAGACGGCGAGCCCTTGTCAGCGCAGCGATCTGGTCGTGCTGCATGAACTCGGCCCCGATATCACCCAGCGCAAGCGCTGGCTCCAACAGATCCGGCCGTTCAGCCAAGTTCACGACAAACACGATCCCGCCCATCCTCGACCTGCATCGGAGCACTGACATCATGCCCCAACCACTGGTCGTCCCAGCAACTCATTTGGCCGAGGCCAACACAACAGCTCGCACCCGAGAGAGAACTCTGGCCTGGTCCTTCGCCGCGCGGTGGCAGCCGCCACTGCCTGAATGCCGCGGCCACCGTCGGTGCAACAACTGTGTGACGTTCGCGCTCCGGTGGCGACGCAAAGTCCTCAACACGATCAAAGCTGCCGAAGGCAAAACCGTAACTGCAGCGTCGCTCGGCGGCGTTGAGTTATAGTGACGTTGTCCGGCTTATCTCATTCGCAGCAGGGGCTACTGGAGGTCTTCCCGCTATGGCGCAAAAAGTTCTCGTGGAGATGGTCGACGACATCGACGGCGAGGTGGCGAACCAGACGGTGCCGTTCAGCCTGGACGGGGTGAGCTACGAGATTGACCTGTCCGATGCAAACGCCGCCGCGCTGCGTGATGAACTCGTCCGCTACATCGAGGCGGGGCGCCGTGTCGGTGGCCGCAAGGTACGGCTGGCAGCCGGAGAATCCACCCAAACCAGGAAGCCCGGCACCGCCGCCGCGGACCGCGAGCGGTCCCGCCGGATCCGTGAGTGGGCCAACGCCAACGGCTATTCGGTGTCTGACCGCGGGCGCCTCTCCGCGGAGATCATCGAGGCGTTCGACGCGAACGACGGCCAGCCCATCGTCGAGGAACCCGCCCCGGCGGCGCGCAAGCGCACCTCGCGCAAGAACGTCGCGGCCGCGAAGAAGTAGAACTCCGACTGACAGCACCGAACACCGGCGCTGGAAGATGTCCGGCGAAGACGGTCACGCGACCGTCTTCGCCGGACGTTGCTGACAGGAAGCTCAGTAGCTGAGCCCGCGGTGGGCGCTTTCGCCGTAACCGTGGTCCTGGCCATCGACCAGTTCTTCTTCCAGTTCGGTGCGCCGCGCGGCCGCGGCAGTCTCTGCCTCAGCGTCCTCTCGCTGTTCCTTCTCCGCGGCGACTTCGGCGTTGAACCGGGCGACGTAGGCGTCGACGCCGTCGCGCAGTGATTCGCGGGTCAGCATCACGTCCGATGCGGCGTCTTCGCGGTCGGGTGTGGTCATCAGGTGCCTCCATTGCCGGGTGATGTCCTGCCAGGCGTCGGCTCGAAGGTCGTTGCCGGCAGGTTGCTGGCCAAGCGGGGAGGCAGCATCAGCGGTCGTGATGCCGTAGGTTTCACGATACGCCGCAGCCAGCCCGACAAGCTGATCCCACTGCCGCGCAAGTGCGGCATCCTCGGGACGTGCACCAAAACGCGCGAGCCACGCCGGTTGCTCCCGTATGACCTGGTCGCGCAGCTGGTCAGTCCGTGCGGTGATCTCCGCGTTCAGGGTCGCCAGTCGTTCTAGGGAACCGTGGTAGTTCGCCGCGTACGCGAGATCGGGTTGAGCCTGCCAGGGCAGCGCGGAGTGGTGTCCGTTGCCGGCGTCGTGCTGGCGGACAAGTGCGCTCACCAGCGCGACCCCGGTTGTCCGCGGGGCGGTGTTCTCGACACCGGTCGTCGTCGCCGCGATCTGGCGGACGGCGTCGGTGAGCGCGGAGTCGGGGTCGAGTCCTGCGGTGGCTCCGCCGGCGGCGTGGCGCCACACGATGCCCCAGCGCTCCTCGGTCACGGCGGCGTCGGGTAGGTGAGCGGCGACGATCTGCTGCCAGCGGCCGATCTGCTCGTCGGTCGCCGGGGCGACCCTGGCGGGCGCATCGTGCGTTCGAATGTGGTCATTGATGCGCTTGGCGAGCACCGAAGCCGGATCTTGCGCCCAGCTGAATCCGCGTTCGTCGACCAGGCCACGGACGAGACGTTCAGCCTGCCACCCCCGGTCCTGGGCGCGCGCCAGCGCCGCCAGCGCGGCGGGCTCGGCACCGGCGTTGACCGCGTCGGGGACGTAGCGGGCGAGGACGTCGAGGTAGCGGTCCTCGTCACCGTCGCGGGCCAGCAGCTCGTAGCGGCGGATGAGCACGTTCAACGGCTCGAGCGCAACGCGGTCCTCGACGTGATCGAGCTCGGCGAACACGTCGTCCAGCTCGGTGATGTGATCCGTCGATGGTGGCTCCGTATGTGCGGATGACGCGGACGCTGGCGTCTGCCCGAAAGTGTCCCAGCGCTCGCTCAGGGCGCGCCAAGCATGCGCCCTGGCGCCGTGACTACCGGGCTCCTCGCCTAGTGGCGCCTCGCCGTCGATACGGAAGGTCTCGCGGTAGGCGGCGACGAGGCCGACGACCTCGTCCCAGTCCTCGGCGGCGATTGGGCTCTCCGGTCGCGGCCCGAGGCTGGCTGCCCACTCCGGCTGGTCCCGAATCGCCGCGGCGCGCAGCTGTTCGACGCGGTCGGCGATCGCGTGGTTCATCTCGTGCAGGTACTGGGCGTGCCCGGGGTGGTGGCGGACGTGGGCGAAGTCGGGGCGGGCCAGCCACGGAACGGCGCGTTGATGAGCCTCACCACGTTCACCTCGGCGCTGCAGCTCGGCGGCCAACGCCGCGTCGGCGTAGCGGTCATCCGGCATCGGATCCGGCACCACCGGACGCGCCGCGAGCTGGTGGGCGACGACGGTCAGCGCCGCGTCGACGTCGAACCCGACCGCCACCCCGCCGGCGGCGCGGTGCCAGACCTTGTCCCATTCCGGGTCTTCGGCGGCTACGTGCGGGGCGATCGCGTCGATGATGCCGCGCCAGCGAGTGACATTCGCAGGTAGCGGAGGTGCCGTTGGTGAGGGTGGATTACGACCCTCAAGGTGTTTTCTGATCCGGGCTTGCAGCGCGGCGCCCGGGTTGTCGGCGTCGTCGAGCGACTGGCGCCAGCGCATGACGGCGGCGACGAGCGGGTCGGGCTCCCAGCCGAGGTCGTGGGCGTTGCGCAGCGTCTGGATCAGCGCCGCTTCGCTGTCGAGATCGATGGTGGAGGGGGCCCTGCGGGTGAGGATGGCGCGGTAGCAATCCTCGTCGCGGTAGGTCGCGGTGTAGTTGTAGCGCAGCACCAGCGTCCCCATGGACACCGCTTCGTCCTGCTTCTCCCGCAGCGTCTCGGTTGCGGAGACTTCGGCGCCGGAGTGGCTCAGCACGCCGGTGAGCACCGACTCCGGAGACACCGGTTCCGGGGTTTCGCGGTGCTGGTCGATGACGTGGTGATGGGTGACGACGTAGAGGAAGTTGCCCAGCATGGCGCGGGTGACGCCGGGATAGAACTGCTCCCTAGTCATCGTCGGCGGCACCAGCAGGTGAGCGTTGCCGGTGCTGGTCATGCCCTGAACCCGGTTGATGGTGGCGGCGTATGCGAGCTCGACGTGCGCCTGGACGTACCCGGCCGGCAACGTGATCGCGGCCTTGTGCACCCGGTGCTGCACAGTGATCTTGCCGGAGCGGTGCACGTCGGTGATGGTCCAGACGTCGCCGTTCTTGACGAAGTCGCGCCCACCGAACAGCGACAGCAGCCGCTGGTTGTGCCGGGTCACGACCCAGTCCCCAACCCCGGCGGTGGTGGCGTCGTGCAGTTCGACCTCCCGGCCACGATCGACCAGGCCACGAATGAGGCGCCGTTCGCGGGCGTCGATGTTCAGCGCGACGGTGTCCTCGTTGGTCGGCACGATCAGCAGCGACTGCACGCCGGCGTCGAGGTCGGCCTGCCAGTGCGAGCGGGCGGCGTCGCGCATCGTCTCCAGTGACCCGTCGGAAACCCGGCCTGCCTCGAAGTAATACTCGAGTCCCCTCGGGTTCCCGGCCCGGATCTGCAACGACGCCGCGGCTTGCTCTTGCCGGTCGTCGCCGCGGAACCGCACGATTTGCCGGAACCGAACGGCGCCGACGTCGTGGGCGATCAACCGGATGGCGCCGCCGGCCTCGACTGCGGCCAGCTGCGCGTCGTCCCCGATGAGCCGCACGTCGGCCCCGTTCTTCAGCGCGTACTTCACGACCTTGTGGAGCGTGTGGGTGCCGGCCATCGCCGCCTCGTCGACGATCACCAGGTCTCCGGCTTCCATCGGGAACGCCCGATGGGCGAACCCGAACCGCAGCGCGGTGGTCAGCTGGTGCAGGGTGTGCGGCTTCGCGCCGATCGACGCGCCGAGTTCCTGCGCTGCGCGGGCGGAGGGGCCGAAGGCGTAGACGCGGTGCCCGGTGCGCCGCCACGCGCTTGCCAGGACCTTCATTGCCGAGGTCTTCCCGGCGCCGGCCGGGGCCAGAGCGAGTTGCAGGCGTCGGCCGGAGCGGGCGAACTGGCGCACCATCTCCGTCTGCCCGGTGTTGAGGCCCTGCCCGGTCAGGGCTTTCTCGACGGTGTCGATGCGGAGCCGGTGGCCGCCGCTGCGGCGGGCCCAGGCGACCAGGTCGCCCTCGGCGGCGAGGATTGCGGTGGTGGTGTAGCGGGTCGAGTTGTGTTCGACGAACACCGACTCTCCGTCGCGGCGGCGCAGCGACGCGGGTTCGTTGACCGCGGTTGGGCCGACGAGGGCGAGGGTGTCGGGCTGGGCGAGGATGGTGTCGACGACGTCGTCGACGAGCCGTTCCCGCTTGTCGACGGGCACCTTCAAATGTGCGGACTGGCGGTGGGCTTCGGCGGCGAGGTTCCACCAGGAGAAGTGGCTGTAGTTGTAGGAGACGACGTCCCTTGTCGCCTGGGCGAGTTTGGCGATGTCGAATGCATCCGGTTCCGCGCGTCCGGTGAGGAACACGCGGTCGGCGAGTGTGTCCAGGACCGCGGCGGGCACGATGCTGAGCGCGTGCTCGCGCCACGCCTTGAGATGTTCTGGAAGCGTCTTGGGAGGTTTCTTGCCGGGGCGGTTGTCGTACTGGGCGGCGCGGTCGATGGCGAAGAGGTCTTTAGGCGTCGGCTCCCTCCCGTGCTTGGCCGTGAACTCGACGATGCGCTTCGCTCGGGCGGCTTCGAACTGGCGGTGGCGCTGGGAGAACAGCTTCACCAGCTCGACCGGGACACCTTCGAGCTGCCACACCGGGCGCTTCATGTCCACGCCCTCCGCACCGCGCTGTACCCAGGACGCACCCTGCTCGCGAAACAGGTCGCGCAGGCGGTTGTCGAAGTATTCCGACGCGGCGACGGTCGCGGCGAACATGGTGCGCCCGTCGAGCGCGGTCCATTCGCCGTCGTCGCTGCGCTGCACTTTCGAGGAGATCAGCACGTGGAAGTGCAGGTGCGGGTCAGCGGCGCGAGAGTCCCAGTGCTCAAACATCGCGGCGGTGATCCCGTTGACGTCGACCTGGGCCTCGCCCATGTTCCCGCGGCGGGTGTAGGCGATGTTTCGTTCCATGTAGGTCACGGTGTCCAGCGCGGCTTGGCGGGCCAGATCGACAATGCGCTTTCGCCCGGCCGGTGGCGCCATCGCCCACGCGATGGAGAGGGTCTTGTCGTAGCTGAACACGGCCTCGTACCCGGAGACCGCGGACTTGAGGTTGCGTTTCTGCTCGGCCAGCCATCCGGTCAGCTCTGTGTCGCCGGCGGGTGCGTTGCCGTCGTGGGCTGTGCGGTAGGCCTGGATCTGGACGCCGCGGCGGATCTCGGCGCGTGTGGCCGCGGAGATCGGTGCGCCAATCGGCTGCCCGTGCAGGCGGTTGTGGTCTTTGTACGCCTGCGACACCTGGGAGCGCAGGTGATCCAGTGCAGAGTACTGCGGGAACCGCCGGCCCAACCGGGTCGCCTTCAGAGCCTCGGCGCCGGTGGCGCCGTCGGCGATCATCTCGGCTTCGATGGCGTCGGCGTGCGGGTGCCGGCCTTCGCCGAACAGGGCGTTCATCTGGGCAGGGCTGACTGCGCCGGAGAGCCCTAAGTGCTCCGCTCCGGCGCCTAACCATTGGCCTGCCGGGTAACCACGGGAGAGGTAGTAGTCACTTAACAGCTCGCCGGGCGCGAGCTCACGGCTGCGATCGGCGCACGCCACCGTGTTCGTGAGGTACTCATGACCACCAGGGCTCAGCTTCCGCAAGCCCATCATGTCTACACCAGGCTACGCCGAAAAGGCGGTGGCGCCCACCTGGTTACTGGTAACGACGCGTATTCGTTCGGCGCGTGTTCGTTGGCGGGGAAGTTGAACCTGCGGCCTGCTCATGAAGTGACGACAAAGCTCCGGATGGACGCAGGAGTTGATCAGTACAGGTAGCCT
>NZ_JAJPWN010000039.1:0-16456 GCF_046549135.1 Amycolatopsis sp. lyj-23 | reverse complement strand
CCAACAATGTCTTCGAATTCAATCGAGGCAATTTAATGCTCTCAAAGGAACCTCATACGAGGTTTCAATACATAAGCTCTACTGGCTTAGTTCACTAGCACACTGTTGAGTTCTCAAGCAACACACTTCGGACCGCCGCGCCGCGAAGCGCCTTGGTCTTCGGCTTTTGTTTCAAGCTTTGTTCCAGGGATACCACCCTGGTTCGGGACCACCCACTCTACCACGATCGTGGGAGCTTGGTTCGTGTTCCCGGCGGCCGCTCGGTTTCCCTGGCGACTTGGAGAACTTTACATGCCCCTGAAACCCCCTTGCACAGGGGGGTCCCTTTTTCCGCGTCAGGCCGCTGACCTGCACCGATAGGCGCTCAGGCCGGCCGGGGCGAACCGTGGGTCGCGACGACCGTCAGCACGACCAACGCGGCCGCGAGTCCGGCGGCGATGTGGATGGGCGCCGGCGTGAACGAAGCCGCCAGGACGAGTACGGCCGTCACCGGGAAACCGATGGCGATCGGGCGGCACTCGTTCGTCGGGCCGATGTGCAGCAGCCACACGCTCAGCAGGAACACCGCGACCGGGACCGTGGTCGCCAGCGCCGCGGCGATTCCGCCGATGGGCACCGTCCCGGTGTCGTACCCGACCGCCACCTCGAGCCCCGCGCCGACCGCCGCCGCGGAGGCGAAGACCAGGTAGTGGCCGTACCCCCAGCTCATCGACGTGAACATCCCCGGACGGCGGACGAGCCGCGCGTGGCCCGGCTGGTCGAAGTACAGCCACCACATGGCGAACACCAGCACCAGCCCGGCCGCCGCGAGCCCGGCGAGGCTCCCGACGTGCTCCGCGTCCGACGCCCCTTCCTTGACCGCGTTGGTCGCGCTCAGGATGGTCTCGCCGAGCACGATCAGCGTGAACAGGCCGTACCGCTCGGCGATGTGGTGCGGGTGCCACGTCGTCCCGCCGCTGCTCTCGGCCCACACCGGCACGGCGAGCTCCATCACTACGAGAACGACGAATGCGATGGCGGCCGCGGTCCCCGGCACCCACAGCCGCGCGATCCACAACGCCTGGACCGCCACGATCCCGGCGGCGTAGCGCAGCGCGGCGGGACGGCACTCCGGCTCCGACCGCGCCGCGCGCAGCCACTGCACCACCATCGCCAGCCGCATCAGGACGTACCCGGCGACGATCAGCCGGAAGTCGCCTTCGAACGCGCTCGACACCCCCGCCGCGATGGTCAGCCCGCCGGCGATCTGCACGAGCGTGGCCAGCCGGTACGGGACGTCGTCGGTGTCGAACGCCGAGGCGAACCAGCTGAAGTTCAGCCAGCCCCACCAGATCGCGAAGAACACCATCGCGAACGACGTCACGCCGTGCGCGGCGTGCCCCTCGGCGAGCGCGTGGTGCAGGGCGGCCGCGGCCTGGCCGACGGCGACCACGAAACACAGGTCGAAGAGCAGTTCCAGCGGTGTCGCGACGCGGTGGTGCTCACCGCGGTCGCGGGAGCGCATCGGCCGGTACCAGACCCGGATCCGCGACGGCTGCTCGGTCATGGGACTCCCCGCGTCGGCCTCGATCGGACGCGCTCATCCCAGCACGACCACCGCGGGCGGAGCCCGCACGACACGGGTGAAGCAGACGGGCGGGCCCGGTTCCCCCTCCCCCGGGCCCGCCCGCCACCGTCACGCGCCGGCGGACCCCGATGGGCAGCCCTTCCGCGAGTGCCGGACGGTCCCCCGCGGACGCCGACACCCACTGGACGGAAGGTGACCGAGTGTGTCCATTCCTTCGAACTCCGGACGCCTCGATCGCTCGAGCCGGTCACCCCATCCCCGGGTGGCCGACTGATTGCCACTGTCGGTAGCCGAAGCCGCGCAGTGAAGGCTCCAATAGATCTACCCGGTTGCTCTCCGTAGCACCAGTGTCTTTTCGCGCCCGTCACTCGGATGGAGCATCGCGAATCTGCGGAAAGTAGTCTCTCAGCCCAGGTGGACGTCGGCGGCCCGGCGCTCGTCCCGTTCCTCCTCGGCCGCCCGGTGGCGTCGCGCCCGGAGTTCGGCGATCGCCAGGGCGAGCGCGCCGCACGTGAGCAGCGCCGCGCAGCCGAGCGCGACGGTGAGTGCCAAGGGGTAACCGCGGCCGACGACCAATCCGAACACGGACGCGAGGACGGCGGTGCCGATCGCCGTGCCGATCCGCTGCCCGGTCTGCAGCGCGCCGCCGGCGACCCCGGCCATCCGGACCGGCACGCACTCGAGCGTCAACGTCGTGTTCGGCGAGATCACCATCCCGCCGCCGACCCCCGCGAACACCAGCGGCAGCGCGAAGGCCCAGCCGGACGCCGACGGCGGGACCAGCTCGGCGAGCAGCGCGACGGCCAGCAGCCCGACGGCGACCATGGCCAGGCCGGTCACGGTGAGCCGGCGGCCGAACCGCGGCACGAGCCGGCCGGCGACGGCGGCCGAAACGGCCGAGCCGATCGCGAACGGCGTCACGGACAGGCCCGACTGCAGCGGCGAATAGCCGAGGCCCTGCTGGAAGTACGTCGCGAAGACCAGCCAGATCCCGGCGAACCCGCAGAAGTAGAGCGCGCCGACCGCCGCGCCGGCGGCGTAGCCGGGGGTGCCGGTGAACAGGCGCGTGTCCAGCAGCGGCGACCGGCCGCGCCGGACGACCGAACGCTCCCAGCGCACGAACGCGAACCCGGCGACCGCCGCGATGATGAAGAGCCACCAGAACCGGGCGAAGCCGCCGCTGTCTGAGTCGATGACGGGCAGCAGGACTCCGAGGACGGCGACCGCCAGCAGCGCGATGCCGAGGAAGTCGATTTCCGAGCGGATCCTGAGCTGCTTCTTCTCGCTGCGCGGCAGCAGGCGCAACGCGAGGGCGAAGGCGAGGACGCCGATCGGGACGTTGACGTAGAACACCCAGCGCCAGCCGTCCTGCGCCCCGAAGACGGCGAGGATGAACCCGCCGAGGATCGGGCCGACCGCCGTCGAGATCCCGACGACCGCGCCGAACATGCCGAACGCGCGGCCGCGCTCGGCGCCGCGGAAGAGGTCCTGGATCAGGCCGGTGTTCTGCGGGGTCAGCATGCCGGCGGCCAGGCCCTGGGCGAGGCGGGCGAGCACCAGCGTCGTCTCGTTCGGGGCCGCGCCGGCCAGCGCACTGGTGAGGACGAACCCGGCGAGGGCGCCGAGGAACATGTTCCGGCGGCCGAACGCGTCGCCGAGGCGGCCGCCGGTGACCAGGACCAGGCCGAACGCCAGGGCGTAGCCGGAGACGACCCAGCGGATGCCGCCGCTGCTCGCGTGCAGGCCGGACTGCATCGAAGGCAGGGCAACGTTGACGATGCTGACGTCCAGCAGGCCCATGAACCCGGCCGTGAGCGAGACCGCCAGCGCTTTCCAGCGCCGGGGATCGGGTTCGTACGACATCGAAGAGCTGCCCTCACGCATGTTCACCGGCCGGGGATACCCCAATCAGCAAACACGAAAGGCGGGATCCGCGCGCGTTGTGCGCCCGGATCCCGTGCCCGTCACGTCGACGCGGTGATGCCGCGGATGCCCTTCAGCTCGCCGATCAGCATGGAGCTGACCTTCACCGGGTAGTCGTACAGCGCGAAGACCGTCTGGTTCTTGCCCACCAGCTTGAGGTGCACCGGGGTCTCGCCCTTGTGCGCCAGCAGCGTCGACCGCAGCTCGCTGACCACCGACTGGTCGATCTTCTCCGCCGCGGCCAGCAGGACCAGGGGCGGCTCGTCGTCGCCGTTGCCGGTGCCGACCTCGGACAGGTCGAGCGTGGCCAGGCCGCCGCCGAAGACCGACATCTTGTCTTCGCGCCAGTTGACCCGGCCCTTGACCAGCACCGCGTTGTCTTCGATCAGCTCGCCCGCGAAGAGCGCGTACGCCTTCGGGAAGAAGAGCACCTCCAGGGAGGCGTCCATGTCCTCGACCGTGCAGATCGCCCAGGGCTCGCCCTTCTTGTTGACCCGCCGTTCCAGCGACGTGATCAGCCCGGAGATGACGATCTCGCCTTCCTTCGGCGGGTCGGCGAGGATCCCGGCGATCGGCTTCGGGGCGTGCTTGCGCAGGATCCGCTCGGCGCCGTCCAGCGGGTGCGCCGAGACGTACAGGCCCAGCATCTCGCGCTCGTAGGCGAGCAGCTGCTTGCGCGGGTACTCCTCCTCGCCGAACTTCAGGTGCGCGAGCGGGGACGACGACGGGGCGGGCTCGCCGTCGTCGCCGCCGAAGCCGAACAGGTCGAACTGGCCCATCGCCTCCTGGCGCTTGAGCGGGACGACGGCTTCGACCGCGTCCTCGTGGACCTGGATCATCGACAGCCGCGTGTGGCCGAGGGAGTCGAACCCGCCCGCCTTGATCAGCGACTCGATCACCCGCTTGTTGCAGGCCACGAGCTCGGACTTGTCGAGGAAGTCGGTGAAGGTGGCGTACTTGCCCTTCTCCTCGCGGGTCTTGATGATCGACTCGACGACGTTCGCGCCGACGTTGCGGACGGCACCCAGCCCGAAGCGGATGTCGTTCCCGACGGCCGCGAACCGCAGGGCCGACTCGTTGACGTCCGGCGGGAGCACCTTGATGCCGAGCCGGCGGCACTCCGACAGGTAGACCGCCGACTTGTCCTTGTTGTCACCCACCGACGTGAGCAGGGCGGCCATGTACTCGGCGGTGAAGTTGGCCTTGAGGTACGCGGTCCAGTAGGAGACCAGGCCGTACGCGGCCGCGTGGCTCTTGTTGAACGCGTAGCCGGCGAACGGGAGGATCGTGTCCCAGAGGGCCTTGATCGCCTCTTTGGAGAACCCGCCCGGGACCAGGTCGCTGGACTGCATGCCCGCTTCGAAGCCCTCGAACTCCTTGTCGAGGACTTCCTTCTTCTTCTTGCCCATCGCGCGGCGGAGCACGTCCGCGCGGCCCATCGTGTACCCGGCCACCTTCTGGCCGATGTGCATGATCTGCTCTTGGTACACGATCAGGCCGTAGGTGTCGGCCAGGATCTCCCGCAGCGGCTCGTCGAGCTCCGGGTGGATCGGCTTGACCTTCTGCCGGTTGTTCTTGCGGTCGGCGTAGTCGTTGTGCGCGTTCATGCCCATCGGGCCGGGGCGGTACAGCGCGCCGACCGCGACGATGTCGTCGAACACCGTGGGCTCCATGCGGCGCAGCAGGTCGCGCATGGGGCCGCCGTCCAGCTGGAACACGCCGAGCGTGTCGCCGCGGGCCAGCAGCTTGTACGTCTCGGGGTCGTCGACGCCGAGCGTGTCGAGGTCGACGTCGACCCCGCGGTTGGCCTTGATGTTGTCGATCGCGTCACCGATGACGGTGAGGTTGCGCAGGCCGAGGAAGTCCATCTTGAGCAGGCCGATGGCCTCGCACGACGGGTAGTCCCAGCCGGTGATGATCGAGCCGTCGTCCCGCTGCCAGAGCGGGATGGCGTTGGTCAGCGGCTCGCTCGACATGATGACCGCGCAGGCGTGCACGCCGGCGTTGCGGATCAGGCCCTCGAGGCCGCGGGCGGTCTCGAAGATCGTCTTGCACTCGTCGTCGGTCTCGACCAGCGCGCGGACCTCGGCGGCCTCGCCGTAGCGCTCGTGCTTGGAGTCGACGATGCCCGAGAGCGGGATGTCCTTCGCCATGATCGGCGGCGGCAGCGCCTTGGAGATCTTGTCCGCGATCGCGTACCCCGGCTGGCCGAAGTGGACGCGCGCGCTGTCCTTGATCGCCGCCTTGGTCTTGATCGTGCCGAAGGTGATGACCTGGGCGACCTTGTCCGCGCCGTACTTGTCGGTGGCGTACCGGATCATCTCGCCGCGACGGCGGTCGTCGAAGTCGATGTCGATGTCGGGCATCGAGACGCGCTCGGGGTTCAGGAACCGCTCGAACAGCAGCTTCTGCGGGATCGGGTCCAGGTTGGTGATACCGAGGACGTACGCGACCAGCGAACCGGCGGCCGAACCACGGCCCGGGCCGACCCGGATGCCGACGCGGCGGGCGTAGCTGATGAGGTCGGCGACGATGAGGAAGTAGGCGGGGAAGCCCTTGCCGATGATGACGTCGAGCTCGATCTCGATGCGCTCGTTGTAGTACTCGTCCGGCACGCCGTCCGGGAAGCGCCACTTGAGGCCGCGGGCGACCTCTTCGCGCAGCCAGCTGCCCTGGTCATAGCCCTCCGGCACCTCGAAGAACGGCAGCCGGTCCTTGTGCGTGTACACCTCTTCGTACGACTCGACGCGCTCGGCGATCAGCAGCGTCGTGTCCGACGCGCCGGGGACCTCCTTGTCCCAGTACTCGCGCATCTCCTGCGCCGACTTGAGGTAGTAGCCGTCGCCGTCGAACTTGAACCGGGTCGGGTCGTTGAGGGTCTTGCCCGCCTGGACGCACAGCAGCGCCGAGTGCGTGTCCGCCTGGTCCTTGGTGACGTAGTGCGAGTCGTTGGTGGCGATCGGCTTGAGGTCCAGCAGCCTGCCGATCTCCAGCAGGCCTTCGCGGACCGACCGCTCGATGGGCAGGCCGTGGTCCATCAGCTCGAGGAAGAAGTTGTCCGCGCCGAAGATGTCCTTGTAGTCGGACGCGGCCTGGATGGCCTCCTCGCGCTGGCCCAGCCGCAGGCGGGTCTGCACCTCGCCGGACGGGCAGCCGGTGGTGGCGATGATCCCCGAGCTGTTCTCCGAGATCAGCTCGCGGTCCATCCGGGGCTTGCGGTAGTAGCCCTGCATGCTGGCCAGCGAGGACAACTTGAAGAGGTTCCGCAGCCCGGTGGCGTTCGCCGCCAGCATGGTCATGTGCGTGTACGCACCGCCACCGGAGACGTCGCCGCCTTCACCGAACTCGTCCGAGCCGCGCTGGTTGGCCTGCCCCCAGAAGACGGGCTTCTTGTGGAACCGGCTCTCCGGCGCGATGTAGGCCTCGATGCCGATGATCGGCTTGAGACCGTGCTTCTTGGACTGCTGGTAGAACTCGTCGCCGCCGTACATGTTGCCGTGGTCGGTCATGCCGACCGCAGGCATGCCGAGGCGCGCCGCCTCCGCGAAGAGGGGAGCGATCTTCGCCGCACCGTCGAGCATCGAGTACTCGGTGTGGACGTGCAGGTGGACGAAAGAATCGTTCGACACCAGCGAAAACCTCCCCTGTCTGGATCGGACCGGCGCGCCCGGGTCCCCCAGCCTATCCCGCACTCGCCGGGCTCGATTCTGCCCCTCTGGAGGCCGCGAACGGGGGCGCGACGCGCACCCGTTTCGGGGGGTGACGAGCACGCCACGGGGTGCGTCCGGCCGGCTCGTTCCCCGCGGGCCGCCGTCCGGTGAGGTGGGCCACAGACGCGGAAGCTCGCGTTGACAGGCGCCACGGCGGGACCGAGCATTCCCGCCATGAACCTGTCTGACAGCCAGACAGCCGGACAAGGTGGACAGCGTGCTCTCCGCCGGGTGAGCGCCATGGAAGCCGTGCTGGCCCACCTGCGTGCCGCGATCGAGCGCGGCGAGTACGCCGTCGGCGGAAAGCTCCCCTCCGAAGCCGCGCTGAGCCGGGAGTTCGAGGTCAGCCGGTCGGTGATCCGGGAGGCGCTGCGCGGTCTCCAGGCGCTCGGCATGACGGAGTCGAAGACCGGCAAGGGCACCTTCGTCACCGCGACCGGGCCGGCCGACAACCCGACCTTCGGGCCCTACTCGGCCCGCGACCTCATCGAGGTGCGCCGGCACGTCGAGATCCCGGTCGCCGGGTATGCCGCGGTGCGGCGCAGCCAGGACGACCTGGACCTGCTCTCCCACCTGCTCGAGCGGATGGCCGCCGAGACCGACAACACCGCCTGGGTGGCGCTCGACTCGCTCTTCCACATCACCATCGCCCAGGCCTCGGGCAACCCGGTGTTCGGGAAGGTGATCGAGGAGATCCGGGACGCGCTGGCCCGCCAGTCCGCCTTCCTCAACCAGCTCGGCGACCGGCGCCACCGGTCGGACGTCGAGCACCGCGCGATCGTCACGGCGATCGCCGACGGCTCGGCGGACGACGCCGTCGCCGCCATGACGGCGCACCTGCAGCACGTCGAAGCCACCCTGACCAGCATCGTGAACGGGGACCAGTGACCGAACAGACCATCACGGCCTCGACCGCGGACGCGGGCGACGCCGGCTACCACAAGGCCCTCAAGCCCCGGCACGTGAACATGATCGCCATCGGCGGGGCGATCGGCACCGGCCTGTTCCTCGGCGCCGGCGGACGGCTCGCCCAGGCCGGCCCGGCGCTGGCGATCGTCTACGGCGTCTGCGGGCTCTTCGCCTTCTTCGTCGTCCGCGCGCTCGGCGAGCTGATCCTGTACCGGCCCTCCAGCGGCGCCTTCGTCTCCTACGCCCGCGAGTTCATGGGCGAGAAGGGCGCGTACGTCGCCGGCTGGATGCACTTCCTCAACTGGTCGACCACCGGCATCGCCGACATCACCGCGATCGCGCTCTACGCGCACTTCTGGTCGTTCTTCTCGCCGATCCCGCAGTGGGTGCTCGCGCTGATCGCGCTCGCCGTCGTCCTGACGCTGAACATGGTTTCGGTGAAGCTGTTCGGCGAGATGGAGTTCTGGTTCGCCATCGTCAAGGTCGCCGCGCTCGTGCTCTTCATGGTGATCGGCATCTTCCTGCTGGTGACGCAGACGCCGATCGACGGCGTCGCGGGCGGGCCGCAGCTGATCGCCGGCCACGGCGGGCTCTTCCCGGCCGGGCTGCTGCCGATGGTGCTGATCGTGCAGGGCGTGGTGTTCGCCTACGCCTCGGTCGAGCTGGTCGGCGTGGCCGCGGGCGAGACCGAGCACCCGGAGAAGATCATGCCGAAGGCGATCAACTCCATCATGTGGCGCATCCTCGTCTTCTACGTCGGCTCGGTCGTGCTGCTGGCGATGCTGCTGCCGTGGAGCTCCTACACGAAGGACCAGAGCCCGTTCGTCACCGTGCTCTCGCACCTGGGCGTGCCCGCGGCCGACAGCGTGATGAACCTGGTCGTGCTCACCGCGGCGCTGTCCAGCCTGAACTCGGGGCTGTACTCGACCGGCCGGATCCTGCGGTCGATGGCGACGGCGGGCTCGGCACCGAAGTTCACCGGCGTGATGAACCGCAACCACGTGCCCTACGGCGGGATCCTGCTCACCGCGGCCGTCTGCGTGCTCGGCGTCGGGCTCAACTACCTGGTGCCGAAGGAGGCCTTCGACATCGTGCTGAACTTCGCCGCGATCGGCATCCTCGCCACCTGGGCCATCATCGTGCTCTGCCACCTGCTGTTCGTGCGCCGGGCCCGGCGCGACGGCGTCGAGCGGCCGTCGTTCCGGCTGCCGTTCTCGCCGTACACGGAGATCGCGACGCTGGTGTTCCTCGCCGCCGTCGTCGTGCTGATGGGCTTCGACGACACCGGCCGGATCACCCTGCTGGCGCTGCCCGCCATCGCCGCCGCCCTGGTCGCCGGCTGGTTCGGCGTCCGCAAGCGGATCGACATGCGGGCGTTCGACGAGGAGGGCATGTGAGCCACGTACCCCTGGTCGAGCTCGTCCGCGAAGGGATGGTCGAGGGCGTCCACCACGGCTCGGCCGTCGTGCTCGGCCCGGACGGCTCGACGCGGTTCGCCGCCGGGGACGTCGACACGCCGATGTACCCGCGCTCGACGGCGAAGCCGTTGCAGGCCACGGCGATGGCACGGCTCGGGCTGCGCCTGTCCCCCGCCGGGTTCGCGATCGCCGCGGCCAGCCACTCCGGCGAGCCGAGGCACCTCGAGGCCGCGCTCGACGTCCTCGACGGCCGCTCCCCCGACCTGCTCGGCAACCCGGCGGACTTCCCGTTCGACCCGGTCGAACGCGACCGCTGGGTCGCCGAGGGCCGGGCGCCGTCCCGGCTGGCGCACAACTGCTCCGGCAAGCACGCGGCCATGCTCGCGACCTGCGCGCTGAACGGCTGGGCCGCCGAGGGCTACCTCGACCCGGCGCACCCGCTGCAGCGCGCGATCGCGGCCACCGTCGAGGACCTGACCGGGCGGCCCATCGCCCGGGTGGCCGTCGACGGCTGCGGCGCGCCGCTGTTCGCGACGACGCTGCGCGGGCTCGCGACGGCCGTGTCGAAGATCGCCACGGCCGCCCCCGGGACCGCGGACCACCTGGTCGCCGACGGCATCCGGCGGCACCCCGAGCTGGTCGGCGGCCGCCGCCGGGACGTCACCGCCGTCATGCGCGCGGTGCCCGGGCTGATCGCGAAGGACGGCTTCGAGGCCGTCCAGATCGCCGCGCTGCCCGACGGCACGGCGATCGCGTTCAAGATCGCCGACGGCGGGGACCGGGCGCGCTACCCGGTGCTGGCCGCGCTGCTCGGGCTGTGCGGGGCCGACGTCCCGCCCGGCCCGGAGAACCTCCGTTTCACCGGGAACCTGTCTGTGGGGAGCCTCCGATGACCACCCGCCGCGAACACGACCTGCTGGGCGATAAGGACATCCCGGCGGACGCGTACTGGGGCGTGCACACCGCCCGCACCCGCGAAAACTTCCCGATCACCGGCACCACGATCGCCGCCTACCCCCACCTCGTCGAGGCGCTGGCCTCGGTGAAGGAGGCCGCGGCGCGCGCCAACGCCGAACTGGGCCTGCTCGAACCCCGGATCGCGGACGCGATCTGCGCGGCCTGCCGGGAAATCCGCGAAGGCGCGCTGCACGGCGAGTTCGTCGTCGACGTCGTCCAGGGCGGCGCCGGGACGTCGACCAACATGAACGCCAACGAGGTCATCGCCAACCGCGCGCTCGAGCTGCTCGGGCACGCCAAGGGCGACTACCGCGTCGTGCACCCCAACGAGCACGTCAACCTCTCGCAGTCGACGAACGACGCCTACCCGACGGCTGTGAACGTGGCGACGATCATCGCCGTGCGCGAGCTGGCGGAGTCGATGGTCGTGCTGGAGAAGGCGTTCGCGGCCAAGGCCGTCGAGTTCCACGACGTGCTGAAGATGGGCCGGACGCAGCTGCAGGACGCCGTGCCGATGACGCTCGGCCAGGAGTTCGGCACGTACGCGGTGATGCTCGGCGAAGACCGGCAGCGGCTGACCGAGGCCGTCGCGCTGCTGCACGAGATCAACCTCGGCGCGACCGCGATCGGCACCGGCCTCAACGCCGCGCCGGGCTACGCCGAAGCCGCGTGCCGTCACCTGCGCGAGATCACCGGGCTGCCGGTCGTCACCGCGGCGGACCTGGTGGAGGCCACCCAGGACTGCGGCGCGTTCGTGCACCTTTCCGGTGTCCTGAAGCGGATCGCGGTCAAGCTGTCGAAGAGCTGCAACGACCTGCGGCTGCTGTCCTCGGGCCCGCGGGCCGGGCTGAACGAGATCAACCTGCCGCCGGTGCAGGCCGGGTCGTCGATCATGCCCGGCAAGATCAACCCGGTGATCCCCGAGGTGGTCAACCAGGTGGCGTTCGAGGTGATCGGCAACGACGTCACGGTGACGATGGCGGCCGAGGCCGGCCAGCTGCAGCTCAACGCGTTCGAGCCGATCATCCTGCACTCGCTTTCGGAGAGCATCACGCACCTGGGCGCGGCCTGCCGGACGCTGGCCTCGAAGTGCGTTTCCGGGATCACGGCCAACGTCGACGTCATGCGGAGCTACGTCGAGAACTCGATCGGCCTGGTGACGGCGCTGAACCCGAGCATCGGGTACGCGGCCGCGACGGAGATCGCGAAAGAGGCGCTGGCCACCGGACGCGGGGTCGCCGAGCTGGTCGTCGAGAAGGGCCTGATCCCGGCCGAAGAGCTGGCGAAGCTGCTGCGGCCGGAAACCCTCGCGCGCGCGAACTGAGGTACGGTCGGATCCGGAAGGATCTACTCCACTTCGGAAGGCGAGGCCGCCGGTGCTGGACCGATTTGTCGACAAGCTGCTCGGGCTCCCCCGCGCCGAAGGCCCCAAGCCGGTCGTCACGCGCGACCTCGCCGTGCCGATGCCCGACGGCGTCACGCTGCTCGCCGACCGGTACGCACCGGCCGGGACGACGTCGGCGCCCGTGGTCCTGATCCGCACGCCGTACGGGCGCAAGGGGCTGCTCTCGAAGCTCTTCGGCGAAACCTTCGCCCGGCACGGGCTGCAGACGGTCGTCCAGAGCACGCGCGGCTCGTTCGGCTCCGGCGGCGAGTTCCGGCCCTTCCACCTCGAACGCGAAGACGGCGTCGCGACCGCCGAGTGGCTGCGCGCCCAGCCGTGGTGCGACGGGACCCTCGGCATGGCCGGCGCCAGCTACCTCGGGCACACGCAGTGGGCGGTCGGGCCGTACCTCGACCCGCCGCTCGCCGCGATGTGCCTCGGCATCACGGCGTCGGAATTCGTCTCGACGTTCTACCCGGGCGGGGTGCTCGCGGCGGACAACATGGTGTCGTGGTCGGCGATGCTCGGCCGTCAGGAGGAGCGCTTCGCCGCGCTGCCGAACCCGCTGCAGACGCGCAAGACCCGCCGGGCGATGGCCCACCTGCCGCTGAGCGGCGCCGACGTCGCCGCCATCGGCAAGCCGGTCCGCTTCCTCCAGGACGTCACCGAGCACTTCGTCCCCGGCGACGACTACTGGGCGATGTCCGACCACAGCGCGGAAGTCGCGAAGCTCGACGTCCCGGTGTCGATGGTGGCCGGCTGGTACGACCTGTTCATCGGCACGCAGCTGCGCGACTTCCGGCTCCTCGCCGAGGCGGGCAAGGCGCCGCGGATCACGATCGGGCCGTGGGCGCACGGCGAGCCGGCGAGCATGGGCGCGATGATCCGCGACCAGCTCGGGTTCCTGCGCGCGCACCTGCTCGGCGACCGGACGCAGCTGCAGCGGTCCCCGGTGCGGCTGTTCCTGCAGAACGCCGGGACGTGGCTGGACTTCGAGTCGTGGCCGCCGCCCTCGACGGCGACCGCGGCGCACCTGCGGCCGATCGGCGGCCTCGGCGAGACCGTCACCGGCGAGGCCCGGCCGACGACGTTCACCTACGACCCGGCCGACCCGACCCCGGCGGTCGGCGGCCCGCTGCTCATGGGCGAGTGGAAGCAGCGGGACAACCAGGCGGTCGAGGCCCGGCCGGACGTGCTCGTGTTCACCGGCGAGCCGCTGCCGTCGGACCTCGACGTCATCGGCGAAGTGGCGGCGACCGTGCACGTGCGCACCGAACTCGGGCACGCCGACGTCTACGTCCGGCTCTGCGACGTCGACGCCGGCGGCGTGTCCCGCAACGTGACGGACGGGATCCTGCGGGTGCGCCCGGGCTCCCCCGCGGCGGACGCCGACGGCGTGGTGACGGCGGAGGTGACGCTCGACCCGACGGCCTACCGCTTCCGCCGCGGCCACCGCCTGCGGGTGCAGGTGGCGGGCGGCGCGTTCCCGCGGTTCGCCCGCAACCACGGGACGGACGAGCCCGTCACGTCGGCGGTGCGGGGAAAGCCGAACCGCTTCGAGGTGTTCCACGACGCCGGGCGGCCGTCGCGGATCACCTTGCCGGTGTTCAGCAGCTGACCGCGCCCCGGACCACAGCGGGGCTCAGAGCGGGACCGTCCGGTGGTGGCTGGTGACCCGGCCGTCGTCGTGGAGGACGTGCAGCAGCAGGGCCGGCGGGCGGTCGTACTCCAGCGGGCCGCCGTCGGCCCAGCCGCGGTCCGCGCCCGGCTCGACCGGGAGCAGGCTGCCCGAAACGACGCCCGGCGCGATGCGCAGCGGCACCCCCGCGAACGTCGTCGACGCGCCCGTGTGCACGTGCCCGGCCAGCAGGGCGGCGACCCGCGGGTGGCGGCCGAGCACGGCCGCCAGCCGGTCCTCGCCGGCCTGGCGGATCGCGTCCACCAGCGGGACGCCGACCTCCACCGGCGGGTGGTGGAACGCGACGAACGCGGGGCCGTCGCCGCCGGAGAGGACGCCGTCGAGCCACGCCAGGGTCTCGTCAGCGAGGAAGCCCGCGCCTCGGCCCGGGATCGTCGAGTCGCAGAGCGCGAACAGCACGCCGCCGACCTCCTGGGCCAGGTCGATCGGGCCGTCGGACGCCGGCAGACCGAGCAGGCCGGTGCGGAAGGCCGCCCGGACGTCGTGGTTGCCCGGGCACACGAGCACCGGCGCCGGGTGCGTCAGCAGTTCGGCGGCGCGCGCGTACTCCTCGGCCGTGCCGTGGTCGGCGATGTCGCCGGTGACGACGACCGCGTCCACCGGCTTCGCCAGGCCGCCGAGGTAGCGCAGCACGGCCGCGACGCGCTCTTCCGCACGCGGTCCGCCGTCGAGGTGCAGGTCGCTCAGGTGCGCGATGATCATCTTCCGTCCTTCCCCAGGTACGCCAGGGCCTTGACCCAGTTGGCGACGAGCACCGAAGACGCGGTGGCCAGGTCGCCGTCGCGCAGGGCCGCGGCGATGCGGCGGTGTTCGCCGATGCTTTCGCCCGCGTGGCCTTCGCCGGCGAAGTAGGCCGACTCGTACCGCTTGAGCAGCGGCTTGGTCTGCTCGACCAGCCGCAGCAGGTGCGGGTTCGGGCAGCGTGACAGCAGCAGCGCGTGCCACCGATCGTCCAAAGCGGACAGATCACCGCCCTCGGCGAGGGCGCGGGTCATCTCGGCGGCGACGGCGTCGAGCTCGTCCGGCAACCCGGCCAGCTCCAGCGGCGACGTCCAGCGCAGCGCGAGGGCTTCGAGCTCGGCCACCAGCGGGTAGAGCCGGCGGGCTTCGTCCGGGTCGAACGGCGGCACGAGGAACCCGCGGCCCGGCGCGGAGACCAGCAGGCCGCGGTCGGCGAGCCCGATCAGCGCCTCCCGCAGCGGCGTCCGGCTGACGCCCAGCTCGCGGGCCAGGTGCACCTCGTTGACGCGGGCGCCGGCGGCGAGCCGCCGGTCGAGCACGCGGGCGGTGATCTGCTCGATGAGGTCGCTGCGCAACGGGGTGCGGGCCATGCCGGGCAGTATTGCATACAGTAGCTATCTACTGTATTCAGTTGACATGAGCTTCGACGTCGAACGCGCCCGCCGCGAGACCCCGGGCTGCGCCGAGGTGGTCCACTTCAACAACGCGGGCGCGGCGCTGCCGCCGGCCGTCGTGACCGACACCGTCGTCGAATACCTGCGCCACGAAGCGCTGGTCGGCGGCTACGAAGCGGCCGCGGCGGCCGCGGATCGCCTGGACGCGGTGTACGCGTCGGTGGCCCGGCTGCTCGGCGCCGGCTCCGACGACATCGCGCTCACCGACAACGCGACCCGCTCCTGGCAGGCGGTGTTCTACGCGCTGCCGTTCGGCCGCGGCGACCGGATCCTGACCTCGCGGGCGGAGTACGCCAGCAACGCGATCGCGTTCCTGCAGGTCGCCGGGCGCACCGGCGCGGTCGTCGAAGTGATCGGCGACGACGAGTCCGGGCAGCTGGACGTCGAAGAGCTGCGGCGGCGCGTCGACGGCGACGTCAAGCTGATCGCCGTCAGCCACGTCCCCACCCAGGGCGGCCTGGTGAACCCGGCCGAGGAGATCGGCGCGGTCGCCGAGGCGGCCGGCATCCCGTTCCTGCTGGACGCGTGCCAGTCGGCGGGCCAGCTCGACCTCGACGTCACGCGCCTGAAGTGCGACGCGCTTTCGGGCACCGGCCGCAAGTACCTGCGCGGCCCGCGCGGCACCGGGTTCCTGTACGTGCACCCGCGGCTGCGCGAGCGGCTCGAGCCGGCGATGCTCGACCTGCACTCGGCGAGCTGGGAGTCGCCGACGGAGTACGTCGTCGACCCGACGGCCAAGCGCTTCGAGGTGTGGGAGCGGGACTTCGCGGCGGTGTGCGGCCTCGGCGCGGCGGTCGACTACGCCCTCGAGTGGGGTCTTCCGGCGATCGAAGCGCGCGTGGCTTCACTGGCCGCCACCTTGCGCGAGCGGCTCACCGAGGCGGGCGCGCGCGTCCACGACGCCGGGGCGCGCAAGTGCGGCCTGGTCACGTTCAGCGTCGACGGCACCCCGGCCGCGGAGATCAAGGCGCGGCTGGCGGAGGCGAACATCAACACGTCACTGTCCACGCGGACGTCGGCGCAGTACGACTTCACCGCGCGCGCCCTGCCCGACCTGGTCCGCGCGTCGGTGCACTACTACAACACCGAGGACGAGATCGAGCTGCTGGTGCGGCAGGTGGAAAAGCTCTAGCCGCGGGCTTTCGGCGGGGCGTAGGGCAGTCCGGTCGCCTTCGCCCGCCGGGCCACGACGAGGGCTTCGCCGAGGAGGCTCACGCCGATGGACAACGTCATCGGCCGGGCCTCGCCCGGCGCCCCGAAGACCTCCCGGGCCACCAGCTCGAGCGGAAGCCGTCCTCCGGCGGCACCTGGAAAGCCTGCGCGCGACCTCCGGCCGGGCGCGCGCCACCTAGGGCCTGTATCGAAGTTGTCTCCGGCGGGTTGAGCTGGAGTTGGCGGTGCTGGGCGTGTCGTCGGCCGAAATGGGTGAGGTCTCCGGTATTTGGTTCGTCGACCAAGAAAAACCTGAACACCG
>NZ_JAJPWN010000038.1:0-29145 GCF_046549135.1 Amycolatopsis sp. lyj-23 | reverse complement strand
ACCGCGACGACCTCCGGCGAGCTGGCCGGGTAGTCGGTTTGGCCGCCGCTTTCGGTGCCCGCGTCACCCGTGGCGGCCAGTACCGCGACGCCGGGGTGGTTGTAGTGGGTCTCGGAGTCGGAGGGAACGGCGTTCTCGTGGTCGGAATAGCTGTTCGAGACGATCTTCGCGCCCAGCCGGACCGCGCTGTCGACCGCGGTGACCAGGTCGCCGTCGTCGTTGGTGTTGCCTTCGACGAGCAGGATTTTGCAGTCCGGGCACAGCGCGCTGACGGCGTCGACGTCGATGGCCATCTCGGTGGCCCACCCGGAGTCGGTCTGGGTGGGCAGCGTGCTCGTGCCGTCCTGGCCGACGACGGTCAGGCAGCCGCTGGCCTTGGTGCATGCGGGGAGTCCCCAGCGCGAGCGGAAGTCGCCGAGGTCCTTTTCGATGCCGGGGTCGTTGTAGGCGTCGACGATCGCGACGGTCGTGCCGCCGCTCTTCAGGCCGGTGACGCCGTAGGCCTTCTGCAGGTCGGTGGGGCTCATGGCGGCGGCGGGGCGGTCCGCGCCCGGCGCTACCAGCCGCACGACCTGGCACTTGGCGTGCCCGGCGGGTGCGGTGGCGCACGAGGCCGCGGCCAGCTGCGGCCCGGCGGCGGCGATGGCGGCCGGCGCGCACGTCGCCATCACCCCGGCGCCCAGCGCGAGAGCCGCGCCGGCGCCGGCCAGCCCTCTCATGGTCTTCGAAACACGCATCGTTGCGGGTCCTTCCTCGTTCGGTGCCTCACGGCGGCAGCCAGTGGACGGCACGGCCGGGCGCGCTAACCAGGAACAAGCGGAACAAGCCGGCGTTGTTCCGGTCCGGACCCGACGTTCGGGGGGTGCAGCGGCGGCCACGCCCGGAGCGACCATGGGGGAAGGCGATCACCACCGGAGGAGGCGCCCATGCCGGACACCGCGTCGTTCGGGATGACGCTGGTCAGGCTGCGCCGCGCGGCCGGGCTCACGCAGGAGCAGCTGGCGCAGCGCTGCGGGCTGAGCGCCCGCGGCGTCGGCAACCTCGAACGCGGGGACCGGCACCCGCGGCGGGTCACCGTCCAGCTGCTCGCCGACGGCCTGGACCTGCCCGAAGCCGACCGCGCGGAGCTGCTCGACGCGGCCCGCCGCAGCCGGCTCGAACGGCACGAGGGCCGGGCCCCGGCGATCCCCGCCGAGCCCGACCTCGTCGGCCGGGGTGCCGAACGCGCAATAGTCCACGACCACGTCGCCGGCGCCGGCCCGCCGCTGCTGGTGCTGACCGGGCAGACCGGCATCGGGAAGTCGCGGCTGCTGGCCGAGGCGTCGGCCCGCGCCCGCGCCGGCGGGATGGTCGTTCTGGCCGCGAGCTGCCCGCGTCACGGCGCCGAGCCCTACGCCCCGGTCGCCGACGCCCTCGCCCGCCGCGTCCGGGACCACCCGCGCGCCGGCGGCCCGCCCGTCGGCGGGCTGGCGTGGCTGCTGCCCGAGATGGGCACCGGCGAGCCGGCGCCGGCCCGGCCGCACCGGCGCGTCCTGTTCGCCGAGGCCGCCCGGTTCCTCGGCGCGTTGAGCGAGCGGACCGGCGCGCTCGTCGTCCTGGACGACCTGCACTGGGCGGGCCCGGACGCGCTCGCCCTGCTCGTTTCGCTGTTGCAAGACCTGCCACCCGGTCGCGTGCGGTTCCTGGCGGCCTACCGCGACACCGAGACGGCGCCGTCGGGCCCGCTGGCCGACGCGCTGCTCGACCTGGTCCGCCACGGCCTGCTCGCCCGGCTGCCCCTCGCCCCGCTCGCCGAGGCCGACGCCGGGGTCCTGCTGGACAAGTGCGCCGGCGAAGGTGTGGACGCTCCCGCCCGCGACCGGGTGCTGCGGCTGGCCGGCGGCCTGCCGTTGTTCCTGGTGCAGCTGGGCCACGCGCTCGGCGGCGGGCACGACGCGGCCGGCGAGCTGCCGTGGGGGCTGGCGCACGCCGTGCGGCGGCAGCTCGGGTCGCTGCCGCCGCCGACCGTCGACGTGCTGACCGTGCTCGCGGTGGGGCAGCACCGGCTGTCGGTCGCCGTGCTCGCCGCGGCGGCCGGCCTCGACCCGGATGACGTGCCGGACGTCCTGGCGCCCGCGCACGCTGTGCGGCTGCTCGACGAGAACGCCGACGGCGTCCGTCTCACCCACGAGCTGGTCGCCGAGGTGATCAACGCCGGCCTGCAGCCGAGCCGGCGGCACGTGCTGCACCGCCGGCTGGCCGACGCGCTCGGCCCGGCGCCCGGCGGGTCCCGCGCGGCGGCTGCGTACCACTACACGCACGCCCAGGACCCGGAGCGGGCCGCCCAGACGTTGCGGCACGCGGCCGAGCAGGCCGGCCGGCAGGCCGCGCACGACGCCGCGGCCCAGCACCTCGGCGACCTCGTGGCGCTGCTGGAGCGCACCGGGCCGCGCACGGCCGTCGCCGAGGCCGCCGAAGACCTGGCGAACGCCCTCGCGGCGGCCGGGCGCTACGACGCCGCGCTCGCCGCCGCCGAGCGCGCGCTGCTGGGCTATCGCGAAGACGGTGACGAAGAGCGGCGCCGGATGGTGATCGCCCGCATCGGCCACTTCCACTATCAGCGCGGCACCCCGCGCGAAGGGCTGGCCCTGCTCGCCCCGACCCTCGCCGACGACCGCCCGGAGGAGTCCACCGTGCGGCTCCAGCTGGCCCGGGCGGCGAACCTCTACCAGAGCACTCGCTACCGGGAGACCGTCGACGTCTGCACGGCCGCGATCGCCGCCGCGACGGCCGCCGGCGACGACCACGGCCTCGCCGGCGGCCACCTGCGGCGCGGGCTCGCGACGCGGCTGCTCGGCCGGAACGCGGCCGCGCTCGCCGACCTGCACACGGCCGCCGCCACCGCGGAACTGTGCGGCGACCGGGAAATCGTCGTCCGGGCCCTGACCGGCGTCGCGGTCGTCCATCACTACCGCGGCGACCTGGTCCGCGCCGACCGGCAGTACGCGCGGATCCTGCAGCTGGCTGAGGAGCTCGGCGACCGCGAGCTGCTCAGCCGCGCGGTGTGCAACCTCGGCGCCAGCGCGACCTACCTCGGGCATTGGCGGCTGGCGTTGCGGCGCTTCGACCGCGCGCTCGAGCTGGCCAGCCACGGCAGCTCGCCGATGTGCGAGTCGATGGCCCTGATCGGCCGGGGCACACTGCTTTCGGCGTGCGGCAGGCACGACGCCGCGCGCGAGGACCTGACGCGGGTGATCCGGCTGGGCCGCGACAGCGACAACATCGATCTCGTCCGCAACACGACCGCGCAGCTGGTCGAGAGCGACGTCCGCACGGGACGGCCGGAGCGCGGAGTGGCCAGGCTGACACCCTTGCTCGACCTCCCGGGAGAGCACACGTGGCAGCTGACCGACGCGTTGCCGTTCCTCGCCGAGGCCCAGCTCGCCGCGGGCGACCCGGTGACGGCGGCCCGGACGGCGAGGGCCGCGGCTACCCGGGCGGCGGCCATCGAGCACGGCATCGCCCGGACCGAAGCGCTGCGTGTCCTGGGAGCCGCCGCGGCCGCGCGCGGCGCCTGGCCGGAGGCGTCGGCGACGCTCGAGGAAGCACTCGGCCTGGCCGAGGCGGCGGAATCGCCGTACCTGACGGCCCGCGTCCACGCTTCCCGGGCGACGGCCGCCGCCGCCCGGGGCGACGAGCGCGCTGCGGCGACCGACCACGCAACGGCGGAGGACCTCTTCACGGCACTGCGCCGAGACGCCGGCACCACGGAGAACTGACTCGACAAACGATCGTGCGCCGGATCGGAGACGACGCCGGCGCCGAGCACGTCATTCCGCTGGCGATGCCCAGGTGCAGCTGGTCGAGCAGTTCGCCGAGGAAGCACGATCCGAAGTCCGGTCCGCGGCGGTCGGGTTGCTGCCGGAGCTGGAGCAGTACCGCGGCTGGCTCGCTATTCCTGGCCAGCAGTGGAGGCAGGCCGGAGCGCGCCTTGACCGCCGCGGCGCTTCCGCCGTCATCGCCGGCGAGCCGGAACGACACACCGGTCCGCGCCCCGGCATCATGACGCGATATGCACCTCCACCGCGAGGCAAATACGCTTGAGCCGATCACGCTGCCTTCGCATGAGCGCCCATTCGTGCCGCTCGGTCAACGGCGAACGCACTAGTCGCCGGGCCTGGCAGGGCGAAGGGGCCGCCTGGTTGAATTCACACGTCAACGGTTCTGGCGGAGGTTGCCGATGACCGCTTCGGCCATTTTCGCGACCCCGCCGCATCGGTCGTCGGCCCAGTAGTTGCGGGGCAGGTCCTTGCCGATGATCTCGAAGGTCAGCATCTGCTGGTCGGTGGCCTGGACGGCTACCGAGCAGTCGTCGGTGCTGCCGCGTTGGTGGTAGACGATGGCCGGCAGGCCATCGATCGACGTTTCGATCCACGGTTCGAACATGTCGGCTTTCCGCGCCGGCGACTCCGCCAGCTCGGTGAGGGTCCGCGGGCTCTTGGCCGGTTTCGACGCGGTGGCGTTCGCGCCGAGTGGTGCGACCCAGGAGCAGCCGTAGAGGGGCGCGGTGGCCTTCCTGAACGCGTTCACTTCGCCGGGCGGATCGGCGACGACAGCGGCTACCTGGTCTTTCGTCAGCAGGCTGCACGGGTCGGCGTCGAACTTGGCCAGGTCAAGGGGTTCGCCGACCTGGTCGAGTGGTAGTGGCGCACCGGTCTGGGCCGGGGCTGGCGGCTGGGCCAGCACGCGTTCGGGTGTCGACGGGCCACACCCGGTGAGGAGGCTGATCGACACGAGCGCGGCACAGCCGAGGGCCCGGGTCTTCATGCGGGAGCTGCCGTCGGGTCGACGCGCCATTGCTTTTCGTTGTCCATTCCGGAGTTGGCCGGCATCGGGGGCAGGTCGGGGAAGTCGGTGTCGCCCTGCACGAGCGCGGTGGCCTGGGCACGGAAGTCACCCAACGTGGACACGGCCTGGGCGAACAACCCGTTGATGGACGTGACGAGGTTCGCGAACGCATCCATGACCGCGTCGATGACTTCTTTGGACGTGAAGATGTCGACGATCGGGATCTCGGCGGTCGCGATCGCGACGATCATCTTGTACCCGAGCTTGCCGAGCTCCACCGCGCAGGTGCCGATGAACTCGATGGATTTGCTGTAGGTCTCGATCACGCAGCCGGCGATCCCGGAGAGAATCCCGGACATGCTGCCGACCACGTCCTGCTGGTCGCCGAGTGCTTTCCCGACGTTGCCGGCGTAGGTGGTGAACTGGGCGGCGGCGCGCCCGGTCCAGGTGCCGGCCACCGCCTGGACGGCGTTGTCGATGTCGTCGGCGGCGTCGGCGAGGGTGTGGTTTTTCGCGAACTCCATGGCCATGTCCTGCAGCTGGAAGGCGTTGCCGAGCAGCTTGTTGCGGACGTCGTCGAGCAGGCGGATGATTCCGTCGCGGCCGAGCAGCTCAGCAATCTTGCGGATCTTCTCGTCCGCGTCGTCGGGATACGGCTGCGGCGCCGCCGGCGTGGCGGTGGGTGCGCTCACGGGTCAGCCCGCGCCTTTCTCCAGGTCGCGCAGACGCTTGAAGTCCGCCTCGTCCTGGGTGTCGTAGTAGTCGGCCGCCTTGTCCAGCGCTTCGGCGAACTGCCCCAGCTGCATCGCGCCCCGGCCGGTCTTGTCGCGGATGTGGGCGATGGCGGCGTTGAACATGTCGACGACCCCGGCCTGGGTCCCCAGCATGCCGACGTCGCTGTCGTTCAGGCTCACCCGGCCCAGGTCCTCCTGGCCGAACTTGGTGACCTTGTCGCGGGCAGCGAAGACGTCGTCGGTGGCCGCGCGCAACGCCTGCGGATAGACCTCGAAGCCGGAGCCGGCCGCGGCGGTGCCGAACGGGTTGCTGAAGTTGCCCTCGCTCATCGGACCACCCGCCCGGCCTCATCGATCATCGCCGTGCGCCGGGCGGCCGCTGCTGCCTCGGCGCCGGCGATCGCGCGCAGGACGTGCCCGGCGAGGCTGGTGCCGGTCTGCCCGGCGACCGCGTCACGGACGAGATCGACCGACACCAGGCCACCGAGCCCGTCCACGGTCACGGTGCCGAGCCCGGCACCGATGTCGAGCACCAGCGGCAACGCCTCACCGGCCTTGGCTGCCTGCTCCACCGCAGCCACCCGCGCGTCGATTTCCTTAGCCAGGTAATGCAGCTGTTCCTCGGTTATCACCAGCGTCCACCGCCCGGCTCCGGCTCGTCGGTCAGGAAGTCCAGCTCCTCGAAGTTTTCCTCCACCGGCTCGGCCTCGCGCCGGGCCGGCGTCGCCGCCGCCGCCGGCCGCGCAGGGGCAGCCGGAGGGATCGGTGGGGGGACTTTGCCGAACAGGGCGTTCAGCTGCGGAAGCGCTGCAGCGCTGGCAGCGGCGCGCGCAGCGCGGATGGCTTCGACGATGCTCAGGCCAACCCGCTGAGCGTGCGCGCCATGCAGCGCCCGGTCCTCGATTCGCAGGTCGAGCAGCTTCCCCTGACCCGTGACCACGGCGGTGACCAGCCGGTCCCCCGAGCCGGCGGCGTGCCGGGCGGCGCCCAGCCGCGCGTCGAGCTCGCTGGCCTGCTGCTGCATCAACCGCACATCCCGCCTGGGCGCAGTCATGACGGCATCAGAAAGCCACGCATCCATCCCCCTACTCCAGGTCCCGCCAATGTGACGGAACGTGCCCCACTCGCACCTTACTGTGCGCCGCACAGGGCGCAACAACACCCCACGCCAACGTGCCCACATCACATCGATCGGCGATAAGGAGCCGCGAACGAGGCGGCACAGGCAGCCGGCAAGGCGTCGTTCGGGTCGTCGTTGCGACCGGCCACCGTCGTCCCCCACGGGCCGTCGTGCCGGGTGTCGGCCCGGTTTCTTCAGGGCTCCAGTCAAGCGCTCGGGCAGCTCGACTGGTGTCCACTCCCTCCACTCAGGACACCGGCGATGCAGTAACGCCCCGACGGCAAACCGCAGCGCTCGACCTCCTCGGTCAGGTCCAGCCGTAGAAAAGTGGACGTTTTCGGACTGGGCGCCCAGCCGCCACGACCTCGCCGAGCTGCCCTGATCATCATCGGCTAATCACTCTGGATAGGACAGTCCAACCCCGTGGCCGCTGGAGTCTCGTCGCCGTCACATAGCGGGTGTACATTGGAAGGAACCGGATCTTGGTGTGGCCTCCCCATGCATCGAGTGGCATGAGGACGGTGGACACGATGACGCTGCTGCGGCAGAACCGCGAACTGAAGCGGCTCGGGATCTGGAACTGGTCCCTACCCGCCTTCGCCGGGAAGCTACCGGACGGCCGCAACTACAATGCCTGCCCTTCGGCCGGAATCTGTGCGCAAGCCTGCTACGCCCGCAACGGCACCTACCTCTTCCCTCAGGTGAAAGCGCGGCACCAGGAAAACCTGCGCTGGACATTGGACGACCTGCCCGGCTGGCAGCACGCGATGCTGGATGAGTTGTCGCACAAGCGGTTCATCGATGCGTGGGTACGGATCCACGACAGCGGTGACTTCTACTCCCGCCAATACCTCACGGCGTGGCTGGACATCATGCATGCACGCCAACGCACCCGGTTCTACGCCTACACCAAAGAAGTCGCCGCGTTCCGGGACCTGGTAGAGCCGAACCCGCCACGGAACTTCTGGTGGGTCTACTCCTACGGCGGCACCCAAGGCTCCACATTGGACCCAGACGTGGACCGGGTCGCCGACGTCTTCCCCGACGAACAATCCATCACCGCCGCCGGCTGGCACTCCCAAGAGGAATCCGACCTGCTGGCCGTACTCGGACCGACCCCGGTCGGGATCCCGGCGAACAACATCGCGCACTTCAAGGCCCGCCAGGCCGGGCGCCGGTGGAGCCGCTGGCAGGCCGGTGTCGAGGCTGCCCGCGCCGCCCGCCGTACCGGCACCCAGCCGACCACAGCGGCCGGCGACGACCAGTCGGGTACGTCCGCAGGCCCACGGTAGCGCCGCCCGGGACCACGGCGGCTGCCTGCTGCTCGCCCGTGCGGCCCAGGTGCAGCGCCGCCGTGGCCCCGGTCCGCGCTGTCACCGGCTCCACGACGTGCCACCCGGGACGCCGGATCGCCGCGACCACGGCACTGGCAACCGGATCGGCGCACCGCCCGATCGAAAGGAGACCCAGGAGATGTCGAACGAGTTGATGCCGTATCTGCGTGCGGTCGCGGAGGTTCTCGGCGAGCCGTGGCGTGCCGTCACCTCTCGCCGAGTCGGTGAAGACGCGGCGCTCGTCGGCCCCGACGGCGGGTGGATCGGCGTGACCGTCTCCTCCAGCGGATCGGGGGAGCGTCTGGTGCTGGAAGCCTGGCTGGACTCCGAACTCAGCCCCCATCAGCCCACCGGAATGGTCCGGCCGTCAGCGACCGTGGCACGGGCCCGCCCCGCCGTCGCAGTCGGCAAGGACCTGGCCCGGCGGCTGATCCCGAACGTGGTCGAGCTGATCGCTGCAGCCCGGGACCTGGCGCACCGGCGCGCGAGCGACGCCGCCGACCTCTCCAGCGTTCTCGCCGCGATCGGGGCGGGCTTCGGCACCACCCCGGCGGCCGGGGCGAACACCGTGTCGGTCGGTGCCTACGGTCAGCCGCTATTCGCGACCGCGCAGGTGCTGCAGCCGTTCTGGCGTGGCCGCCAGCGCCGGGTGCGGTTCAGCATCGACGCCACCGTCGAGAACGCGCTCGCCCTGGCCGCGCTCGTCGGTGAACGCGCCGCCGCCGACCACACCGCGCCCGCCGCGCCCGACAGCTGCCGCTGACCTCCGTCGCCGCAGCCGCCGCACACCCCCGGACTCCGGCGCCCTCCCTGGCGCCGGAGTCCTTTCTTCTCCCCGGAAGGACGACACCATGAAGGCCCTTACCCGTGTGGTCACCCTCGACAGCGGCTCCCAGGCCCGGATCGTCGACATCCGCGCCAACCTCGGCGTCGGTGACGCCACGCTGCGCGTGCACGGCCTCAGCCTGACGGTCTCGCGTGAGACCCGCGACCGGGTGCGCCCGGCCATCCGCAACAGCGACCTGTCGTGGCCTGAGGGTGTCGTGCACCTGACCGCGTCCACCGCGCACCCGCGCTCCGACGTCGATCTCGCCGCCGCGGCCGCGGCGCTGCTGGTCACCGAGGCGGTGCCGGCGCGGCGGCTGACTGCAACGGCGCTGATCGGCGAACTCGGTCTCGACGGCACCGTCCGCCCGGTTCCCGAGCTGCGGACGCGGGCGATCGCGGCCGCCGAGGCCGGGTTCATCCACCTGGTTGTGCCTGCCGCCAACGCTGCCGAAGCCCGCGACGTCCCCGGCCTCACCACCGTCCCCGTCGCCTGCCTGAACGACCTGGTCAGCTGGCTGCGAGAAGGACCCACCCCGGCCGGGCGGCCCGAATCGCGCGAAGGAGCATCGCCTACCGCGTCGTGGAGTCCTGAAGCTTGGGCCCGGCTGTCGCCGACGGCGGTCCGGGCCGCCGCAGTTGCCGCGGCCGGCGGTCACCACACCCTGCACGTCGCGGCTCCCGGCACCCCGGTCCTCCTGCTGCCACGGTTGATCCGGGCGCTGATGACCGACCTCTCCGACACCGAGGCGCTCGAGGCCAGCACGTGGCGCTTCCTGGCCGGCGAACCTGCCCCTGACCGCAGCGAGCACCTCCGGCCGCCCGGAGTTTCCCTGCTGCCCGACGACACGATCGCCGCGGTAGCCAGATCACTCAGTCGCCCGGGACTGCTGACGCTGGCCCACCGCGGCGTCCTGACCGTCGAGAACCTCACCGAGTTCTCCGCCCGCATCGTCGAAGTGCTGCGCCCGGCGCTGGAACACGGCACGATCGGCATCACCGCCGCAGCAGGCGCCGAAACCCGCCCGGCCGGCGCACGCATGGTGTTCACCGCCCGCGACTGCCTCTGCGGCAGCGTCCGGACCAAGACGTGCCGCTGCACCCCGGCGCAGCGTGCGCGCTACCTCGCCCGGATCCCGCTGTGGCTGCTCGACCGCGTCGACCTGTTCCTGCAGGAGGTCACCGTCGCCTAGCCCGATCCGTCGCTGCCGTCCCTGGAGTCGCTGCGCGACAGTGTCGCCCGAGCCCGGGAACGCGCGCGCTACCGATGGGGTGCCGCACCGGAACCCGGCGCCAAGATCGGCTATACGAAAGTCGTCGCCGGCCTTCCCGCCAAGGCAGTACGGGAGCTGGATGATGCGATCCAGCAGGGCCGGATTACGTACCGCACGGCAGTGCGGTGCCTGCGGCTGGCTTGGACACGTGCCGACCTGGACGGCCGGGCGCACCCGGACATCGCCGATATCTGGCTGACGCTCTCCCACCGCAGCGGAATGCTGGGCCTGCTGCGGAATCCGGCTCCGAGGTGAGTTGCACCAACAGGTGAGGTGTGGGCAAGAGCCCGATGGCGACAAGCCCGCTGCGACGGGGCCTGAGCGGAAGGTGAGGAAAGCGTTGCTGCGCTGAGAAAGCGGTTGCGGGTGTTCCGGTCGGGGCCGACGCACTCTAGCGGAGCCTGGCGTCAGCGGAAGCCCGCCCGATCACGATCTCTGCTGCCGGTCGTGCGGTTGGTGCGGGCTTGCCGCCGACGCGGGCGGCCCCGCTGGGGCGAGTGCGTCCCGACCGGGACGCCCGCACTCCGCTTCTCCTTCACCGCGACGCGGTGATGGAGAAGGAGGTGGTGCGGGGTTCGTGGCCGGTCACCGGATTCGACTCCGGTGACCGGCCGGCCCGTGTGAAGGAGCACCTTCGTGACCAGCACGATGGATCTGCCGACCCAGCGCGACACCGACAACCCCACGACCACACCGGACACCGACCTCCCACCGTCCGACCTGGACGGTGCCGCCTCCGACGGCGACACGTCCTCGACCGACGTCGAGGACACCCCGCTCGACGAGCTGCCCGACACCGAACGCGCGGCGCTGCACGCGACGTGGGACACCGAGATCGACACCGTCCAGCACGTCGACCCGCACACGGTGCTGCTCGCCGAGAACGTGCGCACCGACAACGCCGAAGCCGACAAAGACACCACGGCGAACTTCAAGACCCACGGCGTCAAGACCGCGGTCAACGGCTACCGCGACTACGACACCGGCGCCATCGTGGTCACCGAAGGGCAGCGCCGCGTCCTCAACGCCCGCGAAGCCGGCTGCACCGTACCGGTCTGGATGAAGACCCCGCCGCCGGCCGACGAGCGCAAGGCCACCATCGAGCGGATCGTCAACCAGCTCATCGAGAACGACCCCGCCCTGCGCAGGTCCCTGACCCTGGCCGACACCGCTCGCGCGCTGCAGCAGCTCGCCGCGTTCAACCTCAAGCCCGCCGGGATCGCCCGCAAGCTCGCTCTGGGCACGAAGGGCAAGACCTACGTCGAGAACGTCCTGCAGGCCGGGCAGAGCGAACTGGCGCTCAAGGCCGCCGAACGCTACGACCTCGATCTGCTGCAGGCCGCGGTCATCGCCGAATTCGACGAAACCGGCGACACCGACACCGCCAAGGAACTCATCCTCACCGCGCGTACGGCGCCGAACAACTTCGCCCAGCTCGCCGAGCGCAAGCGCACCGAACGCGCCGACAAGCAGCGGCTCGCGGCCCTGACCGAGGACCTCACCGAGGAACTCACCGCCGCGGGCGTCACGATCTTCGACGACAGCCTGCCCGGGCACGACGGGGACGCGCGGTCGCTGGACCGGCTGCGCCCCACCCCCGAGGACGAACCCCACACCGAGCTGAGCGCCGAGGACCACGCGTCCTGCCCGGGACACGGCGCCTGGATCGAGACCGACCACCACGACGAGCAGGGCAACCAGATCCCGGTGGCCGTCTACGGCTGCGCCGACTTCCTCACCCACGGCCACGCCCTCAGCTACGCCCCGGCCGGCCGCGCGGACTTCACCCCCGCGTCCACCATCACCGGCACCGCGGTCGACGACGAATCGTCCGACGACGAGGCCGCGGCCGAGGACGAGGACGCGGCCGATGAGGTCGCGGCCGCGCGTGCCGCCCACGCCGCCGCCGAACTCGACCGCCGGAAGGCGGCGATCATCCGCAAGTGGGTGATCCAGAACAACAAGGACTGGGACGCCTCCGCGGCGCCGCGCCGGGAATGGCTCGCCGGGCTGGTGCAGCGCAAGACCGCGCCGCAGGGCGCGCAGCTGTTCCTGGCGCTGCAGAAGGCGCACGGCGGCTACGAGCTGCGGCGCGCGTTCGAGCGCAACCACCCGCTGGCCATGAAGCTGATCGGCCTGCAGGTCGGGGCCACGCTGGCCGACCTGACCGCCAAGGTCGCCAAGGCCCCCACCGCGGGGAAGGCCACCCTCTACGACCTGTTCCTCACCCTCTGCGCGATCGAGGCGGACCTCTCCCGCAACACCTGGCGCACCCCGTGGGACTCCGCCCAGGCGTACATGGCCGCGATCATCGGCTGGGGCTACCCGGCCTCCGACGTCGAGCAGAAGGTGATCGACCCCGAATCCGAGCAGGAGGTCATCGCCGCGCAGCTCGGAGACCTCGCCACCGACCCGCCGAGCGACGGCGGCACGACCGCCGAGGGTGACGAGGCCGACGGTGCCGAGGTCCCGGACGACGCCGACCACGCCGAGATCGAGGCCCGCACCGCCGTGGTCGACGACCTCGACGACGGCGTCGACGACGCGGGCGCGGACGACCAGAGCGGCACAGAGACCGACCACGCCGATGGCGACGACGCCGCCGGCACCGGTCCGGAACCGGTCGAGCAGGACACCAAGGCCGAGGCGGAGCTGATCGGCGCCGCGATCTAGCCGCCCGGACCGTCGCCGCACCCGGTTCGTCGCCAGGGGCGGGCTCGCGCTGCACTGCCGGGCCCGCCCCAGCTCCTGTCCGCCCCGTCGCCCTGCCTCCCGCCGGGCTCGCCGCGAGCCCCGCGCGTGAACGGAGTCTTTCGATGCATCCGCACCTTCCGCCGGTCTTCGACACCATCCACCGCACCAGCACCTACGCCGCCGGGCACCACCCCGTCTGGCCGTATGCCCCGCTGCCGCCCGGCCCGGCCTGGACCCACGCGACCTGCCGGTGCGGCTGGGCCGAGATCGCCGAATCCCACCGCGACGCCCGCACCCTGGCCCGCCACCACCGCCGCTACGCCGCCGACCACCCCACCTACCTGCCCGGCAGTGCGCTACGCATCGGCGGCCGCACCCACCAAGCCGACGCCACCGGCACCCACGTCTCCCTCGCCGGCGCCCGCCACGGCTGGGCACTGGCCGACGGCATCGGCGATTCCTCGCTCGCCGCGCACGCCGCCGGCAGCGCAGCCGCGACCGCTGCCTATGTCGCCGCCGACCGCGGCGCCGTCGCCGGGCTGCTCGCCGCGGCCGCCACCCTCGCCGCCGTCCACGACGGCGACACCGTCATGGTCGTCGCCACCCCTCGCCCCCGCGAGCACGGGGGCGGGTGGGACATCGCGTGGGTCGGGGACTGCCGCGCCTACCAGTACGACGCCGACGCGGGCGTCCTCACCCAGCTCACCGTCGACCACACCGAAGGACAGCACCTGCGCGACAGCCTCGCCGAGCACTACCTCGACCGGCCGCAGGACCTCGAACAGCTGGCCGCCCGGCGGGACAACGTCGTCACCAGCTCCGTGGTCACCGCCGACGAGAGCACCATCGGCCACATCACCACCACCGGGCCGCGCCGCCGGTTACTGCTGACCAGCGACGGCGTCCACCAACCCGTCCCGCACGCCTCCCTCGTCCGCGCCTGCCGCACGTTCAGCGACCCGGCCGCGTGCGCGAACCGGCTGACACGCGCTGCGCAGTACTTCGGCGGCACCGACAACGCCGCAGCCATGGTCATCGACCCCGTCCCGGCCCCGATCGCGGCCGAGCTGGTGCCATGACCACCACGACTGCGCCGACGCTGGTCCCCGCCACCACCGGACAACTGGCAGCCGCGTTGGACGCTGCCGAGCGCGGGTGGCCGGTGTTCCCGCTCGCCCCGCGCAGCAAGCGGCCCGCCATTCCCGACTGGCAGCAGCGAGCCACCTGCGATCCCGACCGCATCCGCCGGTGGTGGCGCCGCCACCCGAGACATAACGTCGGCATCGCCTGCGGACCCGCGGGTCTGCTCGTGCTCGACCTCGACGCCGCCCACGGACCCATCCCCCGCCCATGGGGCCGCCGTGGCATCACCCACGGCCGCGACGTCCTCGCTCTGCTCGCCCAGCAGACCGGGGAGCCCGACCCGGTGGACACGTTCACCGTCGCGACCCCCCGCGGCGGCGAACACCGGTATTTCGTCCGGCCACCCGGCTCGCGGCTGCGCAGCACCGTCGGCGCCCGCGGCCGCGGGCTCGGCTGGCACGTCGACACCCGCGGCCCCGGCGCGCTCGTCACCGCACCGGGCTCCGTCGCCGTCGTTCACGGCGTCCTGGTGCCCTACGCCATCACCTGGGACCTCCCGGTCGCCGTCCTGCCCAGTTGGCTCGTCTGCGCCCTCACCCCGCCACCGGCACCGCTACCGGCCGCCCATCCGCCACCACCGCCGCTGCCAGCGACCAGCCGCCGGGTCGCCGCCTACGTCCAGGCCGCCGTGGCCGCGGAGTGCCGCAACGTCGCCACCGCCACCGAAGGCCACCGCCACATCACCGTCTACGCCGCCGCCGCGGCACTCGGCCAACTGCACGGCAACGGCTGGATCAGCGCCGCCGCGATCACTCACCACCTCACCAACGCCGCCCACCACCACCTCGGCATCGCCGACTTCGACGCCCGCGAACTGGCCACCACCATCCGCGACGGCATCGCCGCCGGCCGCGAACACCCCCGCATCCTCACCGACCGCCCGGCCCCACGACCGCGACTCGCCCTCCGCTGAGAAGGACACCCGCCATGCCCGAAATCCCGTCATCGGATCCCGCCGCCACCCCCGGCGCCCAGGAGCTGGTCTGGCTCTGGCAACGGCAACCGAACAGCACCGACCTGGAAAAGGCCCTCATCCCCGCCCACCTGATCCCCGCAGGCTGGCTGCCGATGCTCCAGCACCGCTACACCAAAGGCGACCGCGTCCGGTTCGACTACGACGGGAAGATTCTCGTGGGCACGGTCGTGCAGGACCAGGGCATGTGCCTGGCCATCGCCGGCGAACGCCCCGGCTCAGGATTCACCATCCACAAGACCGACGTCCGCCCGCACGACGGCGAACCCGCCGCACCGGCCGACCCCGTCATCACCTCGGCGATCAACCCGCATCCCGACCCCGCCATCCGTCGCGAAGGCCACACCGCGACCGCGTACTGGAACCTCGGCCGGTCAGCCGACCACGGCTGGCTGACCCGGGCACGCCTGCACATCGCCTTCCAACCCGACATTGGATTCGTCGCCACGCTGTCCAGCGTCGAAGAACGCGACCAGACCGGCGAACACCGCGAACGTCAGCGGCCCCTCGACCCGGTCGTCGTCCATCACCACCCGACACGCCGTCCCAGCCACCACGCCGTCCGCACCTGCCTGCGCGCCGCCATCGACATCGTCACCTCCGAAGCCAGGCACCGCCAACCGGTGGTGTGCGCCCACTTCGTCCCGATCCTGAGCGCCGCGCAGGAGAAGTAGCAGATGGTCGACTGGTGGCCGGGACGCCGCGCGGCGCACCCGGTCACCAGAAAAGCACGGCGCGGCCCCGTTCACCACCGGCGGCCCCGTCCGCCGATTGCGAACCACGCTCACCGACTCGCCTGCAAGCTGAACCCCACAAGAACAAAGAATTCCGCCCTCGACTCGCGATGTGCGGGCCTTCGGAGCGCAGCACCCCCGGCCCCGGGGCGGCCTGAACCCGGCGCCCGGCCGCATCCGGCACGGGTGAACCGGCGCCACGGCACCGAGCGTCCGCGCACGTCTGCGACAGCCGGTTCACGCCGGCCGGACGAGCCCGCCGGGCTTCACGCCCCAGGCCCGCGCGCGCTCAAAGCGTCGCGTCCCGCACACCGACCAGGCCCGAGGAACTCAACAACACCAGCACAGCAGTAGCAACGACTGTCCATACGCGACGGTACGCCGTGGACATACGAGCCCGCTGAAGCTTCTCAGCTCGGTGTCTCGGCCGGGACCTCCCTACCCGGCCGGACACCGTCCCCGAGGGCCGGTAGCGCGGTGCGCGCCGAACACCCAACACCGCGCTACCGGCCCTCCTTCCATCCATACGCCCCTCCCGGTTCCCCACGAGAGGGGCGTTTTCACGCCTTCAGCCAGAAAGGGCAACACCATGACAACACCCGTCGACGACGTCGTCCAAGGCGGCGACTGCGGCAACGCCACCACTACACCCGTGCACATCTCCCGATGGCAGACCGCGTGCGACGACTGCGCCGCCGACCTGTACCACTGCAACAGCTGCGGCCTGATGTCCGACACCACATCGCCCACCGACAAAGAAGGCCGGATCTGCGAACACTGCGAGAAAGTTGGGCAATACCCCACCTGCGAACAGTGCGACATCCCCCTCCGCGACGGCCACCTGCGCCGCGCCCACACCCTCGAGAAGGCCGACCAGACATTCACCTGCAACCAGTGCTCGGACAGCGTGCCACTACGGCACCACGACCCGCTCCCCGCCACCGGCGACCGCGAACTGTGCCCGCCCTGCGCCGAGGATTTCGGCGTCTGCGACCACTGCAACCTCTACGACGACGAACTGCGCAGCACCGAAACCGGCCGCGAACTGTGCCCCGAATGCGCGATTGAGCTCGACTACTACGACTGCGAGGTCTGCACCACCCTCATCGACAGCGGGACCTACTGCGGGGATCACCGCGACGACGATGCCGATGACGACATCGACGGCCTGCATGGCTACTCCTACAAGCCCACACCGGTCTTCCACGGCATCGGCCCCTGCTACCTCGGCCTCGAACTGGAAGTGAACGTCCCCTACGGACATCTGTCCGACCGCATCAGCGACACCGACGACATCCTCAACGGTCTCGGCTACCTCAAAGAAGACTCCAGCATCGACTACGGCTTCGAGCTCGTCACCCACCCGATGGCCTACCGGTGGGCGCTGGCCTCATTCCCCTGGCATCTGCTCGACCAGCTCGACCTCGCCGGCTGCAGCGGCGACGGCAACGGCCTGCACGTCCACATCAGTCGCGCCGCCTTCGCCGGCCCGTGTCACGTGTTCCGGTGGATGAAGTTCGTCTACCGCAATTCCTCCGCCGTCCAAACCCTCGCCCGCCGGTCCAGCGGATACGCCGCGTTCCGTGACTCCGAACGCCACAACATCAAACACTCCTGCAAGGGCACCTACTGCGCGCCGCGCGATTCCGCCATCAACACCCAGCCCCGACACACCTTCGAACTGCGGGTCTTCGCCTCCAGCCTCGAAATCCGGCACGTCCAGGCCGCCCTCGCCTTCGCCGATGCCTCCGTCGCCTACACCCGCGACCTCACCGTCACCGACATCACCGCCCGCAGCGGATGGACCTGGACCACCTTCACCCAGTGGCTGCGTACCCGCCCGCAGTACGCGCCGCTCACCGCCGAACTGGAGGACCTGGCATGTGCCTGCTGACCTACCTTCCCGCCGGCACCCTGCCTGACACCACCGCCCTGGCCAACGGCGCCGCACACAACAAGGACGGCCACGGCTACGCCATCGTCGACGGCGACCGCATCATCACCGGCCGCGGCATGGACGCCGCCGCCGTCATCGACGAATTCGCCGCCCTGCGCGGACGGCACCCCGACCAGCCCGCACTGTTCCACAGCCGCTTCGCCACCCACGGCCCCGTCACCGACGACAACATCCACCCGTTCCCGATCGGCGGCGACTCCCGCACCGTGCTGGCCCACAACGGAATCCTTTCCCAGAAGGAGCACCCCTCCCGATCGGATCCGCGATCGGACACCCGCATCGCCGCCGACGACATCCTCTCCGCAGAACCTTTTCTCACCCTCGATCGTCCCGAGACCCGACGGCGCATCGAATCCTGGCTGGGTGAATACAACAAGCTGGCCATCCTGACCGTCAATCCGCGCTACCCCGACCACGGCTACCTGTTCAACGAACACGCCGGGTACTGGGACGACCAGGTCTGGTACTCCAACCACGGCTACCTCGACCCGCACCCCGCCCAGACCGCGTGGTCGGACCTGGAGGACGGCTGCCACTACTGCGGCGTCGATGACGCCATCGACGTCGACACTGGACTGTGCCTCGCGTGCGGCGCGTGCCCATTCTGTGCCGTCGACAACCAGCCCTGCCCCTCGTGGTGCCTCCGGCTGCTCGGCGGCGTTTGCTGCTTCGGCTGCGGCGAGGACCTCGACGACTGCGTCTGCGTCGCCGCACCCGCACTCAACCGCTGACCCCCGGGCTCGTCCACTGCCGGCTGGCCGGGCGTGGCGGCTGCCGTCGCGTCCGGCCGGAAAGGAGCTCCCCGCCCCGGAACGACTGCTCGGCCTTCCTCGGCCGGGCCTGCCAAGCCTGTCCGAACAGCTGGGTGGCGTACGCGTCCCCCCTCCCGGGCGGCCGCTGACCGAGACCGCGCGAGGCACTCCCGGTCGGCGCCCACGACAGCCGTCAGCGCAGCACACCCGAGCCCTCGGGCGATCCGGGGGACAACTCGCAGCGCACCACCCACCGCACTCCGCGGAATCCGCGCTACAACAGCCCTTCCGGCGGTGCCGTTCTCGGTTCGCGCTCGTCCCAGCCGTCCACCACGCATTCTGCCCCCGCTGAAAGGAAATCCCGATGTCCGCACCTTCTCTGCCCGACGTCTTTGGCCGCGCCGCCGGGCCCGCGTCCTCTCGCCTGCCCGCGGACGCTACAGCTGACGGCGCGCTGGGTGTCCTGCGCCGCCGCGCCGAACCGGTCCACTGGCACGGACGCGACGAGACGACCCGCGAGTACGTCCACCCGGGCCGCACCGTGATCGAGGTGCCAAACCTGCCCTGGCCAATCGGGCGCCCGGAAGACTGCGACAACCAGACGTCCACCGGGCTCTGGTTCGACGCCACCGGCACCCCGCAGCCCGACCTTGACGACCGCACGGCGTCCGACGGCATCGCGCTGCTGTGCCGCCGATGCGGCCTGGACTGCACCTGACACCCGCGAACCGACACCGTCACGTCCACTTCAGACCCAGGCAGGTGACCCGATGCCCGACAACAGCCAGCAGCACGCCCTCCCCGCCGACGTTCTCCGCGTCGACGAAGAACTGGTGTGCGGTGACGACCAGCCCTACTTCCTGGCGCACCTGGGCGAACCGACGTTCGCGGCCGACGGCGCAGACGGCCGCCGCTACTAGACCGTGACACCGCGGTTTCGTCGTGCCGTCACCGAGTGGATCGCCATCACCGTCGAAGCCACCACCGACAATCTGCGCTTCCGCTGGGACGGCGACGATCTGATCGTCACCGACGACGACGCACCCCACGACGACACCGGTCCGGCAAGCGGTCCCGCTCTCGAGCGCCTCCAGCCCGATGCTGACGGCCGGTACATCTTCCCGACCCGGCGGTGGTACGTGCACGACGCCGCCACCGAACGCCTCGACGACACCGCGCACGCCGCGCTGGCCGTCCTAGCGACCGACGATCCGATCCACGTCGACACCGTGATCCGGTACGTCACCGCAAACACCCACCCCGCACCCGATCCGCAGACGCTCCGGAACATCCGCGCCCAGCACCGGACCCTCACGTGTTCGCCCACAGCACCTACCGACGCCACCGAATCCGAGGAAACCCACGATGAGTAGCGACTACACCGGAATCCCGGCACGATGCGACGTCACACTGGCACGCCCGGGTGACGAGGCCGGCGTCCCACTGCTCGCCGACGACGACTTGGCCCTCGTCCTGACCGATGACCGCAACATCACGGTGATCACCATCGAGGGCACCCCCGCCGAACTGTTTGACTTCGTGCGCCGGACCCAGCAGGCGTTGCAAGGAGAAGTCGGCGTCACTTCCCCGCCGCCCGCTGACTGCCCGTAGCCGCGATCAGGCACTCCGGCCGGTGCGGACGACCGCCGCCAGCACAGCACACCCGAGCCCCCGGGCGCGCCGACTTCCGCGCCACGCCACGCGAGGTGCCAGGCGCCCGAGGACCACGGGCGTGCTCCGGAAGGCCGGGTTCACCCGCACCCGACCTGGAGGCACGCCTTGACCGCGACCACCGCCCAGAGCGCACCATCCGACGACACCGAATCCACCTACGCCCGGGCGTGCCGGCTGATCGAAACCGAACTCGGCGGCCGCCGACTCGCGCCGGAACCCCGAACCTGGCTCGACGACCTCGCCCACACCCGGCGGCACAAGACCGCGTTCATCACCGCAGTCTGGAACACCTGCTTCCCCTCCAGTGTCGCGGAAGCCTGCTGGGTCGTCGAAGCCGTCTACCCCCACCTCAATCCCGACGGGCGCTGCACCGACGCCGCGCTCACCGCCGCCTGGAACATCCTCGAACCCAACGCCGGCACGTGGCCCGAGCAGCTGCAGAACGAGCGGCGCCGCTTCACCAACAACTGCGTGACCCGCGCGCTCGCCGAGGCGAACACGGCGGTGGCCGACCATGCCTGAAGACCGGCTGTGGCTCAGTCCCTACGACTGGAGCCGCTCCTACCTGCTGCCCGAGTCGGTCGCCTGCAACATCCCCCACCGCAGCAGCCTCCTCGACTACGGCGCGTGGAACGTCGCGCGCGGTGTGCTCGTCGAGCTGTGCCGCGTACTGCCCGCGACACCGGTCTCGCTGCTCTACGACGAGCCCGTACAGCGCCGCAACCGCATGCGCGTCGCGATCCGGATCACCGCGCACGCCCGGCGTGCCGACGGGCAGGACGTGCGCGTGATCTACCGCAGCGAACGCACCGACGCCGAACCCTGGCCGGAGTTCTGGAGCGTCGCGGTCAACGGAGTCATCCCCGCCGCCGGCCGGGACGGCAGGCGGCCGTCACCGCCGTGGATCGCCCACATCGCCGTGCACACGCTGCGCGTCGAACTCGGCCGGTGACCTCCGGTCTCCCGTCGTCTGCGCCCGTGTTCCACCAGCCGGTCGGGGTCACCGGCCACCACCGCGTCCCTCCCACCCGCACCATTCGTCCACTCTAGGCAGCGAGGTTCCCTGATGCCCGAACCGATTTCGTTCACCGATGAGGATCTCCTGGCCGCCATCCCCGCCCTGATCGGGTTCGTTCCCACCGACTCCCTCGTGATCGTCGCCGCAATCGTGCACACCGACGGCACCGTCCGCCTGGGCCGGATCACCCGATTCGACCTCGACCCGGCCATGCGGCTCCCCCGTATGGTCGTCGCCATCCTCAGCCGCGCGTTGGGCGACCAGCCGGTCCAGCGTCTTATCGGCGCCGTCGTCCACGACAACACCAGTGACACCAACGATCTGCCCTACCGGGCTCAGCTTCGCGAGCTCACCCACCGGCTGCACGAGGCCGGATTCGCCAACGTCGAGTTCCTGCACGTGCCAGCCTTCACCGCCGGCGCTGCCTGGTCGTGCTACGACGTCGCCGACCACACCGGCACCCTGCCCGACCCCGCCATCTCGCCGGTCACCACCGATCGCGTGCTCCAGGGCGACCGCGTCTACGGCAACCGCGACGCCTTCCTCGCCCAATTCCTTCCCGCGCCCGCCGACATCCGCGACAGCATCGCAACCCTGGCCGACCCGATCGCCGAGGACATCCAGGCCGAAGAACTCGCCGGTGACTTCCCCCGGCTGCGCCGGCGCCTGCAGCTGATCGACGATGCGGTCACCGCCGCCACCCACGGCCGCCTCCCCACCGACCAGCACGAGATCGCGGAACTGATCGCTGCCCTGTCCAGCTTTCTCCTGCGCGACATCCACCTCATCCAGGATACCGAGCCGCGATGCGGGGCGGCCCAGGCGCTGTGGCTGCACCTGTGGCGACACGCCCCCGACCGATACGCGCCCACGATGACCGCGCTGACTGCCGTCACGGCATTCCTGCGCAAGGACAGCGGCGTCGCCGGGCTCATCATCCAGCGCGGTCCGCGCCCCACGAAGCTCACCCGGCTGGTCCACCGCTGGATGCGCGAGAGTGTCGACGTCGCCGCTCTGCACAACGACATCGCCGACGTCGCACAGCAGTTGCGAGACACGCTGACTACGTCCGCCGAGAGCTGACAACTGTTTTCACCGTCGACGGGTTAATCCCGGCCTCCCCGCCACGCGGACGCTGCACGCCGAACCCGGCCACCGGTCTCCCCGGTCCCGTTCTCACCGACAGTTCCTGCTCGCTCTTCTCCGAAAGGACGATCGTCGATGCCGCTCACTCTCGCCAGCACCAGCGTCGTAGTCGCCAGCATCCCGGCGCTGCTCGGCTTCATGCCTGAGGACTCCCTGGTGCTGATCGCCACGCTCACCAAGGACACCGGCTCGGCGAGCAGCGGGCCGCTCGCCCGAATCGACCTCACCCATCTCGCCGGCCACGCCGACTACTGTGTGCGGCATTTCAACCGGCAGTGCGCCGATCTGCCCGTCCTCTGTGTGACCGGTGTCGTCGTCCGCAGTGTCGACGACGGCACCGCCGGCGACGGCGCGCTGCCACTGCGCGCCGACATCGACAGCGTTATCGCGCAGCTGGCCGAGCACGGATTCGTCGACGTCGACGTCGTGTCCGTGCCGAGCATCGCCGAAGGCGCGCGCTGGCGCTCCTACCGCGACACAGACCGCACCGGTGTCCTGCCCGACCCCGCAGCTACCACGGCTGCGGCCGCCGCTGTGGCAGCCGGACACACCATCGCCGCCCGCCGCGACGACCTCGCGGCGCGGTTCACTTCGGTCCGCGAGCCTATCCGCGCCCGCCTGCAGTCCCGGATCACCAGTGCGGTCGAATCCGCCGCCATCGACGAACGCTGGCATCTGGCCGCGCACGTCCGCCTCGCCCGCGCCGACGCCGCCATCCGGGCCGCCGCGCACGGTGAGCTGCCCGCCGAAGAGGCCGACATCATCGATCTCGTCGCGACCTTTGCCGTGCCCGCGTTCCGCGACGCCCTGCTCGCCCTACCCGACCCCACGGCGCGCCTGGCCGCCGAGAACCTGGTCCTGCACCTGTGGCGCCACAGCTGCGATCCCGTCGCCGGCCAGCTCGCCACCGTCATCGCGGTGTACGCCTACCTCTGTGGCGACGGAACCGTCGCGCGGATCGCGCTCGAGCACGCCGACCCCGAGCAGCCCCTGGCGGGACTGCTCTCAACCATGCTCAGCCACGCTGTCCCGCCGTCGAAGGTCCATCACGTGTTCCAGACCGCCGGCGCCGATGCCCGCCGCACGCTGTTGAGCGAGCCCGCGACCGACCAGGCGTGACGCCCACCCCTGCTCGCTGTTCCCGCCGAGTGACCGTAAGTTAGTGCAAGAGCATCGGCCGGCAGCCACCGGCCCGCCACCCGTGCGGAGCCGTCGTGGATGGGCGGCGTGACGGGAAGGTCGGTGTCACCAGGCGTGGCCTCGCCCGGCTCGCCGGGTCGTGGATCGCCCGAAGGTAAGCACGCCCCGGCCGGGGCAGTGCGTCCCCGAAGCCCGGCCCGATCCGCCCGGGTGAACCAGCCCCCTCACCCTGCCGAGCTCCGATGCCGGTCGCGCGCGTGCTGGTTCACGCGCGGGCGGATGAGCCGGGCCGGGGACGTCGCCTGACGGCGACCCCCGGCCGGCGCGTGCTGAGGCTGCGCCGCGTTCCACACCCCAACGAGCACCAGGGAGGCCACCATGGCCGGCGACACCACCCTCACCATCATCGGCAACCTGACCGAGGACCCGACCAGCCGCTTCTTCGACAGCGGCTCCTTCGTCACCAACTTCACCGTCGCCTCCACCCCGCGCAAGCTCAACCGCGCCACTGGCGAATGGGAAGACGGCGACGCGCTGTTCTTGCGCTGCAACGCCTGGGGCCAGCTCGGCGAGAACATCGTCAACAGCCTCCGCAAGGGCCACCGCGTCATGGTCCAGGGCAGGCTGCAGCAGCGCAGCTACACCACCAAGGACGACGAGAAGCGCACCGTCCTGGAACTCAACATCGACGAGATCGGCCCGTCGCTGCGCTACGCCACCGCCGAAGTCACCAAGAGCACCAAGACCACGCAGGCCAAGGTGAACCCCAACCTGGTCACCAGCACCGCAGCCACGCCGGCCGAGCACCCGTGGAGCGCCGACGCCGGGCGCGACCTGGTCGGCGCGACCGCCGGCGGCTTCAGCGACGAGCCGCCGTTCTGATGAGAGCCGGTGTCCGGCCGGACCTTCCCCTCCGGCCGGGCACCACCCCAAAGGCCGGGGCCAGCCTGACGGCTGGCCCCGGCCTTTCTCATGCCACACCACCGCACCCCGGAGGTCACCATGCCCGCCGCCCCCAACACGACGACCACCCGATCCGATGCGCCGACGAACAGCCGTGTCGCGCGCGAGCGGATACTGCGTGCTCTGGCCCGGAAATCACCCTTTAGGGTAGGAGAATCCCCCTACGCTCGGAACATGAGCAATCGTTACGGCGTCACCATCCCCGGGCTCGTCCTCGCCGGAGGCACCGGCTTCTACCTCGGCATCCAGCCCTTCGGCTACATCGGACTCCTCGTCACACCCTTCACCGACCCCGCCGGCCTGCTCGCCCTCCCCGGCGCCGTGCTGTTCGGAGCGCTCATCGGGTGCGGCGTCGCCTACATCAGCCGCAACCGCATCAAACCGAACCTCGCTCACCGCTACCGCCGCGGCGTCCTCCTCGGCGCCGTCACCTTGCCCGGCTACCTGTTCATCGGGCACTTCCCCGGCGCCGAGGAAGGCAGCACCGCCAGCCAGTCGGCGTTCGGGGTCGCGTTCTGCTGCGGCATCGCCGCGATGATCGTCTACTACCAGCGCCGCAAGCGCGCCACCTTGGCCCGCCGAGCCCGGCGTCTCGCCCAGCAGCAGGCCGACCAGCCGACCGCGACGCGCTAACCTGCCGACACCACACGAGGGGCGGTGGCACCTGACGGTGCCAGCGCCCCTCTTCTCGTGCCCGGCCAGCCCAGCCGAATCAGTCTCCCGGAATGTCTGCCTCTGAACCTCGTTTGGGCGGCTCGACCTGCTCACCCACAGGTGCCTCACCAGCCCGCTCATCACCTGAGGGTGCCGCGTCCACTGCCTCCACGCGCGTGGAGTCCGCGTCACTCCTCCGACCGCCGACGTCCGACGCGGCTGCAGCACTACGCGACAACGCGGTGACTGCCTTCGCCGAGATCCCCAGCAACGCCGCCGTCTCCGCCGCACCCACGTCCGCAGCGCGAATCTCCGCGACCGACGTCGCCATCACCGCCCGCCACTCGCCGATCTCCATCTCCGCATCCGCGCGGACCTGCTCGGCCGCGCGCTCGAATTCCGCGACCTTCACCGCGCGCTGCCGGTCCAACTCGGCCAGCTTCCGATCCAGCTGCGCGCCCAGCGCGCCGATGCGGTCCTCACGCCGGCGCACCACCGCCTCGATCACCGTCACCGCCTCCGCGAACGGCCCCAGCGCCGCATCAACGCGCCGCTCGTTCTCCCGCTCGCGCTCCAGCTGCTCGACGCGGCGACGCCGCGCCGCCTCCAGCCGCGCCAGCGTCGCCGACGACCGACGCTTCCGCCCCGAGCCTGTTGTGTGATGTCCAACCATGACGCACCTTCCGCACGGGGAGGGCAGCGGTTCTACCGACCAGCCTACCCGCGGCACCGGCGCCACCGCGCCGCGTCGGCGGCGCAGCGCTCACGCCACCGAGGAGGCGATCGACGGCATAGCCGGTGTTCACGACGACAGACGGCGAGCGGGAGGAAGGGCGCGGTACCGCCGCAGTAGCCCCGAAGGGCCACGCCACCGAGGTGACGAGCTGCAAGACTCGCGGCGGCCCGCTGACGCTCCGCCGGAGGGCCTACGCGAGCCCACGAAGCGCTGCCAGCAGCATACCCGCAGGTCAACGGCGCCGTCGCCAACGGGCAGAGCAACCGTTTCAGCTACTCAGGCACCTCATTCCAGAGCACTCAGGCGGCTGGAACCTTTCGATTTTTTCTTACGTCCGCGACTGGTGGGTGGCCCCGAAATTGTATCGGTCGCCCCCCCAAATACAAGGGCACCCCAAACTATTTTTGACCGAAAAGCGTGGCCAAAAATAGTTCGAGGCCCCACCCTTGCATTCGGGGCCCCTACTCCCTAGGTCAGGCATTAAGGGCAGGCCGGGGGCCTGCCCTGGTTACTTCGGGGCCACCCACCACTCGCTCAGCACGGGTCACCTCTACGGCAGCGACCAGCAGCACCAGGCGGGCTACCAGCGTGGACAGGAGCCACTGTGCGCGACTCAATCGAAGCTTCACGGCAAATTGTTTTTAACGTTTCCCCAAAGCCTCAAATCGCCTGAGATACTGGTCGGAGCATCCTGTTTGAAGTGGAATTAAGCGCCTTTTGGCAGTAACATGGAAGCGTAAGGCAATCGGGACTGCAAGCCCGAGAACCCCAAGAAATCACCTACGCGAAGGTTGGTTATCATGATTTCGACCATTCACCCGAAGCACCACCCCAGCATTATCCTCGCGGTAGAAGCGCTGCAGGCGCAGCCGCCGCGCGTCCGGTCCGCGCTGCAGGAGTTGAAGCGGGTGTTCACCCACAGCGGGTCGAACCCGCCCGCGATCCTCACCGCGTGCGCGACACTGCTCAACACCGACGCCGCGATCAGCGGCGACGTTCTCGCCGCCGTGCGCGCCGCCCACGCCGAGTGGGACAGCTACGGCGACGCTGAGCGCGAGCTGTTCAACCAGTGCGTCTGGTCCAGCCAGACCCGCCGGGCCGTCGCCGTGACCGAGGTCAACGACGTGACGGTGATGCTGCGCGAGACCCCGCCGCGCGTCGCCGACGCGCTCAACGGCTTGCGGTGGCTCAACGCCCAGACCCAGTACGCGCACAAGGCGGTGTTCACCGTGTGCGGGACGCTGCTGAAGAACCCCAGCGCCGATCACCCCGCCATCGTCGAAGCCATCCAGACCGCCCACCAGTTGTGGCCCAGTCTCGCCGATGACCTGCGCACGCTGGTGATGACGTGCGTGTACGCGAGCAAGGCCCGCGCCACCCACGCACGCGCCCGCACCGCCGCCCGGCAACAGACCACCGAAGCCCAGTCCGCAGACGTGCACCGGTGCGGCAACTGTGACGGCAACCTCGCCGGTCTCCCCGAAATGCGCTACTGCTCCGATGCCTGCCGCAACAACGCCGAGAGCGCCGAGCGCCCGGCCGACGGCGAGCACACCGCCACCGCGCCCGCGCGCCCGGTCGCGCATGAGCCGATCGAGCAGCAGGCCGCGCGCCGCTACGTCGTCGGCGAGGTCGAAGCCGAGTACGACGAGCACTGGCGCGCGATCGAGAAGGCGATTCCGTCCGCCGGAGTCGTGCGCAAGAACGAAAGCGGCGTCGACGCCTACGAAGCCGAACGCGAGCGCCACCGCGACACCGACGACAGCCGCGACGACGTCACGGACCTGACCGGCCGCGCGGTGACCGACGACGACTATGACCGGTTGGCCTCGCTCGGCATCGACCCGGATGCGTTGTGCGTGGCGTGCAACCTCGAACGCACTCCCAGCGAGCAGCGCTCCCCGAGCGCGGATGACCGGTGCGAGATGTGCCGGGATCGAGACATGCCGCCGCTGGTCACATTCGCCCCGTCGCGCGAACTCACCGCCGTCGCCTGACCACCCGCCACACGCGGGGGCACCCGAGACCGGGTGCCCCCGCCCCACCACGAACCAGGAGCCGCCACCGTGCGCACCTTCCACGACATCCTCGCCGACATCGACCGCGAGCTAGCCGCCGCCGACACGATCCCGACCGACAACCCCGCCATCGTCGCCGCGTTCCTGCGCGCGCTACTCGCGCGCGACGCTCGACCCCTCACGACCGAACAGGGCGGCGACACGGTCGAGGTCGTTCCTGCCGCCGCCATCCGCCGCGAGCTGGACCACCTCACGCAGGACAGCCCGAGCTAACGACCGTCCACCCGAAAGCGGCCGCCGATCTCCGGATCGGCGGCCGCTTCGCTGTGTCGGCACAGCCCGGGGACCGCGCAGGCGCCGGCAGACGGCGCCAGGGGCGCCTTAGTGCAGGCGCCGGCGCTCGACCCCAGATCCGGTCACCACCACCACGCCCCACCAACCCCACCCCACCTACCGCACCCCGCCCACCACCAACACCCCACCCCGCACCTTCCCCGCCACACACTCACCCCGCCGACCACGCCACCGCCACCACCTCACCCAACCTGCCCCCTACCCCGCACACAGCACGTCTTGCAGATGTTCTGAAACCAGGTCCAATCGCATCTGATGCGAACACGCGCCGCGCTGAACGCGGCAGTAAATCGGCATTCGTGGAGCCCGCAGATGGGGACATCGACACGGCCTTCGGGATCCGAGCGTAGTGCAGGCCAGGACGGCGGAGCGCAACGCCGCGCCGCGCTCGCGCCGTGCACCACGACCAGCTACGCTCGCATCAGATGCGAGATAATCGCACCGAATGCGACCAGACAAAGGCGGGTTTCGTGGGGCCGGACGATCGGTTAACGGGCTCAGCCGGCCTACACCTGGCCGCGGGGGTGCCGCTTCTCCATCCGGAGGAGCTGGTGTTCGCAGCGATGTTGGACGGCTGGTGTAACCAGCTGCTGGCCCGGAACCTGGCGCGTTCGACGGTCGCATCCGCACAGCGGGTGGTGCGGCAGTTCGGCGAGCACTGCGGCACGTACCCGTGGTTGTGGACCCCGCAGCTGGCCGACGAATGGTTCGCCGATCTGCGTGCGGTCCGGCACCTGTCACTGTCCACGGTGCGCAACTACCAGGGAGCGCTGCGCGGATTTGGCGCGTTCGTCACCGACCCGGCCTACGGGTGGGCGGCCGAGTGCGAGCGCCGGTTCGGCACGCGTCCGGTGCAGGTGATCAACGAGGTCAACGCCGCGGTGCACGTCGCGGACTCGGAGGCGGACGCAAGCAAGCGCGCGTTCAGCCGCGCGGAGCTGCAGGCGCTGTTCGACTACGCCGACGACGAGGTCGACCGCAAGCGAGCGTCAGGCCGCAAGGGCTGGCTGACGGCGTTTCGGGACGCGACGTGTTTCAAGGTTGCCTACGGCTTCGGGCTGCGGCGCAACGAGAC
>NZ_JAJPWN010000037.1:0-37892 GCF_046549135.1 Amycolatopsis sp. lyj-23 | reverse complement strand
TCGACCACTGCTCGACGACCTCCGCGACCCATTCCCAAACACACAGCACGCTGCGCCGCTTCGGCGGCGAGCCCTTCTTAGCCTTCCCGTGCCGGACGTCGAGCACTCCGTACTCGCCGAACTCCGGTCCGTGCGGGTTGCGTCCAAAGTCGACGACGTCGAGCATCCGCGTCTCGTTGCGCCGCAGCCCGAAGCCGTAGGCAACCTTGAAACACGTCGCGTCCCGAAACGCCGTCAGCCAGCCCTTGCGGCCTGACGCTCGCTTGCGGTCGACCTCGTCGTCGGCGTAGTCGAACATCGCCTGCAGCTCCGCGCGGCTGAACGCGCGCTTGCTTGCGTCCGCCTCCGAGTCCGCGACGTGCACCGCGGCGTTGACCTGGTTGATCACCTGCACCGGATGCGTGCCGAACCGGCGCTCGCACTCGGCCGCCCACCCGTAGGCCGGGTCGGTGACGAACGCGCCAAATCCGCGCAGCGCTCCCTGGTAGTTGCGCACCGTGGACAGTGACAGGTGCCGGACAGCACGCAGATCGGCGAACCATTCGTCGGCCTGCTGCGGGGTCCACAACCACGGGTACGTGCCGCAGTGCTCGCCGAACTGCCGCACCACCCGCTGTGCGGATGAGACCGTCGAACGCGCCAGGTTCCGGGCCAGCAGCTGGTTACACCAGCCGTCCAACATCGCGGCGAACACCAGCTCCTCCGGATGGAGAAGCGGCACCCCCGCGGCCAGGTGTAGGCCGGCTGAGCCCGTTAACCGATCGTCCGGCCCCACGAAACCCGCCTTTGTCTGGTCGCATTCGGTGCGATTATCTCGCATCTGATGCGAGCGTAGCTGGTCGTGGTGCACGGCGCGAGCGCGGCGCGGCGTTGCGCTCCGCCGTCCTGGCCTGCACTACGCTCGGATCCCGAAGGCCGTGTCGATGTCCCCATCTGCGGGCTCCACGAATGCCGATTTACTGCCGCGTTCAGCGCGGCGCGTGTTCGCATCAGATGCGATTGGACCTGGTTTCAGAACATCTGCAAGACGTGCTGTGTGCGGGGTAGGGGCAGGCTGGGTGAGGTGGTGGTGGCGTGGTCGGCGGGGTGAGTGGGTGGCGGGGAAGGTGCGGGGTGGGGTGTGGTGGCGGGCGGGGTGCGGTAGGCGGCGGTGGGGTTGGTGGGGCGTGGTGGTGGTGACCGGAATTGGGGTCGAGCGCCGGCGCCTGCACTAAGGCGCCCCCGGCGCCGTCTGCCGGCGCCTGCGCGGTCCCCGGGCTGTTCCGACACAGCAAAGCGGCCGCCGATCGTCAGATCGGCGGCCGCTTTCGGGTGGACGGTCGCTAGCTCGGGCTCGGCTGCGTGAGGTGGTCCAGCTCGCGGCGGATGGCGGCGGCAGGCACGATCTCGACCGTGTCGCCCTTTGCGGTCGTGACAGGCCGGGCGTCGCGCACGAGTAGCGCGCGCAGGTACGCGGCGACGGCGGCGGGTTGGTCGGTCGGGATCGTGTCGGCGGCGGCTAGCTCGCGGTCGATGTCGGCGAGGATGTCGTGAAAGGTGCGCACGGTGGTGGCTCCTGGCTTGGGGGTGGGGGCGCCCGGTTCGGGCGCCCCCACGCGCGGCGGGTGGTTAGGCGGCGGTGAGGTTGCGGGAGAGCCTGAGCGCGGACAGCGACGGCAGGTCGCGTTCGAGGCACATTTCGCAACGGCGGTCGGTGCTTCCGCAACGCTGCTCGCAGACGGAGCGTTCCAGGTAGCACGCGACACACAACGCTTCCGGGGCGACCGGGAGTAAGGCCAGCCGCTCGTAGTCCTCATCGGACAGGGTGTAGCCGGTCAGGTCGCTGGCGGCGTCGCTGCTGTCGTCGAGGTCGGTGTGACGCTGCCGCTCCTGCTCGTAGAGGTCCACTCCGCGCTCGTCCTTGCGCACCAGACCGGCGGTCGGGATCGCCTGCTGGATCTGGCGCCACTGCTCGTCGTACTGGGCTTCGGCTTCGCCCACGACGTAGCGGCCAGCTGCCTTCTTCTCGATCGGCTCGTGACCGGTTTTCGCCGTGGTCTTCGGTGTCATCCCGGCGGCGGCCTCGTTCACCGGCGCGGGTGCGGTGACCTCGGTCGTGGTGACGGGCTCGGCTGGTCCCTCGGTGGTGGTGTGCTCGCCCGGCATGGGGCGCTGCGCTGACTCGGCTTCCCGGCGGCAGGCGTCGGAGCAGTACGGAAGGTCCGGGGTGTCGGCGAGGTTGCCGTCACAACTGCCGCACCGGTGCGGTTCGGCCGCGTCGGCGTTGATGGCCTGCTGCCGGGCGGCGGTGCGGGCGCGGGCGTGGGCGGCGCGGGCCTTGCTGGCGTATACGCACGTCATGACCAGGGTGCGTACGTCGTCGGCGAGGTCCGGCCACAACCGGTAGGCGGTCTGGATGGCTTCCACGATGGCGGGGTGGTCGGCGCTGGGGTTCTTCAGCAGCGTTCCGCACACGGTGAACACCGCCTGGTGGGCGTGCTGGGTCTGGGCGTTGAGCCACCGCAGGCCGTTGAGTGCGGCGGCGACACGCGGCGGGGTCTCGCGCAGCATCACCGTCACGTCGTTGACCTCGGTCACGGCGACGGCCCGGCGGGTCTCGCTGCTGTAGACGCACAGGTTGATCAGCTCGCGCTCGGTCTCGCCGTAGCTGTCCCACTCGGCGTGGGCGGCGCGCACGGCGGCGAGGACATCCGGGCTGATCGCGGCGTCAGTGTTGAGCAGCGTTGCGCACGCGGCGAGGATCGCGGGCGGGTTCTCTCCGCTGTCGAGGAACACCTTCCGCAACTCGGTGAGCGCGGACCGGACGCGCGGAGGCTGTGCCTGCAACGCCTCTGCGGCGCGGGTGATGTTCGAACGGTGCTTGGGACGAATGATCGAAACCATGATAGCCAACTTTCTTGAACGGGATTTGTGAAGGCTTTCGGGTTTGCGGTCCCGATCACCTTGCGACTTCGATGTTACCCGGTTCCTGCTGTCTATTCTACTTGTAGACACGTTTTTGTCCGCGTATTCTAGTGAATTCTAGCCGTGAATGCGGTCATCGAAGGTCATTTGCTGGCGGGCTGCCTGTGCGCTGCCTGCGCGGCTTGCTGACGGCGTCTTCGGGCCTGCTGGTGCTGCTGGTCGGCGCGGTAGGGGTGACCATGTGCTGAGTGGGTGGTGGGTGGCCCCGAAGCGACCAGGGCAGGCCCCTGGCCTGCCCTTAATGCCTGACCTAGGGAGTAGGGGCCCCGAATGCAAGGGTGGGGCCTCGAACTATTTTTGGCCACGCTTTTCGGTCAAAAATAGTTTGGGGTGCCCTTGTATTTGGGGGGACGACCGATACAATTTCGGGGCCACCCACCACCCGCGGACGCAACGAGAACACGGGAAGGTGCCCACTGCCGTTGTGCACGCGGGAGCAATCACCCGGCCAGCTGTAACGGCATGCCGGCCGGTGCCGACGTGAGGCTCGTGGCCTGCGGGTATGCTGCTGGCAGCGCTCCGTGGGCTTGAACGGGCCTTGTGGCGGAGCGTCAGCGGGCCGCCGCGAGTTTTGCGGCTTGCCACTTCGGTGGCGTGGCCCTTCGGGGCTGCTGCGGCGGTACCGCGCCCTTCTCCCCGCTCGCCGACTGTCGTCGTGAACACGGTCGATGCCGTCGATCGCCTCTTCGGCGGCGTGAGCGCTACGCCGCCGAAGCGGCGCAGTGGCGCCGCTGCCGCGGGTAGGCTAGTGGACGGAACCGTAGCCCTCCCCGCGCGGGAGGTGCGTCATGGTTGAACGTCACAGTAAGGCGACGACGCGGAAGCGTCGGTCGTCGGCGACGCTGGAGCGGCTGGATGCGGCGCGGCGCCGCCGCGCCGAGCAGCTGGAGCGCGAGCGCGAGAACGAGGCGCGGGTGGATGCGGCGCTGAGGCCGTTCGCGGAGGCGATGACGGCGATCGAGGCGGTGGAGCGCCGGCGTGAGGACCGCATCCGCGCGCTGAGTGCGCAGCTGGATCGGAAGCTGGCCGAGCTGGACCGGCACCGTGCGGCGAAGGTCGCGGAGTTCGAGCGGTCGGCCGAGCAGGTCCGGGCAGATGCGGAGATGGAGATCGGCGAGTGGCGTGCAGTGATGGCGACCTCGGTCGCGGAGATCCGCGCGGCGGATGTCGGGGCGGCGGAGACGGCGGCGTTGCTGGGGATCTCAGCGAAGGCGGTGACCGCGTTGTCGCGTAGTGCCGCCGCAGCGTTGGAGGTTGGCGGTCGGAGGAGCGCCGCGGACTCCACGCACACGGAGGCAGTGGACGCAGCAACCTCGGGCGACGAGCGGGCTGTCGAGGCGCCTGCGGACGAGCAGGTCGTGCCGTCCGAACCAGATTCAGAGGTGGATGTTCCGGCGGACTGATTGGCCGGACGGACACGCTGGCCACGAGAAAAGGGGTGCTGGCACCGTCAGGTGCCAGCACCCCTCGTGTGGTGTCGCCAGGTTAGCGCGTCGCGGTCGGCTGGTCGGCCTACTGCTGGGCGAGACGCCGGGCTCGGCGGGCCACGGTGGCGCGCTTGCGGCGCTGGTAGTAGACGATCATCGCGGCGATGCCACAGCAGAACGTGACCCCGAAGGCCCACTGGCTAGCAGTGCCGCCTTCCTCAGCGCCGGGAAAGTGCCCGATGAACAGGTTGCCGGGCACGGTGACGGCGCCGAGGATGGCGCCGCGGCGGTAGCGGTGGGCGAGGTTCGGCTTGATGCGGTTGCGGCTGAGGTAGGCGACGCCGCACCCGAGGAGCGCACCGAATATCACGGCGCCGGGGAGGGCGAGCAGGCCGGCGGGGTCGGTGAAGGGTGTGACGAGGAGTCCGATGTAGCCGAAGGGCTGGATGCCGAGGTAGAAGCCGGTGCCTCCGGCGAGGACGAGCCCGGGGATCGTGACGCCGTAACGATTGCTCATGGCCTGAGCGTAGGGCGATTCTCCTACCCTAAAGGGTGATTTCCGGGCCAGGGCACGCAGTATCTGCTCGCGCGCAGGTCGGCGCTTCTTCGTCGCAGCGGATCGAGTGGTCAGCGTGGTGTTGTGGGCGGCCGGCATGGTGACCTCCGGGGCGCAGTGGTGTGGCATGGGAAAGGCCGGGGCCAGCCGTCAGGCTGGCCCCGGCCTTTGGGGTGGTGCCCGGCCAGAGGGGAAGGTCCGGCCGGACACCGGGTCTCATCAGAACGGCGGCTCGTCGCTGAACCCGCCGGCCTTCGCGCCGACCAGCTCAGGCTCGGCGGCCGCGCCCCACGGGTCGCCGGCCTGCGCGGTGTGCGTGCTGGGGACCGGGTCCGGGTTCCCCGTGGGGGCCGCGGTCTTCGCGTTCTTGGTGATCGCGGCGGTGGCGTAGCGCAGCGACGGGCCGATCTCGTCGACGTCCAGCTCGACGACGGTGCGCTTCTCGCCTTCCTTGGTCTGGAACGAGCGCTGCTTGAGGCGGCCCTGGATAAGGACGCGGGTGCCGCGGTTGAGGCACTCGGCGACGTTCTCCGCGGCCTGCTTCCAGAGGGTGCAGCGCAGGAAGAGCGTCTCGCCGTCCTCCCATTCGCTGGTGGCGCGGTTGAAGGTGCGCGGGGTGGAGGCGACGGTGAAGTTCGCGACGGCCGCGCCGGCCGGGGTGAACCGCAGTTCGGGGTCGCTCGTCAGGTTGCCGATGATGGTGATGGTGGTGTCGCCGGCCATGGTGGCCTCCCTGGTGCTCGTTGGGGTGTGGAACGCGGCGCAGCCTCAGCACGCGGCGGCCCGGGGTCGCCGTCAGGCGACGTCCCCGGCCCGGCTCATCCGCCCGCGCGTGAACCGGCGGACAGCTCGACCGGCATCGGAGCTCGGTAGAGTGAGGGGCTGGTTCACCCGGGCGGATCGGGCCGGGCTTCGGGGACGCACTGCCCCGGCCGGGGCGTGCTTACCTTCGGGCGATCCACGACCCGGCGAGCCGGGCGAGGCCACCGCCCGGTGACACCGACTCACCGCCACGCCAGCACCCACGACGTCTCCGCACGGGGTGGTGGGCCGGTGACAGTCGGCCGATGCCTTCGCGCTGACCGCACTGGCTGAACGGCCGGTCGGCGCGAACGGTGAGCAGGGGTGGGCGTCACGCCTCGTCGGTCGCGGGTTCGCTCAGCAGCGTGCGGCGGGCATCGGCGCCGGCGTTGTGGAACACGTGATGGACCTTCGACGGTGCGATGGCGTGGGCGAGGACGGTTGAGAGCAGGGCCGCCAGAGTCTGTTCGGGGTCGGCGTGCTCGAGCGCGATTCGCGCGACGGTCCCGTCGCCACGGAGGTAGGCGTACACCGCGATGACGGTGGCGAGCCGGCTGGCGATGGGATCGCAGCTGTGACGCCACAGGTGCAGGACCAGATTCTCGGCGGCGAGGCGTGCCGCGTTGTCGGGGACGGCGAGCAAGGCGTCGCGGAACGCGGGCACGGCGAAGGTCCCGGTGAGATCGACGATGACCCCCTCATCAGCGGGCAGCTCGCCCTGGCCGGCGGCGCGGATCGTGGCGTCGGCGCGGTCCAGACGGACGTGGGCGGCGACGTGCCAGTGCTGGTCGATGACGGCAAGTTCGACGGCCTCATCGATCCGGGACCGAAGTCGTGCGCGGAGGTGTCCGGGTGCTGGGGTGAAGCGCGCCGCGAGGTCGTCGCGGGAGGCGGCGATGGTGAGTCCGGCGGCGACGGCGGCCACTGCGGCCGCGGTGGTCGTGGGGTTGGGCAGGACGCCGGTGCGGTCGGCGTCGCGGTAGGAGCGCCAGCGCGCACCCTCGGCGATGGCCGGGACGTGGACGATGTCGACATCGGTGAATCCGCGTTCGGCGAGCCGAGCGATCACGGCATCGACGTCGGCGTGCAGCGGTAGGGAGTCGCCGAGGGCGGCGTTCTGGTCGACGGTGCCGACGACGACACCGGTGACGCAGAGGACGGGCAGGTCGACGCATTGCCGGTGAAACTGCCGGGCGCAGTAGTCGGCGTGGTGGGTGAGGCGGGTGAGGTCGATTCGGGTGAGAGGGCCGGTGCTGGCCGTGCCGTCGTCGTTGGTAAGCGTGGTGATCAGCACCAGGGAGTGGCCGGGGACGAAGCCGACCAGCGCCGGGATGCTGGCGACGACGGAGGTGGTGCTGGCGAGAGCGAGCGGCATCGACGGTTGTCCTTTCCGAGAAGAGCGGGTAAGTGCCATCGGTGGGGACCGGGGGCGGGGGATCAGCGGCCGAGTTCGGTGCGCAGCGTCTGCGCAGCAGCGCGGGCGAGCCACGGCGGCGACGGCCGCCGGACGTCGTGGCCGGAAGCCGGGATGAACCCGTTGACTGCGACGCTTCAGAACTCCGACCACGGTCTCCTGTGGCCGCGTTCGCTGCGGTAGATGACGATCAGGTCCGGTCCGTCGCTGCGGCGGGCGCGGGCGGTGATCCGGATCGCGACCCGCATCCGGCCGCGGCGCTGCACGGGTTCGTCGTAGAGCAGCGAGATCGGTGCCGCCGGTACCGCGCGGCACAGCTCGACGAGGACACCGCAGGCGACGTTCCACGCTCCGTAGCTGTCGATGTTTCCGCGGTGCGGGATGTTGCAGACGACGGTCTCAGGAAGTACGTAGAACGGCTTCAGTCGTAGGGGGTCAGCCGCAGCTGGTAGTTGTCGGGCATGATCAGGCCACCGCCGTGTTCGCCTCGGTGATGGCGCGGGTGAGGCAGTCGTCGGTGAAGTCACGTCGCTCGTCCTGCTGCTGTTCGGACCAGGTGCCGGCGTCGGGTGCGATGATGCGCCAGGCGGCGGCGAGGGCGGCTTCGGTTCTGAATCCGTCGGGGTTGAGGTAGGGGTAGATGGCTTCGGCGACCCGGCACGCTTCCACGGGACCGGACACGAGGCAGATGCGGCAGATCGCGGCGATGAGGGCGGCCTTGTAGCGGCGGGCGCGGACGAGATCGTCGAGCCACTGCGGGGGGTCGGTGGTGAGGCGTTGCCCGCCGAGTTCGGTTCCGATCAGCCGGCACGCTCGGGCGTAGGCGGATTCGTCGTCTTCGTGGGGGGTGGTGTGGACGGTGACTGTGGCCACGGGAACCTCCGTGTCGGGTGTGGGTGAACCCGGCCTCCTGGAGCACACCCGTGGTCCTCGGGCGCGTTTTAGCTCGCGTGAGCAGATGTGGTGAGCCGGCGCCCGAGGGCTCGGGTGTGCTGTGCTGACGGCTGTCGTCCGCACCGACCGGGAGTGCCTGGCGCGGTCTCGGTCAGGGCCGGCCGGGAGGGGACGAGCACGCCACCCAGCTGTTGGTCCAGGGCTTGGCGGGCCCGGCCGAGGAAGGCGAGCAGTTGTTCCGGGGCAGGCAGCTCCCTTTCCGGGCGGACGCGACGGCAGCCGCCACGCCCGGCCGGCCGGCAGTGGACGAGCCGGGGGTCAGCGGTTGAGTGCGGGTGCGGCGACGCAGATGCAGGTGTCGAGGTCCTCGCCGCAGCCGTCGCAGCAGACACCGCCGAGCAGCCGGATGCACCACGAGGGGCAGGGCTGGTTGTCGGCGGCGCAGAATGGGCACGCGCCGCACGCGAGGCACAGTCCCGTGTCGACGTCGATGGCGTCGTCGACGCCGCAGTAGTGGCAGCCGTCCTCCAGGCCCCACCACGCGGTCTGGGCGGGGTGCAGGTCGAGGTAGGCGTGGTTGGAGTACCAGATCTGGTTGTCCCAGTGCCCGGCGTGTTCGTTGAACAGGTAGCCGTGGTCGGGGTAGCGCGGGTTGACAGTCAGGATGACCAGCTTGTTGTACTCGCCCAGCCAGGATTCGATGCGCCGCCGGGTCTCGGGACGATCGAGGGCGACGAACGGTTCTGCGGAGAGGATGTCGTCGGCGGCGATGCGGGTGTCCGAGCGCGGATCCCATGGGGATGGGTGCGCCTTCTGGGGAAGGACGCCGTTGTGGGCCAGCACGGTGCGGGCGTCGCCGCCGATCGGGAACGGGTGGATGTTGTCCTCGGTGACGGGGCCGTGGGTGGCGAAGCGGCTGTGGAAGAGGGCGGGCTGGTCGGGGTGCAGTCCGCGCAGGGCGGTGAACTCGTCGATGACGGCGGCGGCGTCCATGCCGCGGCCGGTGATGATGCGGTCGCCGTCGACGATGGCGTAGCCGTGGCCGTCGTTGTTGTGTACGGCGCCGTTGGCCAGGGCGGTGGTGTCGGGCTGGGTCCCGGCGGGAAGGTAGGTCAGCAGGCACATGCCAGGTCCTCCAGTTCGGCGGTGAGCGGCGCGTACTGCGGGCGGGTACGCAGCCACCGGGCGAATGCGGGCCAGGTCCATCCGCCGCGGGCGGTGATGTCGGTGACGGTGAGGTCGCGGGTGTAGGCGACGGAGGCGTCGGCGAAGGCGAGGGCGGCCTGGACGTGCCGGACGTTGAGGCTGGAGGCGAAGACTCGCAGCTCGAAGGTGTGTCCGGGCTGGGTGTTGATGGCGGAATCGCGCGGCGCCCAGTAGGTGCCCTTGCAGGAGCGCTTGATGTTGTGGCGTTCGGAGTCACGGAACGCGGCGTATCCGCTCGACCGCCGGGCGAGGGTTTGGACGGCGGGGGAATTGCGGTAGACGAACTTCATCCACCGGAACACGTGACACGGGCCGGCGAAGGCGGCGCGACTGATGTGGACGTGCAGGCCGTTGCCGTCGCCGCTGCAGCCGGCGAGGTCGAGCTGGTCGAGCAGGTGCCAGGGGAAGGAGGCCAGTGCCCACCGGTAGGCCATCGGGTGGGTGACGAGCTCGAAGCCGTAGTCGATGCTGGAGTCTTCTTTGAGGTAGCCGAGACCGTTGAGGGTGTCGTTGGTGTCGCTGATGCGGTCGGACAGGTGTCCGTAGGGGACGTTCACTTCCAGTTCGAGGCCGAGGTAACGCGGGCCGATGCCGTGGAAGACCGGTGCGGGCTTGTACGAGTAGCCATGCAGGCCGTCGACGTCGTCATCGTCGTCGCGGTGGTCGTCGCAGTAGGTCCCGCTGTCGATGAGGGTGGTGCAGTCCTCGCAGTCGTAGTAGCCGAGCTCGGTCGCGCATTCGGGGCACAGTTCGCGGCCGGTTTCGGTGCCGCGCAGTTCGTCGTCGTAGAGGTCGCAGTGGTCGCAGAGGTCGAAGTCCTCGGCACAGGCCGGGCACAGCTGGCGGTCGCAGGTGGCGGGGAGCGGGTCGTGGCGCCGCAGCGGCACGCTGTCCGAGCATCCGTTGCAGGTGAAAGCCTGGCCGAGGGTGTGGGCGCGGCACAGGTGGCCGTCGCGGAGCAGGATGTCGCACCGATCGCAGGTGCTGTACTGCCCGGTCCTCTCAGAGTGTTCGCAGATCCGGGCTTCTTCGTCGGTGAGCGATGTGGTGTAGGACAACAGGCCGCAGCTGGTGCAGTGGTACAGGTCGGCGCAGTCGTCGCACACGGTCTGCCATCGGGAGATGTGCACGGGTGTCGTGGTGGCGTTGCCGCAGTCGCCGCAGCGGACGATGTCGTCGACAGGTGTGGTCATGGTCCTGCCCTTTCGTGCTGAAGACGTGAAAACGCCCCTCTCGTGCGGAACGGAGAGGGACGGATGGATTGAAGGAGGGCCGGTAGCGCGGTGTTGGGTGTTCGGCGCGCACCGCGCTACCGGCCCTCGGGGACGGTGTCCCGGCCGGGTAGGGAGGCCCCGGGCCGAGACACCGAGCTGAGAAGCGTCAGTGGGCCCGTCTGTCCAATGCGATAAGTCGCGTGTGGACAGTTATTGCGATCGCTGTGCTGGTATTGCCGAGCTCCTCGGGGCTCGGTCGGTGTGCGGGACGCGACACTCTGAGCGCCCGCGGGCCCCGGGGCGTGAAGCCCGGCAGGCTCGTCCGGCCAGCGTGAACCGGCTGTCGGAGACGTACGCGGACGCGCGGTGCCGCGGCGCCGGTTCACCCGCGCCGGATGTGGCCGGGTGCCGGGTTCAGGCCGTCCCGGGGCCCGGGGTGCTGTGCTTTCGAAGGCCCGCACATCACGAGCCCAGGGCGGAGCCCCGTGTTCCTGCGAGGGTTCAGTCTGCAGCGGAATCGGTCAGCGTGCTCCGCAACTGCTGTGCGACAGCAGCGATATCTGTCGCTGCTGTGGCGGGTTCGACACCATCGTCCATCCACCGGCGGATCAGCTCGCTCAGCTTGGTGGGTTGCGGGTCGTAGTGGAGGATGGCGCCGGCGGTGCTGCCATCGTTGCGTAAGTGTGCTGTCACAGCGATGAGGGCGACCATTGTGGGTGCGTATCGAGCGGGAGCGTGCCGCCACAGATGCAGCCACAGCGATTGCGCTGCCCCGCAACGCTCCTCGGTGGACTGGACGAGGTGGATGTTGCGCAGGAGGAAGCTGGAGAGTGCGGCGATCAGGCCGGCGATCTCGTGAACGTCTTCGGGAAGCGTGCCCAGGGTGGCGGCGGTGACCGCATCGTCGATCAGCTGCAGGCGCCGGCGCAGCCGTGCGAAGTCTCCGTTGAGTTCTTCGGCGTGGACCGCTTCGGCGATCGGGGCGGCCAGGGGCGCGATGCTGTCGCGGACGTCGGCGGGCGCGGGCGTGAACTGGGTGAGGAACGCCGTCCGGTCGCTGTAGATGCGGTTGCCGTGGAGTACGCGATCGATGGTGGCCGGGGAGATGGCGGGGTCGGGCAGGGTGCCGGTGTGGTCGGCGACGTCGTAGCAGGACCAGGCAGCGCCGGCGGTGAAGGCCGGCACGTGCAGGAGCTCGACGTTGGCGAATCCGGCCTCGTGCAGCCGGTGGGTGAGTTCGTGCAGCTGAGCCCGGTAGGGCAGATCGTTGGTGGCACTGGTGTTGCCGTGGACGACCGCGCCGATAAGACGCTGCACCGGCTGACCGCCCAACGCGCGGCTGAGGATGGCGACAACCATACGGGGGAGCCGCATGGACCGGTCGAGGTCGAATCGGGTGATCCGGCCCAGGCGGACAGTGCCGTCGGTGTGCACGACAGCGGCGACGATCACGAGGGAGTCGGTGGGCACGAACCCGATCAGGGCGGGGATGGCGGCCAGAAGATCCGCCTCAGTCAACGGAATCGGTTCGGACATCAGGGAACCTCGCTGCCTAGAGTGGACGAACGGTGCGAGCGGGAGGGACGTGGCGGTGGCCGGTGGGGCGGACCGGCTGCTGGCACAAGGGCGCGGACGACGGGAGACCGGAGGTCACCGGCCGAGTTCGGCGCGGAGCGTGCGCGCGGCGATGTGGGCGATCCACGGCGGTGACGGCCGTCGGACGTCCCGGCCGGCGGCGGGGATGAAGCCGTTGACCGCGACGCTCCAGAACTCCGGCCAGGGTTCGGCGTCGGTGCGTTCGCTGCGGTAGATCACGCGCACGTCCTGCCCGTCGGCACGCCGGGCGTGCGCGGTGATCCGGATCGCGACGCGCATGCGGTTGCGGCGCTGCACGGGCTCGTCGTAGAGCAGCGAGACCGGTGTCGCGGGCAACGCGCGGCACAGCTCGACCAGGACACCGCGCGCGACGTTCCAGGCGCCGTAGTCGAGGAGGCTGCCGCGGTGGGGGATGTTGCAGACGACCGACTCAGGCAGCACGTAGGAGCGGCTCCAGTCGTAGGGGGTGCACCACAACCGGTCCTCAGGCATGGTCGGCCACCGCCGTGTTCGCCTCGGCGAGCGCTCGGGTGACGCACTTGTCGGTGAAGCGGCGCCGCTCGTTCTGCACCTTCTCGGGCCAGTTGTGCGCGTTGGGTTCGAGGATGTTCCAGGCGGCGGTGAATGCGGCGTCGGTGCTGAGCCCGTGGGGATCGAGGTAGGGGTACATGGCTTTGACGACCCGGTGGGCTTCCGAACGACTGGAGAGGCAGCAGTGGAACTCGATCGCCCTGAAGAGCGCGATCTTGTGCCGCCGGGTGCGGGTGAGGTCGTCAAGCCCGGTTCGGGGTTCCGGCGCGAGTCGGCGGCCGCCGAGTTCGGTTTCGATCAACCGGCACGCCCGGGCGTAGGCGGATTCGGCGTCGTCGTACGGTGCGCTCGGGGTGGTGGTCTCGATCATGGCGTGCCTCCGGGTCGGGTGCGGGTGAACCCGACCTTTCGAAGCACGCCCGTGGTCCTCGGGCGCCTGGCACCTCGCGTGGCGTGGCGCGGGAGTCGGCGCCCGAGGGCTCGGGTGTGCTGTGCTGGCGGCGGTCGTCCGCACCGGCCGGGAGTGCCTGATCGCGGCTACGGTCAGCTGGCTGGCGGCGGGGCAGTGAGGCCGACTTCTCCTTCCAGCGCCTGCTGGATCCGGCCCACGAAGTCGAGCAGTTCGGCCGAGGTGCCCTCGACGGTGACCACGGTGTCGTTCCAGTCATCGGTCAGGACGAGGGCAAAGTCGCCGTCGGCGAGGAGTTCGACGCCGGCCTCGTCGCCCGGGCGTGCCAGCGTGACATCGCATCGTGCAGGGATTCCGGCGTAGTCGCTACTCATCGTGGGTCTCCTCGGATTCGGTGGTGTCGGCGGGTGGTGTGGGCGAACCCGTGAGCGTCCGGTGCTGGGCGCGGATGTTCCGGAGCGTCTGCGTATCGGCTGCGGGGTAGGCGGGCATCGGGACTTCCCTTCCGTGGGCGTGGAACGCGTGGTGGATGACGCGGACGAGCGCGAACCGAGAACGGCACCGCCGGCAGGAGACCGCGGCGGGGTAGCGTAGTTCCGGCGGTGCGGGAGCCGCGCCGGGCGACCTGGTTGGTGGGGATGTGCTGTCGTAGCGGGGATTCCACGGAGTGTGGTGGGTGGTGCGCTGCGAGTTGTCCCAGCGGATGGTGATCGACCAGTCCGGTTCGGTCAGGTCGCCGTCGCGGAATCGGATGGTGACGGTCTCGACGAGGTATCGGCGATGCCAGTACCCGTCCCAGTAGGTGCCGCCGACCTGGCGCGGGCCGATCGCGTCGAAGACCTCGCGCATCCGTTGCCGATGTCGCCACAGGCGGGTCTGCGCGGCGTCGAACGCGCGTAGCTCGTGCGGCGGCGGTGCCCAGAGACAGTCGCAGGGCTGCGGGTACCACGGTTCGGGCTCGTCGCACTCCCACGGCTCGATGGGGTCGTCGCGGTCGCTGACCAGGAATTCGCCGTTGCCGCCGCAGTCGCGGCAGCTGGCGAGAGCCCACAGCCCGCGCAGGTGGGTGTGGCGGTATCCCTCGGGAACGTGGATCGTCGGCTCCGTCATCTGCGCCTCCGTGAACGGTCGGTGACCGGCGGACGGGGCCGCCGGTGGTGAACGGGGCCTGGCGTGCACGGCGCGGCCCGGGCCGGCGACCGCCTGACGGTGGTTGAGCACGGTGGCGAGGTCCGGGCCGCGCCGTGCTTTTCTGGTGACCGGGTGCGCCGCGCGGCGTCCCGGCCACCAGTCGACCGCTTGTTACTTCTCCTGCGCGGTGGCCAGGGTCGGGAGGAAGTGGGCGCACACCACCGGTTGGCGGTGGCCGGCGGCGGAGATCACGATGTCGATGGCGTCGCGCAGGCAGGTGCGGACAGCGTGGTGGCTGGGACGGCGGGTTGGGTGGTGATGGACCACGACCGGATCGAGGGGCCGCTGACGTTCGCGATGTTCGCCGGCCTCGTCGCGTTCGTCGACGCTGGACAGCGTGGCGACGAACCCGATGTCGGGCAGGAAGGCGACGTGCAGGCGCGCCCAGGGCAGCCAGCCGTCACCCGGCCGGCCGAGGCTCCAGTACGCGGTCGCGGTGTGGCCTTCGCGACGGATGACGGGGTCGGGGTGAGGCTCGATCGCCGTGTCGATGATCGGGTCGGCGGGTGCGGCGGGTTCGGTGTTGTGCGGGCGGACGTCGGTCTTGTGGATGGTGAACCCTGAGCCGGGGCGTTCGCCGGCGATGGCCACGCACAAGCCCTGGTCCTGCACGATCGTGCCCGGCTGCTGCGCCCCGTCCCCAAGCGAAGTCGACGGAGTCGCCCTCGGTGTAGCGGTGCTGAAGCGACGGCAGCCAGCCAGCGGGGATCAGGTGGGCGGGGATGAGGGCCTTTTTCAGGTCGGTGCTGTCCGGTTGCCGTTGCCAGAGCCAGACGAGTTCCTGGGTGTCCGGGGTGGCGGCGGGATCCGATGACGGGATTTCGGGCATGGCGGGTCTCCTTCTCAGCGGATGGCCAGTCGCGGTCGGGGTGCCGGGCGGTCGGGGAGGATCCGGGGGTGTTCGCGGCCGGCGGCGATGCCGTCGCGGATGGTGGTGGCCAGTTCGCGGGCGTCGAAGTCGGCGACGCCGAGGTGGTGGCGTGCGGCGTCGGTGAGGTGGTGGGTGATCGCGGCGGCGCTGATCCAGCCGTTGCCGTGTAGTTCGCCGAGTGCCGCGGCGGCGGCGTAGACGGTGATGTGGCGGTGGCCTTCGGTGGCGGTGGCGACGGTGCGGCACTCGGCGGTGACGGCGGCCTGGACGTAGGCGGCGACCCGGCGGCTGGTGGCCGGCAGCGGCGGGGGCGGCGGATGGGCGGCCGGCGGGGATGCCGGTGGCGGGGTGAGAAGCTTGACCAGCCAGTCCGGCAGGACAGCGACTGGGAGTTCCCGCGCGATGGTGTAGAGCACCGGCACGCCGTGGACGGTGACTTTCGATCCGGGTGCGGTGACGAGTGCGCCGGAGCCGCGGGTGTCGACGTGCCAGCCGAGCCCGCGGCCACGGGCTCCGACGGTGGTGAGCAGCTGCGAGCCTGGTGGGCAGCTGAAGTACCGGTGCTCGCCGACTCGCGCGGTGGCAGCGATGAAGGTGTCGTCCGGGTTGGGCTCGCCGGCCTGCTGAGCCAGTAGTGCGAGGACATCCCGCCCGTGGGTCACTCCCTGGCGAGCCCACTGTGCCGGAACCGGGCCATGGGCGGCGTCGAGGTCGAGCACCAGCAGTCCAGCCGGCCCGCAGGCGATCCCGACATTTTTCCTGGAGTAACGGGGCCACCACTGGCTAATCTGGGTTTCGTCGGTGGTGGCGCGCTGCTGCCATTGTTTGATGGCCGGCTTTTTTGAGTTGGGGTGGAGCGGGAAGACGGGCCATCCTCGGCGCGCGGCTGCTAACGCCGCGTCCTGGAAGTGGGTAGGGTTCATCGTCAGCCTCCGTTGGGAGTTGCCGGTTCGATGGGTCCTCGGCTTGGTGTGCGCAGCGTCGGCAGTCCAAGGTCGGTCAGGGTGCCAGCGGAGTTGCGTATGGCCTTATCGAGGTTGGCGAGCTTCTCTTTTCCTTTGGTGAGGCTGTATTCGAGTCCTTGGACTTCGCCGAGCCAGCCGTTCATCTTGGCTTCGGTGATGCGGTCGTGGAGGTTGCGGATGATTTCGACCAGGCGGGGTCGTTGGGTGGGCGAAACCCTCAACATGGGGCAACGTAGGCAACTGTGTTCGTGCTGGCAGGGTGTGCCGTAGGGGCGGCCGCAGTCGCCAAGTTCTAGCTTGCGTGTCTGGAAATGTTGTTGGAACTCCTGCCATTCCTGCTCGGTCGGCTCGCGGTACTCGATCTCGGGTCGGACCGCGCGCCGTCTGTCGAGGAAGGACCGGTAGGCGCGGACGAGGTCTTCTTGGAACACGGCCAGGTAGGACTGCGTGGTTGTCAGGGAGTGGTGGCCGAGTAATTGTGCTGCGATGTGTACGGGGAGGCCTCCGGTGACCGCGTCGGTGGCGAAGATTCTCCGGAAGTCGTGGGCGGTATAGGTCAAGGTGTCGCCCGATGCGTCGCGCAGCCCGGTCCGGGCGACTGTGTCGTTGAGGAGTTTGCGGACGACCGTGTAGCTGATCACGTCCCAGCGGTGGGTGTTGCGGCGCTGGAATAGGTGCGGGAGGGGTGGGCCGGTGATTTTCTCGTGCATGTCGTAGCGTTCGGCTAGAGGGACGGTGCCGGCGTTGGCGCGGCGAAGCCTGCTGATGATGGTGGCCAGGACACTGGCAAGTTCCGGGCTGATGAGCAGCAGGCGTTCCTCGTTGCTCTTGGACGGCACGATTTGCAGCAGCGGGACCAGTTCGCCTGTCTTGGGCAGGGTGTAGGAGGTCAGCGCGAGATGCGTGATCTCCAGAAGCTCCTCGATGCGGACACCGGTGTGCCGGAGGGTCTCGATCACCGCCCAAGCCCAGAACGCCTCGTCCTCGGCGCGGGTGAGGTCGATCCTGGTGCCGGTGTCGACGTTCTCGGCGACCACGGCGTCCGAGCCTCGGTATCGTTCGCCGCCGGGTTGGTCCTTGACGTTGGCAACGACCCGGCGATAGCGCTGGCCGTCGTGGGCGAACACGCCGTCGTCGGGAGTCGCGGTTGCCGCGTCCAGCAGCGCGCGGTGGCGGTCGCGGTGCCGCTCGGCTGTGTCGACGAGGATTGCCAGCTGGGGCAGGCGTTCGCGGACGCGTTGGTGCATCCGGGCGGTGGCTTGCTGCCGGGCTTTGACGATCCCGTCAGTGTCGCCCCGGCGCACCGGGCTGGAGACCGCGAAGGCGACCCACGAGGGGTCGGTGTGCGCCCATTCCTGGATATCGAGGTAGAAGGCGCGGACTTTGGTCAGCGTGTCCAGCCATGTTGTGCGGGGTCGGGTTCGTCCGTTCCCCATGTGCACCACGCGAAGACGCTGCTTCCACGCGTGCGCGACGTCCTCGGGCACTTCGAGGCTGTCGATTCCTGGGTGATGGGCCTCGATGTCGGCCCAGAACCTGCCGGCGAGATGGCTGGCAAGCGACCGCAGTGAGTTGTAGTCCAGGCTGGGGCTGCGTTCCTCGAGGTAGCGGATCAGCGCCTGCCGGGCGGTCGAGCTTTGGATGCGATAGAAGTCGACGAGCTCACTGGGCGACTGTTGTCCGCGCCGCATCGTGGTGGAGCGCAGAGACTCGGACACGGTCAGGATCCCGGCCCGGCGCAGCAGTTCCCAGGCGGTGCCCAGACCCTTGTTGGCCTTGCGGCGTGGAGTCATCCAGTCCCGGAACTCGAAGAAATCTTCCGGGTCGAGGTCCTCGAGGCTCTTGCCGGTGTGCAGGGCGAGCTTGACCAGCGCTCGGCGGGCCTGAGTGTGTTCCCTGGCTGTGGTGGTCACCGACGCGGCGGCGTCGAGGCGGACGCGCTCGAACAGTTCCGGGCTGATGACGCTGGGGGCGTGCTCGAACAGGAAAGCTGCTTTGGTGTGGGCGAAATAGCCGTATCCCGGCCGCAGCACGCGCGCCAGGAACAGCCAGTTCAACCCTGCCCGCAGCTCCACGAGGTTGACGTCACGGGTCCTGGAGTCCTCAGCGGCGAGCTGGTCGATCCAGCCCATTCCCTCGTCGCCGCCCGCTGTGGTCCATCGCTCCTGCCAGCCGGTGCCGGGCGAGGTCTGCAGCCAGGCCAGCACCCGCGCCGCGCCCCTGAGCCGCCGCCCGGGAGAGGTCCCCTCCCAGTCCGACCACGAGGGCAGGTCCTCAAGCAACCGGAGAACGTCATCGGCCGAGAGCCCGTCGGCCGTGCTGACGGCGTGCCCGGAACACACCTGCCCCGGTCGGGCAGCGAGGAGGGATGCGTGCTTGCGATCCGTTGCGGTGGTTGTCATCGCAGGCCTCCCCCGAACAGAACGGCGAGGTCCTGGTCGTCGTAGCCGACCGCGGCAGGAGCTGGGGCAGGCGGCTGGGACTCTCTGTGCGCCAGGTGCTGGTGGACCCGCCGGATGACTTCGGCCTCGTCCTCGACCAAGTAGATGTCGGCGGTGGTGGACAGGTGGGCGTGGCCGAGAATGGCCTGCACGTCACGCATCGACAGTCGCTCGTCCCGGCTCATCCTGATCGCCGCGGTGTGGCGAAGGTCGTGCATCGACCAGTTGGTGCCCAGGAGCGCGTTGATCCGCCGGAACACCGCACGCAACGCTTCGTAGTTCATGGGCTGCCGCGCGAGGCCATTGCCGCGATCACGGCGTCGCAGCGTCTGCCACACGGGCTCGCCCGGCTCCAAGGGGCGACCCAGCTCAGCCAAGTAGAGACGCAGCCAGACGAATGCCTCCGGGCTGGCCGGCAGCCACTGCTCGGCTTGGGTTCCCTTCCGGACGACCCGAATCAGCTGGTCACCCCAGCCCAGGTCTGCCGAGCGGACACCCAGCAGCTCCGCGGCCCGTGCTCCACTGCTGACAGCAGCGGAAACGATGGCGCGGTCCCGATTGGACCGCAACGCGGCGAACAAGTCCTTCCACCGGTCCTCAGGCATCTCCCGTGGCCTGCGTTTGGGAACTTTTGGGTTATAGCGGATCCGTCCCTCGGACCGGAACGGCTCCAGCGGATTGTGGTGCTGGTTCGGACGGCGGTCTCTGCCGCGGCCTCGTGGCACCGGATTGACCAGTGGTCCCTCGCCGAGGTCGATCCAGAATTCGTAGAAGGAACGCACGACCGCGTTGGAGTGCCGAACCGTCCGCGGCTTGTAGTGGTCGTCGAGGTACTGCTTGCGGGTGATCGGGTTGACCGTGCCCGCAGTTTCCGCAGACTCCGTCCGCTCGGATTGGCGGATCTTGGCGGCCTGCCCCAACCACAGCACCAAGTCCCGGGTCTCCGCCGACGTGGCCTGGTCCCACTCCACTTCCACTGCCTGCAGCCAGCGCCACCACCGCAACAGGCCGTAGGCGTAGCTGCGCACCGATCCCGGGCTGTTGTCTCGGGCGAGGAAGTCAGAGAGGAATCTCCGAATCGGCTCGACCGGGACATCGGCCGGGTCGACCACCAGCCAGGGCACCACGCCCTTCACGGCTGTGACACGACCCCATCGGGGAACGATGATCGAGCTGATATCCCTGCTGACAGCTCCGCTGAGGACTCCCACGCAACCTCCCAAACTGGACGTTGCCGAAGTCCTACATGTCGATCGCGCCCACCTCAGCGTCCACTTCGGAGTGTCGCTCCCTAGTCCGGTCAACAGGTTGCACGCCGGGAAGCGGGTCCACCAACGGCGGATGCGGCCCGGATCGCACGTTGCGGCCTGCTGCCACCTGCGGATGGCGGGCCTCTTACTGCGGGGGACCAGAGGGAATACCGGCCACCCGCGGCCGGCCGCGTCCAGTGCGGCGCCGAGCAGACCGTCAGCACGGGCGGCGAGTGAGCCCGCCGCGGTTGTCGTGATCGCGGTCATGGCATCAGCTCGGCCGCGAGCGGGGCCGGGACGGGATCGATGACCATGGCTGTGGCGTTGTCGCTGCCGCCGAAGTACTGCGCAGCCCGTGTCAGCCGGTTCGCGCACGCGGCCGGGCCACTGAACGTCCGGCACGCGCGGACGAGGGAGGCGTGCGGTACGGGTTGGTGGACACCGGCGCTGGTCAGCAGTAATCGGCGGCGGGGGCCGGTGGTGATGGTCTGGCCGATGATTCCGGGAGTGGCGGTGGCGACGGTGCGGGTGATGATGTGGTCCTGGGCGCGGGCGGCATTTTCGAGGTCGTGGGGCCGGTCGCGGTAGTCGTCGGCAAGCCGGTCGCGCAGGTACCGGCCGTGAGTGTGGTCGATGGTGAGCGGGGTGAGGGCGTCGGCGTCGGGGTCGTATTCATAGGCGCGGCAGGTCCCGGCCCAGGCGATGTCCCAGCCGCCGCCGTGTTCGGGCGGGAGCGGGGCGGCGACGACCATGACGGTGTTGCCGCCGGCGATGTCGGCGAGGGTGGCGGTGGCGGCGAGCAGGCCGGCGCGGGAGCCTCGGCTGGCGGCGACGTAGGCGGCGGTGGCCGCGGCACTTCCGGCGGCGTGGGCGGCCGGGACGCTGTCGCCGATGCCGTCGGCCAGGGCCCAGCCGTGGCGGGTGCCGGTGATGGAGACGTGGATGCCGGTGGCGTCGGCCTGGTGGGTGCGGGCGCCGATGCGCAGGGATGTCCCGGGCAGGTAGCTGGCGTGGTCGGCGGCGTAGCGGCGGTGGTGGCGGGCCAGCACACGGGCGTCGCGGTGTGATTCGGCGATCTCGGCCCAGCCGCAGCGGCAGGTGGCGTGGGTCCAGGTCGGGCCGGGCGGCAGCGGGGCGTAGGGCCAGACGGGGTGGTGCCCGGCGGCGTAGGTGCTGGTGTGGTGGATGGTGTCGAAGACCGGCGGAAGGTGCGGATGCATCGAAGCGAGCTCCGTTCACACGCGGGGCTGGCGGCGAGCCCGGCGGGAGGCGAGGACGACGGGTCGGGGCAGGAAGCTGGGGCGGGCCCGGCAGCGCAGTGCGCGGGCCCGCCCCTGGCGAGGAACCGGGTGCGGCGACGGTCTCGGCTAGATCGCGGCGCCGACCAGCTCCGCCTCGGCCTCGGTGTCCTGCTCGACCGGCTCCGGACCGGCGCCGTCCGCGGCGTCGCCATCAGCGCGGTCGGCCGCCGTGTCGCTCTGGTCGCCCGCGCCCGCGCCCGCGCCCGCGCCCGCGCCGGCGCCCGCGCCGTCGACGTCGCCGACCACGGCGGTGGGGTCGTCGGCGGGGTTTTCGACTTCGGCGTGGTCGGCGTCGCCCGGGACCTCGGCACCGTCGGCCTCGTCACCGTCGGCCTCGTTACCCTCGGCGGTCGTGCCGCCGTCGCTCGTGGGGTCGGTGGCGAGGTCGCCGAGCTGCGCGGCGATGACCTCCTGCTCGGTTTCGGGGTCGACCACCTTCTGCTCGACGTCGGAGGCCAGGTAGCCCCAGCCGATGATCGCGGCCATGTACTCCCGCGCGGAGCCCCACGGGGTGCGCCAGGTGTTGCGGGAGAGGTCCGACTCGATCGCGCAGAGGGTGAGGAACAGGTCGTAAAGGGTGGCCTTCTCCACGGTGCGGGCCTTGGCGACCTTGGCGGTCAGGTCGGCCAGCGTGGCCCCCTCCGGCAGGCCGATCAGCTTCATGGCCAGCGGGTGGTTGTGCTCGAACGCGCGCTGCAGCGCGTGGCCGCCGTGCGCCTTCTGCAGCGCCAGGAACAGCTGCGCGCCCGGCGGCACGGTCGTGCGACGCACCAGCTTGGCCAGCCACTTCCGGCGCGGCGCTGCGGAGGCGTCCCAGTCCTTGTTGTTCTGGATCACCCACTTGCGGATGATCGCCGCCTTCCGGCGCTTGAGCTCGGCGGCGGCGTGGGCGGCGCGCGCGGCCGCGACCGCATCGGCCTGCTCGGCCGCGTCCTCGTCGTCGGACGATTCGTCGTCGACCGTGGTGCCGGTGCTGGTGGGCACGGGGGTGAAGTCCGCGCGGCCGGCCGGGGCGTAGCTGAGGGCGTGACCGTGGGCGAGGAAGTCAGCGCAGCCGTAGACGGCCACCGGGATCTGGTTTCCCTGCTCGTCGTGGTGGTCGGTCTCGATCCAGGCGCCGTGTCCCGGGCAGGACGCGTGGTCCTCGGCCGTCAGCTCGGTGTGGGGTTCGTCTTCGGGGGTGGGGCGCAGCCGGTCCAGCGAGCGCGCGTCCCCGTCGTCGGGCAGGCTGGAGTCGAAGATCGTGACGCCCGCGGCGGTCAGTTCCTCGGTGAGGTCCTCGGTCAGGGCCGCGAGCCGCTGCTTGTCCGCGCGTTCGGTGCGCTTGCGCTCGGCGAGCTGGGCGAAGTTGTTCGGCGCCGTACGCGCGGTGAGGATGAGTTCCTTGGCGGTGTCGGTGTCGCCGGCTTCGTCGAATTCGGCGATGACCGCGGCCTGCAGCAGATCGAGGTCGTAGCGTTCGGCAGCCTTGAGCGCCAGCTGGCTCTGCCCGGCCTGCAGGACGTTCTCGACGTAGGTCTTGCCCTGCCTGCCCAGCGCCAGCTTGCGGGCGATCCCGGCGGGCTTGAGGTTGAACGCGGCGAGCTGCTGCAGCGCGCGAGCGGTGTCGGCCAGGGTCAGGGACCTGCGCAGGGCGGGGTCGTTCTCGATGAGCTGGTTGACGATCCGCTCGATGGTGGCCTTGCGCTCGTCGGCCGGCGGCGGGGTCTTCATCCAGACCGGTACCGTGCAGCCGGCTTCGCGGGCGTTGAGGACGCGGCGCTGCCCTTCGGTGACCACGATGGCGCCGGTGTCGTAGTCGCGGTAGCCGTTGACCGCGGTGTTGACGCCGTGGGTCTTGAAGTTTGCCGTGGTGTCCTCGTCGGCTTCGGCGTTGTCGGTGCGCACGTTCTCGGCCAGCAGCACCGTGTGCGGGTCGACGTGCTGAACGGTGTCGATCTCGGTGTCCCACGTCGCGTGCAGCGCCGCACGTTCGGTGTCGGACAGCTCGTCGAGCGGGGCGTCCTCGATCTCGGTCGAAGACGTGTCGTTGTCCGGGGTGGTGTCGGCAGCGACACCGTCCATCTCGGACGGAGGGACGTCGGAGGGTGTGTTCGTGGGGGCGGCGTGGTCGGTGTCGCGCTGGGTCGGCAGATCCATCGTGCTGGTCACGAAGGTGCTCCTTCACACGGGCCGGCCGCTCACCGGAAACGAACCCGGTGACCGGCCATGAACCCCGCACCACCTTCTTTCTCCATTACCGCGTCGCGGTGAAGAAGCGGAGTGCGGGCGTCCCGGTCGGGACGCACTCGCCCAAGCGGGGCCGCCCGCGTCGGCGGCAAGCTCGCCCCGACCGCACGTTCGGAAGCAGAGCTCATGATCGGGCGGGCTTCCGCTGGCGCCAGGCTCCGCTAGAGTGCGTCGGCCCGACCGGAACACCCACACTCGCCTCTGTCCGCCACAGCAACACCTTCGTCACGTTGCTCGACTTGTCGCGCGTACTTATTGCCAAGATTCGCTCGGCGGAATTCTTTCCTGCTGCCCACCGCGAGCGGGATCCCGCAGCAGGCTCAGCATTCCGTTGCGGTGTCAGAGCGTCAGCCGGCTGCTGGCCTTGTCCGGGTGCGGCCGGCCGTCCAGGTCAGCGCGTGTCCAAGGCCAGCCGCAGGCACTTCGTTGCCTCACGGACCGAAATCCTTCCCCGCGCGGATCTCGTCGTCCGGCTCCCGCACCCTGGTGTAGGGAAAGTCGGCGACAACGTGGGCGTAGCTGATCTCGGCGCCGGGTTCCGGAGCGACACCCCACCTGCTGCTGGCTCGGTCCCGGGCTTGGGCGACGGTATCCCGCAACGTATGCAGGGACGGCAGCGACGAATGGGGCTCGTCGACGGTGACCTCGCTGAAGAACAGGTCGGCGCAGTCGAGCAGCCACTGTGGGACCAGGGCGAGGTAGCGCGCACCCTGCGCCGGGGTGGAGCGGCAGTGCTCGATCCGAGCGCAGCCGCGTAGGCAGTCCCGAGCGGTGAGCACCATGCGTGCTCCGGCCGAGCGGGTATCGACACCGCCGGCGCCACGAACATCGCCAAGAACGCATCCGGCGACGACCGCGTGGTCCCCGATGCAGACCAACCAGAGCGCCACCTCCGGCGGAGTCGCAGAGCCGCGGTTCGAGCCGCCCATGGGAATCACCGGCAAAGCTGAGACGGTGAGACCGAGATGGCTGGCCGCGACGGGCACGGCGTGAACGATGCCGCGGCCTATGACGCGGTCAACAAATTTGATCAAGGCGCCTCAGTGCCGGCCTAGCCCGTATGGTGGCGCCTACCGTTCACTCGCAAGGACGCCATCGTGAACCTCTATGAGAAGGGCGACGTCGTTGTCGCTTGGGCGCGGTCACGAGCTGGCTGGAGGCATGAGTGAGCAACGTTATCGACGAGGTGCCCAGCGAGTTCCGCGACGTCATCGTCGAACTGCTAGGCGAACGCGAACCGGAGCTGCTGTCGGCCCTGCGAGCTCAGGAGAAGCCGACGCTCGACCAGCAAGAAGCGGTCATCGACGCTCTGGGGGATGCCTTCACAGAGAACCTCGGTGCCGGGTACGAGCCGACCGAGCGGGGCGTAGTCATCGACAACGCCCTTGGCACGTTCCTGACCAGGTGGCCCGCCGAAGAGCTGTCGGATCGCTGACCTGCGGTCCGCGCGAGCTGGCAGGGCCTCGCGGCTCGCGCCCGGCGGCACGAACAGCGCCGGGCATCAGTCGTGTCCGCGGTTGCTGGGCGGATGGCGAAGAGACAGGTTGGCCGCTGGTGCCGACATGGCCGCCTCCTCTATGACCTCGAGCCGGCACATGACGAACTGCCTGCCCGACGTCGCACTGTCGTTGGTTCCTACTGCATGAAAACGGATCTTGAGCCAGTCCCCGGAGCGGGTTTTGAGTGAGCCGCGCACCGGCTGGCTCCGCCTGCCAGGATGGTTCGCGGCGTGCCTGACCAAGGCCAGCACGCCCTCGATGTCACTCGCGTGGACCATGGACCGAAGGCTGCTGTTCGCCGGCACCGGCACGTCGATTCGCGCGAAGTCTTCGCTGGTGACGACGACCGAGTCGTGGATCGCGTCCACCATGATGAGCGGATCGGTGATGATCGCCGCGTAGGCGCCGAGCTGCCGCAGCAGCGGACCGGCCATCGTCTGGTGGATTTGGCTCAGGTCGACCTTCAGGGAGAAGCCGGCGTAGTAGTTATCGGCCTTCTTGCGACCGACCGCTCGGACCCCACGTCGCGTCTGAGTGGCGCCATATCGCTGCTCCATGAACTTGATCAGCGGCTTGTCGACCTCGGCTTCACGGAAGTCTTGCATGACCGCCGTGGTCGCTACACGAAAGTCCTCGGTCAGGACGCTATCCATGAAGCGATAGGGGTCGCGGCCGCTCTCGCCGCCATGCCAGTCACCGGCCGGTGCTTCGACGCCGTAGAAACGCGGTGCGTCTTCGCCCCACCAGTGTCGTAGCGACTCACCGGTGCCCGGTGGCGGCTCCTCCCACTCCCAGACCGCGATCGCCGGCCTGACTGGCATCTGCTCTCCAGCCGGGACGTAGCAGGCCTGTAACGCGATCAGCGCGCCGTCACGGCCACCCAAAGCGGGTTTGACCCGCACATCGAACGAGTCACGGCCAAAACGCACCGTCGCTCGCTGTTCGGTAGAGTTCGCCCTGGCACGTTCAATCAGCGGTGCAACGATTCTCCTCACGATAGGATCGGCGTTGTTGAGCGAGACACCGGTGTAGAGAGCGTCGCCGACGGCGTACAGCAGGCCGTCTTCGTCGAGCGCGAGCCACTGTCCCGCGTGCTGCCTGTTTTTCAGGTGATTAGTGGTCACGACCACTCCTGGCACAATGAAGTTGTATACCTGCAGGTTCGTCCAGCTGACTGCTCAACCCGACGAACGCGACCTGGCCGAGGGAAGCGGGTTCTCAGAACGTCGCGCCGCCGTCGAGCTGAAGGACGGCGCCGGTCACGAAGGCTGAGTCGTCGCTGGCCAAGTACAGGGCCGCAGCCCGGATCTCGTCCGGACTCCCAATCCGGCGCAGCGCCGCGGTCCTCTCCAGAGTCGCGACGACGCGCTCATCCCACGCTGTCGACATCGCAGTCCGGAACGGTCCACACTGGATGGCGTTCACCCGGACACCCCGAGGGCCTAACGACTGGGCGAGCGCTTGCGTATACGTGTTCAGCCCAGCCTTCGCCACAGCATACGGCACGAAAGGATCCTTCGGGCGGACCGCGCCCGTCGAGGTGATGTTGATGATCGCCCCTCGGCCAGTCTCAGCCATCCGGAGGCCAAACCCCTGGGACAACGCGACCGCACCCAGCAGGTTGACCTCAAGAACTCTGCGCCACATGCGCTCTGTCAGCTCGGTCATGTCACGGTACATCGGCGCCGCGCCGGCGTTGTTGACCAGGACGTCGGCGCGGCCGAACCTGCTGTGGACGGCCTCGACGAGAGCGTCACACTCATCCCAGCTGCCGATATTGCACGCCACGCCCAGCGCTTCGACACCGTGACGTTCGCGAACCTCCGCTGCAGCGCGTTCGCAAGCCTCAAGCTTTCGGCTGGCCACCACGATCGTCGCGCCGGCCACGGCGAACGCATCGACGATCTCGCGGCCGAGTCCGGTCCCCCCGCCAGTCACCACGGCCACGCGACCGTCAAGCGTGCTCATCCAACCCCTCCCCTGGGCGCTGCTCTCACCTCGGGTCGAGAGCAGCGCCCAGGCAGCTTAGGCGATCAAGCCAATACTGGTATAGACCGATCGGGTGGACATCGAACACCCGAGCCACCGACGGTAGGGCCAACACGCTGACAGTCCCTCCAAACGGACCTGGCACTTGGCAAGTCGCACCGAGTACTGTCGGCCGCGGCGCGTGCTCCCGGTGGCCTGCGCCCCTTGGCCCGCTCTCGTGTTTCGAGGTGTGGCTGGCGTGTTTCGTGGCGCGGTCTGTAGCCGCGTCTCCATTGATATAGCCAGCCGTCACATTCGCAGACTTCCGATTTCGCCGAAATCTGTGTGTCGACCTCGAAAAGGAGCGTGAAGACCGTAGTGCGATAACGCCGTGACCGCTCAAGTTCAGCGCTTGCGTGGAGCGTAACCGTGGCCAGCAGTACGAACTGCCGAGGGGGCGGCTCGTCATGCCGACCACATCCGCGAAGTCACATTGGGTGGAGCCATTAGAGCTCCGAGGGGAGTTATATCTTCATGCGACAAAAGTCGTTGCGGCAATTCGTGCTGCGCAATTTAGCCTTTACGTCAGTGGTCGCGTTGCTCGCCGCAGTCCCGGCGACAGCCGTAGCTGCACCGGCTGGCCAGAACGGCGGGGTGCAGCTGCCGCCAACCTGGACACCGCCGGCCCAGATCAACCACACCCCGACCGGTGTTCCGGCCGACCAGGTTCCGGTCAGACCGCCGACGGCGGCACCGAGATCAGCTGAGTCGACCCAGTCGGTTCTGTGCTACGACCCGCAGACCGGGACGCAGCCGTGGTTCGCGATGGATCGCTACGCCATCTCCGACCGCACGGAACTGCTGGTCAACCGCTACAACGGCAACGCCGTCATCACCGACCGGGCCCTGACCATCAAGGGCACCGGTCTCAACATGTCCCTCGACGCGGTCTACAACAGCCGCAACCTCGGCTCGGGCGCCTTCGGGTCCTACTGGACGAGCTCGGCGGGCCCCGACCTGAAACTGGTGCCCTACCCGGACGGCCGGGTGCGGTTCCAGGACCCGACCGGGTACTGCACCGTGTTCGAGAAGAACGCCGACGGAACGTACGCGACCCCCTCGGGAATGCACTCCACACTCACGAAACTGCCCGACGGCAAGTTCACCCTGTCCCAGGACTCGTCGGGTGAGACGTGGCTGTTCACCGGAGACGGGCGACTGTCGTCGCAAACCGACCGCAACGGTCATGTCGTCGCCTACCGCTACAACCCCGGCGACGGCAGCCTGGCCTCGATCGTCGACACCCAGAACCGCGTCACCACCGCGGCTTACAACAACGGCCGGCTGACCACAATCACCGACCCCGCGGGCCTGACCGCGGGCGGCTACGGCTACGACGCGAACAACCAGCTGACCAGCATCACCAACCGGGACAACGGCAAGACCCTCTTCGGCCTCGACGCCAACGGACGGGTCAAAACCATCAAGACCCCGGCCGGGGGCACCTACACCCTCAGCTACGACTCCGGCGGCGGCGTGACGCAGGTCGCCGAACCCAACGCCGACGGCGTGGACAGCATCACCACCTACGCCTACGCCAGCCCGACCACCACGGTCACCGACCCCAACCAGCACAAGAGCACCTACACCTTCGACAGCGCCGGCCGGCAGACCAAAGCCACCGATGCCCTCAACCACGACCGCGCCCAGTCGTGGTCGGCCCACGGCGACGTGAAATCACTGACCGACGGGCTGCAAAACTCGGCGACCTACGACTACGACCCGCTCAACAACCTCAAGGGCGGCACACTCCCGACCGGCGCGGCCATGACCGTCGGCTACACCGACACCGGCCACCCGCACCTGCCCACCCAGGTCGCCGACTTCTCCGGCCACACGGTCACCAACACCTACGACAACGCCGGCAACGTCAGCGCCGTGCACTCCGACGCCCTGGGCGTCGACGTCGCCAAGTACACCTACAGCGCGGGGCTGCTGGCCACGGCCACCGACGGCAACAACCACGTCACCAGCTACGGCTACGACACCGCCGGGAACCTGACGTCGGTGACGCCGCCGCTGCCGCTGAAGCCGGTCGCCTACGGTTACGATTCGCTGTCGCGGGTCACCAGCGTCACCGACGGCAACGGGGTCACGCTGAGCTACGGCTACGACAAGCTCGACCACGTCGTTTCCGTCGCCAAGGCCGACGGCACCGGCCTGGCCGCCTACGGCTTCGACGGCATCGGCAACCGCACCAGCGCCAGCACCATCGGAGCCTCGTTCACCAACACCTACCAGCGGCGCCTGCTCACCAAGGTCGTCCGCACCGCCGGCGGTACCACCCAGACCACCAACTACACCTTCGACAAGGCCGGCAACCTGATCAAGGTCGACGACCCGACCGGCGCCACCGGCTACGGCTACGACGCAGCCGACCGCCTCACCACGCTGACCGACCAAGCAACCAAGGTCACCACCTACGGCTACGACAACGCCGACCACCGCACCTCCGCCACCCTGCCCGGCGGCAGCACGCAGACCATCGGGGTCGACAAGTCTGGCCGGCAGACCAGCATCACGGTGAAGAACCCCGCCGGGACGTCGATCTTCTCGACCACCTACCGCTACACCAAGCCCGACGGCACCGACACCGGCCAGGTCCAGTCCCGCACCGACGGCTCCGGCACCGCGGACAACGTCTACGACGGCTTCGGGCGTCTCACCACCGCCGGTTCCCGTACCTACAGCTATGACAACGCCGGCAACATCACCTCCGGTGACGGCCGGACCTACACGGTCAACAACGCCAACCAGATGACCAAGATCGACAACGCCACCGTCGGCTACGACGGCGCCGGGAACCTGGCCACCACCACCCCCGGCGGCGATGCCCACTACAGCGACACCAACCAGCTGACCTCGATCACCACCAGCGGCGGCACGGTGTTCAGCGGCTCCTACGACACCCTCGACCAGACCCAGCCTGCCTCGATCACCGAGCAGGTCGGCTCGAGCAACGTCACGCACGTTTTCACCCGCAATGCGCTGGGTATTTCCCGCACCGTGGACAACGGCGCCGGCACCACCTACATCCACGACGTCGACGGCGGCCTCACCGGGCTGGTCGACACCGCGGGCAAGCACCACAACGCCATCACCGATTACCAGGGCAGCGTCCTGGCCCTCGTCGATGACGCCGGTGCCGTGACCGCGTCGTACGGGTACACCCCCTACGGTTACAACACCAGCATCACCGGTACCGCCGGCTCGGCCAACCGGCTGCGCTGGCTCGGCAGCTACCAGCTGGCCAGCAGCGAGTACCTCACCGGCTACCGCCACTACAGCCCGGTCTACGCCCGCTTCACCCAAACCGACCCCACCGGCAAGGAGGCCAACACCTACGCCTACGGCCAAGGCGACCCCATCAACCACTCCGATGCACGCGGCGACTACAGCGTCGATGATTTCACCAGCGATTTCGACACGATCGCCAAGTATGCAGGTGGTGGCACGGGTATCGGTGCCGCCGGCGGCCTCGTAGCGTGCACCTTCGGCCCAGTTGGATGCGCTGCCGGGATCGGCACCGGAGCCGCCGTCGTCGGCGCAGTCGGCGCCTTAATCGGAATCGGTGTCGTCGCCTACAAGCGCATTCCCCTCCTTCATAATCCCTGCCCCAACTGCCGGAAGTGATCAATAGCGAGGCGGCGAGTTGACCGCGGTGGCGGAGTTGCCTTACGGCGACTCCGCCACCGCGCACTTACTCCAATTCAATCAAGGAGATTCATGTTTCTGAAGCCAAAAATGACCGGAAGCCGCTGGGGAATAGTTACCGTCCTCGTGGTGGCGGCTGTTGTCGGAGGCATCGCCAGCGGTGCGCTGATGAGCGATGGCGGCTGGCAATGGTTTCCATACGCGATCATCGCAGCCGTGGGTCTGATTACGTTCGCCTTGATCGTTAGCTGGTCCCAACCTTCGAACGGTCCGGCGCGACGACCTCGGCGACGCGATCGTTAACTAGAGCTGTCCGCCCTCGTTTTGTCCCCTGAAGAAAGGTTTCTCGATCAGGCATTGCCGACAGGCTGGGGGGGTGTCCCTAATGACTACCGAACGAGTTGACGAGCCGTCTGGTCCGAAGGCTGGTGTTCTTGTCGTTCGTTCGGACGGGTGGGCCGGGCGTGCTCGGTGGATGCCTTGGGTGTCCCTGGGCTTGTGAGCCCTCCTGATAGAGCGGCGCGACCGGCGTGTCCGCGTCCCACCCGTTCGCCTGTTCGGGCAGTTTGTTCGTGGTCCGAGCCCGTTCGCGCGGAGGACACCTCAGTGGCCGGGAACCGCCCGAGTTCTCCGTCGAGACTGGTGCCCGCGCGGATCGCTGGGATCGCGAACGGCTCAATCGGAGGTCAGGCCGCAGAGCCTCGTCATTAGGGCGCCGCGCGTTCTCGTCAGGGTCTCTGACCAGCACAAACAGCTAGCCGAAGGGAAAGCTTGAGAGTGAAGGTGTTCTGCGGGATCGACTGGGCCGAGGACCACCACGACATCGCCCTGGTCGACGCTGAGGGTGCTCTGGTGGCCAAGCGCCGCATCGACGACTCGGCCGAGGGCTTCGCCGACCTGCTGGCCATGCTCGCCGACGCCGGCGACACAACGACCGATCCGATTCCGGTGGCGATCGAGACTCCACGCGGCCTGCTGGTCGCCGGCCTGCGACAAACCGGGCGGCAGGTCTACTCGATCAACCCGATGGCAGTGGCCCGCTATCGCGAGCGACACAGCGTCTCGCGGAAGAAGTCCGACCACGTCGATGCGATGACCTTGGCGAACATCCTGCGCACCGACGCCCACGCGCACCGGCCACTACCTGCCGACAGTGAACAGGTCCAAGCCATTGCGGTGCTGTCCCGCGCAACCCAGGACGCCATCTGGCGGCGATCCCGCGCCACCCAAGAGCTCCGCGCCGTGCTGCGCGAGTACTACCCCGGCTTCCTCGCCGCGTTCGCGAAGGGCGGTGCCACCAACCTGGCGAGTGCCGAAGCCCGCGCGGTCCTGGCGCTGGCGCCGACACCCGCCGCCGCGGCGAAGCTCACCAAGACGCGCATCGCCGCGGCCCTGCGTCGAGCCGGCCGCCAGCGCGGCATCGACGCCCTGGCAGCGCAGCTCCTCATAGAGGTGCGCAAGCCGCAGTTGCGGCAACCGCGGGTGGTCGAGGAGGCGTTCAGCCGCCAGGCCCTCGCGCTGCTGGCCACTCTGAACGCGGAGTGCGCCAGCGCGGACCAGCTCACCGAGTCCACCACCACGGCGTTCCAGCAGCACCCGGACTACGCGATCATCACCAGCTTCCCGGGCCTCGCTGATCTGTCCGGCGCGCGTGTCCTGGGCGAGATCGGCGACGATCGCGCACGCTTCAGCGACGCCCGCTCCCTCAAGGCCTACGCCGGATCGGCACCGGTCACCCGGGCCTCGGGCCGCAGCATCTCCATCACCCGCCGGACCGTCAAGAACGACCGTCTCAACGCCACCGGCTTCGTCTGGGCCTTCGCCAGCATCGGCCGAGCCGGCGCGCCACGCGACCACTACCACCGTCGCCGAGCACACGGCGACCGGCACGCCGCCGCCCTGCGGCACCTGTTCAACCGCTTCCTCGGCCAGCTCCACCACTGTCTCGAGACCGGCCAGACCTATGACCCGGCCAAGGCTTTCGGCTCTGCTCTCGGCACGCCAACCGGAGTCGCGGCTTGACAGTTAGCAAGATCGGAGGTCTATGTGGTTGTCAAGCCGCGGCGGGGGCTGGTTGGGGGTGTCGGTAGTGGGTGCCGTTGCGGAGCATGGCGTAGAGGACGTCGCAGCGGCGCCGGGCCAGGCAGATCAGCGCGGCGTTGTGTTTCTTGCCCTCGGCCCTCTTCCGGTCGTAGTAGGCCCGGCTGGTCGGATCCGCCAGGGCAGCGAAGGCGGCGAGGAAGAACGCGCGTTTGAGCTGGCGGTTGCCGGTCCGGGCCGGATGTTCGCCCTTGATGCTGGTGCCGGAGCTGCGAGTCACCGGGGCGATGCCGGCGTAGGCGGCAAGGTGTCCCGAGCTGGCGAAATTGGAGGCGTCGCCGACCTCGAGCAGGATCCGGGCGGCGGTCCTGACCCCGATGCCGGGCATCGAAGTCAGGACCCCGGCAAGAGGGTGCGCATCAAGTATCCCCTCCACCTGCTCAGCAACCTGTTTCCGCTGCAGAAGAACCGTTTTGAGGCTATCGGCCAACCGCGGCAGCACGGTGTCCGCGGCGGCGGTGCCGGGGACCGTGACCGTCTGCTCGCCGAGGGCGGCCATGATCGCCTCGACCAGCCGCTCGCCCATGCGCGGCGCGTGGGCCTTGGCGATCGCGGTGAGCTTGCGGCGGCCGGCCTTGGCGATGCCGGCCGGTCCCCCGCAGCGGGAGAGGATTTCCAGGACGGCCGGATGCGAGATCCGCGGGCCGATCGCGTGCTCCAGAGCAGGGTGGATGCCAGTGAGCAGGCCGCGGATCCGGTTGCTGATCCGGGTGGCCTCACCGGCGAGGTCGTCGTCGAACCCGACCAGCACCTCCAGCTCGGCCAGGGCTTCGTCGCCGACGTCGACCGGGCGCAGCGTGTGGGGCAGCGAGCGGGCCGCGTCGGCGATGACGAATGCGTCCCGGGCGTCGGTCTTGGCGCGGCCGGGGTAGAGGTCGGCGATGCGGCGCATCGCCAGACCAGGCAGATAGGCCACCTGGTGCCCGGCGGCGCGGGCGACCGCGACCGGCAACGCCCCGATCGTGGCCGGTTGGTCGACCACCACCAGCAGCGGCCCATGCTCGGCGAGCTTGTCGAACAGGGCTTTCAGCTTGGGTTCGGTGTTGGGCAGCGGGCCGTCATGCAGTCGCTTGCCGTCGGGGTCCAGGGGCGCGGACCGATGTGACGTTCCGGCTCGCCGGCGATGACGGCGGAAGCGCCGCGGCGGTCAAGGCGCGCTCCGGCCTGCCTCCACTGCTGGCCAGGAATAGCGAGCCAGCCGCGGTACTGCTTCAGCTCCGGCAGCAACCCGACCGCCGCGGACCGGACGTCGGATCGTGCTTCCTCGGCGAACTGCTCGACCAGCTGCACCTGGGCATCGGCCAGCGGAATGACGTGCTCGGCGCCGGCGCCGTCTCCGATCCGGCGCACGATCGTTTGTCGAGTCAGTTCTCCGTGGTGCCGGCGTCTCGGCGCAGTGCCGTGAAGAGGTCCTCCGCCGTTGCGTGGTCGGTCGCCGCAGCGCGCTCGTCGCCGCGGTCGGCGGCGGCCTTTGCGCGGGAAGCGTGGACGCGGGCCGTCAGGTACGGCGATTCCGCCGCCTCGGCCAGGCCGAGTGCTTCCTCGAGCGTCGCCGACGCCTCGGGCCAGGCGCCGCGCGCGGCCGCGGCGGCTCCCAGGACACGCAGCGCTTCGGTCCGGGCGATGCCGTGCTCGATGGCCACCGCCCGGGCAGCCGCGGCCCTCGCCGTCCGGGCCGCCGCCACCGGGTCGCCCGCGGCGAGCTGGGCCTCGGCGAGGAACGGCAACGCGTCGGTCAGCTGCCAGGTGTGCTCTCCGGGCAGGTCGAGCAAGGGCGCCAGCCGGGCCACGCCGTGCTCCGGCCGTCCCGTGCGGACGTCGCTCTCGACCAGCTGCGCGGTCGCGTTGCGGACGAGGTCGATGTTGTCGCTGTCGCGGCCCAGCCGGATCACCCGCGTCAGGTCTTCGCGCGCGGCGTCGTGCTTGCCGCACGCCGAAAGCAGTGTGCCCCGGCCGATCAGGGCCATCGACTCGCACATCGGCGAGCTGCCGTGGCTGGCCAGCTCGAGCGCGCGGTCGAAGCGCCGCAACGCCAGCCGCCAGTGCCCGAGGTAGGTCGCGCTGTCGCCGAGGTTGCACACCGCGCGGCTGAGCAGCTCGCGGTCGCCGAGCTCCTCGGCCAGCTGCAGGATGCGCGCGTACTGCCGGTCGGCGCGGACCAGGTCGCCGCGGTAGTGGTGGACGACCGCGACGCCGGTCAGGGCCCGGACGACGATTTCCCGGTCGCCGCACAGTTCCGCGGTGGCGGCGGCCGTGTGCAGGTCGGCGAGCGCGGCCGCGTTCCGGCCGAGCAGCCGGGTCGCGAGCCCGCGCCGCAGGTGGCCGCCGGCGAGGCCGTGGTCGTCGCCGGCGGCCGTCGCGGCGGCGATCGCGGCCGTGCAGACGTCGACGGTCTCCCGGTAGCGGGTGCTCTGGTAGAGGTTCGCCGCCCGGGCCAGCTGGAGCCGCACGGTGGACTCCTCCGGGCGGTCGTCGGCGAGGGTCGGGGCGAGCAGGGCCAGCCCTTCGCGCGGGGTGCCGCGCTGGTAGTGGAAGTGGCCGATGCGGGCGATCACCATCCGGCGCCGCTCTTCGTCGCCGTCTTCGCGGTAGCCCAGCAGCGCGCGCTCGGCGGCGGCGAGCGCGGCGTCGTAGCGCCCGGCCGCCGCGAGGGCGTTCGCCAGGTCTTCGGCGGCCTCGGCGACGGCCGTGCGCGGCCCGGTGCGCTCCAGCAGCGCCACGAGGTCGCCGAGGTGCTGGGCCGCGGCGTCGTGCGCGGCCTGCCGACTGGCCTGCTCGGCCGCGTGCCGCAGCGTCTGGGCGGCCCGCTCCGGGTCCTGGGCGTGCGTGTAGTGGTACGCGGCCGCCGCGCGGGATCCACCGGGCGCGGGGCCGAGCGCGTCGGCCAGCCTGCGGTGCAGGACGTGGCGCCGGCTCGGCTGCAGGCCGGCGTTGATCACCTCGGCGACCAGCTCGTGGGTGAGGCGGACGCCGTCGGCGTTCTCGTCGAGCAGCCGCACAGCGTGCGCGGGGGCCAGGATGTCCGGCACGTCGTCCGGGTCGAGGCCGGCCGCCGCGGCGAGCACGGCGACCGACAGCCGGTGCTGCCCCACCGCGAGCACGGTCAGCACGTCGACGGTCGGCGGCGGCAGCGACCCGAGCTGCCGCCGCACGGCGTGCGCCAGCCCCCACGGCAGCTCGCCGGCCGCGTCGTGCCCGCCGCCGAGGGCGTGGCCCAGCTGCACCAGGAACAACGGCAGGCCGCCGGCCAGCCGCAGCACCCGCTCGCGGGCGGGCGTGTCCACGTCCCCACCGGCGCACTTGTCCAGCAGGACCCCGGCGTCGGCCTCGGCGAGCGGGACGAGGGGCAGCCGGGCGAGCAGGCCGTGGCGGACCAGGTCGAGCAGCGCATCGGCCAGCGGGCCCGACGGCGCGGTCTCGGTGTCGCGGTAGGCCGCCAGGAACCGCACGCGACCGGGTGGCAGGTCCTGCAGCAGCGAAACGAGCAGGGCGAGCGCGTCCGGGCCCGCCCAGTGCAGGTCGTCCAGGACGACGAGCGCGCCGGCCCGCTCGCCCAGCGCGCCGAGGAACCGGGCGGCCTCGGCGAACAGGACGCGCCGGTGCGGCCGAGCCGGGGCCGGCTCGCCGGTGCCCATCTCGGGCAGCAGCCACGCCAGCCCGCCGGCGGCCGGGCCGCCGACGCGCGGGTGGTCCCGGACGCGGCGGGCGAGGGCGTCGGCGACCGGGGCGTAGGGCTCGGCGCCGTGCCGCGGGCAGCTCGCAGCCAGCACGACCATCCCGCCGGCGCGGGCGCGGGCTGAGGCCTCGGCCAGCAGCCGCGACTTCCCGATGCCGATCTGCCCGGTCAGCACCAGCAGCGGCGGGCCGGCGCCGGCGACGTGGTCGTGGATTAGTGCGCGTTCGGCTGCCCGGCCGACGAGGTCGGGCTCGGCGGGGATCGCCGGGGCCCGGCCTTCGTGCCGTTCGAGCCGGCTGCGGCGGGCTGCGTCGAGCAGCTCCGCGCGGTCGGCTCCGGGCAGGTCCAGGCCGTCGGCGAGCAGCTGGACGGTGACCCGCCGCGGGTGCCGGTCCCCGCGTTCGAGGTTGCCGACGCCGCGGGCGCTCAGCCCGCAGCGCTGCGCCAGCTGCTCCTGCGTCAGCCCGGCCGCGCGGCGCAGCTTGATCAGCGTCATCCCGAACGACGCGGTGTCCGGCACGGGCGCCTCCTCCGGTGGTGATCGCCTCTCCCATGGTCGCTCCGGGCGTGGCTGCCGCTGCACCCCCCGAACGTCGGGTCCGGACCGGAACAACGCCGGGTTGTTCCGCTTGTTCCTGGTTCGCGCGCCCGGCCGTGCCGTCCACTGGCTGCCGCCGTGAGGCACCGAACGAGGAAGGACCCGCAACGATGCGTGTTTCGAAGACTATGAGAGGGCTGGCCAGCGCCAGCGCGGCTCTCGCGCTGGGCGCCGGGGTGGTGGCCGCATTCGCGCCGGCCGCGATCGCCGCCGCCGGGCCGCAGCTGGCCGCGGCCTCGTGCGCCACCGCACCCGCCGGGCACGCCAGGTGCCAGGCGGTGCGGCTGGTCGCGCCGGGCGCGGACCGCCCCGCGGCCGCGATGAGCCCCACCGACCTGCAGAAGGCATACGGCGTCACCGGCCTGAAGAGCGGCGGCACGACCGTCGCGATCGTCGATGCCTACAACGACCCCGGCATCGAAAAGGACCTCGGCGACTTCCGATCGCATTGGGGCCTTCCCGCGTGCACCAAAGCGAGCGGCTGTCTTACGGTCGTCGGCCAGGACGGCACGAGCACGCTGCCCACCCAGACCGACTCGGGGTGGGCCACCGAGATGGCCATCGACGTCGACGCCGTCAGCGCGCTGTGTCCGGACTGCAAGATCCTGCTCGTCGAAGGCAACACCAACGACGACGGCGATCTGGCCACCGCGGTCGATAGCGCGGTCCGGCTGGGCGCGAAGTTCGTCTCGAACAGCTATTCCGACCACGAGAACGCCATTCCCTCCGACTCCGAGACCCACTACAACCACCCCGGCGTCGCGGTACTGGCCGCCACGGGTGACGCGGGCACCGAAAGCGGCGGCCAAACCGACTACCCGGCCAGCTCGCCGGAGGTCGTCGCGGTCGGCGGCACCACACTCACCGCGTCGGGCGGCAGCCGCGGCTACAGCGAAACCGCGTGGAACAAGGGCGGCAGCGGCTGTTCCGGCACGTTTGCCAAGCCCGCCTACCAGAACGGGATCAGCACGAGCTGCAGCAACCGGGCGACGTCGGACATCTCGGCCGACGCCGACCCGAACAGCGGCATCACGATCTACGTCAACGGCGCGACGTCGCAGTACGGGGGCACGAGCC
>NZ_JAJPWN010000036.1:0-39580 GCF_046549135.1 Amycolatopsis sp. lyj-23 | reverse complement strand
CGGTGTTCAGGTTTTTCTTGGTCGACGAACCAAATACCGGAGACCTCACCCATTTCGGCCGACGACACGCCCAGCACCGCCAACTCCAGCTCAACCCGCCGGAGACAACTTCGATACAGGCCCTAGGAGTCTTCGTCCCGGCGTTTGCGCTGTTGTTCGGCCAGCTGGCGCAGGAAGTCGGGGTCGTCGTCCGGGGCGAGCGGGGCCCGGCGTGGAGCCGACGTCACCCCGATCCGCTGACCGGCGAACGACCGCCACAGGAGCAGGGCGACGACCAGCGCGCCGACCGCCGCGAGCAGAGCGAGCATGCCGGATCCTTCCGTGGGGCTGCCTGTCCCCCGAGGTTAACCGCTCCGGCCGTGTGGTGGGCCTGAAGCCGGGCCGGAAAAAAGACGAGGGCCGTGCGGGGACGGGGTGGTTCCCGTTACCTCGACACGGCCCTGGCGTCCGGGTGGTTCAGGCGTTGCGCGCCGGTTCGCTGGCGTCGGTGGTCAGCTCGGCCAGGAGCTCGTTCACCTCGGACTCCCGGAACCGCCGGTGCCCGCCCGGGGTGCGGATCGAGCCGATCCGGCCCGCGGTCGCCCACCGCGTCACCGTCTTCGGGTCGACCCGGAAGAGCGCTGCCACCTCGCCTGGGGTGAGCAGGCGTCCGCCCATCGTCGCGGTCATTTTCCGCCTCCTTAACGAACTCACTGCTATACCGGAGGCGTCCGGGCCCTTCTGCCCGTCGCGCCGGGGTAGCCAACAAGGCAATCGTTGCACTTCACCCGTCGGGTACTCGAACGGTTGTCCGCGAGTAAAGAGCCCTTAAAGGTCAAAACGGACACTTTGCGTACTCATCGGCAACTACTCTCCGGCGAGGTGACGTGCGAAGACGCCGGCCCGGCCGCCGGGCGTGGTGCCAATGGGGGATTGTCCAACCGCATAGAGTGATCCCCGTGGATCAGTTGGACCGGAAGATCATCGCAGCGTTGCGCATCAACGGACGGGCCACTTACGCCGACCTCGGGCGAGCCGTCGGGCTCTCCGCGTCGTCGGTGCACGAACGCGTGGGCAAGCTGGAAGCCGCCGGCGTGATCACCGGCTACCACGCGGTCGTCGACCCGAACTCGGTCGGCCTCGGCGTCACCGCCCTCGTCAGCATCCACCCGACCGACACCGCGACGGAGGACGACGTCGCCGACGCGCTCGCCGAGCTCGACGAGGTCGAGAGCTGCTACGCGGTGGCGGGCGACGAGGCCTTCGTCGTCAAGGTGCGCGTGCCGACCGTCGACGAGCTGGAGCGGACCCTCGGCCGGCTCCGGCGCATCCCCGGCGTCGGGCGGACGAACACGACCGTCGTGCTCTCGACGCGCTTCGAAGGCCGCCCGAACAACGCGGGCCTGCAGAAGGACCGGGCGGGCGGCGCGTAGCCTGCGTTGGTGTGAGCGACGAGAAGGCCGGCACCCTGCCGCGTGACCTGACGCTGTACCTGCTGGCGCGGTTCGTGCTGGTCGGGGTGATCGCCTGGGTGCTGACCCTGGTCGGCGTACCCCTGCTGGTCGCGCTGCTCGTCGGCCTGGTCGTCGGCCTGCCGCTGGGCCTGCTGCTGTTCCGCCCGCTCAACGCCCGCGTCACGGCCGGCCTGGCGAAGCGCAACGAGAAGCGCGCCCGTGCCCGTGCCGACCTGCGTGCGCAGCTGCGCGGAGACGCGCCGGGCCACGCCGAATGAGCCGCCCGCACGCCCGCAGCTGGGTCCGCGAGGCCGTCCGGATCATCGAGGCCGACGCCAACCGCAGCGCCGACACGCACCTGCACGTCTTCCCGCTGCCGCCGGAGTGGGGCATCGACCTGTACCTCAAGGACGAGTCGGTGCACCCGACCGGCTCGCTGAAGCACCGGCTGGCCCGGTCGCTGTTCCTCTACGGGCTGGTCAACGGCCAGATCGGGCCGGACACCGTGCTCGTCGAAGCTTCCAGCGGGTCGACCGCGGTGTCCGAGGCCTACTTCGCCCGGATGCTGGGGCTGCGCTTCATCACCGTCGTGCCGCGGCGCACGTCGAAGGAGAAGGTCGCGCTCATCGAGTTCTACGGCGGCGAGTGCCACTTCGTCGACGAGGCCCCGGCGATGTACCCCGAGGCCGAGCGGCTCGCGGCCGAGTGCGGCGGCCACTACCTCGACCAGTTCACCTACGCCGAGCGCGCGACGGACTGGCGCGGCAACAACAACATCGCCGAGTCGGTGTTCGCGCAGATGCGCTCGGAGCGCCACCCGATCCCCAAGTGGATCGTCGTCGGCGCGGGCACCGGCGGCACGAGCGCGACCTTCGGCCGGTACGTCCGCTACAAGCGCCACACGACGAAGGTGTGCGTCGTCGACCCGGAGAACTCGTCGTTCTACGGCGCCTGGGAGACCGGCGCGCTGGACTACGGCACCGGCATGCCGTCGCGGATCGAGGGCATCGGGCGGCCGCGCTGCGAGCCGTCGTTCGTGCCGGGTGTCATCGACGAGATGTTCCGGATCCCCGACGCGGGGTCCTTGGCGGCGATCCGGCTGCTGCGCGAGCGGACCGGCCACTGGGCGGGCGGCTCGACCGGCACGAACCTCTACGGCGCGTTCCGGCTCATCTCCCGGATGGTCGAGGACGGCCAGGCGGGCAGCGTCGTGACGCTGCTGTGCGACGGCGGCGAGCGGTACGCCCACACCTACTACAACGACGAGTGGCTGGCCCAGCAGGGCTTGGACCTGGCGCCGCACACGGCGTTGTTCGAGGAGTTCCTGGCGACGGGCAAGTTCGTCCCGGAAAACTGACTACGCTCGACCGGGTGACAGGATCCGGGTTCGTCGAGGTGCAGGGCGCCGGCCGCGGCCGCAACACCGGCTGGCGCCTGCTCAGCGCGTCGCTCGTCGTGGCCGGTCCGGTCGTGGCGGGCGCGGCCGGGGGAATGGGCCGGCCGGTGCTCGGCGGAGTGCTGGCGGCCGTGCTGATGCCCATGGGGGTCAGCCTGTGGCGCGGCACGAGCCGGGCGAAGCGGCGGCTGCTCCGGCTGGACGAGGTCGGCCTGCCGGCGAAAGCCGAGATCCTCGCGGCCGCAGCAGGCGGCGGTGACGACAACCCGCTTCGCCTGACCCTGCGCGTCAGCGGCCCCGACGTCCCGGCGTTCGAGGCGGTCGTCACCACCGGGTACCGCCCGGACCTGGTGCCGGGCCGGGAGCTGACGGCCGTGGTCGACCCGGCGGACCGGACGTTCCTGGTCCGCGAGCTGGACGACGCGAACTGGCCCTAGAGGTTCAGGCCGACGGCGGCCAGCACCGCCCAGGCGAGCATCGCGAGCCCGGTGTCGCGCAGGGCGGGGATGAGGTCGCGGCCGGTCGCGTTGCGGCGGATCGCGCCGACCGACGCGACCAGGAGCGGCGCGCTCAGGATGGGCAGCCCGGCCGGCCAGTGCGTGAAGAGCGCCAGGAGCAGGGCGACCACGTACGGCACCGCCACCAGCGCCAGGTAGAGCGCTCGCGTGCCCTTGTCACCCAGCCGGGTGGCCAGGGTGCGCTTGCCGGATTCGATGTCGGTCGGGATGTCACGCAGGTTGTTGGCCGTCAGGACCGCCGAAGAGAAGCAGCCGACCGCGACCGCGCACGCCAGTGCCGCCCAGCTGACGGAGCCGGCCTGGACGTACACCGTGCCCAGCACGCCGGCCAGACCGAAGAACACGAAGACGGCGATCTCGCCGAAGCCGTAGTAGCCGTACGGCTTCTTCCCGCCGGTGTAGAACCACGCGCCGAGGATGCACACCGCGCCCATCGCGAGCAGCCACCAGTGCCCGCTGACGGCCACCAGGACCAGCCCGAGCACCCCGGCCAGGCCGAGGCAGCCGAGCGCCGCCGCCAGCACCGCCTTCGGCGCGGCAACGCCCGAGCCGACCAGCCGCAGCGGGCCGACGCGGTGCTCGTCCGTGCCGCGGATGCCGTCGGAGTAGTCGTTGGCGTAGTTGACGCCGATGATCAGCGAGAGGGAGACCAGCAGCGCCAGCACCGAACGCCACCAGGAGAACGCGTCCAGCGTGATCGCCGCGCCGACGCCCGCCACCACCGGCGCCACCGCGTTGGGCAGCGTCCGCGGCCGGGCCCCTTCGATCCACTCGCTCACACTCGCCATGGCGCCATTCAACGCCATGGTGATCACGCCTGAGCGGGAACCCGGGAACTCAGTCCGAGGTCGGCAGCTGCCAGACGAGCGACCCGCTGTTGGGGTCGACGCTGTCGGCGAGAGCCGCGCTCGAGGGCAGGAGGACACCCAGCGCGACGACCGTGCCGATAAGTGCAGTTCTGAGCCAGCGCGTCATGGTGAGTAGCCAAGCGGGCGCGGCCCGTGTGTGTCAACGCACTACCGCCATTCAGCCGCGAAAACGCTACGCGAGGCGGCTTCTGACCGCCGTCCGGTCGATCTTCCCCGGACCCCGGAGGGGCAGTTCCGCGGCGAATTCGATGCGCTTGGGGGTCGCTGCCGCGCCCAGTTCGGCGCGGACCGCCGCGCGCAGGTCGCCGGGCTCGCCGTCCGGGACGACGAGCGCCACCACGGCCTCGCCCCACTCCGGGTCCGGCACGCCGACGACGCACGCGTCACGCACCCCCGGCTGCGCGCTCAGGCACCGCTCGACCGCGTTCGCCGGCACCTTCACGCCGCCGGTATTGATCATGTCGTCGGCCCGGCCGAGCACCTCGATGCGGCCGTCGTCGCGGCGGACCCCGCGGTCGGACGTCGTGAACCAGCCGCCGGAGAACGACTCCGCCGTCAGGTCCGGCCGGCGCCGGTAGCCGTGCGCGAGGACGTCGCCGGCGATCCGGATGCGGTCGCCGTCGAGGTCGACGCGGACGCCGTCGAGCGGGAAGCCGTCGTAGACGCAGCCGCTGGCGGTCTCGCTCATCCCGTACGCCGGCACGATCCGCACCCCGGCGTCCGCGGCGCGTTCCCGCAGGGACGGCGGGGTGGCCGCCGCGCCGACCACGATCGCGTCGAACGTCCTGGCCGCGGCCAGCCCCGCGCCGCCGTCCTCGAGCAGGCGGACCAGCTGGGTCGGTACCAGCGCGGTGTAGCGCGGGCCGCCGGTCAGCCGGGCCGCCGCGGCCGCGAAGTCGTCCGGGCGGAAGCCGGTGCCGGTCAGCAGCGCCGGGGTCGTCCCGGCGAGCAGGGACCGGACGAGCACCTGCAGGCCGCCGATGTAGTGCGCCGGGGTGGCCAGCAGCCAGTGGCCCGGCCCGCCGAGGCGGGCGTGCGTGGCCTCGGCGGACGCGGTCAGCGCGCGGGCCGACAGCAGGACGCCCTTGGGCTCGCCGGTCGAGCCCGACGTGGCGATGACCACGGCGGTGCCCGGTTCGGCCGGCTCGGCCGGCGCCATGGCGTCGCGCAGCGCGGGGTCGGTGAACGGCAGCACCGCCGGACCGCCGTCCAGCGCGGCCGCGACGGCCGCCTGCAGCGTCTGGAGCGCTTCGGGCGAGCCGTCGAGGTGGATCGGGAGCAGCTCAGTAGTAATAGGGCACGTCCTCGAAGTCGGGGTCGCGCTTCTGCAGGAAGGCGTCACGGCCTTCGACCGCCTCGTCCTGCATGTAGGCCAGCCGGGTGGTCTCGCCGGCGAACAGCTGCTGGCCGACCAGCCCGTCGTCGGTGAGGTTGAACGCGTACTTGAGCATCCGCTGCGCCGTCGGCGACTTGCGGGTGATCTCCCACGCCCAGGTCAGCGCCTCTTTTTCCAGATCGGCGTGCGGGACGACGGCGTTCACCGCGCCCATGGCGTGCATCTGCTCGGCGGAGTACTCGCGGCCGAGGAAGAAGATCTCGCGGGCGAACTTCTGCCCGACCATCTTCGCCAGGTACGCCGAGCCGTAGCCGCCGTCGAACGAGCCGACGTCGGCGTCGGTCTGCTTGAACTTCGCGTGCTCGGCCGAAGCGAGGGTGAGATCGCACACGACGTGCAGGGAGTGCCCGCCGCCCGCCGCCCAGCCCGGCACGACCGCGATCACCGGTTTCGGCAGGAACCGGATCAGCCGCTGGACCTCGAGGATGTGCAGCCGGCCCGCCCGCGCGGGGTCCACCGTGTCGGAGGTCTCGCCGCTCGCGTACTGATAGCCGGAGCGTCCGCGAATACGCTGGTCACCACCGGAGCAGAACGCCCACCCGCCGTCCTTGGGCGACGGGCCGTTCCCGGTGAGCAGGACACAGCCGACGTCGGCGCTCATCCGCGCGTGGTCCAGCGCCCGGTAGAGCTCGTCGACGGTGTGCGGCCGGAAGGCGTTGCGGACCTCCGGGCGGTCGAACGCGATGCGCACCACGCGTTTGCCGCCGCGGCTCTCAGCGGAGCGGTGGTAGGTGATGTCGGTGAAGGCGAAACCTTCGACCTCGGTCCACGCGGCCGGATCGAACAGCTCGGAAACTCGGGCGTCATCCACGTTTGGGAGAATAGGACCTGTGGACATGTGCGCTGTGCCTGATGCCGCCTCGGCGGGAAAGAGTGCCTCGGCGGAGTCTGGAGCCTGCCGGTGAACCCTTCCACCGCGCAGGCCAGGGTCATCGTCGACGAACTCGTCCGCAACACCGTTTCGCACGTCGTCCTCTGCCCCGGCTCCCGCAACGCGCCGCTGTCGATCGCGCTCTACGACGCGGCTAAGGCCGGGAAACTGCAGCTCCACGTCCGCATCGACGAGCGCGGCGCCGCGTTCCTCGCCCTCGGCATCGCCGCGCGCACCGGCCGCCCGGTGGCCGTACTCTGCACGTCCGGCACCGCGGCCGCGAACTTCCACCCGGCGGTGCTCGAAGCCGACCGCGCGGGCGTCCCGCTGATCGTCATGACCGCCGACCGGCCGCCCGAGCTGCGCGCGGCCGGGGCGTCGCAGGTCATCGACCAGCACCAGCTCTACGGCGACGCCGTCCGCTACTTCGACGAGCTGGCCGTCGCCGAGCGGCGCGCCGGGCAGAACTCGTACTGGCGCAGCCAGATCTGCCGGGCCTGGAACGCGGCCTACGGCGAGTGGCGCTGCGGCCCGGTGCACCTGAACATCCCGTTCCGCGAGCCGCTGGTCCCGGACCTCGACGACACCGGTGAGTGGTACGAATCCCTGGACGGGCGGCCCGACGGCTCCCGCTGGACCGAGCTGCCGGACTTCGGCGCGCTGCCGTCGTTCGTGGTGCCTTCGGCCCGGCACGGCCTGGTCATCGCGTGCGATACCGGCGTCCAGGCGGCGAGCGAGTGGGCCGAGCAGCACGGCTGGCCGGTGATCTCCGAGACCGGCGGGATCGGGTTGTCCGGCGGCACGGCGATCTCGTCCGGGGTGTGGCTGCTGGCCGTCGAGGAGTTCATTTCGCGGCACAAGCCCGAACAGGTGCTCTGCCTGGGCCGGCCGACGGTGTTCCGGCAGATCCAGCAGGTCCTCTCGGACGCTTCCGTCGAGGTGCTGCTGGTGCGGCCGGACTCGGACTGGCCGGCGCCCGCGCACAACGTCCGGCAGGTCGGGCAGTGGTTCGACGAGCCGACCAAGCCCGCTGACCCGGAGTGGCTGGCGAGCTGGCGCCGGGCCGACGCGGCGGCCGCCTCCGCCGTCGCCGCGACGCTGGCCGAGGAGCCGTGGCCCAGCGGGCTGCGGGTGGCGACCGAGCTGGTGGACGCGCTGCCGCCGGACTCGCTGCTGGTCGTCGGCTCGTCCAACCCCACCCGGGACGTCGCGCTGGCCGGCCGGCTGCGCCCGGACGTCCTGGTGCACCGCAACCGCGGTGTCGCGGGCATCGACGGCACGGTTTCGACGGCCATCGGCGCCGCGTACGTGCACCGCGGCCCGTCGTACGCGCTGCTGGGCGACCTGACGTTCCTGCACGACGCGTCCGGGCTGCTGACCGGGCCCGCGGAGCAGCGGCCCGACCTGACGATCGTGGTGCTCAACGACGACGGCGGCGGCATCTTTTCGCTGCTCGAGCAGGGTGCGCCGGAGCACTCGGCGAGCTTCGAGCGCGTCTTCGGCACTCCGCACGGCGCCGACCTGGGCGCGCTGTGCGCGGGCTACCGCGTCCCGCACGTCGTCGCGGAGACGCTGACGGAGTTCCGGGCGGCGCTGGCGCCCGCGCCGGGGCTGCGGGTCGTCGAGGTGCGGGTGGACCGGTCGCGGCACCGCGACCTGCACGCCCGGCTGCGGGCGGCGGTGTCCGCAGCGGTCTCGGCGGGCTGAGTCAACCGCTTTCCGGGTGGTATCCCAGTAGGCAAGAAACCTCCCTTTGGCTGTTCCTGGGGTCTGCTGCCCTGGCTACGTTCGAGCGCGCTGCTTCTCACTCCTTCAGGAGGAATCGAATGCGTGCAAGAACGCGCACCGGGCTCGGTGCGCTCGCGGCCGGCGTCGTCTCGGTGCTGCTCGCCGGCACCGCGAGCGCGGCGCCCGCGCCCGGCGCTCCCGGCGTCGGCGACCCGTACTACCCGAACGCCGGCAACGGCGGCACCGACGTGCTGCACTACGACATCCGGCTGACCTACCAGCCCGCGACGGACGTACTGGCGGGCACCACGACGCTGCTGCTGACCGCGACGCAGGACCTCTCGCGGTTCGACCTGGACTTCGCGCTCAAGGCGTCGAGCGTGCGGGTGAACAACCGCCCCGCCCAGTTCACCAACCAGACCGGCAACGGCGAGCTCGTCGTCACGCCGGCCCAGCCGCTGCTCAAGGGCCAGACCGCGACCGTCGTCGTCGCGTACTCGGACACGCCGTCGACCGAGACGGTGGACGGGATCAACGCCTGGAAGAAGGGCTCGTTCGGCGCGCTGGGCATCGACGAGCCGCAGAGCTCGGCGTGGTGGTTCCCGGCCAACGACCACCCGACCGACAAGGCGACCTACGACGTCTCGATCGAAGCCCCGGACGACAACGTTGCCATCTCCAACGGCACGCTGGTCCGGACGCAGAAGAGCCGCGCGGGCTGGACGCGCTGGCAGTGGCGCAGCACGAAGCCGCAGGCCACGTACCTGACGTCGTTCATCGTCGGCAAGTACGAGCTGAACCAGTCGACGACCCCGGACGGCAAGCCGTTCATCACGGCGTACGGCAGCGACCTCGGTGACTCGCTGTACGCGGCGAAGGCCAGCGTCGAGCGGACCCCGGAGATCGACGAGTTCCTGGCGACCCAGTTCGGTCCGTACCCGTTCGAGGCCGAGGGCGGTGTCGTGACCAGCGGGATCGGCTTCTCGCTGGAGAACCAGACGCGGCCGACGTACGGCGTCCGCAACTTCCGCGCCGGTTCGAACACGACGCTGATCGCGCACGAGAACGCCCACCAGTGGTTCGGCGACAACGTCTCGCTCGGCCGCTGGAGCGACATCTGGCTGAACGAGGGCTTCGCGTCCTACGCGGAGTGGCTGTGGTCGGAGCACGAGGGCGAGGGCACGGTCGCGGAGCTGGCCCAGTACACGTACGACTCGAACCCGGCCGACGGCGACCTGTGGAAGCTGGTGCCGGCCGACCCGGGCGCGGACAACCAGTTCGACAACGCGGTGTACGACCGGGGTGCGCTGACGCTGCAGGCGCTGCGGACGGCCGTGGGTGACCAGGCGTTCTTCAAGATCCTGCAGACGTGGCAGGCCCAGCGCGGCGGGTCGAACGGGCGGATCCTGGACTTCATCGCGCTGGCGGAGAAGATCTCGGGCAAGCCGCTGCACGACCTGTTCCAGACGTGGCTGTACACCTCGGGCAAGCCCGCGGTGGGCCCGAACGGCGCTGCGGCTCCGGCTCTGCGTGCCGCGGCTCCGGCTTCGGCTTCCGTGAAGCCCAAGTCGTACGACCAGATCCAGGCGAACCACCGGTTCCTCGCCGCCGGACACGCGGGCTGAACAAGACCGCTACGCTCGCGGCGTGAGCACGAGAGGTGAGCGGGCGAGGCGCGTCGGGTGGTGGGCCACCCTCGGCGTCGCCTCGCTCCTCACCGTGATGTGCGTGTGCCTGCTGTTCGCGGCGATCCGCAACGACAGCGCGATCTCCGCCCAGCTCGGCACGGCGACGGCCACGGTGGATTCGGTGGCGTTCGACCGGACGATCATCCACTTCGAGACCCCGGACGGCATCGTCCACAGCCCGGCGAACGGGGTGCTGTACCCGGATGGGCTGGCGGCTGGGCAGCTGGTCCGGATCGAGTACGACGCGTCGGATCCGGAGCTGGCTCGGGTGGCCGGCCGGTCGGCGGCTTTGACGCTGTTGCCGCTCGGGAGTTTTGTGTTCTTCACGTGGCTGGTGGCCGGGCCGGCGTTGTGGTGGATCCGGCGGCAGAAGAAGCGGGCCGTGGTCGCGGCTTAGCGGGTCATCTCCAGCCAGCGGCTCCGCGTGATCTCGTACTCGACCTCACCCTGCTCGGCGCCTTCCACCGGATCCTCGTAGTCCACGGCCGAGACGAATGCCCTCGCGAACGTCATCCCCACCGAGGCCATCGTTGCCCGGGATGGTGTGTTGACCGCCATCGTCTGGGCGAAGATGCGGTCCAACCCCAGCTCCTCGAAGCCGTAGCGGAGCAGCTCGAGCGAGCCTTCCCGGGCGTACCCCTGCCGCCAGTGGCGGCGCAGCAGGCGGTACCCGAGCTCGGCTTCGCCCTCGACGTCCGGCTGGTCGGGGCCGTGCGGGGGCCGCAGGATCCACCAACCCACGAAGTTCTCACCCGCGAACCCCATCCAGAACCCGAAGCCGGGTGCGGTGGCCATCCTGCGGGCGTGGGCCTGGATCACCTCTTCCCGGGTGGCGGCGCGGCCCGTCAGGTAGCGCATCACCTCGGGGTCGGAGTCCAGCTCGTACTCCAGCTCGAGGTGCTCGTCGGTGAGGGGGGTAAGGGTGAGGCGCCGGGTGCGGAGCGTGGGCATGCGTCGATCTTCGCCCTTCGCGCAACCCGTTTAGGGGCTCGCGGGTTTCGTGGGGTTTCCCCGCTCCTCGTCTTCGATTGTTCAACACCGGAGAGTCGGCCTCAAGGGCGCCTTCGGCGTCGCTTCGCGATGAGCTTCGCTCACCCTTGACCCCGGCTCTCCGGTGCTGACTGCGGCTGGGACGAGGGGCGTGGGAGGTGTAGGGCGGTCGTCTGGTTCCGTTGCTCGGTGCGGCCCTAGCCAGAAGCCGAAGCCGGTGTGGTGGCCGTCCGGCGGGCGCGGGCCTGCGCGACCTCCGCCCGGGTCGCGGCGCGGCCCGTCAGATACCGCATCACCGACGGGTCGGGATCCAGCTCATACTCCAGCTCGAGGTGCTCGGCGGCCAGGGGCACCAGGGTGAGCCGCGGGGAGTGAAGGGTCGGCAGGCGTCGCTTCGCGATGAGCTTCGCTCACCCTTGACCCCGGCTCTCCGGGTGCTGACTGCGGCTGGGACGAGGGGCGGGGGAGGTGTAGGGCGGGTGGCCGGCTTCTGCGGCCGGCCGCCCGTTGAGGGCCTCAGGCCGCCCAGAGAGGGCCCCGCCACACCCAGGGGGGCGTGCCCTGTTCCAGTCTATCGGCGCGTGCCTGCACGAACGGGTGACTCGGCGAATCTGTGGACAACCGGACACGATGTGGACAACTCAGCCCGCCGTCTCCTGCCACCAGCCCAGGACCTCGTCCGCCACTCCGGGGGCCGCCACCAGCAGGCCGTCCGTCGGCAGCGCCGTGTCTTCGCCGTGCTTGTCCAGGACCACCGCGCCCGCCTCGATGGCCATTGCCACCGAGCCCGCCACGTCCCACTCGTGGTAGCTGTGCAGCACCGCCGCCGCCGCGTGGCCCAGGGCCACCTGGGCGATCGACAACGCCGCCGAGCCCAGTACGCGGACTCCCGCGTGGGCCGCTGCCGCGCGCTCGATGAAGCCGCCCATTCCCGGCCACGGTCCCGTGCGGGCCAGCTCCGTGCACACCAGTGCTCCCGCCGTCACGCAGCGGTCCGTCAGGTGGATCGGCTTGCCGTTCGCGCGGGCTCCCCGGCCGCGCGCCGCCGCGTAGATCTGGGCGCGGTACGGGTCCGCCACCACGCCCACCACCGGGCCCGCCGCGTCCACCAGCGCCAGGCTGTACGCGCACCACGGCACCCCGGCCACGTAGTTCGCCGTGCCGTCGACCGAGTCCACCACCCAGCGGTACTCCGCGACGTCCGCTCCGTGATCCGCGCCGAACTCGTGGCCCACCACCGGGATGCCCGGGAACTCCGCCGTCAGCACGCGGCGGGTGTGGCGCTCGAGGATCCGGTCGGTGTCGGTGACCCAGTCGAACGGCGAATCCAACGTCGATGGGTGGGCGCCGCGGCCGGCGGTCGCGGTGATCACGTCGGTGGCGTCGTTGGCCAGCCGCCCGGCCACTTCGAGCGCCCTCGACAGCAGGCCGGGCTCGACGGGCCGCGGCGGCCGTGAGGACAAGAGGGTCATGCCTGCTTAGTCTGGGCCCCGCGGGTTTCCGGGACACGACCTTGAGATGACATGTCGTAGCCGATCTGTTCCGGCAGCGTTGGCTCACACGTCACACCAGCGCCAGGATCGGGTGCGATCGTCCAGGACGTGCGAGTCGCCATAGTCACCGAAAGTTTCCTGCCCCAGGTGAACGGCGTGACCAACTCCGTCCTGCGGGTCGTCGAGCACCTGCGCGAACGCCGGCACGACGTGCTGATCATCGCCCCCGGCGCGGGCCCGGACTCCTACCGCGGCGCTCCCGTCGTCCGGATCCCCGCCCTCGACGTCCCCGGCGTCAGCTCCCTGCCGATCGGCCTGCCGACGCGCACGGTGCTGAACGCGCTCACCGCGTTCGGCCCGGACGTCGTGCACCTGGCGTCGCCGTTCGTCGTCGGCGCGCGCGGGCTCGCCGCGGCGAGACGGCTGCGGGTGCCCTCGATCGCCGTCTACCAGACCGACATCGCCGGGTTCGCCGCCGCGTACGGCTTCGGGATCGGCGCCCGCGCCGCGTGGCGGTGGGTCCGGCGGCTGCACTCGCGGGCCGACCGGACGCTCGCGCCGTCCAGCGACTCCGTCCAGCAGCTGGAGCTGCACGGCGTCCCGCGCGTGCACCGGTGGGCCCGCGGTGTCGACATCGACCGGTTCTCCCCGGAGCACGCCGACGCCGCGCTGCGGGCCGAGCTCGCCCCCGACGGCGAGCTGCTCGTCGGGTTCGTCGGCCGGCTCGCGCCCGAGAAGGAGGTCGACCGGCTGGCCGCGCTGGCCGGGATGCCCGGGATCCGCGTGGTCGTCGTCGGCGACGGCCCGGAACTGCCCGCGCTGAAGGAGCAGCTCCCAGGAGCCGCGTTCCTTGGCGCGAAGTACGGCGAAGACCTCTCGAAGGCGTACGCGAGCTTCGATGTCTTCGTGCACACCGGCCCGCACGAGACGTTCTGCCAGGCGGTGCAGGAGGCGATGGCGTCCGGCCTGCCGGTGCTCGCGCCGGACGCGGGCGGCCCCAAGGACCTCGTACTACCCGGCCGCACCGGCTACCTGCTGCCCGCGGACCGCGAGCGGTTCGGGCCGGCGCTGGTCGAGAAGGTCGATGCCCTGCGCGACGCCGCGTTGCGCGCGAGGCTCGGCGAGAAGGCCCGCAAGGTCGTGCTGGGCCGGACGTGGCCCGCCGTCTGCCACGAGCTGGTCGGGCACTACGAAGCCGTGCGGGGCCGGGCCGCCCGCGCGGCCTGACATGCACATCGTCCAGCTCGCGAACTTCTACGGCCCGCGCTCCGGCGGTCTGCGCACGGCGCTGCACCACCTCGGCGCCGGCTACGTCGCCAGCGGGCACGAGGTGACGCTCGTGGTGCCCGGCCGCCGGTACGCCGACGAGGTCCTGCCGACCGGGGTCCGCCGGTTTTCCCTGCCCGCGCCGAAGATCCCGGGCACCGGCGGCTACCGGGCCGTCGACCCGCACCGGGTCCGCGTGGTGCTGCGGCGGCTCGACCCGGACCGCCTGGAGGTGTCCGACCGGCTGACGCTGCGGGGGATGGGCGGCTGGGCGAGCCGCCACGGCGTGCCCAGCACGGTGATCTCCCACGAGCGGCTCGACCGCCTGCTGGAGCAGTTCCTGCTGCCCGCGCCGATGGCCCGCCGCGTCGCCGACGTCGCGAACCGGCGGATGGCGGCGAGCTACGACACGGTCGTCTGCACAACGGCGTTCGCCCGCGCGGAGTTCGACCGGATCGCCGCGCCGAACGTGCGCCGGGTGCCGCTCGGAGTCGACTTGACGACGTTCCGGCCCGCCATGCGCGACGACGGCTGGCGCACCGACCTGGCCTCCGGCGCGGACGCGCTGCTGGTCCACTGTGGCCGGCTGTCGCCGGAGAAGCACGTGGAGCGCAGCGTGGACACCGTCGCTTCGCTGACGGAGGCCGGTGTGAAGGTGCGGCTGGTGGTGGCGGGCGACGGCCCGCGGCGGCGGGCCCTCGAACGCCGGGCGCGCGGGCTGCCGGTGACGTTCCTGGGTTTCCTGCCGGGCCGTGGCGACGTCGCGCGGCTGCTGGCCAGTGCGGACGTCTCCCTGGCGCCGGGGCCGCACGAGACGTTCGGGCTCGCGGCGCTGGAGGCACTGGCGTCCGGGACGCCGGTGGTGGTGTCGGCCTCGTCGGCGCTGCGGGAGATCGTCCGGCCCGGGTGTGGCGCGGCGGTGGACGACCACGCGCCCGCGTTCGCTTCGGCGGTGACGGACTTGCTGGCCGGCCCGGAGGACTTGCGCCGAGCGGCCGCCCGGGCACGGGCCGAGGAGTTCACCTGGCCCGCGGCCGTGGCCGGGATGCTGGCCACCTTCCGCTGAACGTCCCGGCGGATCGGTCTAGATTCAGGACATGTCACGCGCAAGCCTGGACAAGGACCCGCACGAAGTCGCCGCGATGTTCGACGGCGTCGCGTCCGGGTACGACCGGGCGAACTCGTTCATGACCTTCGGCTTCGACCGGCGCTGGCGCACGACGACCGCCCGCGTCCTCGACGCCCGGCTCGGCGAGAAGGTCCTCGACCTCGCCGCCGGCACCGGCGTCTCGACCGTCGAGTACGCCCGCGGCGGCGCCTGGTGCCTGGCCGCGGACTTCTCCTTCGGCATGCTGCGCGCGGGCCTGCACCGGAACGTGCCGATGGTGGCGGCCGACGCGCTCAACCTGCCGTTCGCCGACGAGAGCTTCGACGCCGTGACGATCTCCCTCGCGCTGCGCAACTTCGTCGACCCGAAGGCCGCGCTCACCGAGATCGCCCGCGTGGTCAAGCCCGGCGGCCGGCTGGTCATCTGCGAGGTCTCGACGCCGCCCTTCGCGCCCATCCGGTTCGTCCACCGGCGGTTCGTCCTCAAGCTGCTGACCTGGGTCGGCAGCCGGACGTCGTCGAACCCGGAGGCGTACAAGTACCTGGCCGAATCCATGCTCACCTGGCCCGACCAGCGGACCCTCGGCGAGATCATCGCGAGCGCGGGCTGGACCGACGTCGAGTGGTTGAACCTCACATTCGGCGTCGTGGCGATCCACCGCGCGCGAAAGCCCGCATAAACTCGCGGCCATGAGCCGTCGTACCGCAGACCAGGACGCCGAAGTCATCGTCGTCGGCGCCGGACCCGCTGGTTCCACCGTGGCCACCTACCTGGCCCGCGCGGGCGTCGACGTCCTGCTGCTGGAGAAGACCGAGTTCCCGCGCGAGAAGGTCTGCGGCGACGGCCTGACCCCGCGCGGCGTCAAGCAGCTCATCGACCTGGGCATCGACACCAGCGAGGACGCCGGCTGGGTGCACAGCCGCGGCCTGCGGATCCTCACCGGCGACCTGACGCTGGAGCTCGACTGGCCGGACCTGACGAGCTACCCGCCGTACGGCGTTTCCCGCACCCGCCACGACTTCGACGACCTCCTCGCGAAGCTGGCCGTGAAGGCGGGCGCGCGGCTCTACGAGCGCACGACTGTGACCAGCGCGATCACGAACGCGAGCGGGCGCGTGGTCGGCGTCGAGGCGAAGGTCGGCCCGGAGCGGACGCCGGTGAAGTACTACGCGCCGCTCGTCCTGGCCTGCGACGGCGTGTCCGCGCGGCTCGCGCTGAGCGTCGGCATCCAGAAGAACGAGAAGCGCCCGATGGGCGTCGCGGTGCGCCAGTACTACAAGAGCCCGCGCCACGACGACCCGTTCATCGAGGGCCACCTCGAGCTGTGGGACAAGTCCGACCCGCGGAACCCGAAGCTGCTGCCGGGTTACGGGTGGGCGTTCCCGCTCGGCGACGGCACGGTGAACGTCGGCCTCGGCATGCTGTCGACGTCGGCCTCCTTCCGGAACACCGACTACCGCGCGCTGCTGCGCCAGTGGCTCGACGGGACGCCCGAGGAGTGGGGCTACCGCGAGGAGAACGCGATCGGCAAGGTCGGCGGCGCGGGGTTGCCGATGGGCTTCAACCGCACCCCGCACTACCGCGACGGCCTGCTGCTGCTCGGCGACGCGGGCGGCATGGTGAGCCCGTTCAACGGCGAAGGCATCTCGGCCGCGATGGAGTCCGCGCAGATCGCGGCGGAGGTCGTCGTGCAGGCGCTGGCGCGCCGTGAAGGGCCTTCGCGAGAACGTGCCCTGGAGGCGTACCCGCGGGCGGTCGGCGAGCTGATGGGCGGCTACTACGCGCTCGGGAACGTCTTCGCGAAGATCATCGGCAAGCCGAAGATCATGCACGCGTGCACGAAGTACGGGCTGCGCATCAACAAGCTCCTGCCGCTGGTCTACAAGGGCCTCTCCGGTTGCTACGACGCCAAGGGCGGTGACGGCGTCGACCGCCTGATCTCGGCCCTCGCGAAGGTGACCCCCAGCCCGCGCTGACCGGATTCCGAGGGCCCGGCACGGTTTTCCGTGCCGGGCTTCCTCGCGCGCGGACACACGAGTGGCCTAGCAAGTTGGCCGTGCGGTCAGTGGGATAGATCACAGGTCAGCGCCCGTTTTGTCCGCCCGGCACGCGATCTTCGACGCCCTTCGTGCAGGTCGCGCGCACGCTGTCACCGAGCTGTGACAACGATGGCGGCAGAACTTAGGCGACCCTTATAACACGGGGTACTAGGGACAAGAGTGTGAGTCGCGTCCTAGACTCCCCCCATGCTTTGTGAATCCCTTCACATCCACGACGAGTGGCTTGTGAACTATTTCACAAGCGCACTGTGTTTTCCCTCTGGGCCCAGCCACGGGCCGTAAGGAGACCCTGACCCTCGGCGGTGTGACCCAGGTCCCTTAGGGTGCCGACGAGGCCAAGCGGTTCCCCACCACAAGCACAACCGCATCGGCGCGGAAAGGATGGCGAAGACCCCGTGCTGACGTTGCTGACCCGGACCGACACGGTGCAGCTGGCGCAAGAGGCCCCGAGCCTGAAGCCCTACCTGCCCCTGGTCCTGTTGTTCGTGCTGGCATTGGCGTTCGCCGTGCTGTCGGTCCTGCTCGGGCCGCTCGTCGGCCCCAGCCGGTACAACAAAGCCAAGCTGTCCGCCTACGAATGCGGCATCGAGCCGTCCCCGCAGCCGCTCGTCGGCGCCGGGCGGATGCCGGTCGCGTACTACATCACCGCGATGCTGTTCATCCTGTTCGACATCGAGATGGTCTTCCTCTACCCGTTCGCCGTGCAGGCGGACGCGCTGGGCACGTTCGGCCTGGTGGAGATCCTGCTGTTCATCGCGACGGTCGGCTTCGCGTACGCCTACGTGTGGCGGCGCGGCGGCCTGGATTGGAACTAGACCCATGGGCCTGGAAGAAAAACTCCCCAACGGCATCCTGCTGGCCAGCCTCGAAGGCCTCGTCAACTGGGCGCGCAAGAACTCGCTCTGGCCCGCCACCTTCGGCCTCGCGTGCTGCGCGATCGAGATGATGACGGTCGGCGGTTCGCGCTACGACATCGCCCGCTTCGGCATGGAGCGCTTCAGCGCGACGCCGCGGCAGGCCGACCTGATGATCGTCGCCGGCCGCGTCACGCAGAAGATGGCCCCGGTCCTGCGTCAGATCTACGACCAGATGGCCGAGCCGCGCTGGGTCCTCGCCATGGGCGTCTGCGCCTCCTCCGGCGGCATGTTCAACAACTACGCCGTGGTCCAGGGCGTCGACCACATCGTGCCGGTCGACATGTACCTGCCCGGCTGCCCGCCGCGGCCGGAGATGCTGCTGGACGCGATCCTCAAGCTGCACGCCAAGATCCAGGACGAGCCGATCAACGCCCGCCGCGCCGCCATCCGCGCCGCGAGCGGGGCGCGCACCGAGCTCGTCGCGTCGTCGATCAAGTACGCGAAGAAGTAGAGCGATGACTGAGAACCCCCAACCCGGCGAAGAGCAGTCGAGCGCCGAGCGTTCCGAAACCGGCCTCACGGCGAAGGGTCCGGGCGCGGCCGAGGCCGTCGTGACCGGCCGCGAACGCCAGGGCATGTTCGGCGTCCGCGGCACCGGCGACACCTCCGGCTACGGCGGCGTCCGGCTCCCGGCCTACAGCCCGGCGCCGGCCGAGCGCCCGTACGGCGGCTGGTTCGACCAGTTCGCTGACGAGTTCTACGCGGCACTGGCCGAGCGCAAGATCCCCGCCGAGGCGATCCTGCAGACGACGGTCGACCGCGGCGAGATCACCTTCTACGTCGCCCGCGAGCACCTGCCCGCGATCGCCAAGGCGCTGCGCGACGACGGCGGCCTCCGCTTCGAGCTGCTGTCCTCGGTGTCCGGTGTGGACTACGGCGTCGACGTCCCGCAGCGGCTGCACGCGGTCTACCACTTCACGTCGCTGACCTACCGGCGCCGGATCCGGCTCGAGGTCACCCTCGACGTCGAGGACGCGCACGTGCCGTCGCTGGTGGAGCTGTACCCGACCGCCGACTGGCAGGAGCGGGAGACCTGGGACATGTTCGGGATCGTCTTCGACGGCCACCCGGCGCTGACCCGGATCCTGATGCCGGACGACTGGGACGGCCACCCCCAGCGCAAGGACTACCCGCTCGGCGGGATCCCGGTCGAATACAAGGGCGCGGAGATCCCGCCGCCGGACCAGCGGAGGTCTTACTCGTGAGCACCGAAAACCTGTCGGACGTCACGACCGGTACTTCGACGACCGAGGCCGGCAGCGACAGCACCGACGACAAGGCCGGCACCGACAACGTCGGCTACGCCGACTCCCGCGACACCACCGAAGGCCGCGTCTACACGGTCTCCGGCGGCGACTGGGACGACGTCATCGCCGACGCGGCGCACGACGAGCGCATGGTCATCAACATGGGCCCGCAGCACCCGTCGACGCACGGCGTGCTCCGGCTCGTGCTGGAGATGGAGGGCGAGACCGTCACGCAGCTGCGGTCGGTCATCGGCTACCTGCACACCGGCATCGAGAAGAACTGCGAGTACCGGACCTGGACCCAGGGCGTCACCTTCGTGACGCGCATGGACTACCTGGCCCCGCTGTCGACGGAGATGGCGTACTGCCTCGGCGTCGAGAAGCTGCTGCAGATCGAAGCCCCGCGCCGCGCGCAGCTGCTGCGCGTGCTGCTGCTGGAGATCAACCGGATCGGCTCGCACCTGGTCTACATCGCCACCGGCGGCATGGAGCTCGGCGCCACCACCGCGATGACGCTCGGCTTCCGCGAGCGCGAAGAGGTGCTGCACCTGCTGGAGCACCTGACCGGCCTGCGGATGAACCACGCGTTCATCCGCCCCGGCGGCCTCGCGCAGGACATGCCGGCCGACTACCACGAGAAGGTCACCGACTTCGTCAAGACGATGAAGAAGCGCCTTCCGCTGTACGACAAGCTCTTCACCGGCCAGCCGATCTGGCGCAACCGGCTCAAGGGCGTCGGGTACCTGCCGGTCGACGCGTGCCTCGCGCTCGGCGTCACCGGCCCGGTGCTGCGGTCCGCCGGCCTGCCGTGGGACCTGCGCAAGACCGAGCCGTACTCCTGCTACGACGAGTTCGACTTCGACGTGCCCGTGGACAACGGCGCCGACTGCTGGTCGCGCTACCTGATCCGCGTCCACGAGATGCACGAGAGCCTGAAGATCATCGAGCAGTGCCTGGAGAAGCTCGAACCGGGCCCGGTCATGGTCGAGGACAAGAAGATCGCCTGGCCCGCGCAGCTGTCCATCGGCAGCGACGGCATGGGCAACTCCCTCGAGCACGTCAAGAAGATCATGGGCCAGTCGATGGAGTCCCTGATCCACCACTTCAAGCTGGTCACCGAGGGCTTCAAGGTGCCACCGGGCCAGGTCTTCGCCTCGGTCGAGTCGCCGCGCGGCGAGCTGGGCGTGCACCTGGTGTCCGACGGCGGCACGCGGCCCGTCCGCGTCCACGTGCGGGACCCGAGCTTCGTGAACCTGCAGTCGATGCCCGCAATGGCCGAAGGCGGCCTGGTGGCGGACGTGATCGCCGCCATCGCCTCGATCGACCCCGTCATGGGGGGAGTGGACCGATGACCTCAACGTTCCCCGAACCGGGACCGAAGGACGCGGCGACGACGTACGCGGCCGCGTCGGCCGACACCGACGTGGTCGCCATCGCGCCCGACCCCGCGGTGGCCGCCGGGATCATCACCGAGACGCCGCTGGAAGACGTCTTCGACGCGGACGTCCACGCGAAGGCGCAGGAGCTGATCGCGCGCTACCCGATGTCCCGCTCGGCGCTGCTGCCGATGCTGCACCTCGTGCAGTCCGTGCAGGGGTACGTCAGCCAGGAGGGCATCGCGTTCTGCGCGCAGCAGCTCGACCTGTCCGACGCCGAGGTCAGCGCGGTGGCGACGTTCTACACGATGTACAAGCGCCGTCCGTGCGGTGAGCACCTCGTGAGCGTCTGCACCAACACCCTCTGCGCGGCCATGGGCGGCGACGCGATCTACAAGAAGCTCCAGACGCACCTCGGCTCCGAGGACGCGCCGCTGGGGCACAACGAGACCGCGGGCACGCCGAACGAGCCGGGCTCGATCACCCTCGAGCACGCCGAGTGCCTCGCGGCCTGTGACCTCGCCCCGGTCATCCAGGTCAACTACGAGTACTTCGACAACCAGACCGAGGAAAAGGCCGTCGCGCTGGTCGACGCGCTGCAGGCGGGCAAGAAGCCCGCCCCGACGCGCGGGGCCCCGCTGACGAACTTCAAGGGCGCCGAGCTCCAGCTCGCCGGGTTCTTCCCGGAGGACGAGCGGACCTACCGCACGGACGTCGACGGCCCGTCGCAGGCCGTCGAGACGCTGCGGGGCGCGAAGCTCGCGCAGGATCGCGGCTGGGTCGCCCCGGTGGCCTCCGACGTCCCCCTGCCGGAAGTGGAGAAGAAGTAATGGCCGATCCCATTACCCCGGTCCTCACGAAGCGCTGGCTGTCGCCGAACTCCTGGCAGATCGGGACGTACGAAGCGCTCGAGGGCTACACGGCGATCCGCAAGGCGCTGGCCGGGACGCCGGAGCAGCTCGTCCAGCTGATCAAGGACTCGGGCCTGCGCGGCCGCGGCGGCGCGGGCTTCCCGGCCGGCATCAAGTGGTCGTTCATGCCGCCGAACTTCGACAAGCCGCACTACCTGGTCATCAACGCCGACGAGGGCGAGCCGGGCACCTGCAAGGACATCCCGCTGATGATGGCGGACCCGCACTCGCTCATCGAGGGCTGCATCATCGCCTCGTACGCGATGCGGTCCAACCACTGCTTCATCTACGTCCGCGGCGAGGCGCTGCACTGCATCCGCCGCCTCAACGCGGCCGTGCGCGAGGCCGAAGCGGCGGGCTACCTGGGCGAGAACATCCTCGGCTCCGGCTTCGACCTCAAGATCACCGTCCACGCGGGCGCGGGCGCGTACATCTGCGGCGAGGAGACGGCGCTGCTGGACTCGCTCGAAGGACGTCGTGGCCAGCCGCGGCTCAAGCCGCCGTTCCCGGCGGCCGCCGGTCTGTACGCGGCGCCAACCACGGTGAACAACGTCGAGACCATCGCCAGCGCGCCCTACATCGTCAACGCCGGTTCCAGCTGGTTCCGCGAGATGGGCCGCGAGAAGTCACCCGGGCCGAAGATCTACTCGATCTCCGGCCACGTCGAGAAGCCCGGCCAGTACGAGTGTCCGCTCGGCACCACGCTGCGCGAGCTGCTCGACATGGCGGGCGGCATGAAGGACGGCATCCCGCTCAAGTTCTGGACCCCGGGCGGCTCCTCGACCCCGATGTTCACCGCCGAGCACCTCGACGTTCCCCTGGACTTCGAAGGCGCGGCGGAAGCCGGGTCGATGCTGGGCACCACCGCCGTCCAGGTCTTCAACGAGACCGTGTCGGTGCCGTGGGCCGTGATGAAGTGGACGCAGTTCTACGAGCACGAGTCCTGCGGCAAGTGCACGCCGTGCCGCGAAGGCACGTACTGGCTGGCGCAGATCCTCGAGCGCATGGTCGAGGGCCACGGCACCGAGGAGGACATCGACACCCTCCTCGACGTCTGCGACAACATCCTCGGCCGGTCGTTCTGCGCACTCGGCGACGGCGCGGTGTCGCCGATCACCAGCGGCATCAAGTACTTCCGCGAGGAGTTCCTCGCGCTGTGCGAAGCCAACCGCCACGAACAGACCAAGCCCGAACTCGTGGGAGCGCAGGCATGACGATCGCGCCCGACAAGCCCGAGACCACCGAGACGCCGGTCCCCGAGGGCCACGTCAAGCTGGTCATCGACGGCGAAGAGGTCATCGCCCCCAAGGGCGAGCTGCTCATCCGCACCGCCGAACGCCTCGGCACGGTCATCCCGCGATTCTGCGACCACCCGCTCCTCGACCCGGCGGGCGCCTGCCGCCAGTGCCTGGTCGAGGTCGAAATGGGCGGCCGCCCGATGCCGAAGCCGCAGGCGTCCTGCACGATGACCGTCGCCGACGGCATGGTCGTCAAGACCCAGCTGACGTCGGCGGTCGCGGACAAGGCCCAGCAGGGCGTGATGGAGCTCCTGCTCATCAACCACCCGCTGGACTGCCCGATCTGCGACAAGGGCGGCGAGTGCCCGCTGCAGAACCAGGCGCTGGCGCACGGCCGCACCGAGTCGCGGTTCGTCGACACCAAGCGGACGTTCCCGAAGCCGCTGCCGATCTCGACGCAGGTGCTGCTGGACCGCGAACGCTGCGTGCTCTGCCAGCGCTGCACCCGGTTCTCCCGCGAGATCGCCGGCGACCCGTTCATCGAGCTCCTCGAACGCGGCGCCCACCAGCAGATCGGCACCGCGGAGACGGCGGACGTCCTGGACCTGGCGTCGCGGACGACCAGCGGCCAGCCGTTCCAGAGCTACTTCTCCGGCAACGTCATCCAGATCTGCCCGGTCGGCGCCCTGACCAGCGCCGCCTACCGCTTCCGGTCGCGGCCGTTCGACCTGGTGTCCTCGCCGAGCGTCTGCGAGCACTGCTCGTCCGGCTGCGCCGAGCGCACCGACTTCCGGCGCGGCAAGGTCCAGCGCAAGCTGGCCGGTGACGACCCCGAAGTCAACGAAGAGTGGATCTGCGACAAGGGCCGGTTCGCCTTCCGCTACACCGGCGCCGAGGACCGCATCCGCCGCCCGCTGGTCCGCAACCGCGAGACCGGTGCGCTGGAAGAAGCGTCCTGGACCGACGCGCTGCGCATCGCCGCGGCCGGGCTCGTGGAAGCCCGGTCCAACGGCGGCGTCGGCGTGCTGACCGGTGGCCGGCTGACCGTCGAGGACGCCTACGCGTACGCGAAGTTCGCCCGCGTCGCCCTGCAGACCAACGACGTCGACTTCCGCGCCCGCCCGCACTCGGCCGAGGAACTCGCGTTCCTCACCTCGCACGTCGTGGGCGTGACACCGGAGTCCGGCGTCACCTTCGGCGAGATCGAGCGGGCCCGCACGGTCCTGTGCGTCGCCTTCGAGCCCGAGGACGAGGCCCCGATCGTGTTCCTGCGGCTGCGCAAGGCGGCCCGCCGGAACAAGACCCGGGTCGTCCACTTGGGACAGTGGACGACGTCGTCGGTGCGCAAGACGTTCGGTGAGCTGCTCGCCTGCGTCCCCGGCCAGGAAGCCGCGGCCGTCGAAGGCATCGCCAAGCACGCGCCGGACCTCGACGAGGCCCTGCGCGGCGAAGGTGCCGTCGTCCTGGTCGGCGAGCGCGCCGCCGCGGTCCCCGGTTTGTTCGCCGCCCTGCACGACCTGGTCGAGCGCACCGGCGTCCGGCTCGCGTGGATCCCGCGCCGCGCCGGTGACCGGGGCGCGCTGGAAACCGGCTGCGTCCCGTCGCTGCTGCCCGGCGGCCGCCGGGTCGGTGACGACGCCGCCCGCGTCGCCGTCGAAAACGCCTGGGGCGTCCCGATCCCGGCCACCCCGGGCCGCGACACGACCGACATCCTGCTGGCCGCTTCGGCCGGCGAGCTCGGCGGCCTGGTCGTCGGCGGCGTCGACCCGTACGACCTGCCGGACCCGGACCTGGCGCTGCGCGCGCTGGACACCGCCGGGTTCGTGGTCAGCCTCGAACTGCGGCACAGCGCGGTGACCGAGCGCGCGGACGTCGTGCTCCCGGTGGCGGCGTCGGACGAGAAGTCCGGCAGCTACCTGAACTGGGAGGGCCGGACCCGCCCGTTCGACACGACCATCGAAGGCACCGGCGCGCTGCCGGACTGCCGGGTGCTCGACACGCTCGCCGTCGAGATGGACGCGGACCTGTTCACGCAGACGCCGGCCGCCGCCCGCGGTGACTTCGAGAAGCTGGGCCAGGCTTCGGCGCTGCGCTGGAGCCACGTCGCCGCCGAGGTCGCGCCGCCCGCGGTGCCGGCGGCCGGCCAGGCGGTCCTGTCGACCTGGCGCCAGCTGATCGACAACGGTTCGCTGCAGGACGGCGAGCCGCACCTCAAGGGCACCCAGCGCACGCCGGTCGCGCGGCTGTCCGCGACGACCGCGGCCGGGCTCGGCACCACCGTGCGGGTCAGCACCGAACGCGGTGCGATCACGCTGCCGGTGGAGATCGCCGACCTGCCCGACGGTGTCGTGTGGCTGCCGGGCAACTCCGACGGCTCCGCCGTGTTCAAGACGCTCGGTGCCGGCCATGGCGCCGTGGTGAACCTCGCTGGAGGTGGGCAATGACCCCGCTGCTGACCGAAGCCGCCGTGGGCAGCGTGCCCGACGCGGCGACGCGGGCGGCGCTGCTGGCCGACGACCCGTTGTGGCTGATCCTGCTCAAGTGCGTGGTCATCCTGCTGATCGGGCCGATCCTGACGATCTTCCTGATCGTCTGGGAGCGCAAGGCGGTCGGCCGGATGCAGAACCGGCCCGGCCCCAACCGCGTCGGCCCGGGTGGCTACCTGCAGTCGCTGGCGGACGCGATCAAGCTGCCGTTCAAGGAACAGATCATCCCGGACACCGCCGACCGCAAGGTGTACTTCCTCGCCCCGGTCGTCTGCGTGGTGCCGTCGCTGATCGCGCTGTCGGCCATCCCGTTCGGCCCGGTCGTGTCGATCTTCGGTGAGCGGACCGTGCTGCAGCTGCTCGACCTGCCGGTCAGCGCGCTGGTGATCCTGGCCTGCTCCTCGATCGGCGTCTACGGCATCGTGCTCGCCGGCTGGTCGTCCGGCTCGCCGTACCCGCTGCTCGGCGGCATGCGCAGCGCGGCGCAGGTGATCTCCTACGAGATCGCGATGGGCCTGTCGATCGTCGCGGTGATCCTGCAGGCCGGGTCGCTGAACCTGGCCGACATCGTCGGCGCGCAGCACAAGGTGTGGTTCCTCTACCTGGTCCCGAGCTTCGTGATCTACCTGATCTCGATGGTCGGCGAGACCAACCGGGCGCCGTTCGACCTCCCGGAGGCCGAGTCGGAGCTGGTCGGCGGCTTCCACACCGAGTACAGCTCGATGAAGTTCGCGATGTTCTTCCTCGCCGAGTACGTCAACATGGTGATCGTCTCGGCGTTCGCGACCACACTGTTCCTCGGCGGCTGGATGGCCCCGTGGCCGCTGTCGCTGATCGGGAACAACGTGCTCAACACCGGCTGGTGGCCGGTGCTGTGGTTCTTCGCGAAGATGTTCATCCTGCTCTTCGGGTTCATCTGGCTGCGCGGCACGCTGCCCCGCCTGCGCTACGACCAGTTCATGCGCCTGGGCTGGAAGGTCCTGGTCCCGCTGAACCTCGTGTGGATCGTCATGGTGACCTTCGCGAAGGTCATCACCTGGAACGTCACGACGATCATCATCGCCGCGGTCGCCATCTTCATCGTCGTCGCGCTGTTCTTCTACGTCCGCGCGGCGGGCCGCGAAGAGGAGAGCGAGTCGATCCCGGTGACCGGCGGCGGTTTCCCGGTCCCGCCGCTGGACCTCAAGGTCCCGCAGACCACCCCGCGTCAGAAGGCCTTGGCCAAGGCCGAGGCGAAGGCGGCCCGCCGCAAGCCGGCGGCCGTCGGTACCGCAAAGGAAGGAGCGCAAGATGGGGTTTCTTGATCCCGTCAAGGGCTTCGGCGTCACCTTCGGGATGATGTTCAAGAAGGTCGCCACCGAGGAGTACCCGGAGGCCGGCGCGCCGGCCGCACCGCGGTACCACGGGCGCCACCAGCTGAACCGCCACCCGGACGGTCTCGAGAAGTGCGTCGGCTGCGAGCTGTGCGCGTGGGCGTGCCCGGCGGACGCGATCTTCGTCGAGGGCGGTGACAACACCGAGGAGGCCCGGTTCTCGCCGGGCGAGCGGTACGGCAAGGACTACCAGATCAACTACCTGCGCTGCATCGGCTGCGGCCTCTGCATCGAGGCGTGCCCGACCCGGTCGCTGACGATGATCAACTTCTACGAGCTGGCCGACGACGACCGCCAGCGGCTGATCTACACGAAGGAGGACCTGCTCGCCCCGCTGCTGCCCGGCATGGAGCAGCCGCCGCACCCGATGCGGCTCGGCGAAAACGAGCAGGACTACTACGTGAACGGCCCCGAACTGGCTCGCGGGGAGGGCGTCAAGTGATCGGCGCACTCCTCGCCTCGGCGCCCACCGGCGCCGCCGCGGGCGTCACGACCGGCGAGGCCATCGCGTTCTGGATCCTCGGCCCGCTTTCGCTGCTCGGCGCGCTCGGCATGATCTTCTCCCGCAACGCCGTCCACTCGGCGCTGTGGCTGGTGCTGACCATGCTGAGCCTGGGCGCGCTGTACATGATCCAGTCGGCGCCGTTCCTCGGGTTCACGCAGATCATCGTCTACACCGGCGCGATCATGATGCTGTTCCTGTTCGTGCTGATGCTGGTCGGCCGGGAGAGCTCGGACTCGGTCGTCGAGGTCCTCCGCGGTCAGCGGCTGGCCGCGACCGTGCTCGGCATCGGGATCGCCGCGCTGCTGGCCACCGGCATCTACCGGGCGCTGGCCAACGTCACCCCGGCGATCCCGCTCGACTCCGCCAGCCCGGCGGGCGGCGGGCCGAAGGGCCTGGGCCGGCTGATCTTCACCGACTACCTGTTCCCGTTCGAGCTGACGTCGGCGCTGCTCATCACCGCCGCGATCGGCGCGATGGTGCTGGCCTTCACCGACCGGCACGGCAAGGGCGGCAAGCTCACGCAGAAGGAACTGGTGCTGCTGCGCTTCCGCGGCGAGCACGACCGGCCGTCGCCGCTGCCCGGCCCGGGTGTCTTCGCCACCGCCAACTCGGTCGCGACGCCGGCGCTGCTGCCGGACGGCTCGATCGCCCCGGAGTCGCTCTCGGCGATCATCGAGTCCACCTCGGCGATCGAGCTGGCGAAGGAACGCAAGCTCGTCTCGGACGAGGGCCCGCACCCGGACGCGCACGCGCTGGTCGGCACCGAAGCCGCGGCGGAAGGCTCGGAAGGGGAGAAGGCATGACCCCCACGTACTACCTGCTGCTGTCGGCGCTGCTGTTCTCGCTCGGCGCGGTCGGCGTGCTGGTGCGGCGCAACGCGATCGTCGTGTTCATGTGCATCGAGCTGATGCTCAACGCGGTGAACCTGTCGCTGGTCACCTTCGCCCGGATCAACGGCGGGCTCGACGGCCAGATCATGGCGTTCTTCGTCATGGTCGTCGCGGCCGCCGAGGTCGTGGTCGGCCTGGCGATCATCATGGCCATCTTCCGCACCCGGCGCTCGGCCTCGGTCGACGACACCAACCTGCTGAAGTACTAGGAGACCTCCGAGTGACCGCATCATCGTGGCTGCTGGTGGCCCTCCCCGCCCTCGGTGCCCTGATCCTGCTGCTGGCGGGCAAGCGCGCCAAGGCGTGGGGGCATCTGCTCGGCTGTGCCACCGTCACCCTGGCTTTCATCTACGGGCTGATTCTGTTCTTCAGCGCGAACACGAGCACGGCGTCCGACGTCAAGGTCTACTCGTGGATCCCGGTCGGGGCGCTGCAGGTGGACTTCGGGCTGCGGATCGACGCGCTGTCGCTGACGTTCGTGCTGCTCATCACCGGCGTCGGCATGCTGATCCACTACTACTCGATCGGCTACATGGCCGACGACGAGGGCCGGTACCGCTTCTTCGCGTACCTCAACCTCTTCGTCGCCTCGATGCTGGTTCTGGTGCTGGGCAACAGCTTCGTGACGCTCTACCTGGGCTGGGAGGGCGTGGGTCTCGCGTCCTACCTGCTCATCGGCTGGTACCAGGGCCGCCCGTCCGCCGCCACCGCGGCGAAGAAGGCGTTCCTGATGAACCGCGTCGGGGACGTCGGCCTCGCGCTGGCGATCTTCATCATGTTCAAGTACGCGGGCTCGACCGGCTACGCGCAGGTCTTCCAGGCGGTCGGCGACGGCAAGTTCTCGCCGGGCGCGATCACCGCGATGGCCATCCTGCTCCTGCTGGGCGCCTGCGGTAAGTCCGGCCAGTTCCCGCTGCAGGCGTGGCTCCCGGACGCGATGGAGGGCCCGACCCCGGTGTCGGCCCTGATCCACGCGGCGACGATGGTGACCGCGGGTGTCTACCTGGTGGCCCGCTCGAAGGACATCTTCAACGCCACCGAGGACGGCCGGCTGATCGTCACGCTGGTCGGCACGGTGACGCTGCTGCTCGGGTGCATCATCGGCTGCGCGTACGACGACATCAAGAAGGTCCTCGCGTACTCGACGGTCAGCCAGATCGGCTACATGATGCTGGCCGTCGGCCTCGGGCCGATCGCGTACGCGCTGGGCATCATGCACCTGGTGGCGCACGGCTTCTTCAAGGCCGGGCTGTTCCTCGGGGCCGGGTCGGTCATGCACGGCATGAACGACGAGGTCGACATGCGGAAGTTCGGTGGCCTGCGCAAGGCCATGCCGATCACGTTCATCACCTTCGGCCTCGGCTACCTGGCCCTGATCGGCATCCCGCCGCTGTCGGGCTTCTTCACCAAGGACGCGATCATCGAGGCGGCGTTCGGCCAGGGCGGCTGGCGCGGCTGGGTGATGGGCGGCGCGGCCCTGCTGGGCGCCGGGCTCACCGCGTTCTACATGACCCGCCTGATGATGATGACGTTCTTCGGCAAGGAGCGCTGGAAGGACCTCAAGTCCTCCGACGGCCGCGACTTCCACCCGCACGAGTCCAAGCCGGTCATGTGGGTCCCGATGGCGGTCCTCGCGGTCGGCTCGGTCGGCGCAGGCTGGTTCTTCAGCCAGGGCCACACCTTCGCCAAGTGGCTGACCCCGTCGGTCGGCGAGCTGGAGGAAGCGCACGACCTGCCGGTGGACGCCTGGGTGATCTCGGTGGCGGCGGTCGTGCTCTCGCTGGCCGGCGTCGCGCTCGCGTACCTGATCTTCCGCCGTGACGTCCCGGTCGAGCAGCCCCAGCGGGTTTCGTTCGTCACCCGGGCCGCGCGCAAGGACCTCTACGGCAACGCCCTCAACGAGACGCTGGTCGCCCGCCCGGGCACCTGGCTCTCGCGGGCGCTGGTGTACGTCGACAACCGCGGCGTCGACGGCGCGGTCAACGGCCTGGCCGCCGGTCTCGGCGGCGGGTCCGGCCGGTTGCGGCGGCTGCAGACCGGGTTCGTCCGGTCCTACGCGCTGTCGATGCTGGGCGGCACGTTCCTGCTTCTGGCGGCTCTCCTGCTGGTGAGGTTCTCCTGATGACCTGGTTGCTCATCCTCATCCTGGTGCCGCTCGCCGGCTCGCTGGTGCTGGCGTTCCTCAAGGGGAACGACCGCGCCGCGGTGCTGGCCGCACTGGTGTTCTCGATCCTCGAGTTCGTGCTGATCATCCCGTTCTGGCTCAGCTACTCGCCCTCGGGCGCGCGGCTGCAGATGACGTCGAGCTTCGACTGGATCCCGAGCTTCGGGGTGCACATCGCGTTCGGCACCGACGGCATCTCGCTGATCATGATCGCGGTGATCGCGCTGCTGGTGCCGATCGTCGTCGGCGGGCTCGGCACGCTGGACAAGCTGCCGGCGGGCCGCAGCGCGGGCGGGTTCCTCTCGCTGATCCTGCTGCAGGAGGCGCTCACGATCGGCGTGTTCGCCGCGACCGATGTCTTCCTGTTCTACGTGCTGTTCGAGATCATGCTGATCCCGATGTACTTCCTGATCGGCGGCTACGGCGGCGCGAACCGGCAGTACGCGGCGGTGAAGTTCTTCCTGTACTCGTTCCTCGGCGGCCTGATCATGCTGGCGTCGGCGATCGGGGCGTACTCGCTCGCGAAGGACAAGATCGGGCACGGCACGTTCGACTGGGCCACGCTGGTGACGGTGGTGCGCGACGCGCCGCTGTCCACGCAGATCTGGCTGTTCCTCGGGTTCTTCCTGGCCTTCGCGATCAAGGCGCCGCTGGTGCCGTTCCACACCTGGCTGCCGGACGCGGCGGGCGAGGCGCCGATCGGCGTCGCCGTCCTGCTGGTCGGCGTGCTGGACAAGGTCGGCACGTTCGGGTTCCTGCGCTACTGCCTGCCGATGTTCCCGCAGGCGAGCAAGACCCTGGCGCCGCTGGTGCTGGTGCTCTCGGTGATCGGCGTCCTCTACGGCTCGATCCTCGCGGCCGGGCAGCGGGACATGAAGCGGTTCATCGCCTACGTGTCCATCGCGCACTTCGGCTTCATCTCGCTGGGCATCTTCGCGTTCAACGAGCAGGCGATGGTCGGCTCGGCGACGTACATGCTCAACCACAGCCTGGCGACCGGCATGCTGATCGTGGTGATCGGCCTGGTGATCGCGCGCGGCGGGTCTTCGAAGATTTCCGACTACGGCGGCATGGCGAAGGTGACCCCGCTGCTGGCCGGCCTGTTCCTGCTCGCCGGTCTGTCGACGCTTTCGCTGCCGGGCACGAACTCCTTCATCTCGGAGTTCCTGGTGCTGCTGGGGTCCTTCGTGGACCAGCCGGTGTACACGATCCTGGCCACGGTGGGCATGGTCCTGGCCGCGGCGTACGTCCTGTGGCTCTACCAGCGGGTCTTCCAAGGCCCGGTCCGCGGGGACGCCCTGGTGGGCGTCGGCGGCGGCCCGGGCACGGCGATCGCGCCGGAGCTGGGCGCCAAGAAGGCCGTCCGCGACCTCGACGGTCGTGAGATCGCGATCCTCGCGCCGCTGGTCGTGCTGATCATCGTCCTCGGCTTCTACCCGAAGCCGGTGCTCGACACAGTCACCCCGACGGTGCAGCAGACGCTGTCCGCGGTCCAGGGAGGCAAGTAAAAGTGCTCGACATCCTCCTGACCCAGGCGCCGGCGCCGATCGCGACGCCGTCGATCGACTACCCGGCGGTGCTGCCGGTGCTGATCGTCCTCGGCGCGGCGTGCGTCAGCGTGCTGGTCGAGGCGTTCGCGGCGAAGCGGTCGCGGTTCGGCATCCAGGTGGGCCTGAGCCTGGCAGCGATCGTCGCGTCCGGTGTCAGCCTGGTCATCTACGCGACGGGCAGCGCGCCGGCGGGCGGCGTGACGACGTTCAGCGGCGCGATCTCGATCGACCGGCCGGCGCTGTTCCTCTGGGGCACGCTGCTGGCGCTGGCGGTCGGCGCGGTGCTGCTGATCTCGGATCGGGTCGTCGAACCGGGCGGCGCGCTGGTCGCGCAGGCGAGCATCCGCCCGGGCACGGTCCAGGACCGCGCCCAGACGGCGACGGTGATGCAGACCGAGGTGTTCCCGCTGACGCTGTTCGCGCTCGGCGGCATGATGGCGTTCACCGCGGCGAACGACCTGCTGACGATGTTCATCGCGCTGGAAGTGCTTTCGCTGCCGCTGTACCTGATGTGCGGCCTCGCCCGCCGGCGGCGGTTGCTGTCCCAGGAAGCGGCGGTCAAGTACTTCCTGCTGGGCGCGTTCTCCTCGGCGTTCTTCCTGTACGGGCTGGCGCTGCTGTACGGCTACGCGAACTCGGTGAAGCTGGGCCAGATCGCGGCCGCGGCGGCGGGCTCGGACCGGTCGGACACGCTGCTGTTCGCGGGTCTGGGTCTCCTGGTGGTCGGCCTGCTGTTCAAGGGCTCGGTGGGCCCGTTCCACACCTGGACCCCGGACGTCTACCAGGGCGCGCCGACGCCGGTGACGGCGTTCATGGCGGCGTGCACGAAGGTCGCGGCGTTCGGCGGGATCCTGCGGGTGCTGTCGGTGGCGTTCTCGTCGACGTCGTGGGAGTGGCGCGGGGTCCTCTGGGGCGTGGCGATCATTTCGATGGTGATCGGCGCGGTGCTGGGCCTGACCCAGACGGACGTCAAGCGCATGGTGGCGTACTCGTCGATCGCGCACGCGGGCTTCCTGCTGGTGGGCGCGATCGCGATGACCAAGGACGGGTTGTCGAGCACGCTGTTCTACCTGCTGGCGTACGGCTTCACGACGCTGGCGGCGTTCGGCGTGATCAGCCTGGTCCGCGATTCCTCGGGCGAGGCGACGCACCTGTCGGCGTGGGCGGGTCTCGCCAAACGATCGCCGCTGGTGGCGGGCGTGTTCACGTTCTTGCTCTTGGCTCTCGCGGGCATCCCGTTGACGTCCGGTTTCGTCGGGAAGTTCGTGGTGTTCTCGGCGGCGCTGTCGGACGGAATGGCGCCGTTGGTCGTGATCGCGTTGGTCTTCAGCGCGGTGGCGGCGTTCTTCTACCTGCGCGTGATCGTCCTGATGTACTTCTCGGAGCCGGCGGCGGACGGCCCGTCGGTCTCGGTCCCGGGCTTCGGCACGGGAACGGCGATCTTCCTGGGCACGGCGGTGACGCTGGTGCTGGGCCTGGTCCCGGCGTTCGCACTCGGCTGGGCCGGTTCGGGCGGGTTCGCTTTCTGAGGTTTTGCTCGTCCGGGGCCGTCACTCCCTTCGGGAGTGGCGGCCCTATTTCAGTTTCCGGCTGAGCTGGTGCGGTTCGCCGGGGAGAACGCTGATGTAGCCGTCGGCGAGCGCAATCCCGACGCGGCCCTCGTGAAGGTCGAGGTAGCTGACGGTCTTGTCGTCGGCGTAGAGCTGCCCGACGCCGTAGTGGGGCTGCTGGAAGAGTGCGTCGAGTTCCTGCGCTTCCCGGCTGCGCGCGGGCGCGTCGTCGAAGATGTCACTTTCGTGTTGTGGCTGGAAGTCGGCCTGGGGAAGCGAGAAGGGCCTGATCGCCGCGGGCGGCCGACGCGGAAGCCGGGCGACGAGGGCATCGGCGGGATGGGTGTCGGGGGAGACATCACCGAGTTCAACCCGCCCGCCCCGGCACACAACGGCGACGGCCCGACGCCCCTGCGCGGCGACGAGCACCCCAATTTGCTCAGCGGTGTCGCGGGCGTAGCCGAAGAACTGCCGCGCGGGCCGGTCGATCAGGTGGAGGACGTCTTCGAATTCGGGGGTGAAGCCGTCGCCCTGGACGAAACCGAAGGGGCTGAGTTCCTCGAAGGCTTCCCGGTCGACCCGGTGTCTCGTGCTCGGCGGGACGTAGCGGATTCCCGGCGCGAGAACGGGGTGCGGCTCACCGCAGCCGGCGTTGCGCATGGCGGTGAGCAGGGTACTGAGCGAGAATTCGGCGTTCACGGTTTGGTCCGGTTCTCCCCGATGACCGGTGGTACGGGCTTTTCGATGAGGCCGCCGAAGGTTTCGTCGGGGTCGGGGTTTCGGAGGTAGGAAGCCGGTTTCTTTTCGCGGTCTTCTTCTTTGCCGCCGCGTCCGGCCATGGGGCCGCCCATGGGGAGGCCGTTCGCTCCGCGGGCACCGGTGGCGCCGGGTCGGGAGGTGCCGCCGGGGAGGCGTTCCTCGGGGAAGCGGGCTCCGCTGCCGCTGCCGGGGGGCCGCATGCCGGGGCGGTTGCCTGTGCCGGTGTTGGTCCCTGGCGTTCCTGATCCGGTGCTGCTTCCCGGCGTTCCTGGTCCGGTGCTGGCTCCCGGGGTTCCCGTTCCGGTTTGGTATCCGCCGTACGGGCCGGTCCCGGGCCCGAACCCGCCGGGCCAGTTCTCGCCGGAGCCGGTGAGGTTGCTGACGGGTTGCCCGGTGGGCCCGAACTCATACCCACCCTGGGCAGCGGGGAGGACGGGCCGGGGGACGTAGCTGTTGGCGTGGGTCGTGTCGGAGTTGGTCGTGCCGGGCGGCCAGGCCTGGTTCTGGTTTTGGTTTTGAACCTGGTTCTGGCTCTGTGTCTGGGTTTGGTTCTGATTCTGGTTTTGGGGTTGGTTGGGTTGCTGCGCGCGGGCCGTCTGCCGGTTCTGTTGAGCAGGAACCTGAGGCTGACGAGGGTTGCGCGTCCACTCGCCGGTATCGGTGCGCTGGTTCTGCGTGCCGGTTCCGGGCGTGCTCATGGAAATGGCAGTGCCGGAGTCGGTGAGCTGGGCAAATTGAGGCGGCATTCGCCCACCATTGGTGGTGCTGGCGGAGTGGTAGGCACTGAAGGCGTCGATGTTGGCCTGGCTGTCGGCCTGCCAACTGGTGACCTTGGTGTTGTAGGAACCCCACCCTTGCCCGTTGAGAACGTGGAGGACGTCATCGGCCGCCAATTCGGGCGGCTGAGCAGCAACGGGCTTGACGGAGTGCTTGGCGGTCCCAAAGGCATCCATCTGAGCCGCCACGGCGGTCTGCGCATTCCGCAGGTGAACAGCATCATCAGCAGCGGCCTGCACAAGAGGCCGAGTGGCATCGGCGGCAGCGTCCCCACCATCCCCGCGCCAGCCGGCCATGGTCTTGGTCCGGAGAGCGCTGATCCGCTGAGCCCGATCAACCATCCGGTCGGTGAGCTGCCCGGCCCCATCCTGCGCATCAGCCAGCGAGCCGACACCCTCGCCGCCGGTGATCTGTTCGTAGATCTCCGCCGCTGTCAGCGGCGTCTCGGTCGCCATCAATTCCCCCCGCGGAGGTTGCCCAGAACCTGTGCGGCGATATCGTGGGCCACCACACAGGGATCCTTCTTGCCGATGTTCCTCTCGGACTGCGCGACGTGCATGTCCACGGCCTGAGTGTCGCTCACCCCGATCGCCACCGCGCACCGCCCGCGAGTCGCTCGCTCGTCGGTCACACCGTAGGCGACAATGGGGAAACCGTCGAGTGATTCCATCGGCTGGAAAAAGCGATACTTCGTATCTTTGGCTTGATAAACGCTCGTCAGTCCGAGATGGTCGGCGGTCACGAAGATGATCCCGATCCCGGCCTGGGATACGTCGGCTGAATCCCACGAGCAAGTCGGCCCAGCGGGTGCCTGTACGTCCGGCTTGCCTGACACGCCAGACCCGAGAAGTGCGGCTACTTGAGAGTCGGTCAGAGCGCCACACGGCTCCTGCTTGAAGCGCGCTACGTCTATCGGACTCGTTACTTCGGGAACGCCTGGTCCCGGAACCGCGCCCGTGTTTTCGGATGATGAGACCGTGCCCGGGGCAGAGCTGACAGCCGACGGAGTGCCCGGATTGGTGGTGGAACATCCTGCCGCCACGAGCAGCAACGCGCTGGACATCAAGACAGTGCGGCGCATCAGAGACTGCCTCCGGTTTGCGTGATTCCCGTGGTGTGATCATCCTCGGCGCGCGCGTACTTACGCAAAGCGGCTTCGAACTTGGCGGCCATGTTGCGGCAGTACTCTTCCCGAGCGGCAAGGGTCGATAGCAAAGCTTCCCCGGACTGCTGAATTTTCTCCGCGTTGCCGCCACTCGCGTACTCGAGCCCTGGGCCCTTCACGCGGGTGAGCGTCGATGCCTGATCCTGGTCGTGTTTGAACTCGCGCGCCAGGTCGTTCCACTCGTGCATCAGCTCACGAAGCGTCGCCTCGTCATACTCGAACCCCCCGGAACCGGCGCCGGAGCCGGAACCGGCACCCGACCCGTACGACCCAGCCTGCGGGACCCCCTTCGGGCCCGGCAGCTCCCAATCCCCACCCGGGTCGTAAACCGGACCCTCAGACACAACCCACGACCGTCGTCATCAGCTCTCCCCTAGCTTGCAGTCTGCTCCACCCCGAGCACCCTGCGTATCCGACGCACCGCACCCTACCAGGGTTCCCACACCCCGAAACCGAGGTCGCGAGGGCCGCGGCCGTCCTCTCGGTGGTCTCCCCGGCCGCGGCCCTCGGGACGTCTGCGGGGCCTCCCCGGCGACGAGAACCCCGACACTTCCCGCCCGGATATCCGCCCGCCGGCGGCGTCCGTTGCGCCGAAGATCTGGTCTCACCCTTTCGAGGAGGGGGAACCACCCGGTGCGGTGTCATGTTCGTCACCGTTTCCGCTGGACAGCGGGTAAACGACCGCGCGGTGCAGCCACTACGCTCAAGGGGAACCGACCGGTGCACGAGTAGAGCGGAGCCGACGTGTCTGTGCCTTCCCCAGCCCCCGGGGCGGGATCCCTCCCCGCTGCGCCGGGCGGCGCCCTCGACGACCTGCGGGCGTCGGTCGGGCTGCAGATCGCCGACGAAACGCTGCTGCGGTCCATCGCCGGCAGGCTCACCGAGGTCGAGAAGCTGCTGCGGGAGGTCGTGCGCAGCGATGTCCAGGCCGTCAACGACGCCGCCTTGCACCTGGTCGAGGCCGGGGGCAAACGCTTCCGTCCGCTCTTCACCCTGCTCTCCGCGCAGTTCGGGCCCAAGCAGGACGACCACGTCGTGATCGCCGCCGCCGCGGTCGAGCTGGTGCACCTCGCCACGCTCTACCACGACGACGTCATGGACGAGGCCGACATGCGGCGCGGGGCCGAGAGCGTCAACGCGCGCTGGGACAACACCATCGCCATCCTCACCGGTGACTTCCTCTTCGCGCACGCCTCGCGCCTGGTCGCCGACCTGGGCACGGATGCCGCGCGGATCATCGCCGAGACCTTCGGCGAGCTGGTCACCGGGCAGATGCGCGAGACCGTCGGCCCCGGGCCGGGCGATGACGCCGTCGCGCACTACCTCACCGTGATCGCCCAGAAGACCGGCTCGCTGATCGCGACCTCGGGCCGGTTCGGCGGCATGATGTCCGGCGCCGCCGAGGAGCACATCGAGGCGCTGCGCCGGTTCGGCGACATCATCGGTACCGCGTTCCAGATCTCCGACGACATCATCGACATCGCGTCGCCGTCCGACGAGCTCGGCAAGGCGCAGGGCACCGACCTGCGCGAAGGCGTCCGGACGCTGCCCATGCTGTACGCGCTGGCCGACCCGGAGACCGACCCGCGGCTGCTCGAGCTGCTGTCCGGCCCGCTCGCCGACGACGCCCTCGTGCAGGAGGCGCTCGAGCTGCTGCGGGTCAGTAGCGGACTCGATCGAGCACGCGTCACCCTCTCCGACTACGCTCAGCGCGCGCGAGCCGAGCTCACCGCGCTGCCCGCGTCACCCGCCCGGGACGCGTGCGAGTCGGTCGCCGACTACCTGGTCGCGCGCACGCGCTAAGCACTTAACAGGGGCAGGGAAAGATGTCCATATTCGGACAGGTCTGGCTGTGGAGCCTCGCCGCGTTCTTCGTCGGGGTCCTCCTCACCTGGCTGGTGCTCGTGCTGCCGCTCCGCAAGAGCGTCCGCCGGCTGGAGAGCTCGCTCGCGCAGGCCCACGCCGACGCCGCGCGCATCCCCGCGAACGCGGCCGCGGTCGGCGGCACCGACGCGTTCCGGCGGCCCGAGCCGGAGCCGGAGCCGGAGCCGTCGCGCCAGGAGACCTCCTACCCCGGCACGCTGGTCGCCGCGCCGCCGATCCACCGCGACGACGTCCACGACGACATCGACGAGGACTTCGCCGAGCTGGACGCCCAGGTGCCGTCGCGGGTGCCGCCGGAGCCGGAACCCGTCCGGGCGCCGGAGCCGGAGCCCGAGGAAGACGACCCGTACCGGAGCGCCGCGGCCCAGTTCCTGACGCCGGAAGCCGAGCCCGACCGCGCCGCCTCGACGCAGTACCTGACCCCGGTCGGGAACTCCTTCGACGACGACGAAGAGCTCGAGTCGCTGCCGCGGCACGAGGAGAAGCTCGACGTCGATGCCGCGGGCTCGCTGTTCCAGCCGCCGTCCGGCGAGGCGCCCGCGCCGGACTGGTTCGACGACGAGCAGCCGTCCGAGCGGTCGGCGTTCGAGGAGCCGGTCGAGCGCACGCGCTTCATCACCACCCACCCCGGTTCGGTGCACGACGACGAGCCGGACGAGGACGACGACGAGGACGAGACGCCGCAGTACGCGTTCGGCGGCGACATCGCCGACAGCGACCTGGACGTGCCGCCGGAGACCCCCGCCGAAGCGACGCAGGTGCTGCCGAAGCGGCAGCCGCGGGAGGCGGTGCGCGGCGGTTTCGACGCGCCCCAGCCGATCCAGCCGTCGATGCGCACGGTCGAGCGCCGCGAACCCGACCTGTCCGGCGCGCACAGCGGCTCGCTGTTCGAGCCGTCGGTGCAGCCGAACCAGGCCGCCGCCGGCATCGCGGCGCCGGAGCCGCCCCCGGCCCGCCAGGCGGCGGGCGATTCGGTCCCGCCGGGCCCGTTCGGTCCCGGCTCGGCGATGCCGCGCCCGGGTGGCGGGGCGCCGAGCGACAGCTTCGCGGTGAAGGCCAGCGTCACGGCTTTGCGGTACTGCACCGAGGAATCCGTGCAGTTCCCGAAGATGGTCGCCGAGGTGTGGTTCCGGACGGCCGAGGACGCCGAGCGCGTCGGGTTCCGCCCGCTCAGCTGAGTTTCCCCGCGATGAGGGGCACTTCCACGGACGTGGCGGTGCCCCTCATCGCGTTTCAGGCGGCCTGGAACAGGACCAGGGCCGCGCCGCCGGGGTCGGTGACCACCACCAGCGAGCCGAACGGCAGGTCGGTGCGCTCGCGCACCAGGGTTCCGCCCAGCTGAACGGCCTTCGCCGCGGCGGCGTCCACATCGGACACCGGCGCGTAGGGCAGCCACTGCGGCGCCCGGTCGTCGCCCGGGGCGAGCTCGGTGAGGCCGCCCCAGGGCGCGCCGCCGCTCGTCAGGAGCTTGTCGTTCGCCTCCCAGCCCAGCAGCTCGGCGAAGAACCGCCTGCTACCGGCCGCGTCGGTGGTGCGGACGTCGAAAAACACGAAAGGTGAGTTAGGTCGCATGACCTGAAACCTAGGACACGTGTCCCAATTCAGGCAACCCCGAAAACGCCGAAGGCCGCCATGCACCGGGCATGGCGGCCTTCGGGAAGTGCCAGTGGTTACGCGACCGTCCAGGTGTCCTTGCCACGCAGGAGGGCCTGCAGGTCCGGTTTGCGGGCTGCGCGGGCTTGTTCGACTTGGGCGCGGGCGCTGTCGTCGTAGGTGGGGCGTTCGACTTGGCGGAGGATGCCGGTGGGGACGTGGTTGAGGTTCTGGTCCCCGAGGCGCGACAGGGCGAAGGCGTAGGAGGTGTCCGCGATTGACGGGTCGTGGACGACGATGTTGTCTTCGCCGATGTCGGCGGCTTTGGCGACGTCGAGGCCGCCCCAGTCGCCGCGTTGGACGCCGAATTCCTGGTTGG
>NZ_JAJPWN010000035.1:0-45084 GCF_046549135.1 Amycolatopsis sp. lyj-23 | reverse complement strand
CGTGCGGTGCGTCCCCGCTCCGCCGGCAACGCCCTACACAGCGATGGTCCGCAGTGCCTGATCAGCGGTCGGAACAAGGGTGCGGGACGGGCGGCCAAGCCTCCGGAGCCATCACCGGCAGCAAGCAGGAAAGCCATACCCGCCCCGCCTGCACACCCCGATCATCCCGGACGACCAGGGGTACATCTGAAAGGTAGGGCGGCATGAAGACGGCGAACTGGCCGCGGACCGCGGTGGGCGTGCTGATCGTCGCGGTGCTGCTGTTCCCGCTGTACTGGATGGTCAACGCCTCCCTGCAGCCCAGCGGCGCGCTGCTGCGCCCGGACCCGGCGTTCTTCCCGGTCGACGGCACGCTGGACGGCTACCGCAAAGCGGTCTCGACGCAGGGGCCGAACCTGCTCTCCAGCGTCGTCGTGGCGCTCGGCACGGTGCTCGTTTCGCTGCTGGTGGCGGCACCCGCGTCGTACGCGCTGGCCCAGCTGAAGGTGCGCGGCGGACCGGCGCTGGTGTTCGTGCTGCTGATCGTGCAGATGATCCCGGGCATCGTGATGGCCAACGCGCTCTACACCGTGTTCAGCAACCTCGGCCTGATCGATGACTACCTCGGGCTGGTGCTCGCCGACTCGACCGCGACCATCCCGTTCGCCATCCTCCTGCTGCGGGCGTTCATGGTCTCCGTGCCCAAGGAGCTCACCGAAGCGTCGCGAGTGGACGGTGCCGGGTACTGGCGCACGTTCCGCTCGATCATCCTGCCGGTCAGCCGCAACGCACTGGTCACCGCCGGGCTGTTCTCCTTCCTGTTCGCCTGGGCGGACTTCCTGTTCGCCGTCACCCTGACCACCGGGCAGTCGTTCGAGCCCATCACCGTGGGCATCTACCGGTTCGTCGGCAACCAGTCCGCCGACTGGAACGGGATCATGGCCACCGCCGTCCTCGCCGCGGTCCCCGCGGCCGTCCTGCTGGTCGTCGCCCAGCGCTACGTCGTCGCCGGGCTGACCAGCGGCGCCGTCAAAGACTGATTTCTTCCAAGGAGACCCGCGTGATTGCCACGACCGAAGACGGCCGCTCGCTCGAAGTCCGCGTGCGGCACGAGGTGCTGCGCATCGAGCCGTGGGGCGACGGCAGCCTGCGCGTGCGCGCCGGACGGCACCGCATCCTCGACGACGTCCCGGGGGCGCTGCTGCCGGCGAAGCCGTCCGCCGCCACCGCGTCCGCCGACGAGCGGACCGGCCGCGTGGTCAACGGCCTGCTCACCGCGATCGTCGAGATCGCCGACACCGACACGGGCATCGACGCGCAGCTGCGGTTCGTCCGGACCGGCACCGGCGAAGAGCTGCTTTCCGAGCAGCGCGCGCACTTCTGGTGGCCCGGCGCGCGGCTGTTCATGCCCTCGCGCAACGGCTACGGCCGGCTCGAACAGCGCTTCAGCGCCTACGACGGCGAGCGGCTCTACGGGCTCGGGCAGCACACGCACGGCAGGCTGGACCAGAAGGGTCTCGTGCTCGATCTGGTGCAGCGCAACGCCGAGGTGTCGGTGCCGTTCCTGCTTTCCAGCCGCGGCTACGGGTTCCTGTGGAACAGCCCCGCCGTCGGCCGGGTCGAGCTGGCGGAGAACGGCACCCGCTGGGTCGCCGACGACGCGCGTCAGCTCGACTACTGGATCACCACCGGCGACGGCCCGCGGCAGATCCTCGGCCACTACGCCGACGCGACCGGGCACGCGCCGATGCTGCCGGAGTGGGCGGCCGGGTTCTGGCAGTCGAAACTGCGTTACCGCACGCAGGAAGAGCTGCTGGCGGTGGCGCGGGAGTACCACGCGCGGGGACTGCCGCTGTCGGTGATCGTGGCCGACTTCTTCCACTGGACGCACCTCGGCGACTGGCGGTTCGACCCGGCCGAGTGGCCGGACCCGGCCGGGCTGGTGCGCGAGCTCGCGGAGCTCGGCGTCAAGCTGATGGTTTCGGTGTGGCCGTCGGTCAGCCCGCTGTCGTCCAACTACCGGGAGCTGCACGAGCAGGGCCTGCTGGTGGCGGCCGAGAGCGGTGTCCCGGCGCACGCGCCGTGGAAGGACAAGGGCTTCGGCGTCGAGATGCCGGTGGCGTTCTACGACGCGACCAACCCGCAGGCGCGGCGGTTCGTCTGGAGCAAGGTCAAGGAGAACTACTACGACCTGGGCGTGCGCGCGTGGTGGCTGGACGGCGACGAGCCGGAGATCCAGCCCGGCCACCCGCACAACCTCGGCTTCCACGCCGGCCCGGGCGCGGAGGTGTTCAACCTCTACCCGCAGGCGAACGCGCAGACGTTCCACGACGGTATCCGCGCCGAAGGCGACGACGAAGTGGTGCTGCTGAGCCGCTCGGCGTGGGCGGGCAGCCAGCGCTTCGGGGCGGCGCTCTGGTCGGGTGACGTCGGGGCGACCTGGGCGTCGCTGCGGGCGCAGGTCCGCGCCGGGCTCAACGTGGCACTGGCCGGGATCCCCTGGTGGACCACGGACATCGGCGGCTTCCACGGCGGCGACCCTTCGTCGCCGGAGTACCGCGAGCTGATGGTCCGCTGGTTCTCCTACGGCGTGTTCTGCCCCCTGTTCCGCCTGCACGGCTTCCGCGACCCGCGCCCGGCGTTCGGCCCGGAGATGACCGGCGGCCCGAACGAGGTCTGGTCGTTCGGGGCGGAGGCGTACGAGGCGATCACGGCGTCCCTGCGGCTGCGGGAGCGGCTGCGGCCGTACCTGATGGAGCAGATGCGGGTGGCGCACGAGCAGGGCATCCCGCCGATGCGCCCGCTGTTCGTCGACTTCCCGGCGGACCCGGCGGCCTGGGAGGTGGACGACCAGTTCCTCCTCGGCCCGGACGTGCTGGTGGCCCCGGTCCTCGAACCGGGCGTCACGACCCGGACGGTGTACCTCCCGGCGGGGGCGTCCTGGACGGACGCGGTGACCGGCGAGCGGCACGAAGGCGGCGAGCGGGTCGAGGCGCCGGCCCCGGCCGAGCGGATCCCGGTGTTCCTGCGCGACGGCGTGGAGCTGCCGATCCGCGAGGATTAAAGTGGACCTGTGAGTCCAAAGCTGACCCCGAAGGGCGCCGCAACGCGGCAACGGATCGTCGAAGGCGCCGCGGCCGAGATCCGCGAGCGCGGCGTCGCCGCCACGACCCTCGACGACGTCCGGGCGCGGACCGGGACCAGCAAGAGCCAGCTGTTCCACTACTTCCCGGACGGCAAGGACGAACTCCTGCTGGCGGTGGCCCGGTTCGAGGCGGACCAGGTCCTCGAGGTCCAGCAGCCGCAGCTGGGCCGGCTGACCTCGTGGGCCGCCTGGCAGCGGTGGCGTGACACGGTGGTCTCGCACTACGACAGCCGTGGTCAGCACTGCCCGCTCAACGTGCTGATCTCGCAGCTCGGCCGGGCGACGCCGGGCGCGCAGGCCGTGGTGAGCGAGATGCTGCGGCGCTGGCAGGACGAGATCGCCGCCGGGATCCGCCACCTCAAGGACGCCGGCGAAGCCGGCGCGGAGCTGGACGCGGACCGCACGGCGGCCGCCCTGCTGGCCGGCATCCAGGGCGGTGTGGTCGTGATGCTGTCGACGGGCCGCCTCGATCACCTCGAAGCGGCCCTCGACGTCGGGATCGGGAACCTGCGGGCGAGCGGGAACCGGTGAACCCCGGTTCCCGCTCCCGGGATCAGGCGGACTTGATCGCGGAGATCTCGAACTCCAGCGTGACCTTGTCGCTCACCAGCACGCCGCCGGTCTCGAGCGCGGCGTTCCAGGTGATGCCGTAGTCCTTGCGGCTGATCGTGGTGGAGCCCTCGAAGCCGATCCGGTCGTTGCCGAACGGGTCCTTCGCGGAGCCCTCGAACTCGAACGGAATCGTCACCGAACGGGTGACGTCCTTGATCGTCAGGTCACCGGTGACCTCGAAGCTGGTCTCGCCGGCCTGCTTGATCTCGGTCGAGGTGAAGGTGATCTGCGGGTATTCGTCCATCGACAGGAAGTCGTTGCTCTTCAGGTGCCCGTCGCGGTCGGCGTTGCGGGTGTCGATGCTGTGGGCCTGGATCGTCACCTGGGCGGACGACTTCTCCGGCGCGTCGCCGTCGATCGTGGCGGAGCCGGTGAACTCGTTGAAGCTGCCGCGCACCTTGGTCACCATGGCGTGCCGGGCGACGAACCCGATCCGCGAGTGCGTGGGGTCGATGGTGTATTCGCCGGTCAGCTGGGGGTAGGTGGTCGCGCTGGTCATCGCTGTTCTTCTCTCCTCGTGGTGGCGCCCCCCGATGATTGAGGGTTCAACGACACTGTACTCACTTTGGCTGGTTGCGCAAGCAAGCTTTAGGTAGAGTCGCCGACATGGGTGATCTGTCCGCTCTCGACGCCGACGAAACCGCCTTCTGGCGGCCGCTGATGCGCATCATGACGGCGCTGCCGCGCGCGCTCGAAGACCACTTCCTGCCCGAGACCGGCCTGGCGATCACCGACTACGGCGTGCTGGTGGCGCTGTCCGAGGCGCCCGACCGCTTGCTCCGCCTCTCGGCGCTGGCCGCGACGACCGGGCTGTCGCTGAGCCGGATCAGCCGGGTCGTCGACGACCTCACCCGCCGCGGCCTGGTCGAGAAGCGCCGGTGCGCCGAGGACGGGCGCGCGGCCAACGCCGTGCTGACTCCGGCCGGATTGGCCAGACTGGAGGCGGCCTACCCGAGCCACCTCGCCCGCGTGCGGGCTTCGGTGTTCGACCACCTGAGCGCCGAGGACATCCGCACGGCCGGCCCGGTGCTGGCCCGGCTGGCCGCGGCGCTGGACGCCGCTCCCCCGACCGACGACTGCTGAGGACGCCGATGAGCGACAAGGGCGAGTACAAGCGGGACCAGAACTACCTCCCGGACCGCATCACCGCCGACGGCCGCGACGGCTGGCCGGTCGAGCCGGGCCGCTACCGGCTGGTGGTGGCCCGGGCCTGCCCGTGGGCGAACCGCGCGGTGATCGTGCGGCGGCTGCTGGGGCTCGAGCCGGTCCTGTCGATGGGGATCGCCGGACCGGTGCACGACGAGCGCAGCTGGAGCTTCGACCTCGACCCCGGCGGCAAGGACCCGGTCCTGGGCATCGAGCGCCTGCAGGAGGCGTTCTTCAAGCGCGACCCGGACTACCCGCGCGGCATCACGGTGCCGGCCTTCGTCGACATCCCGAGCGGCCAGGTCGTCACGAACGACTTCGCGCAGATGACGCTGGACATGTCGACGGAGTGGACGGCGTTCCACCGCGACGGCGCGCCCGAGCTGTACCCGGAGAAGCTGCGCGACGAGATCGACGACGTGGCGCAGAAGGTGTTCACCGACGTCAACAACGCGGTGTACCAGTGCGGGTTCGCCCGCTCCCAGGAGGCGTACGAGCACTCCTACCGGAAGCTGTTCGCCCGGCTCGACTGGCTGTCGGAGCGCCTGGCGAACCAGCGCTACCTGGTGGGCGACACGATCACCGAGGCCGACGTCCGGCTGTTCACCACGCTCGTCCGGTTCGACGCGGTGTACCACGGCCACTTCAAGTGCAACCGCCAGAAGCTGACCGAGCTGCCGGTGCTGTGGGCGTACACGCGCGACCTGTTCCAGACGTCCGGCTTCGGCGACACGATCGACTTCGCCCAGATCAAGGAGCACTACTACGTGGTGCACAAGAACGTGAACCCGACGGGGATCGTCCCGCTCGGGCCGGACACGGCGGGATGGCGCACCCCGCACGGCCGCGAGGAGCTGGGCGGGCGCCCGTTCGGCGACGGGACGCCCCCGGGCCCGCCGCCCGAGTCCGAGAGGGTGCCCGAGCTGTAGCTCCTTGGCTACGGTGAGGGCCATGGAACGCCTGCGCGATCGCCGGGTCCTGGTCACCGGCGCCGGTTCCGGCATCGGCCGGGCCACCACGCTCCGCCTGATGGCGGAAGGCGCCCGGGTCATCGGGACCGACGTCTCCGAAGCGGGCCTCATCGGCACCCAGCAGGCCGCGCCCCGCGGCGGCTTGACGACGTACGTCATGGACGTCGCCGACGAAGAGTCGGTGGCGTTCGGGGTGCGATCGGCGCTCGACGCGCTGGGCGGGCTCGACGTGCTGGTCAACGCGGCCGGGATCCTGCTGGCGTCGCACACGCACGAGACGTCGCTGGAGCTGTGGAACCGGGTGCTGACGGTGAACCTGACGGGCACGTTCCTGGTGACGCGCGCGGCGCTCCCGGCCCTGCTGGAGCCGCCGGCGGGCGTGGTGGTCAACTTCAGCTCGACGTCGGCGTCGTTCGCCCACCCCTACATGGCGGCCTACAGCGCGAGCAAGGGCGGCATCCAGGCGTTCACGCACTCGCTGGCGTTGGAGTACGGCAGGCAGGGCCTGCGCGCGGTGAGCATCGCCCCGGGCAGCGTGAAGAGCGGAATAACGGACTCGGCGGCGAGCTGGCTGCCGTCCGGCGTCGACTTTTCGCTGTTCGGGCGGCTGCTGCCGATCCTGCCGACGGACCACACGACGGAGGTGGGCAACCCGGTGGCGGGCCCGGAGACGGTGGCGGGCGTGGTGGCGATGGTGGCGTCGGAGGACGGCAAGTTCATCACGGGCACGGAAATCCGCATCGACGGCGGCACGCACACCTGAACGGTACCGAAGAGGACGGGATCTGTCCTAAATCGACGGCATCGTCGAAGCCATGGATCCCTTCCACATCGAAATCCCCCAAGCCGACCTAGACGACCTGCGCCGACGCCTCGCCGACACCCGCTGGCCCGGCGAGCTCCCCCACGTCGGCTGGGACTACGGCGTCAGCCAGACCTACCTCGCCGACCTCGTCGGCTACTGGCTCGACGGCTTCGACTGGCGCGCCCAGGAAGCCCGGCTCAACTCCCACCCGCAGTTCACCACCACCATCGACGGGCAGTGCATCCACTTCCTGCACGTCCGTTCCCCCGAGCCCGACGCGACCCCGCTGATCATGACCCACGGCTGGCCCAGCACGGTCGCCGACTTCCTCGACGTCCTCGGGCCCCTCACCGATCCGCGTGCCCACGGTGGGGATCCCGGCGACGCCTTCCACGTCGTCGCGCCGTCCGTGCCCGGGTTCGGCTTCTCCGGGCCCACCCGGCAGCCCGGCTGGAACACCCGGCGCGTCGCGAAAGCCTGGGCGGAGCTCATGAAGCAGCTCGGCTACGACCGCTACGGCGCCCAGGGCGGCGACTTCGGCAGCATCGTCTCGCCCGAACTCGGCCGGACGGCTCCGGAGTCCGTCCTCGGCGTGCACGTCAACGCCGTCGCCAACGCCGGTGTTCCCACCGCGCCCGGCGACGAAACCAGGCTGTCCGAAGCGGACTTGAAGCAGGCGAAGGAAAACCAGACCTGGTGGTACGCCCACTCCGGCTACGCCACCCAGATGGCCACCCGCCCGCAGACCCTCGCCTACGCCCTCAACGACTCGCCTGCCGGGCAGCTCGCCTGGAACCTCGAGTGGTTCGTCGACTGGGACCCGACGGCCACGCAGCAGACGCCGGTCAGCCGCGACGCCATTCTGACGAACGTGACGATCTTCTGGCTCACCGGCACCGCCGGCTCGGCCGCGCGCCTCTACCGCGAAGCGGCTCAGGACGGCTGGGGTGAACGGCCGGCGCCCTCCGGGGTGCCGACCGCCGTCGCGAACTTCCGCGGTGACCACGCGATCCGCGGCCTCGCCGCGCTGTCGAACACCGTGACGCGCTGGTCGGAGTACGACACCGGCGGGCACTTCGCGTCCCTGCAGGCGCCGGACGTGCTCGTCGACGACATCCGGGCGTTCTTCCGCGACCTCTAGGCCCGGCGGCGGCGCTTGTCCACCGCGCCGTCGAGCAGCGGCCGCAGCTCGGCGACCACCGTTTCGAGCGGGGCGGTGTCCCGGTGGGCCCGGGCCAGGACGATCGCGCCCTCCAGGGCGCTGAGCATCAGCACCGCCAAGGGCGCCGTGCGGGCCGGGGGGACGCCCAGCTGTTCCAGGGTCGCGGCGAGCGGGGCCTGCCAGCCGTCGAACGCCTTGGCGACCGCTTCACGGAGGCTGTCGCTGGTCGCGGCCGTGTCGGCGACCGTTGCGACCAGCGGGCAGCCCGCGTCGAAGCCGTCGCGGGTGAACTCGTCCGTCCACTGGGCCGCCATGGCCGCCAGCAGGTTTCCCGGTGTCGGGTCCTCGAGCTTGGCCGCGAAGCGCGCCACGCGCCGGGCCGCGTAGTCACCCGCCCAGGCGACCGCTTCGGCGATCAGCTGGTCCTTACCGCCCGGGAAGTAGTGCTGCAGGGACCCCCGCGGCGCCTCGGCGTGGGCGACCACGTCCCGCATGCCGGTCGCCCCGACACCGTGGATCCGCACCAGCTGCGCGGCGCTGAGCACCATCCGCTCGCGCGGTGTCCTCGTCATCGGCTGCCTCCTTCATGACGTCCGTCATGGTAGCCCAGTCCGGGACGACCAGCGCGAAGTCGCGTTCGCCGCGCTCGTAGGACGGCACCGGCCGGAAACCCTGGCCCCTCAGCAGGGCTTCGGCACCGGTGTTCCCGGACTGCACGGTGGCGCGCACCGTCCAGCCCGGCCAGCGCCCGGACGCCCACAGCCACCGGCTCAGCGCGCTGCCGATGCCCCGCCGCTGCCACGCGTCGGCGACGAGGACGCCGATCTCGGCCTCCCCCGGCGCCACCACGGCGAAGTTGAGCAGACCCACCGGAACGCCGTCACGGTAGCCGAGCAACGCGACGCCGTCCGGTGGTCCGGCGAGCAGGAACCGCTGGTAACGCTGGAAAACGTCGGCCGGCCGGGCCGGGCCGCCCATCAGGAACCGGCGCCGGAGGCTGTCCGGCGAGCAGGCCTCGACGAGGGCCGCGACGCACGCGCGGTCCGCCGCGCGGACCTCCATGACAGTGGTCATAACCCCATCAGAGCACAGCGGCCGGGAAAACGCCATGACAAGTGTCATAGCCGTGCGGGGACCGCGCGATTCGCCCGGAAGGGGCGCGGGTACGTTGCCGGGGCCGCGCTCCCCCACCGCGAAAGGCGTTCCCGATGCAGCTCTACGCCGAACGGCCGATGCGCCGTACCGCCCAGCTCGTCAGCGATCTCCTGGCCGTGTTGCTCGTCGTCTTCGCGGTGTGGCTGGGCACGTCGGTGTACGACCAGGTGCTGAAGCTGCGCGCGCCGGGTGCCGGGCTCGTCGACGCCGGCACCGGCCTGCGGGGCACCTTCGATTCGGCGGCGGACACCGCCGATCGCATCCCGCTCGTCGGGGGCGCGCTCGCGAAGGCGCTGCACGGCGGTTCGAACGTCGGCACCCAGCTCACCGACGCCGGGCGGTGGCAGATCGAATCGGTCGAAAACCTGGCCTGGTGGCTGGCCGCGGTCATCATCGTCCTGCCCGTGCTGGCGCTGGTGGTGACGTGGCTGCCGCTGCGCTGGCACTTCACTCGCCGCGCCACGGCGGCCGCGCGGCTGCGGGCCCTCGGCGACGACGGGCTGGACCTGCTCGCGCTGCGGGCGCTGGCGACGCAGCCGCTGCACCGGCTGGCGTCCGTCGGCGAGGTCGCCAACGGCTGGCGGGAGCGCGACCGCGACGTCATCGAGAAGCTGGCCGGGCACGAGCTGGCCCGGCACGGCCTCGCTCCCTGACCGGGAGAGGTCTCCCCGCCGGGGCTCAGGACGCCGGCGAGGAGACCTCCGCACTCCGCGGCTGGGGGGGGGCTCAGCCGACGGAGGGGCCCATCCCGAGCGACTGCGGCGTGCTGGCGTCGGGCGAGGGCTGGTGCAGGCCTTCGTCCAGCGGGCCGAACTCGGTCATCAGCGCGGGGCTGCCGCCCCACGGCGTCTGTTCCTCGGCGATCAGGGAGTTCGTCGTCAGCAGCAGGCCCGCCACCGAGGCGCCGTTCTGCACGGCCGAACGGCACACCCGCAGCGGGTCGACGACGCCGAGGTCGATCAGGTCGCCGAAGCGGTCGTGCAGGGCGTCGAAGCCCTCGTCGGCACCGAGTTCCCGGGTTCGCGCGACGATCTCGTGGGCCGGGTGACCCGCGTTGTGCGCGATGAGGAACGCCGGTTCGGCCAGGGCCCGCCGGACGATCTCGACGCCGATCGCCTGGTCGCCGTCGAGCCCGAGACCCTCCAGGGCCTTCTCGGCGTGCAGGAGCGCCGCTCCCCCGCCGGCCACGATCCCCTCGGCCATCGCCGCCCGGGTCGCCGACAACGCGTCTTCGACCCGGTGCTGCAGCTCCTTCAGCTCGGCCGGGGTGGCCGCGCCGACGCGGACCACCGCGACCTTGCCGGTCAGGGCGCCGATCCGCTCGGTCAGGACGTCTTCGTCGACACCGAACTGCGCGCGCTCCAGCTCCGCCCGCAGCTGCCCGACCCGGAATTCGACGGCCTCGGACGAACCCGCGCCGCCGACGATCGTCGTGCGGTTCTCGGTCACCCGGACCTGTTTGGCCCGGCCGAGGTGCTCCAGCGTCATCGTCTCCATGGTGAACCCGGACTGCCGCGAAAGCACCGCGCCGCCGACGATCGCGGCGAGGTCCTCCAGCTTGTGCAGCCGTCGGTCGCCGAAGCCGGGCGCGCGGACGGCGACCGACTGGAAGGTGCCGTTCACGTGGTTGTGCACCAGCATGGACAGCGCCGTGCCCTCGACCGTCTCGCCGATCACGACCAATGGCCGCGGGGCCCGCATCACCTTGTCGAGCAGCGGCATCAGCTGCTGCACCTTGGTGATCTTCTCCGCACACATCAGGATGTAGGGGTCGTCGAGCACCGCTTCCAGCCGGCCCGGGTCGGTGACCAGGTACGGCGAGAGGTAGCCGTTGTCGAACTCGAAGCCTTCGACGAACTCGACGCTCATCCCGATCGACGGCGACTCCTCGACCGTCACGACCCCGCCGTCGCCGACGGTGTGCAGCGCCTTGGCGATCACCGCGCCGACGGCGTCGTCGTCGTTGGCCGAGATCGCCGCCACCCGCGCGTAGTCCTGTTCGGACACCACCGGGTGCGCCTGCTTCTCCAGGTGGGCCACCAGAAGGCCGACCGCGTGGTCGATGCCGCGTTTGACGAGCACCGGGTTGCCGCCGGCCGAGATCGCCCGCATGCCTTCGCGGACGATCGCCTGGGCGAGCACGGTGGCCGTGGTGGTGCCGTCGCCGACGACGTCGTTGGTCTTGATCGCGGCTTCCTTGACCAGCTGCGCGCCCATGTTCTCGAACTGGTTCTTCAGGTGGATCTCGCGCGCGATGGTGACGCCGTCGTTGGTGACCACCGGCGAGCCGGTGATCTTCTCGATGATCACGTTGCGGCCCTTGGGCCCCAGCGTGGACTTGACCGCTTCGGCCAGCTTGTCGACGCCCGCCAGCAGCAGGTCGCGGGCGTCCGGGCCGAACCGCAGTTCCTTCGCCATGCCTGCTCCTAGGGGGTGAGGATCGCGCGGCCGCGCACGCGCCCGGCGTCGAGGTCGGCCAGTGCGTCGAGGGCGGCGTCGAGGGGGTACTTCTTCGTGTGCAGCGTGACCTTCCCGGCCTGCGCGAGCACCATCAGCTCCACCAGGTCGTTGTAGGTCCCGACCAGGTTGCCGATGACGCTGCGTTCGGTGGAGATGATGTCGATCGTCGGGATGTCGATGTTCGAGCCGTAGCCGATGACGAAGTGCGACCCGGCGCGCCGGGTCATCGCGAAGGCGTCCTGCTGGGCGCCCTGCTCGGCGACGAAGTCGAGGACGACCTCGGCGCCGTTGCCCTCGGTCAGGTCGAGGACGGCCTCGACCTGCTTGCCGTCGGCCAGCACGGTCTCGTCGGCACCCAGCGTCGACGCCAGTTCCAGCGCGTCGGCGTTGCGGTCGACCACGATCACCCGGGCCGCGGTCAGCGCCCGCAGCGACTGGATGCCGATGTGCCCGAGGCCGCCGGCGCCGTTGACGACGCAGGTGGTGCCCGGGTACAGGCGCGGGACGGCCTTGCGCACGGCGTGGTAGGCCGTGATGCCCGCGTCGGCCAACGCCGCCACGTCGGAAGGCTCGGTCGAGCGGTCGAGCTTGATGCACGCCCGCGCCGACGTCAGCAGGTATTCGGCCATCCCGCCGTCGCTGCTGATACCGGGGAAACTCCCGTTCGGGCAGTGCATGTCGTCGCCCGCGCGGCAGGCGTGGCACAGGCCGCAAGTCGGCGTCGGGTGCAGGATGACCGTGTCGCCGACCTCGACGTTCGTCACCGCGGGCCCGACCTCGTGCACCCAGCCCGCGTTCTCGTGCCCGATCGTGTAAGGCAGCGTGACACCCGATTTCTCGGCCCACTGCTCCTCGATGATGTGCAGGTCGGTGCGGCAGACGCCGGCGCCGCCGATCTTGACCACGACGTCGAAGGGGCCGGTCGCGCGCGGCTCCGGGACGTCTTCGAGCACCGGGTGCTCGTGGTACTTCTGCAGCCGCACGGCCTTCATCCCGTGCCCTCCTCTTCTGCGCCGAGCGAGTACCGCGCGCGCAGCATGCCGCGGCAGACGCCCGAGTTGGCCTCCATGCTCGTGCGGGTCAGCCGCGCGATGGCCAGGTGGCGCTTCGCGTCGACCGGAGTCGTCCCGGTGGCCGGGTCCAGCAGCAGCGGGTCACCGTCCTCGGCGGGGAGGCCCAGTTCACGCCGTCGGGCCCGCAGCCGGTCCAGGTCCGGGCTCGGCGGGACGTCGCCCAGGGTCGACGACGCAGGGTCCCGGTCGAGGGACCGGCAGACGCGGTCGGTCCCGGCCAGCACGGCCTTGCGGACGAAGTCGTACCGCAGCGTGTCGAGCTCGTCCGCGGCCTCGCCTTCGAACGACGCCACGAACCCCCGCCGCGCCGCCACCCCGCGGTTGATGACGTCGGCGGCGAAGTGGTCGTCGAGCCGGATGTCGAGCCCGGTCAGGCCCGGCACGCCGGCCACGGCGTCGTAGGCGTCCGCGACCATCAGGAACGCGAAGTTCGGCGCGCAGAAGTACGTCGGCAGCCGCAGCCGGACGACGGCGTGCCCCGTGGCGCTCACCTCGCAGCGGGCCACGAAACCCAGGTCGGTGAGGGGTTCGTCCAGTTCCGGATCCCGGACGGTGCCCAGCGCGGCCCACACGGCGGCGCGGGCCCCGGTCACCACGGCGGTCATGAGTTCGGCACGCCGACGGGCTCGACGGTCTCCGGATCCTTGAGCCGCAGCTCTTCGGGAACGTCGATGTCGTAGAGCCGGGCCGCGTTCAGCCCGAGGATCTTCTTCTTCTGGTCGACGGTCAGCGGCGGGAAGTCCGACAGCTCGTCGTCACCCGGCATGTTCCAGTCGACGAAGCCCTCGACCTGCCACTTCGGTTCCCAGATCGCGTAGTCCGCGCCGAAGATGAGCTTGTCTTCGCCGAGCCAGAACATCAGCTCGCCCATCACCTTCGCGAAGAACTTCGGGCGGGCGTGCATCAGCCCGCCGATCACGACGGCGAGTCCCGCGTAGACGTTGCGCTCCTGGGTGGCCATGAAGCAGAAGTCCTCGATGCGCGGCAGGCCGACGTGCTCGACGATGAAGTTGAGGCCCTGGAAGTTCGTCGCCGCGTGGTCCACATCGGACACGTCGAAGGCGTCCTTGTCCAGCGGCCAGATCGTCGGTCCCTTGTGGATGTGGACGTTCTTGACGCCCAGTTCCTCGCACTTCGCCAGGAAACGCGCGGCCTCCGGGTCCTTGAGGCTCCAGCCGCGGGAGTCCCCGCGCCACTCGGCGGTGTACAGCTTGACGCCCTTGCAGCCGTACCGCTTGACGCGCTCTTCCAGGGCTTTCAGCCCCTCGTCGCCTTCGCGGGGGTCGAAGGTCGTGTTGACGAGGAACTTGCCGGGGTGTTTCTCGGCCAGCGCCGCGTCGGCCTCGGTCGTGTTGAACCCGTTCTTGTACCACTGCCGCAGGTTGGTCGGCTGGAAGATGGCCGTGTCGACGTGGCCGGCCTCGAACAGGTCGTGCATCATCAGCTCTTCGGAGTACTTCTGGAACCGGTCGATGGGCCAGTGCGTCTCCTTCGGGCCGAGCCCCTGGTAGGCGTGGAAGCACTCGATCCAGCCCTTGGCGTATTCCTCCTGGCCCTCGATCCAGTTTTCCGGGCTCGCGTCCCAGAAGTGGGTGTGGGCGTCCACCACGAAGTATTTTTCGCCGTCTTTTTCGTACATTTCCGTGATCCTCCTGAGCCGGATCGAGTGCTGGGTCCTACTTGATCGGTTTGAGGTCGAAGTCGAGGTATTCGGCCGCGTCCTCGGGGTTGGCGAACATGATCGTGCGGTCGTCTTCGTGGATCATCCGCCCGTAGTGGGTGGACATGCTCTCCTCGAACTCGGCCGCGTTGAACCAGCCCTCCTCCTCGCCGGCGGCCTCGTCGACCTCGGCGTAGACCACGTCCATCCGGCCGACGGCGTCGACCCGGATCATCGACGGCAGCGGCGTGATGGTGACGTTGTCGCATCCGCCCATCACCTCCGCGATGATCGCGCCCACCTGGTTGTTCATCAGGGTGAAGCCGCACATGTTCGACGCGGTGTTGTCGGCCTTGAACGGGCTTTCCGCGGTCTTGAAGACAGTCACTGGCCCAGCTCCTCGGGTGCCTTGAGGCCCAGTTCGGACAGGATGCCGGCGAACCGGCTCTTCACGCGGTCGAGGCCGTCCTCGAACCGGATCGGCTTGGCGTCGGGCTGCGACCACAGCGGCTGCAGCACGCGGGCGGCGGCGATGCACCGCGGCACCCAGTCCTCGAGCCACTTCTGCAGCAGCGCCTTGTTGTGGTCGGCGAACTCCTTGTCGTTGACCAGCAAGTGGAACAGCGGCTTCGTGTAGCGGAGGTCGCGTTCGGAGAAGTCGAACTCCTCGGCGCCGATCAACGTCGGGGTGACGAAGTCGCCGTTGGCCGGCGCGGCCTGCTGGACGAGGTTGCTGCGGAACAGCTCGCCGACCAGGGGCTCGAACACGACGTTGGCGGCGAAGATCGCCTCGCCCCAGTCCCAGATCCCGGTCAGCTGCTCGGCGGTCTCCCGCACGCCCTGCCACGCCGGGTCTTCGTTCCAGGTGGCCAGGTGCGCTGTGCCGTCGAAGCCCTCGATCTCCTCGGTGAGCGTCAGGTTGTAGAGCGCCAGGTCCTGCGCCGCACGGATGCGGTGCATGCTGTTCACCGAGATCGCGTTGTTGTGCATGTTCGTCGGGGCGCGGCGGTTGGCGTTGGCGAACAGGTACAGGCCCAGGCCGTGGTCGACGTGCATCCAGGCGCCGACGTGCTTGGCGACGAAGTCGACCCAGTTGCGGTTCCACTGCTCGAACGCCTTCGCCTGTCGGGCGGCGTCGACGTTCTGGTTCAGCTGCCGCACGACGTTCGCGTTGTACCGGTACAGCGTGAGTTCCCACTCCTCGTTGGGGTCCCGGAACTCGTGCCAGCCGTGCGCGGGCCAGTCGTAGCCCTTGCCGCCGGAGCCCGGGCCGCGTTCGGGCAGCGGCCGGTCGGAGCCCCACGCCTTCAGCGCCGTCCACTCCAGCGGGTAGCCGCCTTGGCCATCGGCGAAGGCGTAGAGCCAGCCCTGGGACAGGTAGTGCCGCGGATCGGGCTGGACCTCGACGGTGACGTCCTCGTAGTGGCTCTGCTTGCGCTTGGCCGGGGTGAAGTAGTTGTACTGGCGGGCCGTGGAGTCCGGGAAGACCTTCGCGCCCGCTTCGGCGTCGGTGAACGCCGGCTTCGGCACACTGCGTTCGGAGGTGGCTGTCATGGGTTTCTTACCCTTCGCCCGTGGTGGTGAACTTGTCGTAGAAGACGCGCTTGCCGTCGACGCCGAGCGCGGGCAGCAGCTCCAGCGCCGCTTCGACCATCGGCGGCGGGCCGCAGACGTAGGCGTCCGCGCCGGTCAGGTCCGCCCCGGCCCGGCGCAGGACGTCGGTGACGAACCCGGTCTCGCCGGTCCAGCCGGCGTCGCCCGGCTCGGACAGCGCCGGCACGTACCGGAAGTTCGGCAGCTTCTCTTCGAGCGCCCGCAGTTCGTCCTCGAAGCAGAGGTCGTGGCGGCGGCGCGCGCCGTAGTAGAAGGTCGCCTTCCGGTCGATCCCGCGCTCGGCCATGGACCGCAGCAGGGACAGGATCGGCGCCAGCCCGGCCCCGCCGCCGACGAAGACGAGGTCCGCGCCCGGGTTGTCCCGCAAGGTGAACACCCCGAACGGGCCGGTCACCCGGAGCCGGTCGCCGACCGCGACTTGCGCGGCCAGGAACCGGGAGAACAGCCCGTCGGGGTAGATCTTGATGACGAACTCCAGGAGCCCGTCCCGGGCCGAGGTGTTGGCCATCGAGAACGACCGCGCTTCCTCGGTGCCCGGGACGGCGAAGTCCAGGTACTGGCCCGGGAAGAACTTCAGGTCGCCGTCCAGCCGGACGACCAGGTGCCGGAGGTCGTGCGTGACGGGGTCGTTCGCTACGACCTCGACCTCGGCCTCCTGGATCGGCAGGCCGGACTGGATCATCTCCTCGTCGTAGTTGAGCAGCTCGATCGTCAGGTCTTCGTAGGCGTGGGCCCGGCACAGCAGGGTGAAGCCTTCCTCCTTTTCGTAGTCGGGGAGCGCGAAGGTCGAATACCGGTCGTGTTCGACGTCGTCGCCGTCGAGGAGGAACGACTTGCAGGCCGCGCACTGCCCTTCCTTGCAGCCGTGCATGAGCATGACGCCCTGCTCGGCGGCGGCGCGCAGGATCGTCTGGTCCTCGGCGACGTCGATCTCGATCCCGACCGGCTCGAACCGGACGCGGTGCTTCTCCGCTGTCATGCCGGGCCGCCCGTCAGGCCTGTGGGGCCGGACGCCCGGCCGGGCCCTGGCGGTTGTAGTCGGCCACGAACGCGGCGCGCTGCTCGGCGGTCATCTGGTTGAGCAGCACGTTCGGCGACTGCACCTCGGGCATCCGGCGCAGGTGGTCGAGCGTCCACATCTTCTTCGGGTCCAGGTCCAGGTGCGGCTGCGCGACCATGGTCTTGCCGTCGTCGCGGACGAAACCCATGTCGGAGACGACGTCGGCCCAGTTCCAGCCGTGGTAGAGCGTCTCCCACTCGCGGGCGCCGACCAGCTGCCCCATGTTCGGGGTGTTGCGGCCCTGGTAGGTGGGCCGGAACGCCTCGGCGTCGGTCCAGCGGCAAGTCTCCGAGCAGTACGTGCGGTGCTGGCCGTCGACCTCGTCGACCACCATGTCCTCGCGGATCAGGCACGGCACCATGCAGGTCCAGCAGCGGTGCGGGTACACGTAGTCGACATCTTCGGCGACGATCGGGTGGTGCCCGTTCGGCGTCGCGAGGCGGTTGTAGTTCTCCCACCACTTGCCGTACTTGTCGTACCAGCCCGGGTACTTGTACTCGAACCATTCGAAGTCTTCGTCGGTCATCGGGTCGATCCGCCAGTAGTTGGCGAGCCACCCGGTGGCGAAGAACTGCGCGACTTCGTGGACGTACCCCTTGTTCCAGATCCGGTTCCACGCTTCTTCGATGAGGTCGTGCGGGATGACGAGCCCGTACTTCTCCAGCGGGACCAGGTAAGAACGGTAATAGTCGTCGTAGATCCAGCGGCGCCACATTTCCGCGTAGCTTTCGCGGTCCTTGCGGCGGTCCTTGGTGCCGTATTCGATGAACGTGCCGATCGCGGCGTCGACGACGGCGTGGTTGTTCCACCACGCGTACCGCAGGTCGCGTTCGAGCAGCTGGTGGTTGCTTTCGTCGGACAACGCCATCAGCAGGGTCGCGTAGCCGTTGCTGATGTGGCGGGATTCGTCGGACTGCACCGAGTGGAACACCGTGGGCAGCAGGTAGTCGCCGTTGGCGGCGGCTTCGGCGGGCATGGCGACGAACAGCGTGTTCGTGAACGCCGTTTCGGCGACAATGGTCAGGTAGATGCTGGCCGCGGTGATGGCGTCCCCGGTGATGAAGCCTTCGGCGAACTGGCGGCCGATCGTGCCGCAGTAGTCGTTCTGGAAGTTGCGCAGGCTCGAGTTGAAACCGGCCGGGTCGATGTAGTTCTGCATGTACAGGCGCTTGAGGTTCTGCTGGATCGTCGAGTGCCGGACCTCGTCGATCATCTGGATCGCCTGGCCGTTGTGCAGTTCCGGGTTCGGGACCGTGCGGAACAGCAGCGGCATCGCCCGCGCGGCCGAGATCTCCGGCAGCGGGATGATCGACAGGAAGAGCTTCTGCCACTCCAGCCAGCGTTCCTGGACCTGGCGGAACATGTTGCCGCGGATCGCGCCGTCCTCGGCGCCGTAGACCCGGTGGTCCTTTTCCTCCTGCATCGGGAAGTACGAGCGGAGAACCTGCTTCAGCGGGTCCTTCTTCTTCGCCTTCCGGAACGTGTAGTCGGTGCCGTAGTGCGAGACCGGGGTGTGGTACGCCGGTTCCCACGACAGTTCCTGGATCTTCTGGTGGGCTTTCGCCACACTCTGGCGACTCATGGATCAACTCCTTCTCTCCTGAGCTCGCCGCCCGGGGCGTCCTGCGTTCCCCATTAAGGGGGCGGCCGCGCCGGGCGCGGGTCTCAATCTGAGACAGCACCGCTGCCGGCGGGTGTGTCGAGCAACCGCGCCCGCAGGGCGGCCAGCTCGTCGTGGATGCCCGTCTGCACGCGGGCGTCGCCTTCGACCGTGGGGACGATCCCGAACGCGCGCAGCAGCGCGGCGGCGGGTTCGCCCGGGTCTCCGTCCGCGCCGAGCGCCGGGTGCAGACCCTGCTCGGCCAGGTGCGTGAAGACGAGGTTGACGATCGTCCAGGGGTTGTACGTCTCGGCGGCCATTCCCCCATCGCACCGCCGGTGCGCGGCGGGGAGCGTCTCAATTTGAGACACCGGCACCGGCCCGGCACGCCGTACGCTGGACGGGCGGCACAACGGGTGTGCCCGCACCCACGTGGGCCGCGGGGAACGGGAGGTCACGTGGACGAGATGGCCCTGCTCGCCGACGACGAACTCGCCCGCACCCGGGTCCGGTTCCTGACCGCCGAGGCGGTCCCCGCGGGCACGGTCCGCCCGACGATCCTGGCCTCGTGGCGGCGATCGCGGGAATTCCACGTCGAGGCCGACCGGATCGACCCGCTCTACCTCGGCGACCAGAACCTCGACATCCCGCTCATGCGCGGTGCCGAGCCGGTGCTGCACAAGCTCGGCGAGCAGTTCGAGGGCCAGCCGATCAGCCTCATCCTCACCGACGCCAACGGCGTGGTGCTCACCCAGCGGACGGGGGACGCCGAGCTGGCCCGGCACCTCGAGCGCGTCGAGCTGGTGCCCGGCTTCAGCTACGGCGAGCAGTCCGTCGGGACGAACGGCATCGGCACCGCGCTGGAGGACGGCCGCCCGACGACGGTGTTCGGCCACGAGCACTACGCCGAACACCTGGAAGACCTGGCCTGCGCCGGCGTGCCGATCCACCACCCCATCTCGGGCAAGAAGGTCGGCGCGGTCGACCTCACCTGCTGGTACAAGGACGCCGGCGGCCTGCTCGTCGCGCTGGCGCGGTCCACGGCCGAGCAGATCCGGCAGGCCCTCCTGCGGCACAGCGACCTGCGGGAGATGATGCTGTTCCAGGCCTACCTGCAGACCTGCCGGCGGTGGACGGGCATCGTGCTGGCGTTCAACGAGGACATCGTGATGATGAACGACCGGGCCCGGCAGCTGCTCGACCCGGCCGACCAGTCGGTGCTGCTCGGCCACGCGACCGAGGCGCTGGCGGAGGCGCGGCGGACCCCGGCGACGCTTTCGCTGTCGAGCGGCCTGCGGGTCCGGGTGCTGTGCCGCCGGGTCGCGGGCCGGCGCGAGGCCGAGACCGCGGGCGGAGTGCTGTCGGTGAAGCTGATCGAGGCCGAGGAAACCCTGGCCGCGTCGACGCCGATGCTGCCGATGTACCTGCCGGGGGTCGTCGGCTCGGCGCCGCTGTGGCTGCGCTGCGGGCACGACCTCGACGGCGGCCACCAGCGCGGCGAGTGGGTCGCGCTGGAAGGCGAGCCGGGGACCGGCAAGCTGACCCTGGTCAAGGGCCTGCACCAGCGCCACCACCCGGCGGCCCGGCTGCTGACCGTCGACGCGGCGCCGGGTACCGACTGGGCCGCGCTGCCGCGCGAACACGCCGAAGCCCCGATCCGCACGCTGGTGATCCGACACGCCGACCGCCTGACCGCCCCGGCGGCCACCGCGCTGGCCGCGGTCCTGCGGTCGCTGCGCGAGGACCCGGGCGCGCCGTGGGTGGTGCTCACGCTGGTGCCGGACACCGAAACCGAGCCGGCGCTGGCCGAGCTGCTGAAGTTCTTCCCGCGGACGGTGCGCGTGCCCCCGCTGCGCCACCACGTCGAAGACCTCGCGGAGCTGGTCCCGCTGGTGCTGAGCAAGCTCGGCTACGGCGGCAGGCTGACGTGTTCGGCCGCGGCCCTGCACCTGCTGATGCGGGCGGAGTGGCCGGGCAACACCGGCCAGCTGCACGAGGTGCTGCGCCGGGTGGCCCGCCGCCGCCGCGCGGGCACCATCCGCCCGGGCGACCTCCCGGCGGAGTTCCACGCGGTGACCCGCCGCCCGTTGAACCGCTTCGAGTCGATCGAGCGCGACGCGATCGTCCGCTGCCTGGAGGACGCGGACGGCAACAAGGTCAGGGCGGCCAAGCTGCTGGGCATTTCCCGGGCCACGATCTACCGCAAGATCCACGAGTACGGCATCGTGCCGCCGGCCCGGTAGCCGGCAGCCGCGGCTGTCCCTCTTGACCGATGCTCTTGCGAGTGGCAAGTATTGCGTCATGCAACCCCATCGGGACAGGGACCCGGACGTGGCCGCCCTCGACGGTCTCACCGTCCTCCTGGTCGGGATCGCGTGGGAATGCGCGCACGCGGCGCCGCCGGAGGTGTCGTTCCCGCAGACGCGGCTGCTGCTCGTGCTCGACCGCCTCGGCCGGGTACCGAGCTCGCAGCTGGCCGCGACGATGGGCGTCAACGCGTCTTCGGTGACGCGGCTGGCCGACCGCCTCGAAGCCCTCGGGCACGTGGCCCGCGGCCGCAGCCCCGGCAACCGCAGCGTCGTCACGCTGGAGGTCACCGAGACCGGGCGCGAGATCGTGGCGCGCCTGCTCGACCGGCGGCAGGCCGCGCTCGGGGCGCTGCTGGACAAGCTGCCGCCGTCGCAGCGCCAAGCCGCGGGCGAGGCGGCCCGGCAGCTGGTGGAGGCGGCCGCGGCCGGCCCGGCGCTCGGCCTGGCCGCCCTGTGAGTGCCATCCTGGACGGCATGCCGACCCGGTGGACGTGCCCGCGCTGCGACCGCGAGTTCGCGCGCGCCGGTCAGGGGCACACGTGCGTGCCGGGCTGCACGGTCGAGGAGACGTTCGCCGGCAAAGCGCCGTGGCAGCGGTCGGTCTACGACGCCGTCGTCGCGCACCTGCGGACGCTCGGCGAGGTCCACGAAGACGCCGTCAAGGTCGGGGTGTTCCTGAAGCGGGACCGGAAGCTCGCCGAGGTACGGCCGCGGTCGCGGGACGTGCTGGTGTACCTGTGGCTGCCGCGCCCGGTCGAGACGGCCCGCATCGCCCCGGCGAGCTGGGCGAGCGGCCCGCGCGTGGGGCACCGGCTCAGCCTGCGTGCGGTGTCCGATGTGGACGGCGAAGTCCGCGGCTGGCTGACCGCGGCCTTCGCCGTCTCCTGAGCGTCAGGACCCGGTGGGGCCCGTCCAGCCCTCGGGCACGTGGCCGAGCCGCACCCGCTGCGGGTGGTCGCCGACCGGCACCGAGACCAGCTTCTGCCCGGTCGCGAAGTCGATGGCGGTGACCTGGTCCGCACCGGCCTCGGAGATGATGCACGCGTTGCCGTCGCCGCTCACCGTCGCCCAGTACGGCTTCACCGCGGGTACCAGCGTCCCCGGCTGCAGGGACGCGCGGTCGACCACCGTGGCGTAGTCGTCCATCGTCCCGGCGACGCAGAGCTTGGTGCCGGCCGGGTTCATCGACAGGCCGTGGTGGCGCGAGTCGTTGACGAACGTGGTGCGGTCGTCGCTCGTGGCCGGGTTCTTCGGCAGTTCCTTGATCCGCGTGACCTTGTCGGTGGCGACGTCGTACTCCACGAAGCCGTTGAAGAACGACACCTGGAAGTACAGCTTCGACTCGTCCGGGGTGAAGGCCACCGGCCGCACGGCGTTGGACAGGTCGTGGCGGCCGAAGGCGTCGAGCCGCTGGCGCATGTCGATCACCTTGACCGGCTGGAAGGTCGTGGCGTCGACGACCGTGATGTGCCGGTCCCCCTTGGTGAAGTCCCAGCCCGGGTCGTCGAGGTTCGTGTCGACGTTGCCGATCGACATGTTCCACAGGTACCGGCCGCCGGCGGTGAAGACGTTCTCGTGCGGCTTGTCGCCGGTGGCGAAGGAGCCGACCTGCTGCCCGGTCACGATGTCCAGGACGTGCACGGTGTTGGCCGTCGACGCGGAAACGGCGACGCGGCGGCCGTCGGGCGAGACCGCCATGTGGTCGGACCGGAAGCCCGAAACCGGGAAGCGCCAGTTGATCCGGCCGGTGGCCAGGTTGATCGAGACGACGTCGGCGAAGCTCGGGCGCGACGCCACCACCGAACCGCCGTCCGGCGTGGTGTACATGTCGTCGACGAACTGGTCGTGCCCTTCGCCGGGCCCGTTGCGGATGCCGAGGAAGAACGCGAGCTTGATCGGGTTGAGGTAGATCTCCGCCAGCCGCTGGTCCTTGTCCGGGATGATGTCGACCCGGCCGATCTTGGCGAAGGAGCCGCGGGACTGGATGACGTCCGCCGTGCCGTCCCAGTTGTTGCCGACGAACATCACCTCCCGCAGCGCCGCGGGGGCGCCGGTGGCCGGCACCGCCGCCCCGGTCGCCAGCAGGGCGACGGACGCGGTGAGGCACGCCAGGCGGGAGAGGTACGACCGCTTCCGACGGGAATTGCGCACGGGAGACACCTTTCGGCATTGAAGAGGTGCGGTGGATTTCGCGGGGAAACGAGGTTACTGTCCGGTATTCTCACGATAACCGGCCACCGGAGCTGCTCCGGTAGGGCCGCTCGCCCAACATCGCGGCCGCGGGGTTGTGGCGCTGCCACAACGGGAGGTGCCGTGCCGGCCTCGTCGCTGCTCCGGCAGGTGCTCGACGCGATGGCGGCCGACGACGGCGTCGTCGACGAGCTGGTCAAGGCCGCGCGGAGCCAGTCGCCGGAGGTCGCGCGGCTGCCGGAGGCCGAGAACCGGCGGCACGTCCGGTTCCTGCTTTCGGCCGCGCTGCGCGCGACGACCAACCCCGACACCGCGGACTACACCACCGCCGAAGCACTCGGCGCCGACCGGGCCGCCCAGGGTGTCCCGCTCACCGACCTGCTGCGCGGGGTCCAGGCCGGGAAGACGCTGGCGGCCCGCTTCGCCGTCGAACGCGCGCGGGCCGCGGGCCTGCCCGACGACGTCATCCTCGAAACCATCCTCGACGCCGAGCGCTACACCGGCGCACTCGAACGGCACATCGTCAAGGGCTACCACGCCGCCGAGCTCCAGCTCTCCCGCACCGTGCGCGACGCGCGAACCCAGCTGCTGCGCACCCTGCTGCTCGCCGGGCACCCGCCCACGCCGGAGGAGCTGCGGCAGGCAGGGCTGCGACCCGACGGCCGGTACTCCTGCGTGGTGTCCGACGTCAGCGACCCGGCGCGGGCCCGCACGCTCGAACAGGCGCTGCTGGAGTTCGGCGGGGTGTACGGGCTGGTCGAAGGACGGCTGACCGGCCTGGCGGCCCGGCCGCCCGCCGGGGTCGCCCTCGCCGACGGCGTCCTGGTCGTCGTGGCACCCCCGGTCGCCCTGCCCGAACTGCGGGAGGTGCACCGGCTCTGCACGGCGGCGGCCCGGATCACCGGGCCCGGCCGGCACGACCTCACCGACCTGGCGGGCGAAATCGCGCTGACGGCCCAGCCGGCGCTGGCGGACCTGCTCACGACCGGGCTGCTCGGTGCGCTCGACCCGGCCAACGCGTTCCACCGCGAACTGGCCGCGACGGCGCTGGCCTACCTCGACCACGGCCAGCGCCTGCGTTCCACGGCCGAGGCACTGCACCTGCACCCCAACACCGTCCGCTACCGCCTCGACCGACTGGCCGAGCTCACGCCGGTGGTTCCGGCCGAGAACAGCGGCGGCCGCGTGCTCGACGCCGTGCGGTCGTGGTGGGCGCTGCACCACTGGCTCGGCCGCCAGGGCTGAACTGCGCGCCCACCACGCCGTCATGAGCGGTACACGCCGAACTCGTACAGCGAATAGCCGTAGCCGGTGCCGCGCTGGGTCCCGTACACGCGCACGTACCGCCCGGTGCCCGAGACCGCGAGATCGTCGGCACCGCCGTCGCTGGTCGTCGTCGTGTATACCGTATGCCAGTTCGCCGCGTCGTCGCTCACCTGGATTTCGTATGCCTTGCCGAACGCGGACTCCCACACCAGCTGGACGTGGTCGAAGGCCTGGCTGCGGCCCAGGTCCACCTGCAGCCACTGCGGATCGGCCCACGCGCTCGCCCACCGCGTCGCGCTGTCGCCGTCGGTCGCCGCCTGCGGCGGGTAGGGCGCCCCGGGACCGTCGGCCTGGTACGTCGACGCCGTGGTCGCGGCGCCGCGCGCGAGGTTCGTGCCCGGCACCGGCGGGGCGACCACGCGCAGCGAACGCGTCTCGATCCCGACGTTCCCGTGGCCGTCGCGGGCGTAGAGGTAGAGCTTCCAGACGCCCAGCTGCTGCGGCGCGGTGACGGTGAAGGTGCCGGAGCCGGTGAACTGGGCTGGGATCAGCCCGGCCGCACCGTTGAGGTACTTGCTGTTGTAGCCCATGGTGTAGGTGATCGGGTCACCGTCCGGATCGGACACCGCGGCGGTCACGGTGAAGGTGCCGCCGGCCGGCACGTCGGTGACGCGGCTGAGGTTCATCGACGCGATCACCGGCGGCGTGTTCCCGCTCGTCTGTCCACTGTAGAGCTTTCGGACCGCGTACCACGAGAGCCGCTTCTCGCCGCCCGTGGTGATGTTGAACCAGACGCCGCCGAAGTCGCCCTCGGTGCCGTAGTGGAAGAGCGTGGCGCCGAGCGCGACGCCGGGGTGGGCCAGCACGCAGTTCCAGGCGTTGACGTACCCGTCGCGCTTCTGCTGGTCGGTCGGCTCGGCGGGGACGCCGTTGACGTCGTTCGGCACCTCCCACTCACCGGCCGGGCCGGTCTCGGTGATGATGTACGGCTTCGTGTAGCCGCCGGCGAGCCAGTCCTGCTTCACCTGGCAGACGTGCGCGTAGGAGTTCACGGCGTAGAGGTCGAGGTTCGGCGCGTACGCCTTATAGTACGGCCACGCGCCGGTCCACGCGTCGGTCGAGGTGACCGGGTGGGTGGTGTCGATGGCGTGGATCGCCTGCGCGGCCTGGTCGACGAACCGGGTGTAGGCGATGCGCTCCTGCTCCAGCTGCGTCCCGGAGTAGCAGTTCTGCATCCCGAGGATCGACTCGTTGCCGACGTTCCACATCAGCACCCCGCGGTGCGCCTTGTAGGCCGTGACCCACTTCTGGATTTCGGCGAGCATCGTGTTCTTGTAGTTCGCGTCCGTCGTGTAGTCGATGCAGCCGCCGCTGCCGGGACCGCCGCCCGGTTGCAGCCAGAACCCGCTGATGACCTTGATCCCGTTGGCCGCGGCCGCGTCGAGGAGCGGCTGGGTGGTGCCGTCGGTGCCCCAGGTGCGGACGGTGTTGACGCCGATCGCGTGCAGCTCCGGCATCCGCGCGGCCGCTTCCCCGACCGGCGGCCCCCAGGTGAGGCCCTTGACGGTCCACGGTATCCCGTCGACCGTCAGCTGCCAGTTCCCCTGCGTGCCGGTCACGCGGGTGACGCCCGGGCCGTCCTGGGTCGGCGTTCCGGGCGTGCCGCTGACCTGGAACTCCCAGAGCGAATACCCGTAGCCGCCGACGCGGTGGGTGCCGTAGAGCCGGACGTACCGGCCGTGGGCGGTGACGGCGAGGTTCTGGATCCCGCCGGTCGCGGTGGTCGTACTGTATACAGTCTGCCAAGTCGAGGCGTTGTCCGAGACCTGGATTTCGTATGCCGTCGCGTAGGCGGCCTCCCAGTTCAGCGTGACCTGGGAGATGTCCGCGGACGCGCCGAGGTCGACCTGCAACCACTGCGGGTCGCTCCACGCGCTCGCCCAGCGGGTGCCGGGGTCGCCGTCGACCGCGGCCGACGCCGGAGTGCCCGCGCCTTCGCTGCTCGACGCGGTCGCGGGTCTGCCTTGCGAAAGCAGGGTGGCGGCGTGCGCCGGGGACGGGCCGGCGAGCAGGCCCAGCACCAGCAGGGCCACCAGCGCCGGGACGGCACGGAGGAGCGACGGTCGATCCACGATGAACTCCCGTACGACAGGGGAACGGCGATTGGAGAGCGCTCTCCAGCGCGACCGATGGTTCGGCACCCGCGCCCCGGTTGTCAAGGCTCGCCGGCGAACCCGACAACGACTGTCCGATGGCGGAACGGGTGCTCCTTGACAGCGCCGCGGCGAGCTGCGCATGCTGTGGGAGAGCGCTCTCCCATTGGCACCCTCACCGTGGAGGACCCTTGGCAACGAAAACCGCGCTCCTCGCCTGCACCGCCGCCACCGTGCTGGCAGGCGCCTTCCTGACCGCGGCCACCTGGTCGCCCGCCGGGGCCGACGACCTGGTGACCCACCACGAGTTCCAGGTCAACTGCTCCCCGAGCCACCACCAGCCGGACGACCCGATCGTCTTCCCCGGGCTGCCCGGCGCGTCCCACGACCACACGTTCCTCGGCAACAAGACGACGAACGCGGCCACGACCCTGCAGTCCCTGCAGGGCGCCGGGGTCGGCAACACCACCTGCCTGGCCCCGGACGACCTGTCCGCGTACTGGTTCCCGACCGTGTACAACGGGAACCAGGTGGTGCTGCCGAACTTCGCGCAGGTCGTCTACTACAAGTCCGGCATCCTCGACTACCCCAAGGTCGTCCCGTTCCCGCCCGGCCTGCGGTACGTGGCCGGGAGCGTCACCGCGACGCAGGACGAGTTCCAGCACGCACCCGGCGCGATCGAAGGCTGGGAGTGCGGGGACAGCTTCCACAACTGGGACATCCCGGTGAACTGCGTGGCGGGCAGCCAGCTCAACATCCGCTACCAGGCGCCGAGCTGCTGGGACGGCGTCCACCTGGATTCCGCCGACCACAAGAGCCACATGGCGTATCCCGACCGGGCGACGCTGACGTGCCCGGCCGACCACCCGGTCGCCGTGCCGATGCTCGAGTTCAAGATGGCCTTCCCGGTGAGCGGCGACATGTCCGGCGTGCACCTGGCCAGCGGGCGCGGGTATTCGTGGCACTACGACTTCTTCAACGCGTGGGACCCGGAAACCCTGGCGGCACTGGTGAAGCACTGCATCAACGGCGGCCTGCAGTGCGACCCGCGCGGGTTCGACCTGTACAAGCCGGACCGCGGCAGCGTGCTCGGCCCGAACTACCGGCTGCCCGGCCGTCCGTGAGACGGCGGGCGCTGGGGGCGGCGGTGGTGGCGCTGATCGTGGGCGGGTGCGCCACCACCGGCCCCGCCACCACCGCCACGGGCCCCACCGTCACCGTCCCCACCACCACCGGCAGCTTCAACCCGACGGACGTCGCGTGGCTGCAGCTGGTGGTGCCGATGACGGAGAACGCGCTGGCGGCGGCCCGGCTGGCCCCGGACCACGCGGCGAGCGCCCGGGTCCGCTCGGCGGCCGCCGCCTTCGCGAGCTCGAGCGAGCAGGTGCTGACCCGGCTGCGAGCCGCCCGCGACCGGGCCGGGCTGCCGGCCGGTGACGTCCACAGTGGACATCGCATGCCGGGCATGGTCACCCCGGCCGACCTGGTGGCGTTGCGCACCGACGACGGTGCCGGGTTCGACCAGCGGTTGGTGGCGCTGCTGCGGGCGCACGCCGGGCAGCTGGTCGTGCTGGCCGGGGGCGAACAGGCTTCCGGCTCGGACGCGCAGACCCGCGCACTGTCGCGGGACATCGCCACCGAAGCGACGCGGGAGTCCGAGGCACTCGCGAAGACAGCGTGAAGGCCGTCCCGGGGAAAGTGGCTTCCCCGGGACGGCCTCCACGGTATTTTCCGGCTCCGCCCGCCGGAGGTTCTCAGTACGAGACCGTCACCGGACCCCGCCCCGGGTGGGCCGGGGCCGTCACCGTGAGGGTGTTCGTCGCCGCGTCCCACTTCCACGCCGTCGAGGGGGCCCAGCCGCTGCCCACCTTCACCCGGCTCGGGGCCGCCGTGACCCCGAGGAACTTCACCGTCCACTCCCGGGGCGCCGCCCGGAACGGGGACGGCGCCACCGTCACCACGTGGGCCCCGAAGTGCTCGCTGTAGGTGATCTTCGTCGACGTCGAGCGCGCCGACGAGACACCGTTGTCCTCATACAGCGAGAACGTGCCCGAGCCACCCGGCGCCACCGTCAGCGTCACCCGGTCCAGCGGGTTCTGGACGTCGTTGGTCACGTCGGCCGTCCGGGTGGCGGTGATGCCGCCCGCGCGCAGGAACACCGGCATCGTCCCGAGGTCGGACGTCACCTGCTGCGTCGTGCCGCCGGTGTAGGTCTTGCCGGAGAAGTAGTCCGTCCACTGCCCCGGCGGGAACCACACCGACGTGGTCGCCGACGTGCCCGGAGAGGTCACCGGCGCCACCAGCATGTCCGGCCCGTAGAAGTACTCGCTCTGGGCCGCCGCGTACGCGGCCGGCTCGTCCGGGTACTCCAGGTACGTCGGGCGCACCACCGGCACCCCCGTCGTCGCCGCTTCCTGCGCGAGCGTGTAGGTGTAGGGAACCAGGTTCTCCCGCAGGTTCAGGAACTTCGTCGCCGACGCCTTGGCCGCGTCGCCGTACTGCCAGGGCAGCCGGTCGCTGTGGTTGCTGTGCAGGCGGTCGATCGGCTGGAACGTGCCGAGCTGCACCCACCGCGCGTACAGGTCGTCCGGCAGCTTGGCCGTCTGCCGCTGCTGGCCGCCGGAGGTGTAGGTCTCGCTCCCCCGCAGGCCCGTCGTGTCGTTGTGGCCGCCGATGTCGTGGCTGATCGCCGACATGCCCGTCGCGGCCGACTCCGCCGGGGTGATGCCGACCTCCATCCGCAGCGTGCCCCACGTCGAGGACGTGTCGCCGGTGAAGTGCAGCGTGCTGCGCTTGTCCGCCCACGGCCCGGTCGCCAGCCCGGTCGGGCCGCCGTAGCCGCCCGCCTGCAGCGAGCCGTACGCCCGCGAGATGACGAACCCGCGGCCGGTCGCGGGCGCCGCGAGGTCGGCGTACTGCTGGTTGATCCACGCGTCCGGGGTGACGCCGGGCAGGCTCGAGCGCGAGGCGTCGCAGCACCAGTCGAGCCACCAGAAGTCGTTGCCCTGCTGCATCATCCCGGCGTGCAGGTCGAGGTAGGCCTTGAGCTGGTCCGGGTCGCCCCAGTCGAAGACGTAGCAGTCGGTGCCGCAGTTCGACTTGGCCAGCTTGCCCTTCGCCGTCGCCTGCGCGCGGGCGAACTGCGGGTCCGAGCCCATGATGCTGGGGTGGATGTTCAGGTTGTTGTGCAGCCCCTGGGCCTTCGACCAGGCGAAGAAGCCGGCCGGGTCGGGGAACTTCGTGGTGTCGAACTGCCAGCCGTTCCACGTGTCCGGCGCCTTGAAGTCGGTGTCGGTCACCAGGACGTCCAGCGGGACGCCTTCGCTGCGGAAGCGCGGCAGGATCTTGTCGCGGTAGTCGGCTGCGGTGCGGTCGATGTACTCCGAGTACCAGACGCCGTAGGCCCAGCGCGGCAGCAGCTGCGGCGGCCCGGTCAGGGTGGCCAGATCACGCAGGCCGCCCTTGTAGTCGTGGCCGAACGCGAAGAGGTAGCCGTCCTGGTAGGGACTCCCGCCGTGGGACGGCCGCTGCGTCACCGCGCGGGTGCGCGTGTCGTACAGCGCGGAGGGGGTGTCGTCGAGCAGGTACCAGCCGTCGGAGTGCAGCAGCCCTTCGGTGGTCGACGGCGTGCCGTTGTCGCCGTTGACGCCGTCGAGCCCGCGCCGGTAGCCGCCGAGCGCCAGGTGCGGCGGCGGGGCCGTGCCGCCGGACGGCGTGACCGCGACGGTGTCGATGTTGACGTGGCAGCTGGTGTCCTCGGGACAACCGAGGACGACGTCGTTCGTGCCCGCCTTCAGGTCCACCGGCACGGACGCGCTCTGCCACGCGTCCCAGCCGTCGGTGGCCGGCAGGCTCAGGGTGCGGGTGACGCCGTTCGCGGCGACGGACGCGGTCCGCGTCTCGTGCCTGCCGTCGCCGCCGGTGCCGTTGGCGTAGCGGACGTGCAGCAGGTAGGTGCCGTCGGCCGGGACGTCCGCGACGCGGTGGGTCAGCGTCGAGCCGCGGTTGAGCTCGGCGACGAACCCGCGTCCGGCGTACCCGGTGTGGTCGGTCGCCACGACGGCGGACCCGGAGCGCAGGCCGGCTTCGGCCTCGCAGCTCACGCCGGCCGGGCAGCCGGTGAACGCGCGCGCCGACGCCGGCGGGAAGGCCGCGCCGGCCGTCACGACGGCGAGGCCGTCGAGGTTGACGTTGCCGGAGTCGCCCGCGGTCCGCTCGAGGCGGACGCTGTGGTGGCCGGCGCCGAGGGTGAGCGGGACCGAGGCCGGCGCCCAGTCGTTCCAGTCGGCCGTCACGGGCAGCGTGAGCTTCTGCGCCGCACCGCCGTCGACCGAGACGCTCAGCGTGCGGGTGACGTGCTGGTTGTCGCCGCCCTGGCCGTTGGCGTAGCGCGCGGTCAGCGAGTACGTCCCCGCGGCCGGCGCCAGGACGTCGGCCGTCACCGAGTTGCCGGTGCTCTCGAACCCGGCCAGGAAGCCTTCGCCGGTGTAGCCGGAGTGGTCGGTGGCGACGCCGAGCCCGTCGCTGGTCAGGTCTTCGGCCTCGCACCGCGCGCCGACGGCGCAGGTCAGGTGGTGCCAGGGGGCCGCGAGCACCGGGGTCGCGCCGGCGTTCGTGCGGATTTCGAGGTTGCCGCCGTCGAACGGGCCGGAGTTGAGCCGGTAGGTCAGCGTCGTCGCGCTCGTCTTGATCGTGAGGACACCGCCGGAGACCGTGCTGGTGTAGGCCGTCGGCGTGAAGGAACCGCGGCCGACGGCGTTGAAGGTGGCGGCGTCGGTGAACCGGCCGTCGCCGGCGTACTCGGTCCGGATCAGGGTCGGCGACAGCACCTGGAAGCGGGCGTTGCCGGCGGTGACGGTCTGGCGGACCGGTGCGGCGACGGCGGGCGTCGCGACGGTCACCGCCGCGACGGCGCTCCCGGCGGCGGCGAGCGCGCAGACCCGCCGGATGGTTCTCGCTGTTCTGCTCCGCACGGCGGAACTCCGTTCCGGTGAAGGGGACTCGGCGGCGTTACAACGTTGGAAAGCTGAGCACAGGAAATCCGCCGATGTCCAGACCACCGAGCGGAACTTGTCCCGGACAGGATCGACGGCCGGCCGGGTGCCCGGCCCTCAGGCCGAATCGCGGAGCACGAGTTCCGGGTCGAAGATCACCGACTCCGCCCGCAGGCCCGGGTCGGCCATGCGCGCGAGCACCATGCGGGCCATCGCCGCGCCCATCTCCTCGACCGGCTGGCGGACCGTCGTCAGACGGGGACGGCAGCTGAGCGCGACCCGGCTGTCGTCGAAGCCGATCACCGCCACGTCGGCCGGGACGCGGCGCCCGGCTTCGCGCAGCACCGTGAGCGCGCCGCAGGCCATCAGGTCGTTGGCCACGAAGAGCCCGTCCAGCTCCGGTTCCTCGGCGAGCAGGCGGGCCATCGCCCGTTCGCCGCCCTGCTCGGTGAAGTCGCCCTCGGCGACCGCGACGTACGCGTGGCCGTGGCGGGCCATCGCGTCCCGGAAGCCGGCCAGCCGGTCCTGCCCCGCCGGGGTGCCCGCCGGGCCCGCGATCGTGGCCACCCGGCGGCAGCCGCGCGCGACGAGCCGGTCCGACGCCAGGCGGGCACCGTCCTGGTGGGCGACGTCGACGTAGCACACCGGCGCCGGGCGGCCCGGCCGCGCGAACAGCGCGGTGGGCACGCCCGCGCCCGTCAGCATGCGCGGCAGCGGGTCCTCCGCCGGGTGCAGCGAGATCAGCAGCACCCCGCTCACCTGCTCCTGGCGCAGCTTCGGCACCAGCTTTTCGCGCTCTTCGTCGCTGTCGACGAGCATCAGCAGCGGGTGCAGCCCCCGCGGGCGCAGGTGGGCGACCACCCCTTCGACGACCCGGCCGAAGAACGGGTCGCCGAACACGCCGCCGGTGAACGCCTCGACGTGCCGCTCGGGTTCGGACACGACCAGCGCGATCCCGCCGGTCCGCCGGGTGACCAGCGAACGGGCCGCCCGGTTCGGGACGTAGCCGGTGTCGGCGATCGCGCGTTCGACCGTCTCGCGCAGCTTCGGGTCGACGTTGCGCACGCTGTTCACCACGCGGGACACCGTGGCGCGCGAGACGCCGGCGACCCGCGCGACGTCCTCCAAGGTGGGCGGCTGCGTCGTCACCAGTCCTTTCTAGCACGGTGTGAGAGCGCTCTCCCACCTCAGCCGCGCAGCCGGGCCTCCGCCGCCGCCCAGTCCGCGCGGCCCGACGGCTCGTAGCGCCGGATCTCCTGCGTTTCGCGCACCAGCGCCCGCATCGCCGCCAGGTCCGGCAGGTCCTCGCCCAGGGCGCGGACCTGGACCAGGACGTTGCCGAGCGCGGCCGCTTCGACCGGGCCCGCCAGCACGGGGACCCCGCACGCGTCCGCCGTCGACTGGCAGAGCAGCTCGTTGCGGGCCCCGCCGCCGACCAGGTGGACCACGTCCACCGCGCGGCCGGTCAGGCGGGCCGCCTCACGGATCGCGCGGCGGTGGGCCAGCGCGAGGCTGTCGACGATGCAGCGGACCGCCGCCGCCCGATCGGACGGCGGCCGCTGACCCGTCGCGCGGCAGGCCTCGGCGAGCCGGGCGGGCATGTCGCCGGGGGGCAGGAACGCCGGGGCGTCGATGTCGACCACCGCCGCCAGCGCGGGCGACGCCGCCGCGGCGGCCAGCAAGCCGGGGAGGTCCGGCGTGCCCCACGTGCGCAGCGTCTCCGACAGCACCCACAGGCCCATCACGTTGCGCAGGAACCGGGTGGTGCCGTCGACCCCGCCCTCGTTCGTGAAGTTCGCGGCCAGCGCCGCGTCGCCCAGCTCCGGCGCGGGCAGCTCCAGCCCGGCCAGCGACCACGTGCCCGACGAGATGTAGGCGAAGTTCGTCCCGGGCGACGCCGGGACCGCGACGACCGCCGACGCCGTGTCGTGGGAGCCGACCGCGACCACCGGCAGGCCGGCGAGCTCGGCCGCCGTGCCCACCACCGTGCCCGGGTCGCGCAGCGGCGGCAGCAGCCGGGGCGGGATCCCGACCTTCGACGCCAGGGCGGTCGCCCACGTCCGCGAACGGACGTCGTAGAGCTGCGTGGTCGACGCGTTCGTCCGCTCGGCGCCGATCGAGCCCGTCAGCCAGTAGTTCAGCAGGTCCGGGACGAGGAGCATCGTCGAGGCCGCCTCGAGGCGGTCGCCTTCCGAGACCAGCTGGTAGAGCGTGTTGAACGGCAGCTGCTGCAGTCCCGTCACGTCGTAGAGTTCCCGCGCGGAGACGACGGCCGCGACCGAGGCCGGCACGCCGTCGGTGCGCCGGTCGCGGTAGTGGACCGGGTTGCCCAGCAGCGCGCCGCGGTCGTCCAGGAGCCCGTAGTCGACGGCCCAGGAGTCGATGCCGACACCGTCGAGCCGCCCGGCTTCGCGGATGCCGGCCAGTGTCTCGCGGTAGAGGCCCAGGATGTCCCAGTACAGCACCGGTCCCGCGCGGACGCCGCCGTTCGGGAAGCGGCGGACCTCCTCGACGGTCAGCCGCGACGGTCCGGCGGTGCCGGCCATCACCCGTCCGCTGGACGCGCCGAGGTCGACGGCCGCCACCCGCTTCACGGGCGGACCACCGTCGGCTCGGCGTCGCCGCGGGAGGTGGTCCGGTCGAGCGTCACGGCTTCTCCTAACGCAGGAACGCGGCGGCCACCCCGGCGTCCACCGGCACGTGCAGGCCGGTGGTGTGGGTGAGGTCGCCGCCGGTGAGGGCGAACACCGCGGCGGCCACGTGTTCGGGCAGCACTTCGCGCTTGAGGATGGTCCGCTGGGCGTAGAACTCGCCGAGCTTCTCTTCGGGCACGCCGTAGACCGCGGCCCGCTGGGCGCCCCAGCCGCCGGCGAAGATGCCGGAGCCCTGCACGACGCCGTCGGGGTTGACGCCGTTGACCCGGATGCCGTGGCCGCCGAGTTCGGCGGCCAGCAGCCGGACCTGGTGGGCCTGGTCGGCCTTCGCCGCGCCGTAGGCGACGTTGTCCGGGCCCGCGAACACGGAGTTCTTCGACGAGATGTAGACGATGTCACCGCCGAGGCCCTGGTCGATCATCGCCTTCGCGGCCGCCCGGGCGACCAGGAACGAGCCCTTGGCCATGACGTCGTGCTGGAGGTCCCAGTCGCGTTCGGTCGTCTCCAGCAGCGGCTTCGAGATGGACAGCCCGGCGTTGTTGACCACCAGGTCGATCCCGCCGAAAGCGAGCACGGTCGTGTCGATCGCGGCCTGGACCGCCTCGGCGTCGGTGACATCGGCGGTGACGGCGGCCCCGCCGATCTCCGCCGCGACCTCCGCGGCCGCATCGCCGTTCAGGTCCGCGATCGTCACGCAGGCACCTTCGGCGGCGAGCCGCCGGGCGATGGCCCGGCCGATCCCCGACCCCGCGCCCGTGACCAGAGCGATCCGCCCGGCGAGGGGCTTGGGCTTCGGCATCCGCTGCAGCTTGGCCTCTTCCAAGGCCCAGTATTCGATCCGGAACTTTTCGCTCTCCGGAATCGGCGCGTACGTCGAGACGGCTTCGGCGCCACGCATGACGTTGATCGCGTTGACGTAGAACTCGCCCGCCACCCGCGCGGTCTGCTCGTCCTTGCCGAAGGAGAACATCCCGACGCCGGGCACCAGCACGATGGCCGGGTCCGCGCCGCGCATCGCGGGCGAATCAGCGTCGGCGTACCGCTCGTAGTAGGTGCGGTAAGCGTCGCGGTATTCGGCGTGCAGTTCCTTCAGCCGCGCGACGACGTCTTCCAGCGGCGCGGTCGCCGGAAGGTCGACGACCAGCGGGCGGACCTTCGTGCGCAGGAAGTGGTCCGGGCAGGACGTGCCCAGCGCGGCCAGCGGCCGGAGCTTCTCGCGAGACAGGAATTCGAGGACGACGTCGCTGTCGGTGTAGTGGCCGACCTGCCGCTGGTCGGTCGAGGCGAGCCCGCGGACCACCGGCGCCAGCGCCGCCGCCCGCGCGTGCCGCTCGGCTTCCGGCAGGGCCTCGAAACCGGGGACGACCGGCCCGAACGGCTCCGGCGCCCCACGCGAGGCCAGGAACTCTTCGGCGGTCCGGATGATCTCCAGCGAGTTCCGCTCGCACTCCTCGGAGGTCGCGCCCCACGCCGTGATGCCGTGCCCGCCGAGGATCACGCCGATGGCTTGCGGGTTCGCCGCTTTGACCGCGGCGATGTCCAGGCCGAGCTGGAACCCGGGCCGCCGCCAGTCGACCCAGGCGACCCGGTCGCCGAAGCACTCCTTGGTCAGCGCCGGGCCGTCGGCCGCGGTGGCCAGCGCGATCCCGGAGTCCGGGTGCAGGTGGTCGACGTGCGGCGCCGCCACGAGACCGTGCATGGCGGTGTCGATCGACGGTGCCGCCCCGCCCCGGCCGTGCAGGCAGTAGTCGAACGCGGCGACCATCTCGTCCTCGCGCTCGACGCCCGGGTAGCCGTCGACCAGGGCACGCAGCCGGTCCAGCCGCAGCACGGCCAGCCCGGCCTCGGTCAGCGTGCCGAGGTCGCCACCGGAGCCCTTGACCCACAGGACGTCGACCGGCGCGCCGGTGACCGGGTCGGTGACCGCGCCCTTGGCGGAAGTGTTGCCGCCGGCGTAGTTGGTGTTGCGCGGGTCGGCCCCGAGCGCGTTGCTGCGCGCGACGAGCTGCTCCGGCACGGTCATCGTCACGCTCCCCATCCGGCCTGCGTGCCGCCGGCGCGCTCGGCCACGATCTTCTCCTGGTACCCGCTGCGGGCATACGCCGCGATCGGGTCCGGGTCGAGCCCGGCTTCCGTGCGCAGCTCGGCCAGCAGCGGCCGGACGTCGGTGTTGTAGGCGTCCATCAGCACGGCGTTGGCGCCGAGCACGTCACCCGACCGCTGGGCGGCCCGGAGCGCGGACCGGTCGACGAGCAGCGCCTTCGCGGTGGCCTCCTGGACGTTCATCACCGACCGGATGATCGCCGGGATCTTGGCCTCGATGTTGTGGCACTGGTCGAGCATGAACGCGATGCCGTACGCCGGGTCGAGAGCGTCGGCGCGGACGATCTCGTACATGATCCGGAACAGCTGGAACGGGTCCGCCGCCCCGGCCATCAGGTCGTCGTCGGCGTAGAAGCGGGAGTTGAAGTCGAACGCGCCGAGCTTCCCGGCCCGCAGCAGGAACGCCACGATGAACTCGATGTTCGTGCCCGGAGCGTGGTGGCCGGTGTCGATGCACACCGCCGCCCGCTCCCCCAGCTCGAGGCAGTGGGCGTAGGACGTGCCCCAGTCCGGGACGTCGGTGGCGTAGAACGCGGGCTCGAACAGCTTGTACTCCAGCAGCATCCGCTGGTCCGGCCCGAGCCGGTCGTACGTCTCCTGCAACGCGGCCGCGAGCCGGTCCTGCCGATCGCGCAGGTCGTCCTGGCCGGGGTAGTTGATGCCGTCGGAGAACCACAGCTTCAGGTCGCGCGAACCGGTCGCGTCCATGATGTCGACGGCTTCGAGCAGGTGATCGGTCGCCTTGCGGCGGATGCCCGGGTCCGGGTTGGTGACCGAGCCGAGCTTGTAGTCCTCGTCCTGGAAGACGTTGGTGTTGATCGCACCGATCTCGACTCCGAGATCCCGTGCGTATGCGGTGAGGGCGGCGTAGTCGGCGACCCTGTCCCACGGGATGTGCAGTGCCACGCTGGGCGCCACCCCGGTGAACTCGTGCACAGTGGCCGCGTCGGCGATCTTCTCCTCGGGCGTGCGCGGGACGCCCGGTTGCGGGAACACCTTGAACCGGGTGCCCGAGTTCGCGTACGCCCACGACGGCGTTTCGATGCGCTGGGCCCGCAAAGCCGCTTTGACCGCGGTCGAATCACCCACGGCGATCACCGTCCGTCCTCGATGGATCCGTCAGAAGTTGAACTTGTCGATGTTGTTCGCGTCGAACGTCGTCGGCGGGCCGAGCACGATCTCGCCGTTCTCGCCGATCGTGTAGTCGCCGAGCTTGCCCGCCTTGAACTTCTCGCCCTGCTTGCCGGTGATCTGACCGGACTTCAGCGCGACACCCGCGTACGCGGCCAGGTAGCCGATGTCGGCCGGGTTCCACAGCGCGAACTGCTTGACGGTGCCGTCCTTGACGAAGGCGCGCATCTGGTTCGGCGTGCCGAGGCCGGTCACCGCGACCTTGCCCTTGTAGCTGGACGAGCTGACGTACCGGGCGGCGGCCGCGATGCCCACGGTGGTCGGCGAGACGATCACCTTGAGGTTCGGGAACGACTGCAGCAGACCCTGGGCCTCCTGGAACGACTTCTGGTCGTCGTCGTTGCCGTAGGCGATCTTGTCGAGCTTCACGCCCGCGTACGCCGGCTTGGCCAGTTCCTTCTTGAGGACGTCGATCCAGGCGTTCTGGTTGGTGGCGTTCGGCGTCGCGGACAGCACCGCGATCTCGCCCGAGCCGCCGGAGAGGTCCTTGGCCTGCTTGGCCAGCGCCTCGCCGATGCCCTGGGTGGTGGCCTGGTTGACGAAGACGTCGCGGCAGTCCTTGGCCGCGTCGGAGTCGAACGCGACGACCTTGATGCCGGCGCCGCGGGCCTGGTTGAGCGACGGGCACACCGCGTTCGGGTCGTTGGCGGCGATGCCGATGACGTCCTGCTGCTGCTGGATCAGCGTGTTGATGTAGCTGACCTGTGAGGACGCGCTGGCGTCGTTCGGCCCGACCAGCTTGTACTCGCCCTTGAGTTCACCGAGGGCCGCCTGGCCGCCGCTGACCTCGATGTCGCTGTAGGGGTTGTTGAGCTGCTTGGGCAGGAACGCCATCCTGACGCCGGTCGCGGCCGCGGCGTTCGGGTTCGCCGCGGCGGTGGACTCACTCGCGCCCGAGCCGGCGTTGTCGTTCTTCGTCGTGCCGCTGCACGCGGCCAGGACCAGCACCAGCCCGGCCGACACTGCGCCGGTGAGGAACCGTCGGGACATCTTCGTCACCTTTCCGGAGTTACCGTCTGCCGGCGGCGTCGCACGGCCGTGCGGGCCGACGTCACGATGTTGGGCAGCAGGACCGACACGATGAGGAGCACGCCGGTCACGATGTTGAGGGCTTCGTTCGAGACGTCCTGCAGCCGCAGGGCGTTCTGCAGGGACGCCAGCAGGACCACCCCGGCGAGCACGCCGGGCAGCGTGCCCTTGCCGCCGAAGATGGACACGCCGCCGAGCAGCACGGCGGCCACCACGGCCAGTTCGAGGCCGAACCCGTTGTCGGCGCGGGCGCTGGAGTACCGCAGGGTCCACAGCACCCCGGCGAGACCCGCGACCGCGCCGCTCACGACGTACAGCCAGAACTTGAGCCGTCCGGTGCGGATGCCGGCGAACCGGGCCGCCTGCTCCCCCGCGCCGGCCGCGAAGACGCCGCGGCCGATCGGCGTCGCGTGCAGCACGACACCGAAGACCAGCGCGACGACGATCAGCGGGATCAGCACGTTCGGGATCGGGCCGCCGCCGATCGTGCCGGTGACCCAGCTCGTGTAGGCCCGCGGGAAGCCGGCGACCGCGCCGTCGCCCAGCACCACGAACGCGAGCCCGCGGTAGAGCGCCAGGGTGCCGATCGTGACGGCCAGCGACGGCAGCTTCAGCACGGTGACGAAGAAGCCGTTCAGCGCGCCGAGGACCGCGCCGAGCACGACGCAGAGCGGGATGATCGACTCGATGGTCAGGCCCGCGTCCCACAGCGAGCCCAGCACCGCCGACGTCAGGCCGAGCGTGCTCGCCACCGAAAGGTCGATCTCGCCGGTGACGACGATGAACGTCATCGGCAGGGCGACCAGCGCGATCGGGAGCAGGTCGAGCAGCAGGAAGGTGAAGTTGCGGCCGGTGCCGAAGTTGTCCACGGCGCCCGAGGCGACGATCAGCACGAGCACCGTCACGAGCACGACGGCGGCATCCCAGCTGAGCAACCGGCCGAGCCGGTTCCCTCGGTCAGACATGGGACTCCCTCTTCTTCAGTGCTTCGGCGACCCGGACGGCGAGCAGCCGGTCGGCGCCGATGGCCAGCAGGATCAGCGCGCCGACGATGGCCTGCTGCCAGAACTGGTTGATGTCGAGCACGGCGAGGGCGCTGCCGATGACGGTCAGCAGCAGCGCGCCGAGACCCGCGCCCCAGACCGAACCGCTGCCGCCGAACACCGCGACCCCGCCGACCACGGCCGCCGCGACGACGTTGAGCTCGTAGCCGGTGCCGGCGGCGGCGTCCACGGTCCCGAACCGGGCCGCGAACAGCACCCCGGCCAGGCCCGCCAGCGCGCCGCTGACCAAGAACGCCGCGCTGGTGTTGCGGCCGACCTTGATGCCCGCGAGTTTCGCTGCCTGCGGGCTCGACCCCATCGCGTACAGCTCGCGGCCGGCGCGGTAGCTGCGGAGCACGACCCCGGCGACGACCAGGACCAGCAACGCGATCAGGACCAGCCACGGCACGCCGAGCACCGACGCCGTGCCGAAGTCCAGAAAGGACGCCGGCAGCTTGTCGGCGTTGATCTGCCCGCCGCCGGCCCAGAAGTAGCTGACGCCGCGGTAGGCGTAGAGCGTACCGAGGGTGACGACCAGGGCGGGCACCTGGCCGAAGCGGACCAGGGCGCCGTTGACCAGCCCGCACACCGCGCCGACGGCGAGCCCGGCCAGGACGGCGACGACGACCGGCAGGCCCGGGTGGTCATTCATCAGGGTGCCCACGGCGAACGCGGACAGCCCGAGCACCGAGCCGACCGAGAGGTCGATGTTGCGGGTGATCATCACGACGGCCTGCCCGGTGGCGAGCACGGCCAGGATCGCCGTGTCCAGCAGGATGTCGCGGATGCTCTGCCCGGACAGGAACCGCGAGTTCTGCGTCGCGGTGAACGCGACCAGGACGATCAGGGCTCCGGCGATGCCGGATTCGCGGGCCTTCAGCACGTTCGCGGTCCACGACCGTTGCGATTGGACGGTCGGTCGGCCGGCCACGCGGGCCTCCTCGGTGACGGTCATGCGGCAGCCCCCTGCCCCATCGCGGCGGACATCACCGAGTCCTCGGTCGCCTCGGCCCGCGGGAGCTCGGCCACGATCCTGCCTTCCCGCATCACCAGCACGCGGTCGGCCATGCCGAGCACCTCGGGCAGCTCCGAGGACACCATGACGATCGCGACCCCCTCGGCGGCCAGCGACGACATCAGGCGGTGGACTTCGGCCTTCGTACCGACGTCGATGCCGCGCGTCGGCTCGTCGACGATCAGCACCTTCGGCGCCATCGCCAGCCACTTGGCCAGCACGACCTTCTGCTGGTTGCCGCCCGATAGCGTGCCGACGGGGTCGCCGAGGCGGCCGTACTTGGTGCGCAGCCGCTCGGTCCAGCGACGCGCCTCCTGACGCTCGCTCGCCCCGGTCAGGAAGCCGAGTTTCGAGAGCGCGCGCGAGCGCGGGAGCGTCACGTTCCGCTCGATCGAGAGGTCCATGATCAGGCCCTGCTGACGCCGGTCCTCGGGGACCAAGGCCATCCCGGCGGCCATCGCGGCCCGCGAGGAGTTCGGCTTGAGCTTCTTGCCGCTCACCTTCACCAGCCCCGCGTCCCGCTCGTCGACACCGAAGACGGCCTGGACGACCTCCGAGCGGCCGGAGCCGACCAGCCCCGCGAACGCGACGATTTCGCCCGCGCGCACGGAAAAGGAGATGTCGCGGAAGACGCCTTCACGGGCCAGGCCTTCGACTTCGAGGACGACCGCGCCGGGTTCGACGTCCTGCTTGGGGAACAGCGCGTCGAGGTCGCGGCCGACCATCCGCTTCACCATCTCGTCGACGGTGACGTCCTCGAGCGGGTCGGTCGAGACGTGCTTGCCGTCGCGCAGGATCGTCACGCGCCGGCAGAGCTCGGTGACTTCCTCGAAGCGGTGGGAGATGAACATGATCGCCGCGCCGTCCCGGCGCAGCGTCCGGGCGACGCCGAAGAGCCGCTCGACCTCGATCCGCGTCAGCGCGGCGGTCGGTTCGTCCATCACCAGCACCCGGGCGTCGGCGCCCAGCGCCTTGGCGATCTCGACGATCTGCTGGTCGGCGATGGACAGGCCCCGGGCCGGGCGCGCGGGGTCGATCCGGACGCCGAGGCGGGCGAAGAGCCGTTCGGCTTCGGCGCGGATCGCCGCCCGGTCGATCCGGCCGAGGCTCTTGCGCGGGTGGCGGCCCATCACGATGTTCTCCGCGACGCTGAGGTCCGGGAACAGGGTGGGTTCCTGGTGGATGACCGCGATACCGGCCGCCTTGGCGGCGGCGGGTGAGCCGAACTCGACCGGTTCGCCGTCCAGCAGCAGCGTGCCGTCGTCGGGCTTGTGCACCCCGGCCAGCATCTTCACGATCGTGGACTTGCCGGCCCCGTTCTCCCCGACCAGCGCGTGGGCCTCCCCGGCGTGCAGCCCGAAACTCACCCCGGCGACGGCCGCGACCGCGCCGAACGACTTGGTCACGCCGCGCACCTCCAGCAGAGGGGCCCGGCCCGGCTCCTGCCGCGTCATCGCGACCTCCGGATTGAAAGGTTTCATAAATCTGGTGCGGTGAAGCTACTATGCCGCGGAACGAGAAGTCAATGAATCCGCGAAGGCGTGGCCAAACGGCATCTTCAACGGGCCACACCCGGCGGTATTACGTTTCAACACCGTGCGCCAGGGAGCCCGGAGCCGAGCCGCGCGCGGCGGGCATGAAGGAGGTCGCCGCGGCCGCCGGCGTCTCCCTCGGCACGGTGTCCAACGTGCTCAACCGGCCTGGGCCCGGCGACCCGCGCCCGGGTCGAGGCCGCGATGGCCGAACTCCGGTTCGTGCGCAACGAACCAGACGCCGCGGAGGCGGCGGCGTTTCGGCCGGCCAGGTCCGCGACCGCCAGCTGGGCGCGCTGCGGGCACTGGCCGCCGCCGGCCTCGGCCGGACCACCTGGTCGACCTGACGACGACGGCCCTGACCGTGGCCGACGGCCGCGGCGCGGGCGAGCGCTGGGCCGGCCTGCCGGCCCCGGCCCGCCCGACGGCGGCGTTCTGCGCCAACGACCTGGTCGCCCTCTGCCCCCGACCTCGGTCCGCCGGCCCCGGCGGCGCCTGGGCCGCACGGCGGTGGAGCTCCTGCCGGCGGAGGTGTCCGAAACCGGCCACGAACATCGGAAGGTCGTGTTCACGCCGGAGCTGGTGGTCCGGGCTTCCACCCTCCGGAGCGCAACCGGCTGATCGTTTGTGACGTCCTACCCTCCACAAGCGATAAGCCAGGGGAGCCCGAACACGGAGGTCGCCGATGGCCGACACGCAGCCGCGGCTGTCCCGGCGGCGGTTCCTGGCCGCGGGCGGGGCGGCGCTGCTCGGCGTCGCCGCCGGGTCGGCCGGGCACGCCGCCCTCGGCCCGGAAACCCTGCGGCTGGGCGATTTCTGGCTGTTCGGGCGGTACGACGACGGCTGCACCGAGCTCGGCTTCGACGAGATCGACCTTTCGCCGGTGCAGCTGCCCCACTGCGTGACACCGCTGTCGTGGACCGGGTGGGACCCGGCGTCCTGGCAGGACCGGTGGATCTACCGCAAGCACTTCACCGCGGCCACCGCCGACCGCCACACCGCCCGCTTCGACGGCGTCATGACCAACGCCGAGGTGCACCTCAACGGCACGCTCGTCGCCACCCACGAAGGCGGCTACCTGCCCTTCGAGGTCGAACTGCGGGACGTCGAGCCGGGCGACAACGTGCTCGCCGTGGTCGTCGACGGGCGGTGGGCGCTGGACGTCCCGCCGAACCTGCCGCGCACCGGCGGCCCGTCGGTCATCGACTTCTACCAGCCGGCCGGGATCTACCGGCCCGCCACCGTCGGCGCGGTGCCGCGGGTCCGGCTGACCGACGTCTTCGCGCGGCCGGTCGACGTCCTCTCCCCCGGCCGGTCGCTGCACCTGAGCTGCACGCTCGACGCGCCCGTCGTGGGCGAGGTGACCGCGGTGGTGCGCCAGGACGGGCGCGAACTCTCCCGCGGGGCCACGGCGGTGCGCGGCACGACGGCCGAGCTCGACATCGGCGGGCTCGGCGCGGTCCGGCTGTGGGACGTCGAAGACCCGGCGCTGTGCGAAGTCGTCGTCACCGTGCAGGCCGGAAAACACGCCCTCGACCAGCGGGTCGTGCGGACCGGGTTCCGTGACGCGCGGTTCACCACCGGCGGCTTCTTCCTCAACGGACGGCGGCTGAAGCTGTTCGGCCTCAACCGGCACCAGTGGTACCCCTTCGCCGGCGGTGCGCTGCCCGACCGCGTGCAGCGCCGCGACGCGGAGATCCTGCGCCGCGAGCTGAACTGCACCATGGTCCGCTGCTCGCACTACCCGCAGTCGAGCGCGTTCCTCGACGCCTGCGACGAGCTGGGCCTGCTCGTCTGGGCGGAGATCCCGGGCTGGGGGCACGTCGGCGACGACGCCTGGCAGCGGCGGAACCTGGCCGACGTCGAAGGGATGGTCGTGCGCGACCGCAACCACCCGAGCATCGTCGTCTGGGGCACGCGGGTGAACGAGGCGACCGGCACGACGGCGATGTACCGGCGGACCGCGCAGCGGGCCCGCGAACTGGACCCGTCCCGGCCCACCAGCGGCGCGCTGGCCAGCTCCACCCTCGCGCGGTTCGCCGGCAGCGACGTCGAAGTCCTGGCCTACAACGACTACACCGCCCGGCGCGGGGCGCCCTTCCGGCTGCGGCCGCCGCGGCCGGGGGTGCCGTACCTGGTCACCGAGACGATCGGCACGCTCGCCGGGGCCCGCGCGTACCGCCGCACCGACGCCCCGGCCGTCCGGCAGCAGCAGGCGGAACTGCACGCGAAGGCCCACGACCTGGCCGCGGCCGACGACCGCTACTGCGGGCTGCTCGCCTGGTGCGCGTTCGACTACCCCTCGGGCTGGCAGCGGGCGATCGGCGGGTCGAAGTACGCGGGCGTGTCGGACATCTTCCGGCTGCCCAAGCCCGCCGCGGCGTTCTACGCCTCGCAGGGGGATCCGCAGGTGCGTGCGGTCATCGAACCCGGCTTCGCGTGGGACTTCACCGCCCAGCCGGCCGGCCCCGGTGCGGGCGCGACGATCTGGTCCAACTGCGACCGCCTGCTGCTGTTCCTCGACGACCGGCCGGCCGGCGAGGCCCGCAGCCGCCGCGGCGACTTCCCGCACCTGCGGTACCCGCCGTTCGCGGCGGACCTGGTGGTGCCGAAGGGCAGGCGGCCGCAGCTGCGCATCGACGGCTACGCGGGCGGACGGCTGGTGCTGAGCCGCCGCTTCAGCGGCGACCGCGGCTCGGACGTGCTCGCCTGCACGCCCGACGACCCGGAACTGCGCGGCGACGGCACCGACGCGACCCGGGTGGTGGTGGCGGCGACGGACCGCTTCGGCACCCTGCGCGCGGGCACGACGGGCGTGGTGCGCCTGGCGCTGACCGGCCCGGGCGAGCTGGTCGGCGATCCGGCGCTGGACTTCGGCGCCACGGGCGGCGCGGCCGCGGTGTGGCTGCGGCCGTTCGCCGGGCCACCGGGAACGCTGACGTTGACCGCCCACCACCCGGCGCTCGGCTCGGCCACGGCCACGGTCCGGGTCACGACGAACGCGACGCGCTCCTGACGCTGCCGCCCGAAGCGGCGTAGAGCCTGTTTTGATGTGCTGACCAGCCAGGTTGCTGAGCAGTGCCGACGGTGCGGCGTGTCGGAGATCGAATAGGCGAGGTCTCCGGTAGATCGATCAACGACCAAGAAGATCGAGAACACCGGA
>NZ_JAJPWN010000034.1:0-54076 GCF_046549135.1 Amycolatopsis sp. lyj-23 | reverse complement strand
CGGTGTTCAGGTTTTTCTTGGTCGACGAACCAAATACCGGAGACCTCACCCATTTCGGCCGACGACACGCCCAGCACCGCCAACTCCAGCTCAACCCGCCGGAGACAACTTCGATACAGGCCCTAGTAGCCCGAGCGCCTTCGCTTCGTCCCGGGGGCTGCCAGGGCCCGGAGGCCGGAGGTGGTAAGCGGCGCCCTCCGCGGCGGCCTCGGCGGTCGTGAGCAGGAAAAAGGTGGGGCGATCCTGGCTGGCTGCAGACTCGGCCCAACCGGTGGCCCAGATCCGCAGGCTCTTCCACAGGTCAGTGGCCTTGTCAGTCATCTTGGTCCCCGGGGCGCGGTGCTTGAGCTGGTAGAGGCCCGGTCCCGCGTCCTCGTGGACCTCGATGTCGTCGCCCGCTTCGATGGCTACGGACCAGTCGGGACCGGCTCCTGTCTGTTCGACGCAGAAGTAGAGCGCCTTGCGAAGCTGATAGAGGTAGCCGACCGCCGAAGCCGATGCCTCGAACAAGTCGATCTGCTCACCCATCTCGAACCTCCCCGCCGCGTCGCCCGCCGATCACATGATCCGGCCGTCCCGCCGTTAACCGTCGCTAGGCACTCGCGTGTTACACGGCGTTATAGCAGCGATGCACGTGAGGATTGTGCGGACAGGAGTCCAGGACGTCCCCGCCCAGGTTCGTGGCCTGCAGGGTCACGGCTGACGAGGCAATCGGAGATCGTTGCCGCTGGCTGCTTGATCGCCGCGACGGCGCGTTCAGCGTCGATGTCGCGGCGCTGGTTCTCGGCCCTGACGCCTGGCCACCACCACTTACCCCGCCGGGGCCGTGCCTGACGACCCCGGCGACCAAGCCGCCCGCCCCCGCGCCCAGGCCCACCAGCACGGCCGTCACCACAGCCCTGGCGACCACGTCCCACCTTGCCCTTGAGCACATGAACATCGTGTGCCACTCGCGCACACATCGATCAACCACCGAACAAGCGAACATCGCTTCTGCCGCGAGTCGGTCGCCGGGCTGAGCCGAACGTCTAGTCATGCCGATGAGCGAACGGCCCGGTCTTGGCGCAGAAACCACGACCGCTCAAGACGGCCCAAAACGCTTTCCGACGGCACTGCGCGTGCGAGGTCGGGGCGGTCGTTAGCGAGCCAGCCCACCTAAGGTTCCTCCGTCGAACAGCTCCGGCAAAAGATTCCCCTGCCCGAGCGCAACTAGTAGCACTGCGATGAGCAGAATACCGAACAGGGCGATCAAACGAAGTGGCGGCGCCTTCCTCGCGATAGCCACAACGCCGGCAACCAGCAGCAGGGCGAACACCCCCACGACTACGATGACCTTGACTAGTTCCATAGAGCCCTTCCTCAGCGCGGCACGCCAAGGGCCGCTTCGGTTCCTTCTCGTTGCCGCAGTCTTCATACGGCGGCGGCATGCACGTCCTGGGAAGGGGGCCCGCCTTCCCTGACGTCCCGCCAGGTTAGGTCAGGAAGGTACCTGCTCTCTTCGACATGTGCACAGAGGGCCTCGCTACTCTCCGTCCACCAGATGACGATCGCAACCGACACGATTTACACGGAAAGCGCAGCGAAGCGACCCATAACTTCTTGAATGTCACGCAATGTTGCCGGTATCGCAGATATGAACCTGAAGGCGTTTCGATTGCGTAGTCCACAATGGTCGACCACTGGAGAAGTTACTTGAGTTCAGTCGTCAATTAACATACTAACGGTCGATTTTGTCAGCATATTTCGCCACCTCGCGACCATCCTGACAGGCCGCCGCTCGAGACAAGACGCACGCTCATGCCGCCGAGCGCGTTCATTTCGATCACGTCTGACGAGCGTGCTGAAGCTCGACGCCCTGCTGCCGTCAGTCGGGAGACATCACCAGCATGAACGTCCCCTGCGCGTGTGCATTCCCGGCTACCGGCACACTGGCAGCGGCGAAGAGCAGTTGTGCATCACGGTCGTTCGGTCAACAGCTGATCCATCACCTAGCACTGACGAGCTCCAGCGTCGAGGAAGGCAAACCCACAGCTGACGACGGGCCCTGCGGCCCCTGGCGCAGCGCTGCCGCGTCGGATTCGGAAGCCATCGCTGCGCGTGGTAGTCGCCGAGGGCGCACGCACCAGCTACTGAGACCGCCAAGCCTCGGCGGACGGTGTCACCCTCGTCGCGAGCATGCAGAGCAAAGGTGCCGATGGTGTCGCGGTAAGCGTGGACGACGACGTTGGCCATGGCCTCGTACACCGCCAGCAGCAGATCCTGCACCCGCCGACCCGGCAAGCCGATGCCGGCCGCCCAGCCGCCAGCTCCTCACGGAGCCCGCCCAGCTGTCCCGGCTCGGCGGGAACGACCCGGCGCAGCAGGTCGGGTACGACGGCGGCGTGGTCGGTGGTGCCGTTCATCGCGGTCAACCCGCCGCCAGCGCAGCATCGAGCGTCGGGTACACATCCAGCAGCTTTAGGCAGTGATGCATCCACCGGCCCAGCAGGATCTGCTCGAGAACGTCGCTGCCACCGGCGACAAAGGACTCGTGGCCACGCTGCTGCGCGGGCGCCGTACCGGCCAAGCGCCCATTCCGTAGGGACATTTAGTCGACGAGGCGAACCCACGCCCGCGCGTGCGTCTCCTTCGAGTCCGCCACCACGGCGCGGAACGTCCCGGCGTCGATACCGGGGTCCTGCCGCACGACTGACGTGTAGATCTGCTCGGACACGACCAGTACCACGGTTGCCGACGAATGAGCCAAGGCGTCCTTAACCGTCGCCGCGTCGAGCAACCGGTAGGTCAGGATCAGGTCCTGGCCGACCCGCCCCGGCCCGTCGTAGTAGACCTCACCCGCGTTGACGGCCATGCGCAGCCGAATCCGCGGCCGGCGCGTGCACCGCGTTGTGCCGCCGCACCGCGGCAGCCAACCGGGTCGGCAGGATGTCCACGAGCGCCACCTTGGGCACCTCCGCGGGGAAGAGCAGCAACAGGCCGTCACCTGAATCGCTCACGTCCGCCGGGTCCCACGGCACCCGCGCCTCCGCGCACGCGGTCGCCATTGCGTCGTAGATGCCGGCCCGCGCGGCCATGCGGTGGTAGGACGTCCTCGCGGGGTTGCCGTAGCTTTCCACATCCACGGCGACGATCGCCCGATGCACCGATGTGCGGGGTACCGCTGCCCGTGGTTCCTGACCGGACAGCGCTCCGTGCACGGCCATGTCCGCCTCATCGGCATCCTCCGGCCGCTCGACCGCCGTGACGCCGTGACGCCGGCTCAAGTGGCGGCGCACGACCTCCCGCACGTACTCCGTCTCACTGCGCCGGCCGAAGCCCAGCAGCTCACCACGCAGCCCGGTAATGGTGAACTGGAAGTTCACCATCCCGGCCGGTGCCGCCTCCCGCGGTTCGATGAGGGGGCTCGCCAGGAGCTCAGCCAACGCCGCCTGACTCGTCCTGGGCAGCAGGCGCTCGCCGACCTGGGTCATCAGCTGGAGCTCCAACGGGACGGCCGCAAGGTACACCGCCAGCCGGAAGGCGTCGGGAGAACTGTTGGTGCGGAAGGCCGACACCAGTTCCGCGGGCGACAGCGCCGGCGGCTCCACCGAGTCCTGCGGCCGGTCGGGGACAAGGATCGCGCCGGTGTCGGTCCAGGCCGACGGACGCCCGGTCAGGTCTCCCCACCGACGCAGGCCGACCAGGTCGAGCTCGCTGAAGCAGACCGGCATCGCGCCCGCCAGATCGTCGTAGGCACCGAGCGGGTCGGCACGCGGCCGCCACTGCAGCACGTGGTTGGCCGTGCCGGGCCTATTCGCCCGCAACCGCAGCCGGTGCACGGCCAGTCCGCCGCGGCCGGCCACGGACCACGGCACGAGGCTGATGAGGACGACCGGGTGCGCCGCGCCCCACCGTCGCAACGGCGACCACATACGCCCGGACTTCCACATCGGGTGGGCACAGTCGGTCAGCACCAGGACGACCCGTTGCCGGTACGCGTCGACGACCGCACCCGCTCCCATGCCCGCACGGCCGGAGTCCCGGATGACCGGACCGTGTCCGTCCACCCCGAGCTTGCGCACCACGACGTTGCGGAACACCCCGCTCGCCCGCAGGGACCTTTCCACTCCCCGGACCACGGACGACCACAACCGCATGGACGGACTGCCGTCCACGACCAGCACGGCGTCCCACGGCTTGCGCGGCACCGCCGGACGAGCCAGCAACGGCTCGACGCAGAACGCCGGCGGCGGCGCGGTGCGGGTCCGGCCGCGCAAGGCACGCAGCACGTCGCGGAACGCCTCCGGGGTCGGCGCGGTGGCCTGGTGGCCGGGGCGGGCACGAGGCAGCGTCGTCGTCATGGAGCACTGCTCGCGGTCATAGCTGCTCTCGGGCGGCAGGTCCGCGCCAGATAAGGCTTAGCACCTCGGCACGCTGTCCGGGGTCGGACATCATCTCCTCGCTCACCGAGAAGAGGTGGATCGCATGCAGGAGCTGCTCCACGTCCGGAGCGCCGTCGTCGGCCCGGTGCTCCACGAACAGGTGGACCAGCTCGTCGACGAACGGGTGTTGCTGCTCGGGGAAGTGGGCGTCCACGATGATCCGGAGCTCCTCCAGGGTGGGCGGGAGCAGGGAGACCTCCACACACCGGCGGCGGAAGGACGAGGGAAGGTCCCGGTCGCCGTTGCTGGTGATGATCACCAGCGGGAACGCGTCGCACGTCACGATGCCGTTCTCCACCGATGCCCGGACCCCGGGATCCGCCGTGAACACGACAGCCTCCGGCTGGCCGTCGCGCACCAGCTCGGGGATCTCGAAGCAACCGTCCTCCACGAGCGTCAGCAAGTGGCAGGTGAAGTCGAAGTCGGTCTGGTCGATCCCGTCGAGCAGCAGCACTCTCGGCCGCCGATAGCCGAGGAAGGCCGTGCCCACCGGACCCAACCGGACGAACTCGCCGACCGAGCCGTTCAGCCCGGTCCGGCTCGCGTTGGCGTGGCCGACCAGGTCGTACTCATAGAGACCGGACCGCAGCGTGTCGGTCGGGGTCAGTGACCAGCGGAGCACCCGGCCCAGCCCCAGCTCGCTGGCGATGGCGTACGCGATGGCTGACTTCCCCGTGCCAGGAGCGCCGGTCACGAGGAGCGGGCGGGCCAGCGCGATGGCAACGTTGATCCCGTTGAGCAACCCGCGATCGCGGTAGCCCGCGAACGTCCGGCAGCCGAACCGCCGCTGGGTCTCGACGTTGTCGAAATCGGGTGCCTCCCGCCGCGTCGTGCCCCGCGTGTGCCGCGCGGGTGGCGCCTCCGGCCACCGCGAGTCCCACTTCCCCGCCGGGGCGGTGTGTCCGGTTCCGCGGTAGATCCACCACTTCGGGAAGGTCGATGAGTAGCCCTCCAGGCTGTCCACCTGGCCGGGTCTCTCGTCTGGCATCGAGGTCACGCTCCCTCCAGATGCCTTGGCGCGTACAGGAATTCCGGCATTCGGTTCGGATCGTCCCACAGGATGGCCAACGTCCGGCCCGCGTAGGGCTGCCGGTCGGCGGCGATGAGTGCGTCGCGCTTCAGCCGCGCCACTCGGTCCGGCAGTTCAGTCGGCTCACCCTCGACGAGGTAGCTGACGGCGTCGCGAAAACCAGGTGCCGCACAGTCCTCACGGTCCCAGATGATGACCGGCAGACCCGCGCGAAACGCCGCAGCGGCCTCCCGCCACGCGGTGCCACCCCGGGCACCCGGCGGTTCGCTCAGCACGAGCGACACAGTGTCGCTGTGCAGGAGTTCGAATGCCAGCCGCTCGGTCTCGTAGCCGTCCGCGACGGCGTGGCTCCAGTAGGGACGTACCGGCGCGTTCCGGTTGACGAGCGCCTGCCAACGCCGTCGCCACGCGTCGTGGTAGCGCGGGGCCGCACGCATCCGGTCCAGGCTGCGGAGCACGACGGGGTAATCGATCCCCAGTGGAACTGCGGTCGAGTCCCGGCGCCAGGACTCGACCGGCGTGTTGAGCATCTCCCAAGGCAGGATGAACTCGAGGACGATCGAACTGTCCTCAGCGTCCGTCTCGCCGACGGCGAGCGTGGTTTCGAGGGCCCCGATGGCGTCGTCGACCTCCGACTCCAGATCGGCCATCAGCACCGGCGTGCCGCCACGACGTTGGCTGTACCCGGACCGGTCGCCCCAGTGGCGCCAGTGCGACAGCATGACCCTGCTGTCGTCGAACGGGTCGGGGTCGAACTCGAACACGAGGCGGACGGTGGTCGGGCGGTCGGCATCGGGTGGCCTCAGCTGTGCGGACGCCTGCCGCAGCGCCTCGGCCGTGCCCGTCCGCTCGGCCCAGCGCTGGTTCCACCCGGTCAATTCCGCGGCAATCTCGCGGTTCGCAAGGAAGTCGGCGATCTGGGCCACGAACACCATGGCCGGCGGCGGGCCGCCTGCCGGGGCGTTGAAGTCGGTCAGATAGAGGAACGTTGTCCGGGCAGAGCGGCAGCGCGGCGGCAGTTCGTCAACCCTGTTGCTGGTCGCCTCTCGGAACAAGCCGCGTAACGCGCGCTGCTCCTCCACCTCCGTATCCGCGAGCTTGACGCGTTGCAGCAGCGCGAGGACATGGCCCAGGTCGGGCACCCGCGCGGCGGCGGTGAGCTCGTCCCGCAGGGCCAGCAGTTCCGTCAACGCTGGAGTGTCCGGCTCCAGCTCGCCGACGACTCGCATGAGGGCGGTGAGCCGGTACGGCTGCTCGAGGCAGAAGCGAGCTAGATCAAGATTTCTGCTACCGTACTCGTTGGGACCTCCGAGCACGTCCATCATCCAAGCCACCAGCGACTGCCTGTCGGATCCGCCTCGAAGCATCTCGATCCGCGCGAGGAGCTCCGCGAGCCGGTCCGCCATCCGGGCCTGCGCATCGTTTCCCTCGAATGTAGCGTCCATCCAGGCGGTACCCCTCGACTCAGCTCGTCCGATCGGCGACCGAGACACATACTCGCACGCGGCGCGCCACCGGCTCAATGGCACTACAGACTTTTCCCATTGGGTCGGTGACCCGCATTCTCCGCGCTAATCATGTGACTGATGCACTGGTAGATTTCTTCCAGCTTGATGGCGCCTTCACCATCCAGGGGCCACGCCTCATCACCTCCGCTGAAAGCGGCCATATTAGGCCTGCCGGAGAGGTACCCAAGTCTCCAGCACGAGACAGCCGTGACGCGGATCCTCAAGACCACCCCAGTCACACCGCCACTGGAGGAGCAAATGATCACGCAACGAGACCCGTCTCCCGGCGACCCCGACGGATCGTTGGGCATGCAAACGATTCTCACAGGAAGGCGGCCGTCGAGGTGACCGGCCGCCGGTGTGGCACGCGCTCATGTCAACGAGCAGCCGTCGACTGCGCCGTGGCCGACGGTCAGAACAGCCTCATGAGGCGTCCAACCTGTTCGGGGTGCTGGCCCAGCTTCTCCAACAGACGTTCGTTGGCTTCCTCGCCCCACAGCTTGGCGACCAGCTGACGATACTCGGAAATTCGTGGTAACTTGCCGTCCAATCTAAACAGGACAGCGAGAGGTCGACGTGCCCACCAGCGTCTCAGCCATTCAGCAGGTTGGGTCAGCAAGGAGGCACCATATGAGGTTACGGCAAGGGGAGCAGCGCCGGCCTTGACACCCGCCTGCGCAAGATTGAGCATTTCGGTGACGCTGATGATCTCGCTGCGAGGCCCACTGACCTCCACGAGCAAAGCCTGGTAGGTTCGGAGCAATTTCCGGCGCCTTGCAAGCGAATCGGCTTCACTGAGCTTGGCACGGAAGTCACGAAAGTGATCGCGGTACGAACGGAACTCCTTCCGTACCAACATAAGACACTCCGGCACGTCTGCCAGACTCTCGGCGCGATGCAGCACCAGCGCACTCGCCGCCGGAACAGCCAATGTGGCATGCAAGGTCCACTCTGAAATCATATCCTCCTGTCCGACCCGTTGCCCAAACGCGTCGGACACCTTCTCATACAGCTGTACAGGCAATGAGCGATACACCTCGCGGAGCCCTGCAGCCGCGAACGGCACCCGGTCGTAATCGGGGAAGTAGTCCAGGCCATTTGCGGCGGCGACGGCCAGATAGGCCTGGGAGCGCCGCATCCGCTGCTCGGTGCTGTTGTGGACACTGGGATATTGGATAATCTGCCGCAACTGGCGCTGAAGGTCGTCCAGTCCGGCCGAGAAGTCGAAGGGCGGTACCGCCCCGGTGTCATCCACTTCACCGTGCCTGCGTAGGTCTCGATCAGCAACGGGGTAGCCCTGACCCGGGAACCATTGCGGCTGCAGCCCCTCGCCGAGCGCATCTGGCAGCCGCATCAGAACTCGACGCAGGTCGGCCCGAGAGAGCACCGGCTCGAACTCCCGGAGCACACCTCCATCCGCCAGACGATCAGTGATCGGCGAGTCTGGCAAGGGATCAATGGAGGAGAAAACCTGCAGCTCATCAAGTATGACGCACGCGTCGATCAGGGAGCAGAGGTCGAAGAACGACGCCAGCGTCAGCTCCTCGCTCCCGGACAACGCTTCAGCGCTTCCGTTCACCAACGTCTTCGTAACCAGTGCTCCGTGTACCATGATATCTTCTTCATCCTCCCAGATTGCCGCGCCTGTACACCACCTTAGCGAGAGGTTGAACGTGTCGCTTAAGCAAACCGAGGTAGTCGTCGGGGGGATAGTAATTCCAGTGGTCGAACTGGACAGCAAGGACGTCGAGACGTTCCTCAGTGACGCGCGCAGAGCACGGGACGCCGACCAAGTGGGGCTGGTCCGACAAATTCCCATAGAGCGGGATTACGACGATGGAAGGATATTTTCTGCCCACCTGGAGAAAGTGGTGGATTCTGTCGGCGATTGCGCCGCGGTTCCTTTCGCTGCCGTCGACGGCACGGTGAAATTCGAAGTACTGCCAATCAACGCGCGGCGGCCTTCTCTGCTTGGCGTACAGGTTTTTCCGGCCCTGCTTGGCAAACCGGAGATCATCCGCTACGTGGCGTCGTACGCCAACGAGATCCCACCCGACGACGCGATCGTCGTCTCCAGGCCGGTTCGCACCGATTACCGCGAATTCGCTGACTTACTTCGGTCAGGGGAGTCCGCGAAACAAGTGATCGCACGCCTGACCGGCCCTGGCAACCGGCGACCAGTGTTCGTTTACGGCATTGGTGTCATACTGGCAACAGGTCATCAGAACGGCTGCATGGCGGGCGACGCACATGAAGGAAACTTCATGCCGGGCCCCGAAGGCCGGACCGTCATGATCGACCATGAGGTGTGGTTCAGGTTCGGACCCGGCACATCCGCCCAATGCGCCACCGACCTGGCCCCGCTTCTCCCCACCTTCTCATCGGCGGACTGGAGCGCATTCCGGCTCGGCTACCTGACTACCTGGCCCGACGGCGGACGAGTCATCGACCTTATCGAGTTCGGCGACACTACGGGCTGGCTGAACGCCCTGCACGCGAAAGACTTCGCGCGAGCGGTGGTCGCACTAGACCGCGCACTGGACCTCTGCCCTACCACCGACGAATCAGCACGGATGGTGCTGCTCGCCAACCGTGCGTACGCCCGTAGCCGGAACAACCAGTCCGCCAGCGAAGACATTGACGCCGCGATGAATATTTCGGTTCGAATAGCACCGGGATTCTTGCCGCTCCTCGTCCTGCATGCGTCCGTTGCCAACTCCCTTGCGAACCAACATTTCGAGGCCACACGACTCGCGATGACTCTGATGACAGAGCAGTGGCCGCCGATCATCGTCGAATCGGCACGGCGGGTAGCCCTCCATGCATTATCCGGCCAGCCTATCACAGACATGGATTTGCCATTTATTGGCCGTCGCGGGAACGATCTCGTGGTCGTGCCAACAACCAACTGGCACCTAGGACGAGACTCTTGAGAGCTACCAGCCCCTCGAACTACTCACATGCCGCAGACCGAGCACCCACCCGCACGCGCTCTCAGGCCAGTGACAGCGGGCCCCTGTCACGAACCTTGACACCGTGAAAGACCCACATACATCCCTACCACTGGACGTGAGGACCAGGTCAGTCGCTCTTACTCGGGCGACCGCCGCCGGCGCCTTGGCCCGGCCGAGCCGCTGCCCACTGCTCGATTTCGCTCCGACGGCCAGGTGACCAACCGGGTGTCCGGCCGATGATCACGTCCGGCTCCGGGAACGGGTGCGATTCCGCGTAGCGGGACCGCCAGTTCGCCACAGCGCGGTGACTGACGTCGAACCAGGTCCCGATCTCCACCATGTCGGCGTAGCGGAAGGTCGCGCCGGCCGGTGCGGCCGGGCCGTCCATGAGTTGCCGCTTGACGTCTCCCACGCCGAGAAGCTAGCAGGAACGAGCAGGTCATCGCGGTATTCGAAATCGTGGCGCGTCGGTCAGAGCCGCCTGAGGAAGTCGAGCGCCTTCAGCCCGCTGCTCAGACCGTCCACCTCTTCCAGGAACCGGGCTCGACGGCTGCATGCCTCCTCAGCCCAGTGCGGGTGGGCGAGGACATCTCCGGCGTAGAAGAAGACCTTCGAGCCGAGACTCCAGATGAGGCTGTTGACGGCGGCCGCCGCGATGGCGAGTTCGTCGACGTCGGCGCCGAACCATGACATGTCGGCCAGGTTTAGGCCACGGCTTCGGACGACGCAGGCGGCAGCACGGAAGAGCCCACCGGTACCCACGGCGACGTCGCAGAACGACTGCCCGGGCTTGAGGTCGTCGAGCGCGACCGCGGTCAGCGCGCACGCGATGTCGCCGGGGGTGTACATCTGCGCGTTGACCTTCGTGGCTGTCCGTGACCGCAATGCGCCGAGAACCGGGCCGAGCACGTCGCAATCGAAGCGACGCTCGGTGGCCGTCAGCTTGAGTTGGCCGATACGCAGCGCAGCGTCGGCGGTCGCCTTGATCCGCCGTTCCTGGTCGTTCGCCGCGAAGAGCCAGCCAAGCAGCGGGTACACCGACTGCGCGAGATCCGGGCGACGGCTGAGGGTCACGGCCCACACGCTGCGGGCAATATCGACGAAACCGTCCGGCGCGGCCGAGAGCATCCCCGCGGCCACGTCGTCTGCCCGACCGACGAGTAGGCCGGCCGCCGCAATGGTCGCCACGATTCCCAGCGGCACCTCCGACTGATCAGCGCCACCACCCCGGTGCCACGCGGAAGCGACCTCGACGGCGAGGGTCAGCGCGTGGGCCTCGGCGTTGATCGGAGTGTTCGCCGATCCCTGATCAGCACGATGCTTGCGGTCGTTCATCTCCAGCCTCCTCAAACATTGTTGACTTAGTACTCGACGTTTGCTTACCGTAAACCAAGAGAACTAAGTACACAAGGTTTGAAAGGGGCTGCAGACCGATGAACGTCCCGGAACCACCCAGCTGGTCACCTCCACCACCGCGGCAGCTGCCCGCCCTGCGCGAGCACCTGGCCGCCCAGCTCCTGACCCCGCCCGCACACCTGTTCACGACAGAGGCGCTGCGCCGCCAGCGCGGGACGCTGCGTCCCGTGGTAAGGCCGGACCTCGGCGCGCGGCTCCTCCTGGACGACGAGCACCAGCGGCTCAGCCAGGCCCAGCTGTTCTACGTGACCCCTGACATCACCCGCCTGATTCGCCAGGCCGCACCGAGTCTCGAAGACCACTGGGACATCCAGCCACAGGACATCCCGGCGCCGACAGGTTTCATGCTGTTCGCCGAGCCGCTGGCCGAGTACGTCCGCGAGGACGGCAAGCGCATCGACATCGTCGCCGTGTCCTGGGGCGGAACCGAGCTGCTCATTTCCGATACCGGCGGGCTCTGGGTGACCTTCTGGAGTGTCACCGACTTCGCCGCGATCAAGCGACTGGCCCGGTCGGTAGGAGCGAGCGCAGCCGAGGCCGAGGTGACGGCCCGCGAGCAGAACGCCGAGCTCACCTGGGACAACGAGATCTACATGCCGTGGCGCGCAACGTCCGCCTCACTGGAGCCAGACCCGACTGGCCGGGAAATTCAGCCTGGCAAGATCGCCGCCTCCGAAACGACGATCGGGTGGTTGCAGACGATCCACGCCGCTTGGATCTTCTGCACGCCGAACACGCTGACGGAAACCGCCGAAGAGCACCTCCCTCGGACTCAGCGCGTCCGTGCCGAACGAGCAGGCTACAGCGCCGCGCCGGTCAGGGTGGTCTCGGTGAGCCGCAAGACCTCGTCGCGATCGGCTCATCGTGATGACCCGTCGGGGCGGACCGTCAGTGTGCGGTTCCCGGTCGCGCCGTTCATCCGTCGCCAGGCCTACGGCCCGGGACGCACGCTGCGCCGGTTGACGCCGGTCGCCGGGCACTGGCGCGGGCCGGTCGACGCGCCGGTCCGCATCACCAAGAAGGTGAACCTCGTCGACACGCCACCGAAACGCACCACCAGATAGCGTCAGCCCGCCGGATGCGGGGGCAGCCAGCTGCCCTCGATGCGCAAGTCCGCACGAGCGGCCTCAACGAACGCCGAGATGGCGTGATCCAGCCGACGGCGGACGACTTCGTCTTCAGGCCGAAGCCGCTCGTCGACGTTGCCGCCGAAACCCGGCCGGCTGGACGCCTGGACCGTCTGGGCGGTATCGGCAACAGCGCGGGCCGCGGTCAGCAGCCGCTCCAGCGACGCATTGATCTCTTCGTCGCAGAAGAAGGCCACCTGCATGACCACGTCTTCCAGGCAGGACAGCACAGGCGAGGGATCGACCGCGTCCCGGCCCCGCCAGACCGGCAGCTGGCAGAGCCGGTGTGCGGCGTAGTAGATCGCGGGAAACAGCTGGCTTTTGCGTTGCAGGACGACGTAGCGGTCAGCGCCGTCGTCGCGGACCAGGTCCACGTACTCAGGGGAGGTCGTAGCCGAGGTTGCTCGCAACGTCGTCGACGAAGTCCTCGCCCGCGACGGCAGGGTCGTTGTCCTGGACGTCCCAGGCGGCATCGGCGATCGCGTCGCCGCCTTCTGTGAACGCGGTCGCGACGATGTCGACCAGTTCGCGGGCGTGCGGGGTGTCCAGGTCGAATCGCTGGGCCGCGGAGGCCGCGGCCTGGTCGAGTTCGTCGTCGGAGTACTCGTACATGGGCTCCTCCGGTGGCAGAGTCGAGTTCGGACGAACGAGTCACGTCCTCATCGCACCGGGTTGATTCACCGCCAGCACGAGCCGGACTTCGGCACCGCGCCAGGCGCCGCGGTCGGTAGCCGCAGCCGGGTGGTAGTGCCACCTCGGATGGTTCGAACACGCCAGCGAGCGCCGGCAGTCACACGCCTCCGTCCGCCACCAGCCGGCGTGCAGGATCCGGAAGCGGACATCCTGGGCTCCCGGGACCGGGCGGACGTCGAGTGCAGCCCGGACGCGGCGGACGACTTCGGCGATCGTCGAACCGTGCACGAGGAAATGGCCGTGGGCTTCCAGGTGGTCGGCGACCCACTCGACGGCCTCGACCTCCGGCGCCTCGTCTTCAAGTCTCATCGCCCACCACCACCGGGTCGCTCTGCTCTTGTCGAAGACACGCGCCGGCCGCAACGGGGCAGATTCAGTCGCTGTCGAGCGCCTCGGCCGCGATTCGTTGTTCGAGCGGCAGGGTGGTCATCCACGTGTCGAAGTCCTGAAGCATGGAGAGCCGGCTACCGCGAGCGGGTTGGACGCGGGCGTGCTGGCCGGTGACCAGCTCGAGGTCGAGCCCGCCCTTGGAAACCTGCGCCGCCACGACATGCAGGGCACGCCGGCGCACGATCGAGAGGTCGAATACCGGGAGACCGCCGTGGGTGCCGGCGGAAGCCACGAGCGGACGAATCCAGATCACCATGGACTCGTCACGGTCCCGGCGAGCGTGCCGGGCGAGCGCGGCCAGGAACACCTCTTGCTCGTCCTCGGTCACGACGAGTTCGGCGCCCGGCAGATCGTTGCCCGTGTCCTGCCGGTGGCCGGTGAGCAGCTCGGTCATGCTAGTCCACAGCTGGTCGGCGGTCAGATCGCTCATGCGGCGACGACCTCCTCGATCGGCTTTCCGGCGATGGTGGTGATGCCTTTGGCCTGCAGCATCGCTTGGATCTCAGCGCGTTGCGTCGTGTTGCTGCAGTGGATGCGGCTCGGCCCCTCCGGACCGAGCAAATCGATGCCGTCCGCGAACATCACCTCGTTGCTCGGGTTGGCGAACATGGCGATCTCGAACGGGTCCTTGGTCGACTTGGCACCGTACTCGTCGAGCTTCGCCGGATTGACCACACCGAAAGTGTCGCCGTCGGCGCCGTAGTAGTCGGCACGAGTGAACAGCCGGTCCGGTTGGTCCCAGATCAGCTTCAGGCCGCAATCCAGGGACGATGTCGCGTGGACACGCAGGAACACCGAGCTTGCACCACCGGTGAGCTTGTCGGCTCCTTCGCTCTTGCCCACACCCACGTGAGTGCCCATCGTTGTTCGGCGCTCGGTGGACGCCAGGACGCCGGTGGCCAGCATCGCCTTCAAGCCGGTGACCGAAGTCGAGTGGACCAATGACCGGCCGGCCACTGCGCTGCTGAGCTTGCCTGCGGCGTTGCCGACGTCGAACCGGGTCCAGGTGAGCCAGCCGGCCGAACGCCGGGGCGCCGGGTCGTAGCCGGCACTGGCTGCGAGTGCGTGCCCGTCGTCGAAACCGGTGACCTTGGCGACGGCGTCGCGCAGGACCCGCACCTTCGCCGGGAGTGCGCGGGTGTGGGCCTCGAGCTGGATGTTTCTGGCGAAATCGGCCAGCTGCGGGCCGGTCATGCCGACCGCTTCGTGGGCACGCTCGTGGAAGATCTCCTGCCGGACCATCTCCTCGAGGTGCTGGCCGGTGGCATGCGCGGCGACGACCTCGGCACGTCCGTCCAGGCTCTGGGCGGTGACGTTGGCTGTGAGGTAGGTGTACTCGCCTTCGTCACGGGTCATCGGCCGGTTGGCCAGGTTGAGCCGCCCGAGCCGCGCGACAAGCTCAGGGCCATGTCCCTCCCCCGCAGGCGCGATGACCTCAAGACGCCCACGTAGCGAGTACTCGGTCGTCGCGGGGTCGTTGACGCTGTAGGGGCGGTAGACGGCCTGGTAGCCGTCGCCGAGGTCGATGGCGTACTCCTTGCCCAGGACGTTGGTCGCGCGGGCGCCGTCCCAGCTGGCCTGTCCGGTGTCGAGGTCCAGCTCCGGCTTGATCCGGGTCGCGTCGCGGAGCACGGCGACCGCCCCGTCGGCCCCGTCGGGTGGTGACGCGGGAACCATGACGGTGACCAGCTCGGTGCCTTGGTGCAGGAACGGCGTGACCTGAGCGACCGGTGTGCCGGTGGCGACGGCGTGCTGCACGGCCTGGAGCTGGGCGGCGTAGTGATCGAGCATGGCTTTCTCGACCGGCGAGGCCGCGTCGCCGTGGCCTTGAATGGCGGCTTCCGCGGCATCAATCTTCTGCACGGTCGTCGCCGGCGGCCCCTGTTCGGCGGTGAGGGTGCCGTTGGCGATGTGGTGGTTGACGCTCTTGGCGGCGGTGATGATCTTCTCGGCCAGGTTGTGTTGCTCGTCGACGGGCAGCCGGCCGGTGACCTGCTGCTCGACCTGCGTCGGCACCATCCCGGGGCTGATGTTGAGTGCGTCGAGCAGCTTTGCTTCGGCGTCTTCGTCGACGCGGGCGTGCAGCACGGTACGGGGACCGTTCGTGCTGTGGTAGCTGACCAGCGTGGCGGTTGAGGCGTTCAGATCGGCGCCCCCGACGAGCACGGGCTCGCCGTAGGCGTGTCCGACATCCGGAGTCAGCGGGATCGGGGTGACCGGCTGTTGCCCCGGTTCAGTGGCGATCGGCTCGTCGACGAATACCGCCGGCTGTTCGTCGACTTCGACGGGGTCGCTCCCGCCGGCCGGGGCGATCGCGTACGGGGTATGGGTGGTTTTGGCGTTGGTGCCCATCACGTCTTGCCGAGGTGCGCCAGCGCGGTGGCGGTAGAAATCTTCAGGTCCTCCGAGAAGAACTTCACGAAGTCGCGCCGCAGAGTCTTCTTGCGCTCGACGGCGTAGTCCAGAAAGGACTCGGCGATCTGGCCGGAGGTTACGGCGGACTCCGCGATGCCGTTCGCCTTCGCGGCGCGAGCACGCATCGGCGCGACCCAGGTCAGCTTCTGCGCGGCGCCGGCGTGGGCGACGGTGTGGAGCATGGCGCGCCATTCGGCGTCGGGCACGGACTCGAGCCGGCGGATGACCGAGTGCGCCGCCGCCGGGTTGACCTGCACGCCTTTACCTAGCTTGCCGGCGAGGTGAGCGTCGTAGACCTGGTGGTAGACGGCCGTGGTGCTGGGACGGTAGCCCAGCTTGAGCTTGTCGCGGCCGAAGTTCTTGAACGACTGGCCCTGGTCGATGGGCACGAGCCCGCCGGCACTCGTGCGCAGGACGTTGCCCTGGTGGGGATCGTGGTTGCCCAGTGCCCAGCTGGTGACGTGCAGCCGGACGATCTCGTCGACGTCGGCTTGCGACCAGCTCGCCGCGGTACCCGCGATCGGTTTGGCCCCGGTGAGCAGGGGCTGCACGCTGACGGGCTTGCCATCGACTTTGGTCGCGTAGACCGGGACGACGGGAAGGCCGGCGCGGGCGGCGAGCCGGGAAGCCGCGGCCTCGGTCTGGGTGATGGCGCGCGCGTGCGGGGTTCCTTCCCGCTTGGCCATCCACGTCGTGCCGTCCGGTCCGGTGTGGAGGGTCTTCGGATGGGTCCCGCCGAGATTCGCCGGTGTGCCCGCCCCGAAGTCCCAGGCCGCAACGACAGCCGGATCCAAGGCCTTGGGTATGACGGCGTGGGCAGCCGAAGCCTGCTGCAGAGCGGCGACGAGCTGAGCATGCTGCATCCCGAACCGGCTGAGACGCTTCGGCGGGTCCTGGGACGCTTTCGGGACCGGAGCCGGCTTCGCGGGAGCTTTGAGCGTGCCCTTGACGGCCCTGACCGTCGCGGTTGAGGCATTCAGGTGGCCCTGCAGCAGCTTCCCGAGCGTCGACTTGGTCGCCGCTGCTGCCTCGGCCGACGTCACGATGCCGGCACCGGCGACGAACTTCCGCAGGTCACCGACCTTCTGGCCGTCGGCCCAGGCAAGCACCTTCGCTTGGCCGGCGTGCAGAACCGCCTCGTTCAGCGGAGCCGGATCGAAGGTGTCCCATGCCGTGGCGGCGGCGTGCACTTCGGCGATCGCCCGCAGCTGCGGCACCAGCGCACCGGCGGTCCCCTGGTCGACCGGGCCGGCATCGAGGGTGGCGGTGGCCTCGGCGGCGCATGTGGCGGAGTGCGCCAGCATCGCCGACCGCTCGGCGACGACGCCGACGATCTCCTGACGCTCGGCCTCCGGTGTGGAGGCGCGCAGCAGCTGCAGGACTTGGTGGGCATCGAGGGTCTGCAGCTGCGGATCGGCGATGTGCCCGTCGTGCTTCCCGGTCGTCACCGCGGCACTGAGCTGCAGCGGGGTGACGGCTCCCAGGAGCTCGTCGACGTGGTGACGGGCCGCCGCGGTCGCGACGCCGAAGTCCTGAGCCGGGTCGACGCTCTGCGCGGTGGCGATCCGGTTTTCCCAGTGCACCAACGCGGCGACCAGCTCGGGTTCAGCGGCGGCGCCTTGCTTGGCGCACGCGGCCGCGGCAGCGTCGAAGTCGCCCTGCACCTCGGCGAGGTCGGCTTCGGTTGCCGCCCACCCCTCGAATCCCTCAGGCAACGCCGAGGCGGTCGCCGGGAGATCCCACTCGGCGAGCGTTTTGCCGTTGATCGTCTGGCCGGCGCAGAGGGCGTCGTGGCGGGCCTGCGCGAGGGCCTGGATCTTCTTCTTGACTTCGGCATCGGCGGGGACGGAGGGATTCAGCCACACGGACAGGGGATGCGGGTCCTGCCCGCCGATCCCGACCAGCTCCGGATGCTCGAAACCCGACGCGGTCGCGATCTCGGCGAGTTGCCCGGGCTCGAGGTTTGCCAGGTACTCGGCGCTGAGTGCCTGGAGCTGCTCCTGGTAGGGCCCGGCGGCGGTGTCGGAGAGCTGGCTCCCGGCGGCGAGCGCCGTGCCGACCGCGGCGGAGAACACGCCATAGCCCTCGACCGGATCGCCGGGCAGGTCGATCGCCGGCGGTCCGAACGCGTCGTCGGGGTCGATGCCGCCCGCGACGATGCCGGCGATGAACTGCAGGCCGGCCTCGGCTGCGTCCGCGGGCTCCTCAGTATTCGCGCAGACGGCGGCGAGGTGCTCGGCGAAGGCACCGGCGGGCGCGACGGTGTAGGCGGCGTGGCTGGCTTTGGCGTTGGTCCCCATCGGCGGTCCCGGCTCAGTTCGCCGACCCGAGGACGTCGTCGACCTGCGCCCTCACCACGTCCCCGAGGGTTCCTTCGGCCGGCTCCACCCGCACGGCCGGAGAGACCGGCGTCTCGGCCCAGAACGCCATCCGGTCGGCCAGCGTCGCCGGGTCGGAGCCGGCAAGTCGTTCACGCCAGATCCGTCCGGCAACGGGTTCCCGCGGGACCCATTCGACGAAGCTTTCCGGCTTCTCCGCATCGAGGCCCACGACGCCGACGACCGCGACCGCGACGCCGTGTTCGGACGACCAGCCCAGCAGAACCCAGACGTGCCGGGACATCAGGTACCTCCCCGGGTGGCGGCGGTGCCGTGGGGAAGCAGAGAGGCCATGAACCGGACGGAGCGGGCGAATGCGTCGGGAATGCGGGCGTGGACGTCCTGGCGACCGTCAGCGGTCATCACGGCGCCGTGCAGGGCGTACTGCGCCGGGTTCTGGCTGATCACGACGAGCCTGTCGCCGAACAGGTCGAGCGCGGTCTCGATGCGATCCCGCCGCGACAGGCCGGTCAGGATCACCGCTACGTCCGGCGGGAGGTTCTCGGCCAGCCAGGACAAGCCGGGCAGCGCCCAGGTCTGCCAGTTGGTGTTCTCCCGCACGGTCTGGACGTTGACCGCGACAGCGGCCGGCTCGGTGTCGACGACCCAGTCGGCCTCGCGGCGCAGGTCTTCGAGGCGGTACCAGTACAGGTTCGGCACGGTCGGGATCCCGGCCGCGGCGAACTCGGCGGCGATGATCAGCGAGCGGCGCATGTTGATCAGGTGCTCGGCGCGCGGCCAGTTGCCGTAGATCGAGTAGTTCGGCGCCAGCACCAGCCCGAAGTGCAGTTCGGCGATCCGGTTGAGCAGGTCATCGCGGTGCCGCGCCGTCCAGAACGCTTCGACGAGCGGGTCCTCGCCGTATCCGCTGAGGACGGTGAGCGCCGTGTCCGGTACCTCGAGTACGTCGGCGGCGGTCCGGCCGTCGCACCAGCGCGGGTAGAGCGCGTGGGTGCGAGGAGAAAACACCCGCCGCAGCCCGACCGCGTACGCCGGCCAGCGGACCACCTCGTCGAGTTCGGCGACGCTGGAGCCGTCGACCTGCGGGATGAACGCCGGCAGCGACCCCGGCAGCGGGCTGGTGACGGTCAGATCGTCGAACTCCAGGGTGCCGCCGACGTCGCGCATCCAGGCGTCGATGTCGGTGCGGGAGCCGCACCGGATCGGGCACGCTCGGCAGTCGGAGCGGGCGCAGCCACAGTAGGCGCAGTCGGAGTTGCAGCCGGAGCACAACGGCGCGATGCCGACTGCAGGCTCGGCGTCGACGTACCACGGGCAGCGCCTGCAGTCGCAGCGCGCGGCCGGCGCTGAGGGCATACCGAGGAAGGTGTTCACGCCGCTTCTCCCTTGTGGAGGACGTCGCCGAGCTGATCGAGCAGCAGCGCCAGGGAGCCGCGGTCGTGTTCCCGCAGCTCGGTGCCTTGGACCAACTCGAGCAGCAGCTGGCGGAGGGCGGCGAGAGCGCGCTCGACGAGCCGGGCGTCGACCGCGGCGACCTGCGCCTCGGGCTTGGCGCGGAGCTTGTCGGCTCGAGCGGCATCGGCTTGCTCCTGGACGCGTTCTGCCTCGACCAGAGCTTGCTCTGCGCTCAGTTCCCCGTTGGCAACGGCGGCGAGCGCGGAAGGCAGCAGCCGGGTCTGGCCGGTGTTCTTCACGGCAGCCCAGATGTCCTGGGCGGCTTGCTCCCGTCCGCGGCGCAGCTCGATGAATCGGATGCGGGTGTGCAGTGACACCTTCGCCTCGTCCATCTCCTCGGCGACCTCTCGAGGCATCTCGGCGAACGCCCGGACCAGCTCGCGGGCCTTGCGCGGGCTCAGCTGCAGGCCGAGCCGGTTCAGGACTTCGGCCCAGGGCGCGGCACACTGCTTGTCGCTGCCGCGGATGCGTTCCATCGCGGTGAAGCGGGCGATCGGGTCATCGATCGCGTAGACCTCGGCCGGGACGGCGTGGCCGCCGGCCAGCAGCTTGCCCAGCAGGACGGCGCAGCGGTCGAGGACCAAGGCGGCGGCGAGCTCGCCCGGCCGCAGGCTTTCCCGCGCGAGGTTCTCGACCAGCTGCCAGATCCGGCGTTCCTCATCCGACAGGGGCCCTGGGCAGACCACGGCGGGCAGCGCGGCGAAGTGCGGATTGTCCGGCCGGTTGACTGCGCCCCACCGGCACGCGCGCAGCCGCCGCTCCCCCGCGGCCAGTTTCATCGCCGGATGCGATCCGTCGCCCGGGTCGATCTCCTCCACCAGCACCGGCTGCAACACTCCGACGCTGGCGATCGAGGAGATCAGATCCGCGAGGTCGGCCGGCGTGGTGGCGTCGCCGGGGAGCCGGCCCTGCAGCTCGGTGAACGGCGTGCCTTCGCCACGCAGCGGGAGCAGCGCGAACCGGCGTTGCCGCAGCCGCGGTGACAGCCCGAACTGCGCCACGACCTCGGTCATGACAGCCTGCCGAACACGGTCACCCACCGCGGGTCGCCGAGCAACGGCATGGCCACGGGCTCCACCGGGCCGTGCGCCACGAGCCGGGGCAAGGTCGTCGCGATCATGTCGACCCTCCCGGCGGCCGTGCTCACGAGGGGCATGGCCTGGACGTGGGCGCGCAGGTCGGCGAGCCGGCGCTCGAGCGCGGGCTGCTCGGCGCCGGAAAGGACGATCAGCACTCGCGGGAACCGGGGGTACCGCTCCCGCCAGACCGGCTTCCGGCCCGATCCGGCTGGGGCGTGGTCGTGGTAGCGGATGTAGCCGACCAGCTTGCGCGCCAGCCGAGCCACTGGCATCGTCGCGCGGTCCAACTCGACGAACAGTGTCCGCTGCGAGCGCCGTCCGGCCTCCTCGAGGACGTAGTGCAGGACTGCGTCGGCGATCACGACCCCGCGCCGGTCTCCCGCGCGGTCACGGAACTGGTGGGCGACCTCCGGCGTCCAGGACAAGGGACCGCACTCGTCCCCGCCCTCCCGAGCCTTCTCGACGAAGGCGAGGCCGGTCTCGACGACGTCGAGGGTGTGCTCCTGCAGCAGATGCGCGACCACGGAGCCCGGCAGCCGGTAAGCGCGGGCGTCCACTGTCCCGGCCGCCTCGACGACCTCGGCGCCGGCCGGGGTCACATGCCAGGTACGGGGCCGGTGCTCCCGGGCGATCCGGTCAGCCAGCCCGGCGCTGCGCAGACCAGCTAGCTTCGCGCGCACGGTGACCGGGGACAGCTCCGGGGCCACCAGGCGCCGTACCTGCTCGGTGGACACCAGCCGGTGCCAGTAGAGAACGGTCAGGGCCTCACGCTGGAAGACGTCCACGGTCACTCCACGCTCGAGGTCAGATCGATCGCCGCGCCGCTGCCCCGGGTTGGCGGACGTCCACGGCGCGGCTGAAGGGTCGGCCGTGCGGCCTGCACGGCGGTGAGGATCCGGTCGTCCAAGTCCTCGAGCTCGTCGAGGACCTCGCCGATCGGGCGGCGGGCGAGGTTGGCGTCGAGGGCCTGGTCGACGTCGGCGTTCCACTCGGGGTGGAAGTGCTCGGCGAACTCGTCGTCGACGTGCAGCCCGCGGATCTTGAACGGGGTCGTGCGCTGCCCGCCGAGGGTAACGGTGACGACGTGGTGGAACTGCTCCAGCTCGGTGACCGTCGCCGGTTGAACCAAGCCGCCGAACTCCCGGGCGACCGTGCGGGCGCCGTCGATCGCTGCGGCTGAGGTCATCAGCAGCGACTGGTTCTGCAGCAGCGCCCTGCGGGTCTCCGCGGCGAGCCGGTCGGGCATCTGGTTCATCGCGTGCAGCGCGACCCGGTACTTGCGCAGTTGCTCGAGGATCGCCGCGAGGTAGCCGCGGGAGGCGCCGTCGACCGCGGCGAGCTCGTCGACGAAGGCGTCGCACCTGCGTCGCTGCTCGACCGGGGTGTCGGCGCGGGAGCGGCCGGCGCGGAACAGGTCGTAGATCATGAACGAGGTGATCAGCTTGTTCGTCTCGCCGGTGCCGGTGGTGCAGACGAACACGATCCGACCGGTGTCCATGGCCCGCCGCACGTCGTAGGTCGTCACCGACGAGCCGAGGAACGCGGAAAGCGTCGGGCTGGTCCGGAGGCGGTTGATGATGTTGGTGATGACCGTGGTCGCGTCCGGGGCCAGCTTCGGGAACGAGTCGGTCCAGTACCGGCGCACGGACGGCTTCAGCGCTGGCAGGATCGACTCCCGCCAGGTCTCGTCGTCCAGCAGGGTGGGGATCTGGAAGATCGTCGGCGCACAGTCTGCTGGGAGCCGCATCGCGAGGTAGCAGAGCGCCTCGCAAGCCTTGGTGAGGATCGACTTCGCCCGCGGCGCCGCGTCACCCCAGCCCAGCGCCGCGGCAAACGACGTCACAACCGCGTCGACGCGGTCCTCGATGTCGGACTCGGTGAAGCCCTGCATGCTCAGCGGATTCCAGCCGGGCAAGCGCTTGCCCCGGCCGCGCACGTCGAGATTGACCTCCCACAGCCGCGCCCGAAGCTCCGGGTCCGAGAGGTAGGGTTTGGCGCGCTTCCAGCCGTCGGCGTGCGGGTCGAGGAACCAGACCCCGCCGCCGAGCCGGGCGATTTCGATGGCTTGGGCCAGTGCTTCTTCAGTCTTCCCGAAGCCGGCCTTGCCAAAGCGCGCGGAGAACAGGAGCTCGCGTAGGGGCACGCCAACCAGTCGCTCGTCGCCGTTGACGTCGGTGACGTAGCCGAGCCGCACCAGACCTGTCCCCGGCCGGTAGGTCGGGACTTCCCGTAGCGCCGGAAGCACCCAGCCTCGGCTGCGAGCGATCGCCGGCGACTGGCAACGGCCTGACGGCGGCTTCAGCAGGCCGGCGATTTCGCTGGTCGTCACCAGCGAGCCCGGCCGTGGCTTCGTGAGGCCGGTCCGGAAGCGGCGGTCGAACAACCGGCGCACCCCCGTGGTGTCCGCGCCGAAGTGCCAGCCGACGACCCGCGGGCCGCGGACCCTCCAGTAGTTCTCACCTCGGAAGATGTCGAACGCCCCGATGACGCTGCGCAGGTGCGCCTGCGCCCGGCCCGGGATTTCCGAAACACAGCGAACCAGTACCTGGATGGCGAAAACCGGCTCATCGGCCACGAACTTGTTCTTCACTCGTTGAGGCGAAGCTGTCACTTTCCGGGAACGCCCGCCGGCCTGCGAACGAGCGATGGGCAAGAACTCACCGAGCAGTTCCGCAGCCACGTCGGCGACTACGCCGAACGGCCTCATACCGTTTCCCCCGGAATGCGGCATCGATCGACGGGCGAGGTGCCGGATTCGCGCTGGCGTCAAAGGGATGAGATCAAGGCAGACCTGCACCGATTCACCGAGGTCGACGCGAACGTCACCGAGCGCGTTCGCCAGTGTCTGGAGTGGATCGTCCGGCCGGATCGGCAAGGCGGACAACGGAAGGTGCGCAGGCCGCGCGAGGACGAGCTCGGCTCGGGCCACGTGAACGCCCGGCGAGAGCGGCTGGAGATGCACGGCGGGTTCTCCTCCCACGAACGGTTTGCATCATCAGTCATGGGAGACATCAGCGGGTTTTGATGCAGCCGAGCACGGGGGCTACTTTTCCTTTCCGAGCGGCATGTGGATACACTCGCTGACAGAACATCGGCAAAATCTGCAAGTTGCAGATGTTCCTGGACGCACATCCATCCCGAGGAGCATTCAGTGGCCCAGAAAGTCCTCGTCGAGATCCTCGACGACATCGACGGCAGCGCCGCCACTCAGACCGTGCAGTTCGGTCTCGACGGCGTGACCTACGAGATCGACCTCTCGGACGACAACGCCGCCGCCCTGCGCGACGAACTCGCCCGCTACATCGGCGCCGGCCGCCGCATCGGCGGCCGCAAGGTCCGCGTCGCCACCGGCCAGTCGACCACCACCAACGCGTCCGACCGCGAGCGCAACCAGCAGATCCGCGCTTGGGCCAACGCGAACGGCTACGAGGTCTCCGAGCGGGGACGGCTCTCCTCCGAGGTGGTCTCCGCCTTCGAGCAGGCTCAGGTCGCCGAGACGGAAGCCCCGGCGCCGCGGAAGCGTTCTTCGCGCAAGAAGTCCGCCGCCTGACCTGATCACGATGGGCTGGAGATCACTGGGGAGAGATCACCGCTGTCGTCCCGTCGGCGGCGAGGAGACATCACCCTCGCCGCCGACAGAGGACACTTCGCCCTTGAACGCCCCCCGGCGGATCTCGACGTCGGGCTAAACAAGCTTGCTATGCACGCCGGTCACCGACTCACGACTGCGTCGACGCGTTCTCGACGTCCGTCTCGGTGAAGCCCTGCATGCTCAGCGAATTCCAGGCGAAGAAGGCCGTCCCCTGACCTGACCACTATGGCCAAGAGCTCACGGGGGAGATAACAGCTGTGATCCCGTCGGCAGAGCACAGCCCAATGCCGACTCGCTGAGCGTTGAACGAGTCTGCCGAATCGGCGCCCATCACACTCATACCTGCGTATCAAGTTGTTGAATCGGTTCAGCGCCATGACCGGACAACGCATGGGTGACCCATGACACTTGCGGAGTGTAATCGATCAGCTATGGTGAGTTGATATGACCTGAACGAGGGTGGGGAGGCCCCGTGGGGAATGGCTTCAAGGTCGCGCTCGACGAGCTGCAGCGCGTCGGTGACAGCGCTCTTCCTGCGTTGCGGGACATCATGGCAGCTCAACTTCCGGTGTTGAACGCGCATGAAGGTCTTGCCGGGCCTGGCTCCTTCGGTGCCGTCAACGATTTTCAGTTGAGCTACGCACGTTTCACCGACGAAATCGCCGCCAGGCAGAAGCACGGCGTCCAAGTAGTTGATGCCACCGCGGACGCTGCCAAAGCCATCGTCGCGCTCTACCGCCGCGCCGACGGGCAGGGGTAGCCGTGGGCGACTGGAAAACCGACGACGAAGTGCGCTCCGCCGCCGACCGGGCCGCCCGGCGGCTCATCGATCTCTTCGATCACGAGCAGCCCGACGGAAAGTGGCTGGGCTCACCGGAGACCTACCCCGGAGGGGGCGGCGCGGTCCTGCTCCGCGGGCTGCTCGACGACGCTGACAAGGTCATCAGCCTCGATCCACAGAAGATCATCGACGAGTTCGAGCGGATGAAGAAGGTCGGCCGCGCCCTGGACCAGGAAACCTCGGCCGATATCATCGACGCCTTCCGCACGATCGACTATTCGGTCCAGGACTGGGAGGGTGGCGGCGCTGACGCCTTCCGGCGCCAGGTCTCGATGATCCAGGCCTTCCTGGGCCAGCAAGCTGGCTACCTCGTCAAGACCGTCGAGTCGCTCGCGATCCTGCTGGCCGCCTCCGTACAAGCGCGGCGGGACTACATCGCGGCAGCGGACGCCACCAGCGCCGCGGTCGCCAAGGCACTGCAGCAGCACGCCGACGCCGACACGAAGATCGCGATCTCCGTCGGTGCGAGCGTCGTCTCGGCGGTCCTGGGCGTCGCCACCGGTGGTGCCTGGTTCACCGCCAGCGCCGGCGTCGTCATCGGTGCATCGTCCGCAGGGCTGCAGCTGGCGGTCGACGGCGACAAGTTCGCCGACGTCGCCTCCGGCTACAAGGCAGCCAAAAATCAAGTGCTGACCACCTATCAGGACATCATCGCTACTGCGCTGGGCAAGGCGCAGGAAGCCGAACGAGACCTGCTCGGCGAGAAGAACGAGCTGTTCGCGCCGATGCCGCCGAGCATCAACGTGACCTCACCGAGCTTCCACTACGCAGACTTCTCCTCCACCGACCGGCCGGTCGCGGAATTCGATTCCAAGGTGGACCAGGAACACCGAAAACTGATCGACCAGCACGGCCCGGCAAGTGTCACTGCGCCAGCCACTCCGATTCAGAGGCGCCTTGATGGCTGACACGATCCGCCGAGCCGCGGTCTGCGGCGTAGCGATCGCCATGACCGCTACCGCCTGTACCGGCCCCGACGCGTCACCTCCGACGACGTCGGCGACGGCACCTCCGATAACGGCCGCTCCGCTGGACGTCACTGCTTACCTCACGAAACCCTGCGCAGCGGTGCCCACTGACCTCGCCAAACAGCTCGGCCTCCCCCATCGCAACGATGCCCACGAGACCGTCCTGGTCGGCGCTGGCGACCAATCAGAATGCCGGCTGTCCAGCGGACCACCGCTGTCCGCAGCCGCGGAAGTCCGCTTTTACCCCAAGGCGCGCCCGCTACCGCTCATCACCGGCCCCGGCAGTCAAGTCAAACCCACGACTGTGGTCGGCTACCCGGCCGGAGAATGGGTGCTCAGCAAGGGAGAGGGCGGTAGCTTCACGTCCTGTCAGGTGATCGTCGACGTCGCGTCCAGCCAAGGCCTCGCGACGCTGTACAACGGCCCGAGCGGCGAACCGGTCACCGCTACCTGCGCCAAAGCGACGCAGCTCGTCGAGGGCGTGCTCACGACCTTGCTCCGCTGACGGCGTCATAAGCCTGCGAACGTCTTGTTCAGCGTCGAGACGAATTCTTTGGCGCCCGCCGGAATCAGAACCACGTTGCCTTCGGAGTCAGGGTAGACGAGTACTCGGCCCGACTCCTCGAGATCGATCGCGGTGATCGGCATGCTCCGGTGCCGTTCGCCGGCCGAGTCACGGCGGGCGACATAAATCTGGTGGACTGCGTGCCGCGGCCGCCGCATCACGTCGTCGAGGTAGCCGGCTTCCTCGCCGTTCGCGTCGTCCGGCAACCCGCCATCGCCGTCCTGCGCGACCTTCGTCACGACTGTGGGCAAGACCTTCGCGGCGGGCACATCGGGCAACGTGTCCAGCAGTGCGGTCGCGAGCCACTTGTCTCGCACAGGATCGAGGGATACGACGTTGTCATCGATGATCGCCCGGACGGCGTCGCCGTTGCGCGACGCCAGGAGGACCGCGCAGGAGCGTCCGTCGGCGAAGTTGCTGAACGCGTAGTACTCGCGACCGGCACCGGCGAGAACGGCCGCCGTCGACCGCCACAGCCCGCTCAGCCGCTTGTTGCGGGCCAAGCCGAGATCAGTCAAGGCCGCAATCGCCCTGATCTCGAGCTCCCGGCGACCGTCCGTGGTGATCCAGTTGTGCAGGCTGGTACCGAACGCGGGCGGTAGCTCGCTCGTCTCGACCATGCTCCACGCGGTCAAGAAAGCGAGCTTGGGCAGGACAATGGGTCGGTCGATGACGGCCACGACACACTCCGTGATGCAGGACGACAGGCGGGGAAGGCCAATGCCGGTTACACCCGAAGCGCGTCAGGTTCCGATGGTCGGGGGGACCGGCATGAAGCCGGTGCGCGGATCGACAAGCCCGTCCTCGACGTCGGCGAATACGCTGCCGTCGTCTCGTACGTACTTGCGCTCGTGTTCCCCATCTTCCTCAGCCGGACGTGAGTAACCCGCAGGGCCGATGCCGGCAGATCCCGTCCCCGCCCGTCCGGCGCCGGGACCGGTGCTGGTAACCCGGCCGCCCGCGCTCGGCAGCCGGTGAGGCGGCGCGCTGCCCACCTCCCCTGTACCGGCTCGCGGCGGCGTACCCGCATTCGGCGCCGAGGAGAGCGGCGAGTACGAGAACCCGGCGAGTCTCCGACCGTCCGAGTCGGAAAGGGGACTGCCCACGGCCTGTCCGAACTGCGACATCGACGGCAGGCCGCTGAGCGTCTGCCCATCCCGCACCCCGGTCGTCGTGGTCACGCCTGCGGGTTCTGAACGGTCAGTCTCCGCTCCGGGCCCCGACGTGCCGACGGGTACGCGGGCATCGCTTCCAGGATGTTCTTCGGTAGTTCTCGGAGTGCCATCGAGAGGCAGTTGCCGGTCCGACGAGGTGGTATCGCCATCGTCCCGCCGTAGCTCGATCGAGCGTTCGTCCTGGGCAGCAGTCACGCGGTGCGCGTCGGCCGGTTTCATGTCCTCCGAGACGGAGGCCGCGGCAAGGCTGAGTGGGCCGTAATCGCCGGACAGGCCTTGTCCTTGCCCTTCCAGGTGCGCGACATAGGCGTTGTAAATCTCGAGGTTCTTCCGCGCCTTCGCGTTGTAGGCCGCGATGGCGTCCTCGGTGTCGGTGTTCCAGGGGGTCGCGACGTCGAAGAACGACTTGTCCGGGCGTTCGCCCATCGGTTCCATGGAGCGTTTCGCCAGCTCGAAGCCATACGCGGCGTCGGTGACGTTGCTGCCGTTCGATCCCAGCGTCTTCGCAGCGCGCTCGATCAGATCGCTGAAAGCTTTGGTGCGTTGCTTCGCGGTTTCGGCTCCCCTGCCGGTCCAGGTCGGCTCGAGGTTGTTCAGCATCGTGGTCAGGTCCGCGGCGATTTCGTGGTGTGCCGCGGCGACGTCGCCGGACCCGATTCCGCTCGTGGTCCAGCTGGAGCTGTTGCCGGCCATGACGTGGCTGACGACAGCGGGAACCGGCATCGCCTGAACGCCGACGTTGCCGGCGAAGAGGTCGTCGGCCCATTCGACGGCATCCTGCACAGTGTGCACGAGCGCGGAGCCTGCTTCCTCGGCATTTCGGAGGGTGTTGTGCGCGGCCGGCCCCAGTTGGTCGAAGGGAAACATCAGGAACCTGCCTTCGCTCTCAGTGTCGTGACTGTCATGTCAGCGATCTGAGGGATCAGGCTGCATGCGTCTTCGGTGTTGCGCTTGCTCGCGCCCAAGGTAAGGCTCACGTCGATCGACATGCTGTCGGCGAGACCGATGCTCGCCTGGCAGAAGCCGACGGGTATTTCGCCGCCTTTGGTTCCTGCGTGCGCGACCGCTGGGAAGCCTTGGATGTCCGGGAGCACGCGCCACACAGCCGATTGGGGCTGCGTGTTGGCGTAAACCCCGCTGAGTCCGACGTGGGTGTTGACGGTATAGGAAATCCCGACGGCGCCCCCGGTACTGTGATTGGACCACGCACAGGCCGGACCGGTCAGAGCCAGATCTTCGCGTTTGCCGGTGACGCTGGCCCCGACGGCCGCGATGACTTGCTCCGGGGTGAGAGCGTCGGCGCACGGATCGCCGGAAAGCACCGACACCGGCAAAGGATCACTGACTTTGGGGGCACCGGCAAAAGGTAAACCGGGCGCCGACGCGTTCTTACCAGCCGGCGCCGGAAGTGCGTTCCCTGCGACTTCGGTGCTGTCCGGCACTGAACAACTGCATGCCAGACCAGCGACGCCCAACGCGACGACAACATGCTGCCAGCGATTCATCCCGCCACGCCCCCGTTCGGCGAGCCGAGTTCACGAGCGGCTTCGCCGTCGCGGTCACCGAGCTGACGCAAGGCAACCTGGATCTTCGCGATCAGTTCGTGCAGGTAATCGGCCTCGGCGTTGACGTGATCGCCGGCCGCGTCGAAAACGCCGTGCCCGCTGGCCAGCCGAGCGTTGTAGGCGATGCTGGCCGGGTCGTGCGCGGCGGGTTTGACCTGCTTCAGAATTTCGGTTTGCCGTTGAACCTGCTGAAGCTTGTCGAGCGCGTTGAGCGCCTGCGCGAGAACCGTCTTCGCCTCTCCCGGCGACAAGCTGAACCCCGCGGCCGACGCAGTCGCATCATGGGCGGCGGTGTTGTCCTGCACCTGTACGTCGACACCCGCCAGCCACGGATCGACGTCTGTGTGTGGTTGTGCCACGGCCGCGTGAACCCCTCCCGCTCAGCGCTGCGTGTCCTCGATCCCCTGCTCCCGACGGCTGGCGATCGGCTTGGCTGACTCGTCGGGCCGGTCAAAAGTGATCGGCCCGACCGATCAGCCGCACTGGTCACCGTAACTGATCAATTACAACCTGCGCACGAGAACTAGGCGATTTCCGGATTGCAAGATGCTTTCGTGATCACCCGACAGGAGGGTGGACAGATTGATCGGAGGACAGATTGCCCAGGTCGGCGCAGCATTCTTCGACTGTTGACGACCCGCCTACAAGTACTGGACAAAACGTTGACAGCTTGCCAGCCCAGCAGCAGAACTCGCGCACTGTCAACAGGCTCGGACACGCGCGGGCAAATGCATGTGCATTTCCGTCAGGTTCAGGGGCGCCGTAACAGGCCTACGGATGCTCGGCGAAAGCCGAGGAGGGGTCACCCTCGTCGCCAATAGAGGACACTTCACCCCCGCACTTCGTTCGCCGAATCTCGACGTCGGGATAGACGAGCTTGTTGAGCACGCCGGTCACAGACTCACGCCCCTCCACGCTCATCACCATCTTCCCGAACTCGGAATCCGTGCTGAACCGGATCCGCACCCCCACGACCGACTTCGGCACCCACCCCCGCACCGGCCGCACGCGCCCCAGCTGATGCGCGAAGGCGAGCACGGCTTGCGGCGACGGATCGAAGGTCGCCGTCGGCAGCAACTCGAACCGGACACGGGAGCGGAGGTGGCGGGAACGAAGGTGTCGGTGGAGGACGAAGACCGCGATCAGGATCGCGACCGCAGCGGTGGTCACCCACCAGAACGCGCCGCTCGTGAGTACGTCGCCCAGACGGAGCGCCTTCGGCGCACTGTTCCCCAGCATGACCTGGCGGCCATGCGTGCCGGGGAACATGTCGGCATTCGGAGCCAGGCCGAAAAAGAGCGTCCGATCAGCGTGTAGGCGCTCTTGGCCGGAACGCGCGTACGCGCCGCCAACGCAAGCTCCAACGCTTGCCCTGTCCCAGTCAGTCGACACCACGGCTGCCCGCCTTCCCACTCGCTCCCCGACATGCCACAAGACAGGTTGTTCATCCACGAACTTCCATGCGCGACCTGAGGCGCCGCCGGCCGTTGCGTCGAGCCAAGCCGAGCATCCGGCAAGATGCGGTCATGAGACTTCCTCGGCTGGCTCGCGGCGTTCGAACTCAGCTGCGACGTCCCTGGCTGATCGCAGCGGCGTCACTCGTCGGTGCAATCGGCTTCGTGCTCCTCGTTCTTGGCCCGATGTCTTGGTGGCTGACTACTGACGCAGCGCGAGGCTTGCGAGGTAAGGATCAAGCTGATGCGATCAACACCGTCAGGCAAACGGTCTTACTGGCTTTCGCTGGAGCAGCGACATTGAGCGGCGCGGCTTTCACGGCCCGCTCGTATGCGCTGACCCGCCGCGGACAGGTCACCGAGCGCTTCCACAAGGCCACCGCCCAGCTCGGCGCGCCGACGTTGGAGGAGCGTTTGGGCGGCATCTATGCACTCGAACAAGTGATGAGGGAGTCACCCAAGGACCACGCAGCGGTCCTCGAACTTCTGTGTACCTTTGTCCGAGCGCACTCGTCAGGACGAACCTTCTATGGCGACGGCGAACCCGCCCCGCCGTGGCAATGGTCCGATCAGACGCCATATCCGCCTGACGCCAAGGCCCTGGCCGAAGACATCCAGGCCATCATCATCGTCATCGCACGACGTCCCGACCGGCCAGAACACCACCGGCCGATGCTGCTCGGCGCTTCACTCCTCCGCCTCTCGGCACGCCACCACGAATTCGACACCCATCTCGGCTTTCCTGGGTGTATCTGACCGAAGCCGATCTACGGGGAGCCGATCTCACCATGAGCATGCTCAACTTCGCAGATCTAGGGGGTCGACTGCGTAGAGATGTAAAGCTCCGTCAGGTGCGCGGCCGACGCCCGCATTTCCTTCGTCTCGCGGGGCACAAGAGCCTTCGAGCCCTCCGCCTCGCCGAGCTCAACCATCGCTCATCGCCGTCGCGCCCGGATCGGGCCCCGGCGTCGCCGAACATGCCCTTGAGCTTGTGCTCGTGCGCCTGGCCGGCCCTGACGTAGGCGCCGGCCGCGTCGAACAGGCGACGGGAGAGCTGCCGGTCGTCCTTCATCAAGTTCTCGACGCCGAGCGCCCAGCGGGTCGTGAACGACTCGCACGAGTCGGCCAGCTTGGTACCCGATGAACTTTCGGTCGCAGTCGATGTTCTCGATCTGCAGCTTGTCGAGGTCGCCGGGCAGATCGGACAGCCCGAGCCCGGTGTTGTTCAGCGCCTCGACATCGACAGCGAAGCCGTCTGGCATCGCACCCTTCCCGTTGATGACCAAGATCGGCGCCCACCCTACGGATCAGGTCAGGCATCGCCTGCGACACCCGGCAAACACCACCCGTTCGGTGTAGCGATTGTTATCTGTATGGTCAATGTTTTCGGCGCTAACCAGCGTCGCACCGCGTCGTCATAGGCGGACAGCACAGCGTGCATTGATCTGATGGGAGGGCAAGCAGCAGATAATCGAGTGATCGACAACCTGGGTTGGTGGATCAAGATCGCTCGACTGAGGCGCGATGACGGAGACCACTTCGGCGACCTGTAGACTTCCTACACCTACCGCATTAATTGACCAACTTCGCTTATCGCTCCGAAGGCAGTCTTTCATGATCACTACGCAGTAGTCATCGTCGCCACCGAAAGTGCCCCTGAATAAAAAGGTCACGTCTTGGCTCGGCCTCATCGCTGACCTTATTGCCATCGTCGTGTTTTTCTTCGACAGTTTTCAAAAGTTGGCGCTTGTCATCGGTGTTATTGCACTCGCGTTGGGCATCTTCGCTATATGGAACCGCTGGGGCGCCCTGTTATCTGGTCCTTCCATGGTCGGGGCCATTGTGGTGATTGTTCTCAGTCCTGCTGTAATTGCCCTTTCGGCCGTGGCGCTGACATCCTCAACAGCCGATACCAACCGTGCAACCAATGTGTCATCTAACCCAATTCCCGAAAAGACTGCGCCAATATCGCCTGCTTCGACTTCAAGTGATATTCCGTCGTCTACTTCTGAAACTTCATCGCCGTCCTCGCAAACGACCGAGCCCAGAGAAACATCTCTTACTCAGTTCGCTCCTGTTGGCGGCAACAAAATCAAACAAGGCATCGTAAACCTTGGCGGCAAAGAGTACGAAGACGCGATCCAGCAAAACCCAAGATTATGCGGGAGCACGGTAGTTGACTACGACCTAGGGGGTGACTGGAGCACATTTGACGCAATGGTTGGACTGTGGGATAACTACAAAGAGACCGGCATGAAGTGGACCTTTGCCGCGTACTCCGTTGAAGCCGATAGGTCGCGTCCATTGTTCAAGAAAATAATTGGATTCAATCAAGTCGAAGAACTCAAGAATCTTCCCGTTAAGAACGTTCTGAGGCTCCGGCTCAGTGTTGAGTGGGTCACTACAAACAACGAACCGTTATGGTGCCATAATCTCGACTCTTTCGATGCAGTATGGGCTAATCCTATACTGCGAAAATAAGTGTGGCATGGCCACAGCCTAGTCACGTCCATACTTTGCACTCGCGCAAATCGACGAGGTCAGCGCCGCGGCGTAGTCTGACAGCGAAGTCAGGAGCAATCATCCTCGCCGCATTCACGAACATTCATGAAAGACAAAGCGCCGCTAGTGTAAACCCAGGTTGCGACAGCCCTGCCGGTCGGGCAGCACTCTGCATCGTCAGGTCGAAAAACAAGCTCATCAGACGTTATAGTTGATGGACTTATTTGCAGTTTATCGACAATGCCGACCCTGTTATAGCTGGTTTGCTGTTGAAAGCGCGCATTGACAGCGCCCATAAAAGTCGGTGTGCCAGTATGGCCAGTGAAGACCAAGAATGCTTGATCAAGTAGTACTTTTCCTTCTGTGGGGTAGCATGCGATCTTAACGGCGATCTCGTCGGCTCCGTCGCCGTCCAGATCGCCTTTAATAGTCTCTAAATCTACTCGGATTTCCGCGAGCACACCCTCGGACTTGAAATCCTTCATGTGGCCTAGATCGATTGGCGTTGAAGCACCACACGTTCCAGTTGGGGCGACTAAGCCACTCAATCCAGTGAGAGACCTTGGTGCATGGATGGGCATTGGAACCTCGCCGCTACCAGTCTGTGTCCGCGCAGGCCGGAGTAGGAAGAGTATGCCGCCTAGCGTCGCGCACAAGCCTAATACCGCTATCACAATCGAGATCCGACGCTTTCTTCCGGATTGCGATCGCCATACTGTAAGGACCATGGCAAGTAGGATAAGACCGACGGTACTCAATGCCGCGAGCAGCCACCACGGCGTACTGGTGGTACTCATTGCTGGCTGATTGCCAACTGGATCAGCACTCGTAGAGGCGGCCGGTGACTGTTCGGCCGAAAACGCCGTGATGATGGGGATTTCGTAGCTCCAACTCGCGCCCGAGAGGTGGAGTATATGTAACCCTGGCGAAGTGCCCGTTGCCACGTCAAATGACGGCGGCTGGGTCGCATCACCTGCATAGATGTCGGTTAGTAGTCGATTATCTAGTCTGACTTGCCACTGCTTCGGGAGACAATTTATGGTTCCGCAAGGAAAGCTAATAGGCGATGTGACGATAGGGTTGAACCACTCAATCCTGCTGCCATCAGGGTTGTCTTGGTTATCGGTCAAGGTTTTGTACCGAAGATGACCAACTTCGCTCCAATTCCCGTTATCGGAGCGACACTCGACACTTGCGACCGTTTCTTGCGCGGTGGCAGATTGTCCCGGGAGGCTAATCACAAGGTCGTCAGGGGACGCGTAGGCGACATGAGGCTGCCGCATTGAACCTCCGTGAGAGATTCGTCCGGTCTCGTATATGGCGAAGTTGTTTATCTTCACGCGTACACCGCGAGAGCGTGAATCGTCGGGACCAGATACGCCACTCGGTAACTTGCAGGGTAAGGCGTCTCGCACCACGAGGTAGGAGTACGCGTAAAGTGCGCGGTGTTCTGGATAAATCTCGATTGTTGTGCCAGCTGGGCCGGCAGCTATCGCCATGGCGATGAATGTAGCGGTGAGCATCTAATACCCTACGGCGTGCATTTTGGCGTGGAGCGCGGCCAAGCGAGGCGACTGCTTTGTTGCGCGAGCAGAGACGGCGGCGTCGACCAAGCCGCGAGCGGCCTTCAGGCATGTGGGAGAGCCACCGAGGCCATTATTTGTACCAGACAAGGCGCCTATCAACCGGTCGTCGTCTTCTTTAGTTCCTGGCGTCATCAACATGATGTCATTCGCGCGAAGTGTTTCACCAGACTGCATGCGGATAAGTAGGTCAATGTGAAAAATATTGGCGAGCGCATTTTCGGGCATACTGACAGGACCGACTGAAACGGCAAACTCGTCTTTACGATTTCCTTCGACCTCGAAAAACTTAGACTGACCGAAGGACTGGCCATGCACGTTCCTATCGGTTGGGATCTTAATGTCGAACTTAGCAGTGGCCTTAAGTTCGCCAGCGCCGCAGGCGCGTAGAGTATAGACCGTGCGAACCTCTGCGTCGACTCGCGTGATCAAGGCCGACTGACCATGTAGATTTTCTACCACGACATCTACGGCGGCCGCAGGAATTAGCGAATTGGTGGTATGCTCACCTTGGTGCTCGGTTAACTCCATAGGAATTTTGTCGAGAGTCGTCGCTTCGTATGATACTACGTTTACCGCAGGAGTTAATGACGTATCGAGAGCAGTGGCGTCTTGTTTGTAGCCGGCCGTCGAGACGATGATTGAAACTAGCGCCAGCACTAAACCCGCTATGGTTGTCAGGGCGATAAAAATCTGTGAATTATACCACTTGAGTGGAGGTGGAGGAGCGCTGCGAGGCGCCTTACGCTTACGTCTCCTTGACATCGTCCCGCGTCCCCTCCTGCGTCGACTCTACCTCCGCGTAGGAGTCGGAAACCTCGGTGATGTCGTTACATGATGTGCACGAACGGCGACCCTTGGCTTCCCGTAGGTCGTCCCGCTCCATTGACTGGCTGGCTCACTGCTGCCGGACTCCGGCGGATTGAGGGACGACCTAGAGCGCCAGCTCAGGGTCTACCAGCCGCACGCGTAAGCCTCCCGGCCATCCACTCGTTTGGCCTCGGCTGTCGCGTGCGGGTGGCCGAGGAATGCCTTGAAGCTCTTACAACCGTATCGATCCTTGGGTCGCAGCTCGTCTTCGTGCATGTTCGGTGCAGCAGGGAGACCAAGACGGGTTGATACGCCCTGCGCCGACACCGAAGCCCTCTGGTCAGATCGGCTGACCCGCGAGGAGCAGGACTGTCTGACACAACGACTGCCAGCCTGCGGTCCCTCAGAGTGTCGGCCGAGAAGCGCCGAAGGCCTTCCCGATTTTGTCAACTCGAACTGGCTTGCCGAAGTCCGGCGCGTTGATCATCGAATCGTTCGAGAGTACGAGCCCGACGTGGACGATCCGGCTCGAGCTGATTCCGAAGAAAACCAGGTCACCTGGCAGGAGGCGGTCGGTCGCAACCCGTGGTCCAGCGATGTACTGGGTCTGTGCTGTACGCGGTAGTTCGATTCCAGCGGCGGCGTAAGCGGCCTTGGTTAGGCCTGAGCAGTCGAAGCCCCGATCGCCGTTGGCAGGGCCGTCGCCACCCCACACGTAAGGTAGGCCCAGTTGATCGCAGGCAAACGTGATCGCAGTTTGGGCAGCGCCGTTCGGGGCTTGCACCGCGCCGCAGCTGTACTTCTGTGCCTGCGCGAGGACCTTCTTCACGTACCACTCGGCGTGGTTGTAGGCGAAAATCGCGGCGTGCAGGTCGTGGCCGTCGCGGGCGCCGGAGTCGCAGAGGTAGGTCGTGGCAGCGTAGATCGCGTCGTGTGGGTTGTACCGGGACGGCGGGTGCACGCCGCCGGGCGGAGGTGGGTGGCGGGCGACAACGCTGTCGAACGTCGGCTGGAGGAACTGCATGGGGCCGCCGGCTTTGGCGCTGTTCTCCCCGTTGTGGACGCCAGGCAGCGGGGAGCGACCGTGGTCGGTCTCGATCTTGCCGATGGCGGCGAGGATCGTCCAATCGAGCCCGGGGCAGGTTTGGGCGGCTTGGCGGTAGAGGACGAGGTAGTCGGCTGGGATGTCTCCCACCGGCCCACCGCTCGGTGCGGACGCCGAGCTCGTGTCGCTTGCCCCGGCGAGCGTCGCAAGCAGGACCACCACGATCAACACACAGATCACAGGCGGCCCGAACAGCAGCAGCGCTGCAACACAGCCCCAACGGCCGGGGTGCTCCCGGAGCTGGTCTCGTGCGGTCTCAGCGACTCGCAGGGCAAGCAGCGGGTTCATCGTCAGCCGACGTCGCCGAGCCGCTCGCGCAGCCGCTGCGCCCACGGGACGGGCGGTGGGAGCATCGCGGGCGCCAAGGAGGTCTCAGCCAATGGCTTCCCCCGGGCAGCGGCCCCAAGGTCCTTGCCGGTGAACGCCGGTTTCCGCCCAGCGGCCGGCGGAGTCACACCGGCGATCTCGGCACCGAGGTACGTCGACGCTGCCGGCTTATGCTCGCCTGAACGGTTGCCGAGTGCGGTGAGCACTGTGGTGGCGGCGTGCCACGCGGGCAGCGCGCCGGTTGCGGTGCCGAGATTCCCGGCGTAGGCCGTAGCGTAAGTCTTCGCCACTTCGGCCCGGCGGGCCAGCGCGGCCTTGGCCATACCGGCCTTGGCGGTGAGCGCCGTCTGCGCACGCTGAGCCGCTTGCGGCCACGAGACCGGCGCCCCCACGGTGTACTTGAGCACCTGTCCCCCGGCTTGCCCACCGGCGCGGCCCGCGGTGACCAGGCGCTCCTTCAGTCGCCCGACCGGCGCGAAGGTCTCCGCGAACGCCGACGTCCCGGCTTTGACCGTCCGGGCAAGCCGATCCGGACCTGCGGGGACGACCGGCGCCGGCAACGCCTTCGGGGCGTGGCGCGGTCGGCCGAGCTGCTGCAGCCGGGAGCTGATCTGGCCGCGGACCCGTTGCAAGTTCGCCGCGAGGCGTTTGCGGAACAGGAAGCCCGAGAAGACGACGAGGTCGATGACGGCGAACCGGACCAGCTGCGGGCCGAGGTCGGCCAGCATGAGCGTGCGCAGCAGCACGGTCATGACCGCGAGGAAGACCATGCCGGCCAGCAGCCGGGCGATCGTGGCGGCGATCGAGCTGACCCGGTACGCGAGCTGGTGTTGCATCGATGGCACCAGAGCCGCGACCAACGCGAGCGCGAGCAGCAGCCCTTCGAACAGCAGCAGGTACGGGGCCAGAACCTGCACGGTGTTCAGGCAGATCACCAGGATCGCGAACAAGATCATCGCGACCGCGTACAGCCAGGCTCCGAGTGAACGGTCACCGTCGGCGACCTCGTTGTACTTGCCGTAGTCGCCAGGGCAACCGTCGAGTTCGCGGGCCCTGGTGCTGTCGTCCTTGCCCGACCAGGGCCCATCGTCGAGGACCTTCTTGACGGAGTACTGGCAGGCGCCGGCGATGCCTTTGACGCGACTGATGGGTGCGCCGTAGTTGAGCGTCTCCCACGGTGTGACCAGCAGGTTGTCGATGAACGCCTGGCCGATCGGCGCGGCCGGGTTCCCGGTGCCGCCGGGCTCCTGGCCCATGATGACGCTGGAGACGTCGGCGGCGAGGTCGCGGGAGAGGGACAGCACGCCGTCGTCGCCGATGAGGACGTCGACGGGATGGGTGAGGATCGCGACGGCGAGGACGTTGACCGCGATGGTGGACGCGGTCTCCCGCCACGCTCGGGTGGTGAGGCCGCGGGCGAACAGCAGGCCGAGGTAGCAGGTGGCGATGAGCATCGCGATCTGGCGCAGCTTCAGGTCGCCGAGGACCGAGGTCTGCCAGATGCCTTCGAGGTCGTGGGCCGGTGCTTTGATCCAGTCGAAGACCTGGGTGGAGGCGGCCCATTCGGTGAACCAGACGGAGAAGCCGACTGCGTACTTGCCGACGGCGAAACCGATGTTGCCCAGCCACAGCCAGATCGTCGGCATCGGGTTGTCGAGCAGGCCGGGCAGGTTGGCGAAGAGGTCGTAGTTGTGCAGGTCACGGCCGTAGCCGTCGTCGATGCTGAAGATGCCGCCAAGGTGGACGTGGTGGCCGGGGTCGTCCTGCAGCGGGAGTGGCGGCGCGTCCGGATCCGGCTTCGGTGGCGGCTGTTCGCCAGGAACCCAGAGGCACGTCGGATACGGCTCGCACGGGTTCTGTGGCGTCTGGCCACTCGCTGCCTGTGGCGCAAGAAGTCCGATGAGGACAATCGCAGCAGCGACAGCGAGTGCACGAGTTACGCCCCAGCTCAGCCTCATCACGCCCTCCTGCACGTCTCTGTGAGACAGGGCTCAGGGGGCCGGGTTCAATGCGCCCGATGACCTCGGGATACGTCCGGCGTGGTCAGAACGGCCTCCGGCAGGGTGCGGTACGGCTGAGTCATGACCTTGACCTTGCCGATCCGCCCACTGTGGTCCCGCACGAGAAACTCCCCCGCGCGAGCCTGCCGTTCCTCCTCGCCACCGGCCGGGTTGAGCGGCGAGAGGTCCTTGGTGACGAGTTCGTGGTAGCGACCGTCCGTCGGATCGACGCCGAGCCAGGCCAGGCTGGCGCGGGCGAGGCCGTCGTCGCGGTGGCGGCCGAGGAACCGCACCGCGATCAGGCCGCGCAGGACGTCGTCGCCGAGATCTTTCGGGGCGTGCGAGCCGAACGCGGCGTCGGCACCGTGCTTGCGGCCGTCGCGGACGAACTCGAGGGCGATCTGCTGGCCTTCGGGGGTGCCGGTGACGTTGTAGGCCTCGTCGCAGATGAACTCGCCCCACCGGCCCGGGGTGAAGCAGATCTCCTTGGCGATCGCGGCGATGAGCAGGTGGAAGGCGCGGCCGAAGAGCTTGCGTGGCGGGACCCGGGCCGCCATCCGCTCGTTGCTCATCTCCAGCGCGCTGGGTAGCGGAATCTCGTTGGTGCAGAACACGACCATGTCCGCGCCGAACAGATCGACCGGTGCAAGGTCGGGATCGAAGATGGGGCGGGTGATCGGGTCGCGCCGCAGCCGATCGAGCCGGTCGGCCAGCGCACGGGCCGCCGGGTCGCGGGCGCCATGTTTTCGCAGTGTGTCGACAAGTCGGTTGCTGGATGCCTCAGGGTGGCCGCTGACGGCGTCGAGACCGTGGCCGAGCGCGTCTCGCTCGGCCGAGTTGGATTCCAGGTCGAGCCAGGAGGCGAAGAAGGTCTCGGCGATGCCGGTGCTCGAGCGGCTGGTGCTGTGGAAGACGCGCAGCGGGTCGCACGAGTGCCGCAGCTCGGCCGAGACGGGCCGGTCGTCGAGGCTGGGATCGATGATGTCGACGATCTGCGCGTCACCGGGCAGCGCGGCCGCGACGGGTACCCATTCACGGCTGCGGGTCCGGTCGATGACGATCACCCGCCCGTCGAGCATCAGCCGCACAACCGCGGCGACGTTCTTCAGGATCACCGACTTGCCGGCCCCGAGCTCGCCGATGACCGCGATCCCGCCGGAGGAGTCGTGGGTGGGCCCATAGGTCGGGTCGAGCAGGAACGGGGTGATGGCGCCACCGTCCACCGTCAGCCCGAACAGCGCCCCGGCGGGGTCGCCGAAGTCGGTCGCCGACACCGGCAGCAGCATCGCAGCGTCGGTGGCGAGAAGGTTCTGGCTACACTCGCGCACCACCATCGGCGTCCGACTCCCCGGCAGCAGCGACTGGTAGAGCTGGCGTTGTCCCCCAAGCGGCCGTTCCCACCGGTACTCCCCGCCCAGGAACGCCTGCCGGAGCGCCTTCGCGCGTGCGTCGGCGTCACGGGCGGTCTCGCCCCAGACGCAGGCGACGACGCCTACCTCGAGATCGATCTCTGTCGAACTGGCGCCGAGGCGGGCGTTCTTGTGCTGGATCTCCTCCTGCGCCGAGATCACATCGGCCGGGACTCCGGCGGTGTCGCCGGCGTGCTCCTCGTCCTGGCTCATCAGGTCCCGAGTCCGGCGGCGGTTGGCGGCGCGGGCGTCCTCGTTCGAGCCGGCGGTGATCCGCAACGCGTAGTCGACACCGAACCCGATGTCAGCCAGCCGGGCCAGGATCTCGTGCCCGGGGAACGTGAACGCCCGCGGCATCTCCGCCAGCACGAGGAAGGCCTGGTAGCTAGCAACCAAGCCGTCGTCGCCCGGAGTCACGCACTTGAGGAATCGGCGGTTCAGGAGCCCAAGTGGCCCCCAGCCCTGCCGGTCCTCGGCCGGGTCCGTGCGGCCGCCTTCGTCGAACACGCAGCCGCGCTGCATCGCCAGCCGGGCGCGTCCGCTCCCCCGGCGCACGACCAGACCGGTGTTATGGACGGTGTCGATCCCGTCGAGCTGCGGTTCGTTCACCCCGCGGACCGGGGCTCGACAGAGCCACCACAGCAGCTCCGCCTCCGTCGCCGGCCGGAACGGAACTGCCCCGCCGAGCTCCTGGGCCGCAACCCGCGCCCGCTCCCGACCAGCCGCCACCGCCGCAGCCGACGCGGGCCGGGCAGGTACGCCGAGCAGTTCGCCGACCGCGGTGGCCGTCGCGCGCGCCGTCGCCTGCACGGCGTCTTTCCAGCCGTGCCCGGCCAGGGGTTTGGCGAGCCAGAAGCTGCGGCCGAGCACGTCGAGGGTGTCGAGCTGGTCCCAGGCGTTGTGGACGGTCTCCGCCCAGTGCGGGTTCGCGTCCAGATCGATCCCGTCGAGGCAGCGCCGGACGATCGCGTGGGCCTGGACCTGCTCGCACAGCGACGCGATCATCACCTCACCGCGAAGCGACTTCATCAGCGTCACCGTGCGGTCGTACAGCTCCCGCAGCTGCCGGCCAGTCGAACGGGCACTCTCGTACGGAAGCACCCGCCACACCGCCCAGACCGAGCCGTCGACGCAGAACAGCAGATTGCCCGCCACATCGGTCACCGGAAAGTCCATCACCGCTCCCGAGCCTGGGCCAGCACCTGCTGCAGCGACGAGGCTGGTAGCGCGGACTCCGGAACGTCGCCCCGCACGTGCACATACAGCGAGCCGCGGTTGCGCTCTGGCCGCGCGGGCCGATACGGACGGCGGCCGAGCATGCCGGCCGAGGGCGCAAGCAGGTGCGAGCCGAGGCCAGCGAGCCACCCGAGCGGAGTCCGGGACTCGATCCGGGCACGCCGGAGGAACACCGCCGACAGCGGCAACCCCCAGCGGACCGGGCCCAGCCAGTTCAGAAGCGGCAGCTTCCACACCACCACCAGCAGGATCAGGAAGAGCGTGCCCTGAGTCAGGGTGTACGGACCGCCGGGCAGGTAGCCGCCGTCGCGCCCGGGCATTCGGCCGAACATCCGCGGGAACCGGCGCGAGCGGGTGTAGGACCGGCCGACCAGGACGTCACCGCGGCCCTTCGGCGTGGTCAATGGGTGAACCAGGCGCCGAACATGCCGGCGACCGCGTCGAGGTTGAGCAGGATGCCAAGGAAGATCGCCGCAATCACGCCGTACTTGATCGCCCGGGTGAAATTCCCCCGCGTACCGATGAGCAGCCCGATGCCGCCGACGAGCGCCGCCAGCAGGATCAGGCGGCGGACGGACTGGTCACCCCAGGCCAGGTTGTTGTCGATCCAGGACTTCACGTCCGCGGCCAGCACGATCATCGGACTTCTCCCCTGCTTACCGGCCCGCCAGTAGCGGCGCCGGATCGATGCGGTTGATCTCCCATCGGCCGGCCCGTGCGGCCAAGGTCAGCGCGTAGTCGACCGGCGTGCCCTGCCCGGTGGCGTCCCATCCCCAGGCATGGGTAAAGCTGTGGATGACCGTCCCGTCGACTGGCCGGGCCGCTTGGCCAGGCTCGAACCTCTCGTGCGTGCGCACCTCGGTGACCTGCACCGCCGTGTACGGCGCCGGCCGCGGCAAAGCCAGGCTTGTCCCGGGGCTGACGAAGCGGTCGAGCTGGCCTTGCCCCGCCAGGTAGGCGGTCAAAAACCCGGTGACCGACTGCCCGACCGGCCCGCCAGGATCAGCGACCTCGTCGTAAGCCAGTTCGACGGCGGAACTGGTGCCAGGGCAAGCCACGAGCGTGGGCAGGGCCGCGGCGACATAGGCGACGCCCGTGCCAGTTATCGCCACCTGAGCACACAGCAGCGTCGCCGTGCGCTTGCCGTCGGGCTGCAGCACGAGCACGTCGGCGACCACCACGACCGACCACATCCCCTCCACCGGTGAGACCGCCGATATCACGGCGGTGTCGACCGGAACCTGCGTCCCGACGGCCCGCTGCGACTTCATCCCGGACGGGTAGAAGGTCTCGAGACCAGCCGGGTCGTCTCGGGTTTCCGAGAGCCAGGAGCGCACGTACATCTCCGCCCAACCCTCCGGCGAGGTAGAGGACGCGGGTGCGCCGCCGTCCCGCATCGACGGCGCACCCGCTGGCTGGAGAACGATCAACCCGGCGATAGTCAGCAGTGGGCTGGCCAGCACGGCCATCCACGCCACCCACCGGCCGACGCGGCGGGTCGCACCCCGCAGCGCAGGTTCGACGTCCGCGTCGGGCAGCAGCTTCACCAGCGGGCTGCAGCCCGCACCACTGCGGTCGTGACGACGGAACACGACTCGACCTCCCTGTGCGTGACCTCCGGGGTGTTGCTCAGAGGCACGCAGGTCGGCCCACTGGTGTGATTCAGCCGGCCCAGGGCAGGTCATGGCCGCGAAACTCCGTCGCGGCCTCGGCCAGCTGCTCGAACGCCCGTCGGCGGTGCCGGGTGATCGTGGGCTGGCTCAGCCCGATCAGCGCGCCGATCTGCCGATCCGTGGCGACGCCGTCCCGACCGAGCGGGCCATCGAAGTAACGGGTGGTTAAGATGGTGGCGGAGTGCTCGTCGAGCCGCTCCTCCTCCACCGCCCACGCCAGCAGCTCGAGCAGTTCCTCCGACGCATCGGGCTCGGCCGGGACGGCCGCCAAAGGCCGGTAGACCTCGTCGTCCATGCTGACCACGTCCGCGGCGGCCTGGCCGTGGTCGACGCCGAAGTCCCGCTGCGCGGCTCGCTGTGTCTCGCGCACCAGGTTTGCCGCGACGTGATGCCGCCGCCGAAGCGGGTAGCACCGGGTCTGCTCCCAGAGGTGTCCGATCACCGACGCCTGGATGTCACGGCTGTCTTCCGAGGCCGAGACGCCACCGCCGGTCACGCCACGCCGGACGCCGACCGCGCCGGCGGCTGCGCGAGCTGCCCGGACGACCCGGCCGACGATGCCCGGAACAGCCGGCAGCAGCGAGTTCACGACGATCTCGGTGGCGACGACACCCGAGCTTGCCGGTTCCGCCGCCCGGACCAGGAGTGCGTGAAGCACTTCATCGTGGCGGCCGTAGTCTCGGGTGGTCAGGATGGCAACGAGGTCTTCGTGGGATGCAGTGTCCGAAAGCGCGGTCTCCTCGGCGGCCCAGCCACGGAGAGCCTGATCGAATCGCGCTACACTCCGGGGGTCGCTGAACTCCTTCTGCAACATGGTCAACGGGCTGTTCTTAGTGGACCGGCCGCTCATAGCGCCAGCTCCTTCGCTCGGATGACAGGATCCGAGCCAGCGTCTGAACCGGTGTTCGCGCCATTCCTGGCCCGCGGACTTGCCCTGCCGCGGGGCAAGTCAAGATCACCCGAATGGGTAACTGCACCTCGCTTCGGATTCAGCTCGCGTAGCAGTGACCCGTGATCAGCGAAAACTCCGCGACGTTCGAGGAAGGCCCCGGTACCGTGTCGGAGGTGTCCGGTACTGCACAAGAAGGCCTGCAATTCGACCTCTCCCCGAAGCGGATCGGCGAACTCATCACGCTGGCGGACAACGCCGCTGCCGCGGCCAGCACCGGGTGGCACGAGGTGTCGACCTCATTGCAGTCCGGCCGGGACGCCGCTGACATCGACGCCATCGCGGTCGCCTTCGACTATCGGATGACGGAGGCCGGGGAAGCCGGCGAGTCGGTGTTCGCTTCGGCGTGGACGCTGGGCGGGAAGACCTATCCGGCGCCGCTCGGCACGCTGCCGACGTCGGTCGCCGACCTCTGGGCGGCGGTCGCAGGTTCCTCCTCGACGTCCCCGGTACGCGCGCGCCTGAACGATCTCCTCTTCTCCCTCGGTCGGCAACCCCGGCACATCCACGCGGAACGAGCCTGCCTCGCATATTTGGAACTGAGCGCCGGAAACTGGATCCCGCTCTACCGAGCCCTCGCCTTGGTCCGTGCGCTCGACATCGCCCGCCAAATGAAGCGCGACGACTTGGCCCAGCGCACGATGACACAGATGATCACCGACGCCCGCGAGTACATCGAGGACGCCGAGTGGCATCCGGGAGTCCCGTTCCGGCTGATCGAGCGGCTGGTCGCCGAGAAGAACCCGCCCGAAGCTGTCGACGACCTCCTCGCCGCAGCGCGCACCCGCTACGCCGACGATCCGCACATCGAGGCGGACGTGGCCGCTCTGCAACGGCGTCGCGCGAAGGGCAACAAGGACGAACTCGATCGGATCGACCGCGAAATCGCCACGATCTGGACTGCGGCCGCCGAGACGACGTCGGGCCTGCGGAAGATGGATCACCTCACCAAGGCCATCGAATACTCCCGCAACCACGGGCATAACGACCTCGTCGCCCAGGCCACCAAGGCCCTGCAGGACATCGACAGTGACGAACTGGGGCTGCAAAGTCTCAGACGATCCGTCGAGATCCCCGGCGAGCAGATTCGCCGATGGGTGGACCACATCGCCGCCGAGGACGACTGGCGTGTTTGCCTGCAGCGGTTCTCTCACGGAGGCATCGGCGTCCCACCCAGCGGGCTCACGGACGAAAACCGTGCGCAGGTGGAGGTCCTCAAGCAGCAAGCGCCGCTATTTTCGATGATTCCCCGGGTGATGCTCGGCGGCGACGGGCTCCCCCGCTGGCGGCCGCAGAACGACGACGAGCGGGAGCTGCAGAAGCTCGCCTTTGTCGAGTCCTCCACCATGAATTTCACTGCCCCGATCTTCGCCCAGGCACTCGTCGAGATCGGGACCAATCACAGCCCCAGCCGTGAAGAGCTCCAGGACTTCTTCGTCGCCGAGAATCCCTCCATCTCCACAGAGATCGCGCGTGTGCTGGCCGACTGCTTGTTGCGCTACTGGTCGGGGGACGACGAAGCCTGCGTCTACCTGCTGGCGCCGAAGATCGAGACGATGTTGCGCAACCTCGCCCGGCGCTTGGACGAGCCGGTCTACCAGACCCAGCGCAACACCACGCCCGGAAAGTACGTCGGCGTCGGCGTTCTCTTGCAGATCCTCGGGAAGCGTGGACTTGACGAGTCCTGGGGACGGTACCTCGCGATGCTGCTATCCAGCCCGATGGGGTGGAACGCCCGGAACGAGTTGGCCCACGGCTTCTTCGAAGGCGTACCCCGCCCCCTGGCCGCCCTGCTCGTCCAGGCTGCCCTGTATGTCGCGACGCTTCAGCCGGGTGCAGAGGAACCCGCTCCGGACGAGGGCCGGGCGCTATGACCAATGGAGACAGGCTCGAGAGATCCTCTTTCAGAATCGGTTGGCACAGCGCGTTTGACAGGCCTGCTAGTTGTATGAGGTCATGACGTTAGCGGCGCTGGCGCGGAGCCGAGACCATCGACACATTTAACCAGTCCAGATCACTCCATACAGGTGGTCAGGGTTGTGTTGCGGAGCCGTCGGGCGCCTTGGCCACGACTTCAATCGAACTCCCGACCATCGCAGCAAACTCACAGTCAGACACACAGTCTACAGCTGCGGCGACAGTCATTTCCCCGGGATAAGCTGCATAATGCTGAGGACCGACTCCGCCGATCCGCGGACTTCCCGAGATGAGACCAACCAATTGAAGTACTTCGTGCGCCGCGACTGACAAACTGAAGGCGAACACATTGCGCCGGTTGTAGCGTTCGCGGTCAGACTCGCTGAGGCCCTTCAGGTAGTCTGGATCATCGAGAAGCCCGTCACGGTCGAGGCCTGCGTCACTCCGTCGCAGCGCGTCCAAGCACACCAGGCAGGCACGGCCGGGTCCGACCGTGTGCACTCGCCAGTCGACGTGCAGCGGCCGACCCGCAGATGTGACTCTGGCCTGGATGCCGCCGTCGATCATGGGCACGAGATGGCTGTAGGACACGGTGTTGAGCAGCCATCGCGGCCAAGGACGGTCGACGCAGGAGATGATGACGTCGCAGTCCAGGACTGCTTCGATTCCTTCTCGCGTGGCCACGCTGATGGGCAAGGGGGTAACGGTCGCGATCTTGGCCGTGTGACTGTCTTTTGCCGCCGCGGCGGCAAGATCGACCTTCATCATCTGGGTTTCGGCATGGTGCCGCGTGGCGTGCAAGGTCCGGTCTAGGTTGCGGTTCTTGAGTACGTCATGGTCGATCAGAACGGCGTCGCTGATGCCGGTGCGCATGAGTGCTTCGGTCACGATGCTGCCGACGCTGCCGAGGCCGACGATGCCGACCCGGATCCGGGCAAGGTCGGCCTGAGTCTCATTGCCCCAGACGCTGGCGGTGGCCTGCTGGGACGGCACTGGAGCCGGGGGTGGAGCGAGACCTGGATGGAAACTCAGGGCGACATGCTGCGGACCGACCACGCGTACGCACTTTGCATCATGACGAGCGTAGGTGAAGGGCGCTCGACGGCCCCATAGCCGTGCACTCCATGTGCCATCCGTGCCCCAGGTCAGTCCTACCAGAGGCAGTCCGGTCGCGCCGGCGATGGCGGAAGCGAGCCGGTCGCGTTCGGCGATGACGTCGTCGACGCTCATGTCCTGCCATCCAGGCCCAAGGTGGGAGTGCAGCAGGGCGATACCGCTGCCTTTGGGCGTCTTCATCAAGACCCGGGTGAGGTAGTCGGCCGTGAAGGCAACATTCCCGTCGAGCAAGCGCTCCTGAGCATCCGGCAGTACCAGGTCCGTCAGCACGGCGGTGAACCGCCGCGTTCCCGTACTGGGCTTCCAATAGGCGAATGTAAGGTCTTCCTGCCTCCCTGGACGGTCAAAGTGCGCACGCAGGCCTGCGTCGAGCCGCCAGGTCATTGCAACCACCAGCTCCCGTGTTGCGAGGTAGTGCTCCTGGTGAAACTCCGGCATCTCACACCTCCGACAGGACGGTCAACACATGTGCCCAGACGCGCTGAGGGCTGGGCGACCGGTCGAACCGGCGTGACCAGTACTGCCAGTCCGGCCCCAGGCCGCTCGCCTGGGTCTTGAGCGGACCGCTCGTGTCCATCGGCACTAACGCGGGGCGGGTATGTATAGCGGGCGGGCACATGTATGGCATGGTTCGGCACTTCGCGAGTGCGACGTCGCATGTCCGGCCGGCGAGCGAGCCCGCCGGAATAGTCAGTCTCCGTACGACGATGTAGGGCGCACCAGCGGTGTCCTGTGCGGTCTCGACTGAGTAGCCGAGACCGCACAGGTACTCCTCGAGCAGTTCGTCGGTCATCACGGTCAGGAGGTAGGGGTGGGGCCAAGGAAGGTCGCAGTGAACCGCTCTCCGTCGTGGATGGGCACTTCGGTCTCGTAGTCATCGAAGACGTGGTGTCCGTTGTCGCGAGTCAGGCGGTACTCCTCGGCCGGGGTGAATCCGGCATTCTCGAGGATCGCGCGCACCGTCAGCTTGGGCTCATCGGTCACGAACTGCTCACCGTTGACGAAGTACCCCCGCTCCTTGCGCCTTTTGCCAGCAGGCTCCTGCTGCGCCGAGTTTGCGTCGACCATGATCGCCTTCCCTCCGCTGTCGGGTAGGCAGCTACGCTCCGTACCCGAACACTTAAGTTGATCTCACACACTAAAGTAGATGCATGATCGACGAGTGTCAACTGTGGTGAATGACGTAGTACTATCGTGTACATGGGAGACGGGGAGCTCAGCCTTGGACAGACACTGAAGTCGATGCGGGAACTACGCGGAGGATCACTGAAGACGGTCGCCGACCACGCCGAGATCTCCGCGGCCTACCTGCAGAAACTGGAGCGGGACGAGGTCGTCACCCCGTCTCCTCACGTCCTCCATCGCCTGGCGGGCGTACTCGGGGCGGAGTACCTCGAACTGATGCGGCTAGCCGGCTACGTCGTCCCCGAGGCGCCTGGCACCGGCGGCACCCTCGCACAAGCGTTGAGTGCTCAGGACTTAACAGAGGATGAGGCCCGCGCACTGGCGACGTTTCTGAAGATGTATCGCAGCGGAGAGATCGGGTAACGACCATGGAGAGCCTGGAGTCGGCAGCAGACATCAACAAGCGGGTAGACCGCCTGCTCCGCGCCGCCGACGCCTACGGCCGCTTCCCCACTCCAGTCGAAGACATCGTCGCGGCGGCAAAGCTGGTGCAGGCCGACGGGTACGTCCTGGACGAGTCGATGATCAGTCAGGCACCCGCATACCTGCGTACTTTGCTGCGCAGCGCGAAGCAGAAGATTCAGGGGTTGGTCGACCGGCGAGAACGTGTCATCCACATCTCACCCGACATCGACCACGCGGGCAAACGCCGGTTTGTGGCCTTGCACGAGACGACCCACGACATCCTGCCGCATCAGCAGGACTTGCTGTACGCCGACGACACCGAGACCCTGGCCGCCGGCACTCGCCGTCTGTTCGAACGGGAAGCGAATCAAGGTGCAGCCGAACTGCTCTTTCAGCGGACCCGGTTCGAAAACGACGCCGCAGATATGGAGATCTCGAGCGGGGCGATCCGAGCACTGGCCGAACGCTACGGCTCGTCGTTGCACGCCGCAGTCCGCCGCTATGCCGAGACGCACCCCGGCCAGGTCGCCGCGATCGTGTTGAGTCGGACACCGACGACCAGCAATCCCCCGACTTGGGCGCGGCAGGAATGCATGGCTACACCTGGGTGGACAGCACAGTTCGGTCCGGCTCGATGGCCACGCCTCATGACCGCAACTGACTATCCTTTCCTGACAGCTCTGACTTTGCCCAGCCTAGGGCACGTGCAGCTTCCTGACATGAACGGCAACGCGATCATGGTGCAGGTTGACGCTTTTCAGACTCCCTACACCAGCTTTGTACTGTTGTGGAGTCCACAACGCCGACGCCTACTGCCTCGCCGCAAGATCTACGTTGCCGCGTGACCAAGTCACCGCTCAATGAGCCTGCTAGACGACGCGTACTCGACTCGGTCCCGCTGCGCAGAGACACACCACTCCGCGCGGACCAGTTTACCGAGAGTTCGAGATTGCTCTGCCCACTCGTGTCGTCATCGAATCTACGCGAGGCAGGAACTGTAGCTTCGGCTGAATCAAAACTCGCCGCGTTAGCCATCTCGCCGTCGAGGTGTCGCTTTGGCCACAGCTGCCAGATCGTGTCCACTCGTTCGCCCCGCGCGCTTGTCCGCCCCGGTTGGACGCTTCTCCCAGGCCGTCACCTTGCTAGCGGCCGCAGCGATACCTCGCAGCACACTAGTTGGCTCAGCGCGAACAGGCTGTCGCGGACGAGGGTTGCTTACGGCCGCAAGCTTGGCCGGTCGTCCGGCCTTGCGTTCCCAGACGGAATCGAACCACTCGATCGAGCTCCGTGCCCACAGCGGGCCAGTTGCCACTCGCGCAATGTGCTGAGGAAATCGAGGGTTCGAGGTCGCCAGCTGATGCACCCGCTGACGGCTTACACCGAGGATTTCCGCAACGTCTGCAGCACTCGCAAGTTCAGGCACACTTGGCCTGAGAGCTTCAGCCTCGTACGCGTCCAGAGTCATGTAGCGCACGTCAGCCGGCACGGCATCTTCACAACCACCAACATCACGAACCAGCTTCAGAGACCAATCGATCGCAGCGCTGATCTCATGACCTCCACCATCACTGACGTCCACATCCATCGTGACGACGACACCTGACTCAAGCTCTCGACGCGCAACCGTCGCGTCACGCTCGTCAGCAGCATCGGCCATCTTCTCGAGAGCAGTGTCAGACACCGTCTCTTCGGTGGCGAGCACCACTCGAATGACCCACTCGTTCGTCATCATTGGCCCTCCTTTCGACGCTGTGCACGCAACTCAGACCGCGACGGCGCCGGCCAAGGCAGACCGTGCTTGCGCACGGCCGTCACGACGTCCAGATATCTCCGACGAGACCGACCGGGTGTCTTCGGGTAGCGAACGACATAGGTTCCGTCCGGCGCATAGAAGCGACGGTAGCCGCTGGCGTCTACCTCTATAGCCCAACCCTGCGACTCCGCCCACTTGATGAGCTTGTCGATGTCGTCAGCCATCATGCCTCTTTCTCTTGCTCGGTGTCAAGAGTTACCAAAACTCTAGACGATGTCAAGAGTTTTGTTGGTCTCCACCACACGGCAGCGACGATCTCACCGTCCTGCGTGACACCGTTCAGCTCGCAGCTCCAAGCCACCATTTCATCTCACCGCACGTAGTCGCGTCCGCGACAATCACTGTTACTCAGCGTGCCAACCCGGCTAGCACGGTGGTCACCATCAGAGTACCGAGAGTGACCGACGATCAGGGTGGTCTCGGAACCTTCTTTGCCCCGAGAGCCCATCCGTATGCCTCACTAGCAGCGCCGCCGGTCTCTCGAAAGCCGGTCTCGCGAGACCGATGCTTCAACGGGCCGTTCGTCAGCTCGACCGCGAGCAGCAGGATCAGTGTTCGACACACTGCAACTGTGAAGCCCGCGGTGCCCGCCGGACAAGATCGGCCGCGAGGCCATCGAGCTGCTCGTCGCGACCGGAGTACCCCTTCCTGATGGCACCCGATATCGGCTGGCCGAGCAGTCGGCCTCTGCGGCCGAACGCTTCCGCCCTTCCTACTGGCTACCACCCGAGCAAGCCGCGACCCCTCCCTACTACTGCTGGGTCGCCGCGGATCTCACTCCCATCGGAGCGTGGGGTCACCCCGCGCGATCAGCGACCTCGCCGAAGAACTGCTCATCCCTACCCATGACGTCCCGGACTGCTTGCCTACGCCACGACCCGGGTACGTCGAACCGGTCGATGGTGGGATCGTGGCGCGACCACGTTCCCCACTTCGCTCATCGCCGGTACCTGTGGCCGTCCCGCCGCGGACGGTCCGGGCGGCGAACCCAACCACGTTCCCGGCGCACTCCACGAGCCGGGGTCATCTTGGCGGAAAACGGCGAAGTCTCAGCGAGAGATCACCCGATCCTCCGTCAGCCGGCTGCCCGCTCCCTGGCTGGCGACGTCGATCCGGACGCCAACCGAGAGTCACCCCCAACACCGTCACCAACCTCCAAGTAGAGAGCGCTGCAGTGGCTCGTCCTAGGTCACTCGAGAGGCGTGTTCTTCGCAGCGACCTCCGTGTGGCTTCAAAGCAAGAGGTAGGCAGCTTTCGGCTGGGCGCAGGCGCCGCCCGCCGGAAGCTTCACCCGATTGGGTGTTCTGCTTTCGGAGATTCGGGAGTTACGTTCGGTAGTCATGATCGGCGAGGAGGGCCGATGACCCAGATGTCGATATTCGGGCAGCCGGACGAACTCCCGAAGAAACCCGACGGCGACCTGGCCGTCACCTTGAATGTCCTGATCACCGTCAAGGCGGCACCGAATCCGTCCGAGAAGTACGGAGAGACCGTCTGCGTCGCCGGACTAAGCATCGATCCCTGTCGTCCGGGGTGGGTGCGCCTGTACCCGATCAACTTCCGCGAACTCGGGGGCAACGAAACCTTCAAGAAGTACGACATCGTCTCGGTCAAGGCCGTTCCGGCGCGACAAGACAGCCGACGGGAAAGCTGGCGTCCGCAGATGCATACGCTGAAAGTCACCGGACACCTCACCCCCTGGACGCCTCGGCGCCGATGGCTGGACCCGGCGATCAGCACCGACACGACGATGTGCAGCCTGCACCGCGGAGCGACCATGGCCAGCCAGTCGCTCGCCTTGATCCGACCACGACGGATCACCGACCTGCGCGTAACCCGCCATGCCGGGTGGACCAAAGAACAGCAAGCTAAGATCAACGACTACGTCAGCCAGTTCAGTCTCTTCGACAACGAAGACCGCACCCCGCTGCGCGCGCCGCGATTCGCCGGCACCTACCACTACCAGTGCGCTGAACCTGACTGCGGAGGCCACAAGCAGGGCTTCATCGACTGGGAGTTCGTCGCCTTCCAACTCCTGCGCCTACGTGGCATGGACGACGACAGCGCGGCCAAGCACCTGCGCCGACGCTTCCTGGACGAAATCTGCGGGCCCGGCCACGACGTCGCCTTCTACGTCGGCAACATCGCCGCCCACCCTCGTACCTTCAGCGTCCTCGGCGTCTACTACCCGCCCCGTGCGAAGTCAGCTCCGCGGTAGCCGACCAGCGATCTCCTCGAGGACCACATCTCGATGGCATCGCCGCTGGTCAGCCTCGAAGCACAGAACGGCGAGACACTCCTTCACCGCGAGCTGGGCCAAGTCGTCGAGGCTTTGCTGAGCCTCGTCGGTATCGAGCGTCGCGATATACCGCGCCTTGGCTTCGGCCATCTCCGATTCCGAACCAGCAAATCCGGCGCGGTTGGTCTTCGGGTTGCCGAGTTCCCGACGGTGATCGTATTGGATTCCGGCCTCGAACAGGGCGTCCCGCAGGGCTGTCTTGCTGAACCCGCGCTTGCGCGAGATCGGCGTCAGCCGTACGTCTACGAGCCTGGTGACACCCCGGTGGACCAGCGCCGCAACAAAGTCCCGGATCTCCTGCCCTTCGTAGCCGACACCGATCGCGCCGTCACGAACACCCGCCGCATCCACCCTCCTCATGCCGACACCCTTTCATGGCGGCTCTCCCGCCGCCCCTTCGCCCTCTCCTCGTCTCCGTGCGAAGCACTGGTGGCAGCACTCGAAGCTGGCGGGCCAGAGGAGGATTCATCGAAGCAGCAGCCCCGCCAGGCCCGTGACCTGCAATGCGCCATCGTCGCAGCACCCGACGGCCGTAGTTGTTCGTTCCAGCGACGCGATCAAGGTCTGCTCCGGTCGGAGTACGTCCCGCAGCTTGCTCCTCGAGATAGAAAGCCCGCATTCGCTGCTCGGCAGGGGTCTATCCCGTGATCGGTGTTTCCGGCGTTGTTGATCAGTAGGTTTCGGCTCCCGGCCAGCGGTCACCGAAGGTGATGGCGAACGCGTTGATCACTGGCTTCCAGCGCATCGTCCATCGGGCGCG
>NZ_JAJPWN010000033.1:0-58087 GCF_046549135.1 Amycolatopsis sp. lyj-23 | reverse complement strand
CACCTCGCCGGGAAGTACCGGCCGCTGACGCGTCCGGTGCGGGCCAGCCCGCACCCGCCGAGGCGCTGCCTCGGACTCCGGCAACCGCTGCTGAGAGAGGGGGAGTGCCGGCACCCGAGGTGGTCCACAAGATCAACACCGTCACCCATTTGCGTATCCTGACCAGGGAAAATGCACTACCGTTTAAACGGTAAATACGGTAAGCTGGAGTCACAACGGAGCGAGAGGCCAGGAGGCGGACATGACCACCACGACCCGGACCATCGAAGAGATCCTCCGGATCCGGCAGCGGGCGGCCGAGCTGCGCGTGCTGGAGCGCGCGATGGCGATCCTGAAGGTCCAGGCAGCGATGCGCGACGCGATCGTGCCGGACCGGTACGCGGAGGAGATGGCCGGCCTGGTCGACGCGAAGACCCTGGCCGACGACGCGCTCACCCTGGTCAAGCGCGAGATCGAGGCCCAGCAGGGCCTGCCCGTCGATCCGGTCGCCTACGACCCGGCCGCCGGCGCCGTGCTGCGCCGCTACGCCGCAGTACTCATGCTCGACGACCCCCAGCTCACCGCCGAACAGGCCGAGACCCAGGCCGGCACCGACGAGGGCGCCCGGTTCCAGGGCTGGCAGGAGCGCTTCGGCGAGAAGTTCGACGACGAGGAGGACGAGGACGGCGAAGCCTGACCAGCAGAAACACCACCCAGGGGAGGGGCGGCCGAGCCGCCCCTCCCGCAGTGTCACCCGAGACGGAAGGACCCGAGATGGGTTACGTGACGATCACCCGCGGCGCCGAGGAGCAGGCGGCCGCCGCCCTGTACGCGGCCCTGATCACCCTGCACACCACCGGCCAGGAGAGCGCCGCCGCCGCCCTGCTGGCCGGCGTGTCCGACGAGCTGGCCGACCGCGTGGCCACCCTCGCCGACCGCGACGTCGCCGGCGGACTCGCCGCGGCGCTGAAGGCATCCCACCGCACCCCCACGCAACCTGACCGGCCCCAGCCTGCGCCCGCCCAGCCGCAGCGGGACCCGCAGAGCCGCGAGGCCCTCGTCCACCGCGCCCTGGTCGAGGCGCTGGCCACCGTCGGCGTGCAGCTGCCGGCCGACCGGCTGCCCGAGCAGTGGGAGACCGCGTTCGGCGCCCTGGTCAGGCGCGTCACTGACGTCGCCCAGGAGGACGGCGTCACCGTCGTCGAGGTCCTGACCCGGCTGGGCACCAGCAAGCTCACCGCGGTCACGCGCGTCGACAACCCCTCGGCCTACCTCGCGGCCAAAGTGCGCGACTGGACCCCCGGCGACGACTTCGACGACACCGGCCGGTGAGGACGACGATGCACGGGACGGGCCGGCTGGTATCCGGCCCGTCCCGGCCGTCACCCTACGACCCCGACGACACGAACCACCCGAAAACCTCGGCAGGACAAGGGAGAACACGCACGATGGCACTGTGGAGCCGCACACCGAAGCAGCAGCCGGCCCCGGAACCGGCGTGCCGTTCTTCGAGAGCGAGATCGAGACCGTCGAGCACGCCGTCAAGCTCGTGCAGACCAGCTCGTTCTACAGCCAGGGCCGCGGCGCGTACGACAGCCTGCTCGCGCAGCTGCACTCCCGGCTCGGCTACGCCCAGGCCGTCAGCTACCTCGACGGCCGCCTGCCCGTGTTCCGCCAGCAGCTCGAACCGCCCACCCACGGCCACTGACCAGCAACAACGACGACACGAGGGCACCGGCCGCGCGGCGGCCGCGCCCACAGGAAGGACCGCGGCCGCCAAGGGACCTGACCAGCGGCAACCGACGCGGCGGGCCGGACCAATATTCGAAGATCGTCCAGCCCTCTGGGGGAGAAGCTCCCCCAGACCCCCTCCCTCCGAGTGGGCGCGTCGAGCAGCCACCTGCCAGCAAAGGAGCACGAGCGTGAGCACCACCGACAGCCCGACCGCGGCCGCCGCAGCGCCGAGCATCGCCGAAGCACTGGTCACCGCCTTGTCGGCGACCTGGCGGGCGATCCAGGCCCGGCACCCGGACGTCCCGGAAGTGGTGCTCACGCTCGGCTCCGGCACCGACCGGCGCACCCGCGCAGCCAAACACGGCCACTTCGCCCGCCGCCAGTGGATCCGCCCGGTCCCGGCCGGCGCCGACGTCGACACCCCGGCCGCCCAGGACCAGTACGTACACGAGTTGCTGGTCAGCGGCGAGGGCCTCGCCCGCGGGCCCGCCGAGGTGCTGGGCACCCTGCTGCACGAAGCTGCCCACGCCGCGGCCGAGGCCGCCGGCGTCACCGACACCAGCGACGAAGGCCGCTACCACAACAAGAAGTTCGCCGCGCTGGCCGAGAAGCTCGGCTTGCAGGTGGCCGAGGCCGGCCGTCTCGGCTGGGCCGTCACCTCGGTTCCGGACACGACCGCCGAGACCTACCGTGACCAGGTCGAACAGCTCCGCGGCGCACTCACCGCCTACCGGGTGCCCGCGCCGGCCAAGACGAGCGGCACGGAAGGCCGCCTGCTGGCCGCGGTGTGCGGATGCCCGAAGCCCCGCCGGATCCGCATCGCGCGCACGACGTTCGACGCCGCCGGCATCGTCTGCACGGCCTGCGGGCACGAGTTCCAGCTGGCGTGACCCGCGCTTGCGCCGAACTGGAATATTCGATTACTCTGTGAATTCGGTCGCGGCGGCTCCGCTGCCGACAAGCTCCACCCGCCACCCGGTGCAGGCAGCCAGGCGACGCACGAACCCGCAGCACACAAGTACACAGCGAGCGGTTAGCCGGCCGGACGTCGAAGCGCCCTTCGTGGGACAGCCGACAAGCCCCAGGCCAGCACCGCAGCCGTCGAGGCCCTCTCCAGCACCAACGGAGAGGGCCTCTTTCACGTGCCAAATTTCCCGTTTAAACAGAAAAAATATCATTACTTACATTATTTATATAATGAAACGAAAGTATCAGTTGTAATGTAAGTCATGATATGGTAAGGTGCATGTATGACTGAGAGTGACGCCCGGGTTCCGACCGTGCTCGGCGAGGAATGGCCGCTCGACACCGCGAAAGCGTGCGCCGCCGCGATGGTCGACCGGGCGAAGGGCGCCGGACGGCTCGACGACGGCGAGGCATCGGAGATGCACGAGCTCCTGGCCGCCGCCGGCGACGTCTACGCCGTGCACGACCTGGTCGCCGGCAAGAAGGCCACCACGACGGAGCTCTGCTACTACCCCGGCTGTTTCCATGCCCGCCGAGCGGCCGGAGCCACCGGGAAGCCGCCGAAGTACTGCGACATGGTGCGCGACAACCGCGGCGAAGACGGGCACACCCCGGTCCGGTCCTTCCGGCGGCGCAAGGAGCTGACCAGTGGCGGCAGGGCCACGGCCGAAGAGCGCGAGGCCGCGTCGCTGAAGCCGCTGACGCCCGTCAGCGATGCCCGGGTCGCGCTGCCGGTCCGGGCCGCTCACGTCGAGAAGGTGGTCGCTGACGGCGTCGCCGACATCCTCGACGGCCTGGAGCAGCTGCGCCGCCAGGTCGCCACCATCGGCGACGACGAGTCCCGCGACGCGGAGATCGAGACGATCCGCGAAGAGGAGAAGCGCAAGACCGGCGAGGCGAACACCGCACGCCTGGCCGCGGAGAAGGCCGCTCGGCAGACCGCCGCGGAGGCCGACGAAGCCCGCCGGGTGCGCGACGAAGCCCTCGAAGCCGCCGAAGACGCCGTCGCGCGCACCCAGGAGGTCGAGGAGGCCGCAGCGGCCGAGCGCGCACAGCACCAGCAGGCCCTGGAGCAGCTGGCCGCGCGGCACCAGGCCGAGCTCGCCGAGGTCCGGCAGCAGGCCGAGGACGAGATCACCGCCATCCGGGACGCGGCCGAGAAGACGATCACCGAGGCGAAGGACCAGGCGCAGGCACGCATCGACACGATCACGGCCGAGAAGGACGGGGAGATCGCCGAGGCGCAGGCCGACGCCGCCGACGCCCGCGGACGCGCTGACCAGCTCGAAGAAGACCTGCAGACCACCCGCGACGGAGCCGCAGCCGATCGTGGCCGGCTGGAAGCGGCCCAGGCCGAGCTCAGCCGCGTGCTCGGCGAGCTGGAGGCACTGAAGCAGGAGCAGCAGGCCGACCAGCAGCGCCACGACCAGGAGCAAGCTGCGCTGCGCGCCGACCTCACCGCCGAGCGAGAGCGTGCCACCGGCCTGCAGCGGCGGCTCGACGACACCGCCCGCACCCACGCGGCCGAGCTGGAGAAGCTGACCGGCCGCGCCGAGCAGCTGCAGCAGAAGCTCGACGACGCCGCCGCGAAGCACCAGGCTCGACTCGACGAGACCGTCAGCCGGCACGGCGAGGAGGTGACGCGGTTGCACGAGCAGCACACCGCCGACCGCGACGCCTGGCGCACGCAGAACGCCGAGATCCAGCGCGCCCACGCCGGCCAGGTCGAGACCCTGCAGAACGCCCTTGACCAGGCGAACCAGCGGATCGAAGCCCTCACCGCCGCGGCCGCGGCCACCGAGACCACCGGCGGCAAGACCGCCGGGAAGGGGACGCCGAAGTGACCCGGACCGTGCACATCGCCGCCGACGTCGCCGCCGCCCTCGGACCCGAGCAGGTCGCCCGGCTGACCGGGCCCGAGTGGATCGACCAGCGCGTCCAGTGCTGGGAATGCGACGGCTGGATGGAGACGGGCGAGGACGTCGCCGTGCTGCTCGTGCGCGTGACCGACCTCGTCGACCCTGACACCGGCGCCAGCACGTCGTTCGCCCTGCACAGCCACCCGGCCTGCTCGCCGTCGAAAATCCTGGTCACGACCGACCCGGAGATCCGTGCCCGCCGCGGGGCTCTGGCAACCCAGCGCGACGAAGACGAAGGCGACGACGTTGACGCCGTGGCGACCGTGCTCGACACCGGCCGCGGCAGCGCCTACCCGGTCGTCATGTTCAGCTACCGAACCGAGCTGATCGCCGACTCCCCCGGCCCCGAGCGTGTCGACCTGGTCGTCTCCGGCCTGATGAGCTTCGGATGGCACCTGGTCGGCAACCTCGCCAACCCACCCGGCCCCGGACCCGCCGGCTTCCGCCTCCGCTTCACCCACGAGCGCCCCGCCCCGGCCTCGCCCGGCGTCCTTGAGCTGCTCGACCCGGCCGGGCAGGTCGAGACCGCTGTCGAGGTCACGCCCGGCCGGTACTGGCGCCCCGGGGTGGCGATCTCCGGGCAAACCGTCCTGCTGCAGGGCAGCCGCTACCTCACCGATTGGGAGCGCCGCGGCCGCGCCGCCGTGAAGGCCGCCGTGCGCGCCGGGTCGATCGTCGGCGGCATCGTGCCGGTCGAGCTGCGCGGCCCCGGCAACGACGTCCCCCGGGCGCGGCGATGAGCCTCACCACGCAGCTCGACGGCCGCGACCTCGCCGACTGGTGCGCCGGGGCCTTCCCCGGCACCCCGGCCGTCGTCGACCAGGTCGTCGCCGCAGCCCGCGCCGCCGGCCGCCCGGTCCGACCGACCGGGCACGTCGAACCCTCACACTGGGCCGACATCGGCGGCGCGTTCGGGCAGCGCCTGGCCGATCTCGTCGACCCCGCCCCGCCCTACGGTGCCCTGCTCGGCATGATCCGCGCCGGGTGGCTGACCTGGGACGTCGCCCACGAGCAGGCCGCCGCCTACCCGACCCACCGCGACCTCGACGCCGAGCACCGCGCCCGCGCGCTGTCCCTGCGCCGCACGCCCGACGGCTGGCTGGACCTCGGACCAGCCCGTGACCATCTGGAACCCGACCCCGCCGCGGCGGCCGCGCTCGCCGAGCTGCTCGAGCGGACGCGCGCCTACCAGGCCGCGCACGCGCCGGTCGGGACGCTCGGCTCCCCCGGCGCTGAGGCCGGCCTTGCCCGTTCGGCGTGGGTGATCGCCGCGTGCGAGGGCATCCACCGTTCCGGCCGGATCGCTCCGGATCTCTCGAACGTCATGGCTCGCGGCGGCCCCGCTGGTGCCCTCCGCGCCATCGCCTCTGACCAGGCGGTATCCGAACTCGTCGAGCTCGCCGGGCGCCTGCAGACCCACCGCGTGCTCGACGAGCTCCACCGCCTCGCCGGCCACCCCGCGCCCGGCGACCCGCTCGGCGTCGCCGCGCCGACCTTCGTGCCCGGGTGGGCCGACGGCGACCTGCTGGTCGGCACCTCGGAGACGACGACGCTGCTCGACGTGAAGACCGTGATCTCCCTGTCCAACCCGGACCGGATCGCCCGCTGGTGCTGGCAGATCCTGCTCTACGCCTGGCTCGACACCGGCGACCTGCACCACATCCGCGCCGTCGGGCTCTACCTCGCCCGCCACGGCGCCCTGGTCACCTGGGACCTCGACACCTACGCCGGGCTGCTGCTCGACGACCCCAGCCCCGATCTCCGGCACCGGGCCCGCGAGTCGTTCCGCGGCGTCGCCACCGACGTCATCCGCGCCGAAGGCGCCCACTTCCCCATCGCCTGACCAGGGAGAACCCCCGATGCCTCCGTCCGAGAACCGGCCGTCGCCGGAGGAGCTGGTGGCGACGTACTGGCCGCACCAGCGCCCCTACGACCGCGACGGCCTGGCCGACGCGCTGAGCACTGCGGCCGAGCTGTTCGGCGTCGCCAGCCACGCCACGGACGTCGGTCCCGTGGCGGCGCACCCGCGCATCGTGGCCACGGTCCCGCAGGTCACCGACGTCCAGGAAGCCGCGTACCACCTGGCCAGGGTGGCCAGGCAGCTTGCTCCGCTCGCGCGGAAGCTCGCCGACCGGCTGACCACGCTGACCGCCGAGGACCCCACGCTCTACACCGACAGCCCCGAGGAAGCCGGCGCCCACACCACCGCGGCCGCCGCCGATCTCGCCCGCGCGGTGGCCGCGGCCGAAGAGCTCGCGCGCGACTTCACCGGCGCGTTCCAGACGCTCGGCCACGTCAACCACCGCCGCCTGCAAGACCCGGAGTGACCTCCTGACCAGGAAGGACATCCCCGTGAAGCTGTACGCCGTCGTGGCCATCGACACCGACGCCCCGGACAAGCCCGAGCTGATCGCCGCGCATGGCCGGCCCGCTGGATCGACAACGAGGCCACACCGACGCGCGGCCTCGACGACCAGCTGACCACCCTTCGCTTTTCGTCACGCGGCCACCGGTGACGCTATCCGTCGCTCGGACCTGCGGTGATGAGTAGAAACCCGCTGGCCAAGATCAATCCAGCGTGGACGATGGAGGCATGAAGGGCGGGAGCGGGAAGCAGGTCCTGAGCGTTCTGGCGCCGGGACCGACCGGGCTGGCGATCTTGCGGCGGACCCTGCTCGGCGTCGCCGTGCTCGCGTTCCTGCTGCTGTGGTGGAGCGGATGGCGCTGGTTCCCCACGGTGATCTGGGCCGTCATCCCGACGCTGGTCGTCGTGCTACCCGGCGTCCGTCGGCTGATCGACGAGTCATGGGGCCTGGTCGTCGGCTTGCTCGTCGCCGCGTTCGCGCTCACCGCCTCCGTGCCGGGCGAGCTGGTCGCGGTCGCCTGGGGCGCCGCGATCGCCGCCGTCGCCGGGCTCATGCTGGTCAAAGGCGGTTTCGGGTGGCGCAAGTGGGTGCCGATCGCCGCGTTGTCGGTCGCCGGCGTCCTGGTCGTCACCGGCGGGATCGTCTGGATCGTCAACGCCAAGGACCGCGCCGCCGAGGCCCAGCGCCAGGCCCAGCTCGCGCACGAGGACAACGTCTCCAAGCTTCTGCCGACCAGCCCACGCTCGGCCGTGATCGGCCTGGTCGAGGCCGTCGCCGTCGAGGCGAAGGCCGAACGCGCGTGCTTCACCTTCAGCCCGACCGCGGCCGCCGAGTTCGCCGTCGCCCACCAGGCCGCCGACTGTCTCGGCGCCCTGGCGAAGCTGCGCAAGGACGTCCGGAATTTCGACGACTACGTCAACCAGGTGTCGATCCCGACCCAGGACGAGGAGAAGAACCCGCCGCCGGCCGGGGCGCCGCGGCGCCTCGACGCGTGCCACCTGGAGTTCAGCAACTTCATCAGCGGCGGAGACGACCGCGCTGGCCCTCAGATCGGCCTGCTGACCTTCCAGCAGCAGCACGGCAACGGATACCTGATCACCGAGTACCGGCCGTGCCCCTGACCAGGCTTGTATAACGACCTATACGTCGTCGCTTATTGGTGGCGCCCCGCGGCGCACACCGCCCGGCGATTCGTGTCCAGGCACGCCGTCGAACTCGTTGTTGCCCTCATGAAGCCGAGTCGCGACCGTCCGAAGCGCCGAAGCGGCTGCAGCGGGGCTGACAACGTCCTCGGCGATGAGCTCGACCAGCTGCTGCACGGCGGTCAGGTCGATTGCGATACCTGAGCCAGCGCCGGGCAGGTCCCGGCGCGACTCTGGCACGGGCACCACGTTGACGAGTGCCGTCACCTGGGGGATCTTGCGGTCGCCGACCGGCAGATCGAATTTCATGTTGTAGGGCAAGGGAAGTCCTTCGTGACGACGCGGAGCCGAGGGCGTATCTCGGAGTGCCGCGACCGTAGCGCGGAAAGCCAGGGGCGGCCACAGCCGGTCAGCAGTCAGGAACCGAGGGCCCGCAGGGTCCGAACCAGCTCGGCGGCGGGCACACCGCACAGCTCGGCCATACGATCGACCATGTCGCCCTCGAAGCGCACGACGTCCGTTGCGCTGGTCGCGGTCGCCTTCGCCCAGCGCTGCAACGGAGCCAGCTCAGGGCGCGGGCTGGCGATGATCCTGACCAGGGACACCACCAGCTCGTCCCCCACCGGCAGCCGCCGCGCGACCCGCGCGAGCACCTCTTCCGGGCGGATGCCAAGCCCGCAGCACAGCTCGGCCAGACGGACCACCGAGCACTGCCGCGTCCCCAGTTCGTACGTGGCCAGCGTCTGTAAGGACAGGTCGATCTTCATGCGCGCCCGCAGCTGCTTGCGCGTCCACCCACGCGCACGCCGCACCGCACGCAGTTCCTCGCCCAGCAGCTTCTGGTACAGCTCGGCGTCGAGCATGGCAGGCCCTTCCCGCGATGTGGTCACGGCGCGCCCCGGTGACCTCGGGTGTGGTCGGTCGGGCTCGGAGGCGCTGCGGTGGTCGACGACGAGGGGGTGGTGGTGTCGGTGGGCGGTCCCGCCGCGACGAGGACGGTCAGCAGCGCCAGCGCGACGATCGCCGCGGCGGCGCCGAGGACCAGCGCGCAGCCGAGCAGGACGTGACCGGGCCGATGAGACGGGATCGGCTCGAGCTCCTCAGGCCCGGTCATCGCGGATCACCGGCGGGTGCGGCGGCGGCCGGGGCCGGCCAGGAGCGGACGACGGCGACGACGTCCAGGAGCGTGCCGTGAGCCGAGTCCTCCACCAGCACGGGCCATTGAAGTGCGAACGGGTCGTCCGGGTCGGCTCGTTCGTCGGCGCGGTAGGCGTGCGCGTCGGCCTCGCCGAAGGCGAGTACGACGTCGGCGACCGGGCGAACGCGCCATACCCGCCGGTATTCCACGGTGGTGGCCTCGCCGTGGCGGTCCAGCAGCACATGCCCGTGAAAACCGACGTGCTCCAGCTGCTCCAGCAGCTTCGCGATCGCGCTCACGGCGAGGTTCCGGGTCGGCGCGCGGCGTCGCGGGCCCGCTCGTGTTCGACCAGCGGTGCGTCGTCGGCGTGCTCGCCGGTTGCCCAGTACAGCGCGGTCAGCGCTGGTACCTCGTGGCGCCAGTGCTCGCGGCCGTCGAGGTAGCGGCTGATCACGACCGCCGGCCCCGCGACGTCGACGTAGGTCAGCATCTCGACCCGGTCGCCGCGGCGGCGGGTGAGCACCACGCCGGCCTCGGTGTCGCCGGGGTGCTCTACCAGCGTCCAGCCGATCGCGCAGGCGCTGATGATCAGCGCGCGTTCCACGGGCGTCATCGCGCCACCTCCGCTTGCTGGGCTTGCGGCGAGCCGTCGCGCCGGGTGTTCATCGACGACTGCCCTGCAGCAGGGAAAAGCCGCGTCGACGGTGCCGTCCCCGGGACTGCTCAGGGATCACGACGTCGGTGGCCGTCGACGCGGCAGCAGCGCGGCGGGCGGCAACGACGATCCGCCGGCACGCCGCGCACGGCCGCCCAGACGGCTCAAGAAGCGAGACGACGCGGACGTTGATGCCGCACACCGCGCGGAACTGGCCGTCCGTGCGCAGGTTCGCCTGGACGACCTCGTCGGTTACCTCGTGCTCGAAGCCGTCGAGATCGCTGGTCAGCGGGATAGTGAAGAGGCGCTCAGCCACGGCGGCCGCCTCGGCGGTGAGCGCGGACGTCGCCGACGATCCCCGCGACGACCCACGCCGCGGTGCCGAGCGCCACGAACGTCAGCGGTGCCAAATCGCGCAGTGTCTGCCACATAAGGGATCCCTCGCTGGAAGGCGGTGGTCCGCCCAGGGCGAGGGGGGAGGAACCCCCGGACGGACCACCACCGTCTGTCGCTTCCCGGCGGAACGGGCGCGAAAGGGTTCGTGCGCTCGCTCGACGTCGTCGGGAAGGCGGTTCAGTCCTGGCGGTGCGGCTTCGGCCAGCCGGTACTCAGCCTCAGCACCCCTTCGCCGAGCCCGTTCCGGCTCACCGCACCGCCAGCGGCTACCGTGTAACTGGTTCGGTTGGTAGCCACGTCTGAATGTAGACGGTCACATTGTGAACGTCTACATTTTGGTCATGGCCTATCCGGGTGAACCCTTGTTGTCCTCGTACGCTGACGAGCCCGGAGGTACGACGGTGGTTGCGTCGAGCCCCACCGCGCTCAAGCGCTGGATCGCCATCGAGCTGCAGCGACTTCGCAAAGCAGCCGACGTGAAGCCCGAAGACGCGGCCAAGCGGATCGGCAAGGCGAAGACTGTCATCCACCACATCGAGACCGGGCGGAACCTGCCCGCGCCGGCCGACCTGGAAGTGCTCCTCAACCTTTACGGAGTGGCCGAGCGGACACCGTTCTTCCGTGAGCTGGTCAAGACCGCCAAGCGGGGCACCGACTGGTGGAAAGACTTCACCGACGCCGTGCCGGAGTGGTTCCAGCTCTACCTGGGCCTGGAGGCCGCCGCCGCGCGCATCTCCAGCTACGACGCACAGATCGTCCCCGGTCTGCTGCAGACCCCCGAGTACGCCGAGGCCGTCATCCGTGCCGGTGAGCGGCGCCTTCCCGACCACGAGGTCACGCGACGCGTGGAGCTGCGCATGGCCCGCAGCGCCATCCTCACCCGCGACGAGCAGCCGCCCCAGCTGTGGACCGTGCTCGACGAAAGCGTGCTATACCGGCAAGTCGGCGGCCCGGCTGTCCTGCGAGCCCAGCTCGACCACCTGGTCGCGATGGCCGAGCTGCCCAACATCGACCTGCAGCTGCTGCCCGCCGACCGCGGCGCGCACGCGGGCATCGAGGGGACCTTCACGATCCTCGACTACCCCGACGAGTTCGCGCCCGACCCGGGCACGGCGTACGTCGAAACACGACGTCGCGGCATCTACTACGAGCTGCCCGAGGACGTCCGCGACTACCGCGACGCACTGGATCAGCTGAAGCTCGCCGCGACCCGGCCGGAGGACACTGCGGCCGAGATTTCCCGTAGAGCAAAGGAAAAGTAGGGATGGACCACACAGAAGCACGCCATGCACTCAGCGGTCTTGTGGCCGGCTGGTGCAAAGCTTCGGCCAGCCAGGGCCAGAACGGGTGCTTCGAGTTCAACTTCGACGTCGCCGGCTGGGTCGGCGTGCGCGACTCCAAGCTCGGCCACGACTCAGAAGTGCTGGTGTTCAACAGGATCGAGTTCGAGGCGATGCTCGCCGGAGCACGAGCCGGCGAGTTCGACGGACGGATTCAGTAGCAGTCCGTTTCGGCACCTTGCGCCCCCGGAATTCCCTCGACGGAATGCCGGGGGCGTTGTCGTTCACCGCGAATCTGGCCAGGCTCGGGCCTTGCCCGACGACGTGAACAGGTGTTCGATTCGGTGTCATGAATTCGACGTGGACACGACCCTCGTGGTGCCCGCCGGTCGGGGACGGGCCTGCGTACCGGTGGGACATCGACTTCCTGTGTAACGGCGAGTACTGGTCGCCCCAGAGCGGGTTGATTGGCGGGCCACCGGACGGCGTGGACCTGGAGCAGCTGCTGCGCGCGTGGTTCCAGCAGCGCGGCGGTCCCGCTGCCCGCTGGCGTCTGCAGGTCGCGCCGCGCGCGGAGGACACACCGCCGATCGCGAGCGTCGAGCTGTGGTTCGACGAGCGCGTGCGACCGGTGAAGAGTCTGCGCCACGACGACGGCATACCCACGCCGCCGCCATGCTGGGAGCCGGACGACACCTGATCACTCGTCGACGGCCAGGCGCTCGATCGCCCGCTGCTTGTCCTCTTCGCTCGGCAGGCTGTAGTGCCGCGCCGTTTCCACGCTGTGGCCGAGAAGCTCGGCCACCAGACCGAGGTCGACACCGTCGCGGACCAGATTCGTCCCGGTCGTGTGGCGCAGCGAGTGCGGCGTGAGGTCCCCGTCCCGGCCGAACTCCAGGTTCGCATCCGCCGCGATCGCTTTCAGCTGGTCGTAGGCGCCCCGCGTCGAAAGTCGGCCGCCGCGGCGGTTGAGGAACAGCGCCGGCGTCTCGACCGCGCCTGGCCAGGTAGCCCGCTCGGCGATCCACTCCTCGAGGGCCGCGCGCAGCTGCGGGTGCAGCGGCACCTCCCGGTACTTGCCGCCCTTGCCGTACCGCACGATCAGCACGCCCTTGCGGGCCGAGATCCGGACGTCGCCGACGTCGAGCGCGACGACCTCGCCGCCGCGCAGCCCGCCGTAGTACTCGGTGTAGGCCAGCGCCTTCCCCCGTGCGTCGGCCCGCTGCGCCGCGCGCAGCCATCGCGTGCGGTTCCGGTCGTTGAGCGCCCGCGGCGCCGACTTCGGCACCTCCTGCCGCTTCGCGGCCGCCGGCCCGACGCCGACGTGCCGCAGGAGGTCGTCGACGGCGGTCAGGTGCGCGTTGACCGTCGAAAGCTTCCGCTTCGCCACCGTCAACAGGTACGCGCGGTAGTCCCGAACCGCACCGTCGCGCGCGTGGGCGTCGACGAGCGGGTTGCCGTCGACGTCGGCCCCGTCGAGCCAGGCGAGGAACTGGCGCACCCGCGAGCAGTACGCCCGGACCGTGTCGCCGTCGAGCGGTTCGCCCGGCCGAGTCTTCGCCGCGACGTACCCGTCGAAGGTCTCGGCGAACGCCGCCGGCACCGCCGTTGCGGCCGCGCCCGGCCGCCGCCGAGCTCCACCCGCCGCGCGGCCGTCGACGGGTGTCGAAATATCGGAAGTAGTTCCGGCACCCTGCGGATCCGCCTGGTCCGAAATATCGGAAGTCACGACAAGAGTTTACTTCCGATACTCACAAGTATCGGAAGTAGGCCACACTCTTCGAGAAGTCACTACTTCGAGCACATTGGACAATTTCGGCGAAAGCCCTAGACTTGCTCGAAAGTAGAGAATTTGGAGGTTTTCATGGACACTCCCCGAGTGCTGCGGATGACGTTCGAGTTCCGCATCCCGCCCGGCCTGCGGGCGAACGTGCACACCAACCGCGTCGAAGCCGCGATCGCCGCGTTCATCGGCGCCGCCCAAGGCCTCGCCGGCACCGTCTTCCCCTGGGCCGACCGGATCCGGGTCAACCACAGCTGGTCCTACGAGTGGTGGTCGACCACCGACGAGATCGAGTTGCCCGCGACCGACAAGAACACCGTCGCCGAGAAGGCCGACTGACCGCGATGACCAGCACCGACACTGTCACCGTTCCCCGCAGCGTGTACCAGTCCCTCAAGGCCGGCGCGATCACCGGCAACGCCGGCAACTTGCTCGGGATGCTCAGGCTCAACGCGACCAGCGGCCTGCCGCGGGTCGTCCACCCCGGCGACTCGTTCGGCCGGATCGTCGCCTGGATGTGGACCCAGGACCGCGAGGAGACCATGCTGCTACTGGCCGACTTCCTCGCCGAACTCCGCGACCATCACGCCCTTTCCGGCGACGTCACCCCGCCGGTCAGCCTCGCCGAGGTGCTCACCGGCCTGCGGCTCGCCTGGCCGCCCACGGCCGAGGACGCCGAGCTCGCCGCCCTGACCGACTACGCCCGCACGAAGGTCGCCAGCTACTACGGCAAGCCTCTTTGATCACTGCCGAGGATGCGGCTGCGCGGGGTGAGGTAGCTCGATCGTGGGGCGGTCACGTTGGGTGGCCGCGTAGACGGAAATGGGGAACGACCGGCCGGTCAGAATAGTTCCCGCACCCCCGCTGAATAGCGCGCGGAAGCGTCTGGTATAAGCCATCCAGATCACCGGAGGCAGGCTCCGTTTCAGTTGTCACACGCGGACGCTTTAACGCTGCGTCACAGAATTTTTCGGCTCCCCGATAGGGTGATTTCCGATCTTGTGGCCCCATTGGTTCGGACCAATTTCGGCGTCCCACCTGGTGAAATGGCCTCGTTCGCGTCTGGCTGAACGAGACCGCGCGTACGGTTTTTTGTGTGACACCGCTTCGGTGGCACGAAGCGCGCGTCGGCGCTGCTTGTGCTTACGCCTGACGTACGTCATCGTTATTTCGGGCTCCGCCTTCGGGTGGAGCTCGCGGTGGATCGGCACCTTGATCCCTCCGCTCTTCGAGGTCGCGAACTCGTGGCCAAGGAGCTCCGGCAGCGAGCCGGGATCCGAAGAGAGGAGAAGGTGATGACCGCCGGGTACGACCCTCCGGACGGCGACGAACTGGCACCTAGTGCCGGCGAGGACCCCGAGGGAGACAACAACGCGCGCGGCCTGCGGTGGGTCTGGCGGACGTTCGTTCGTCCGGGTCTGCTGCTCGTCGAAGCGGTGGGGGTGCTGAAACAGCACGAAGCCCTCGCCGCTGGGGCGAGGGCGCTCGTGATGGCCGGTGACGTGATCACACAGTCTGTCCAGGACTGATCACATAACCAGGGGCGGGCCCAGTCATTTCGGTGGCTGGGCCCTGCTTCTATGTCCCCTCCTGAGTACGTCGCAGGTGGGGCCACAAAAGTTTCACTGCCGCTCGCATCGACGCTCCGAGCCTGCTCGGTGAGTCTCGCTAGCGGCCGTTGGGAGCAGTTTGGGTTCCGGCAGGCTCCGCCGTCAACGGCTCAACCCGTCGTCACTTTCGTTGGCGAACAGCACGATAATAGCGTTTCCCCTGGTGATAGGGCTACTTTTAAAGTAGCCTGTTGGCATGTCGGGACCTTCGTCCAGCACGAAAACACCCGAAAGTGCGCCCATGTTGGCCTGTGAGCAGTGCAACACGCCCTTGCCGCCGCCGCGTAGCGACGGCCGTGGTCGTCCGCGGAAGTACTGCTCGTCCACGTGCCGTTCTGCAGGCCGGCGGCAGCGCGACCGCGAAGCCCGGCCTGCACCACCTGAACCTGCCGCCGAACCGCTCGGCGTGGGGCTGGGACCGTGCGAAGTCACGATGATGAACTTGCGGTGCGGCAAACCTGCAGAAGGGACCATCTTCCTGACCGATGTCGGCCAGGTACGCGCCTGCCGCGCTTGCACGGAGACCTTCGTGAAGTGGCGCAACGCCACCATCGTCCAGGTGCCGGCGGAGCGCCCGCCCGCTCGAGTCGAGCGGCAGCGCGCGCCCGAACCGGAGAGCGCCCCGGCACGTCGTGAGCGAGGCATCGAGCTCAGCCCGCGGGAAGAAGTGGCGCTGAAGGCCTACGTCTCCGGCAAGACAGTTGACGCCGTCGCACGCGAGATGCGCCTGCGGGTCAGCACCGTCCGCGCGTACCTCAACCGCGCTCGCGACAAGTACCGGCAGGCCGGACGCAAGGCCGACACTCGGGTCGACCTGTACGAGCGCGCCGTCGAAGACGGCCTCATCCCTGCGCCGCAGTCTCTCGACACGACCGTCGTTGCCGGGGTCCGCATCGCTCACGATCTTGACGACGATGACCTGTCGTTGTGGCTTCCCGAAGGGGCGACCAACGCGCTCTACCGCTACGTCGCGGCGCGGACACAATCGTGGGCTCTGCCCGGGATGTCGGCCGAAGACTTGCTCCAGGAGACCCTGGTGACCTACTTGACGTACCGACGGAGCGTCGGCGGGGAAATACCCGCCGGACAGGTGATGCGGCTTCTGGTGCAGATCGCTCGGCAGAAGCTCGACGAGCTTGCCCGCGCCGCACGCCGGCGTCCTGCTGAAGTGCTCGTAGACGAGTTGCCGGAGCCGTCTGCATCGTCGCAGGCTGAACGCTTGGAACCGATGACCCGGGCGGTGGACCGACTCCTCGAGCAGCTACCCGAGCAACAGCAGGACGTGCTCGTTCTGCGCATCGCAAGCGGGCTCTCGGCGAAGGAAACCGGTGATGCACTCGGCATCAGCGCCAGCGCGGTGCGCGTGATGCAGCACCGCGCTCTCACCAGGCTGCGGCAGAAGATGGCCGCCGCAGGCCTCGTGCCCACTCTCTCTCTACAGCCGGAGACAGAGCCACGCGAAGACCCGCACCAGTGACAGCTCTTGGCCCGAGGAAGGGAAGCATCCGATGGGAGCGCCGTACGAGTGGTCCGCGACCGGGCTGCCCTGCTACCGCAGTGGTCAGGCCCCGCCGTTCCTGTTCACTGGGGGCCAGCTGGCCGAGCTCGGTCTGCGCTCCACCGGCGGACAAGCCGCGTTCGTGGACACCCAGCACGGCGACGTGGCGCTGTACCTGATCACCGAAACCGAGCTGATCAGCCCGAACGCCTGGCCACCGGCCAAGCCGGGCGAGACGAAAACCGGCCCAGCCGCGGCGCTCAATTCCCCTTGGCCGGCCCCGCAGGCGCAACCCTGACGCTAGGCCAAACGGGTGTAAAAGCGGTACCCGTGAACACAAAAGCGTCCCGGCGGTTGAACCGCTCGGGACGCTCGTGTTATAATGGCTGGAACACCTGTATGCGCAGGTGTGAGCACTCTATCAGGTCTATCAGCTTCGACACTGATAACTTAACCCCCCACCGGGGGGTGAGTCAACCGGAATCACCCGGTTGTGACCGGAGGCACGAGCGTCGTGCATGGAGTGCTCCTACCCATGAAGGAGCAACACCCCATGTCAACGGACATGATCACCATCGGCGGCATCCAGTTCGCCGGGTTCATCGGCGCCGGCGCGCGCCAGTCGCGCAAGGTCGTGACGGACCAGAAGAAGCTCTACCTCGGCGACGCCCCGGCATGGTCGTACTACGGCCCGCTCAACAACGGGCTGCGCGGGGCGCTCAACGCGACCGACCCGGAGGCGCACCTCGAGCGGATCGCCGCCCGGGCGGCCGCGCAGAACACCGCGAAGGGCGAAGCGTTCCGGGACGCCTCCGCCGGGTTCCTGAAGCTGGTCCCCGCCGGGGCCACCGGCGTCCGGGTCAACCCGGCGGCCTGGAACACCAACGACCTGACCGTCGCCCTCCGCAACGCCGTCGGCGTGCGGCTGAAGAACGGGAAGACGCTGTACGTGGTGGCGAACCCCAAGGCCGACCCGCTCACCCAGGACGCCGCGGACGCCCTGCTGCGGATGATGGAGCTGGCCGTCGGGATCGCCCTGCCCGGCGCCACGCCGCAGGTCTGGGACCTCCGCTTCAACGGCGGAACGGCCTACCGCCTGCACGGCAACACCAGCCGCCAGGCGCTCGACGGCTACCTGCAGGCGCAGGCCGTGGCCTACCGGTCCTTCTGGGACGCCGCGTAACCGAGTGCGGGAGCCCGTCCTTGCGACGGGCTCCCGCCCTTCCACCCTCCGGCCGGACACGGGCGCGAGTTCCCCGAACCCGACGTCGACGTGCGCGAAGATGCCCGGCATGAGCACCGAAGGCCCTGGTCAGTCCCCGTCGCCGGAGCGCGAGGCGATCCGGATCGCGAACGCCTTCGAGTCCTACGACCAGACCGGCCGGCACTGGGAAACCGCCGGCGACGACGAGAGCCCGTTCGGCCAGGCCAGGGTCTGCCGGGTCTGGCCGGCCCGGGTTCTGCACGTCGTCGGCGCCACGGAGATGGCCGAGCAGCTGCGCAGCCTCTACGGCTCCGGCGAGATCACCGGCTGGACCCTGCAGCCGATGGCCGCGACCCGGACCCCGCTGCACACCGTCGAGCAGCGGATCCGGGAAGCCGCAGGCGGGACCGGCCGCGGCTACACCCCGCTCGCCCGCGGCGGCTTCGTCCACACCGAAGAAGTCCAGGCAACACCGGACGCGGCGCTGCTCGGCGTCCGCAACGTCGGCCTCAGCACCCTGCCGATCATCCGGGAGGTCCTCTCCTACACCGGCCCGGCCGTCGACGAGGCCGCCGAGCTGCCGCCGGCCGCCCGCGAGCGCCTCTTCGCGCCCGAGCGCCAGGCCGAGCTCGACGAGGTGTTCACCGCGGCCACCCGGGCCCGGTACCGGCGCCTGGTCGACGGGCTCGCCGCCTCGTCGATACCCGCGGCCGCGCTGCGCAAGATCGGGGAGTCCCTCAACGCCGAAGCGCTCCCGCCCGCGGACTCCCTCGTCGAGCTGCTGCTGGAAACCGCCGGCCTCGACGGGCTGCTGCAGCTCTACCGCGACACCCACGGCCCCGCCGAGTAGTGCCCGCCCTGCCCGGCGCGTGGGTCGAACGTGGGTCGAGTGTGGGTTCGGATGGCCCACCCTTCCGGCGAGTCCCGCTATCGTTGCCGCATGGCTTCCCCAGCAGTTCCCGCCGACAGCGGGGCACCGCGGCCGCCGGCGGCCGACCCGGTCGCCATCCGCCGGTGCTTGCCGCCGGCGCTGCGCGAGGCCTTCGACATCGAGTGGGACACCGTACTCGACCAGGCCAAGGCCGACAAGACGCTCGACGGGATCCGCGAGCTGCTGGCGAAGTGGCGCGGCATCGCCGCCGCCGAACAGCGCTCACCCGGCTCCCACAGTCGGCTGCTGGCGAAGGCTTCGCACATTCTCGCGACCGGGCAGCACCCCGGCGCCCGCAGCGTCGAGGATCTTCGGGACCTCATCGAGGAGCGGCTGGGCCGCTAGGTGTACCGCATCGTCCCCGACGACGAAGTGCTCGACCAGGTCGCCGACCTTCCGGCCGAAGGGCTCGCCGCGTTCCGCGAGCTGCTCAAGGTCCTGGAACTGGTGCCCTGGCGCGGGCATCCCCAGCACGTCGCCAAGCCCGACAGCGAAGTCCGATGGATGCCATTCGGCCCCGGCGACGTCGGCCAGGTGGTGTACCTCGTCCTCGACGACGTCGCCGAGGTGCACCTGCTGCTCGTGCAGTGGATCGGCTGAACAGCGCGGCCGGAATCCGCGAGAAGTGGACACGAGTTCGTGTCCAAGATCTGTCCAGCGAGGTCACCCGAAAGCGGCTTGAGTAGGCCTTCGTTTTTCGTCACAATGGTTGATGTGACGAAAAACGCGACGGTAGCAGCCGGTGCCCCGATCAAGCGGCAGTGCATCAAGTGCGGAGGCGACTTCTACGTCCGCATGTCCGGACCCGGCCGCAAGATGAAGTACTGCTCGCGCGCCTGCCAGCAGGCGTCCTACCGTCAGCGAACCGCACTTCCGATCGACAACATCCGCCGCGAAGCGGAGGACGCTCTTCAGTCCCTGGGGTCACGGATCAGTGCCCTCGGCACCGAGAACATCGACGAAGAACACCTGTCCGCCGTGGTCCGGCACGTGCGCGCGCTGCTTGACCTTCTCCCCGACTACGCCGTCACGGACCCGCAGCCGACGGCCGCAGAAACGCGACCTGTCCCAGCGGCAATCGAGTCGCACGACGACGCCCCTGATTCAAATCGGACGGGCACGAACTCGACGCCTGTCGTCGCCGAGCCGGGCACGGAAAGCGTCACGGAGACACCCGTGAAGGAAACCGTGAGGACGGCTGCCGCGGTGCGGACCGCACTCATCGGCGGTGTGCGCCCGACGAGCGAGCAGGCCGCGATCATCGACGCGTGCGTGTCCGGCCGCAACCTCGTCATCGAGGCCGGCGCCGGGACCGGCAAGACCTCGACGCTGCGCATGGCCGCGCTCTCGCTTCCCCGCGGCCGCCGCGGCCTGTACGTCGCGTTCAACAAGGCCGTCGCGGCCGAGGCCAAGTCGAAGTTTCCCGGCAGCGTCACGTGCGCCACGGCGCACTCGCTCGCCTACCGCGCCCTCGGCTACGCCTACAAGCAGCGCCTGAACGGTCCCCGCGTTCCTGCCCGTGACGTCGCGAAGATCATGAAGATCACGCGGCCGCTGGACCTGACCACCACCGCCGGCGCCCGCAGCCTCGACCCGGCAGTCCTCGCACGGATCGCCGCGAACACCGTCGATCGCTACTGCATGTCCGCCGACCTGGAGATCGCCGCCCACCACGTACCGCCGGTCAACGGCATCGACGGCATCGCGCAGCTGACCTTGCGCGAGTTCATCCTGCCGAAGGCCGTCGAGATGTGGGAGGAGCTGCAGGGCAAGCGCGGGCAGCTGCGCTTCGCCCACGACCACTACCTCAAGATGTGGGCCCTGACGAACCCCGACCTCGGCACCGACGTCGTGTTCTTCGACGAAGCCCAGGATGCCAACCCGGTGATCGCCCGGGTGGTCCAGGCCCAGCGCGCGCAGCTGGTCGCTGTCGGCGACAGCAACCAGGCGATCTACGCCTGGCGCGGTGCGATCGACGCGCTCGAGAACTGGCCGGCCGACGACCGGCTGCGTCTGTCGCAGTCCTGGAGGTTCGGCCCGGCGATCGCCGACGAGGCGAACAAGTGGCTCACCGCACTGGAGTCAGACCTGCGCCTGACCGGCACGCCCTCGGTCGCCTCCTCGATCGCGACGCTGTCCACGCCCGACGCCGTGCTGTGCCGGACCAACGCCGCGGCGATGGGGCAGGCCATCGAAGCGATGGACCACGGCCGCCGGGTCGCGCTGGTCGGCGGCGGATCCACGGTCAAGGGCCTCGCCGAGGCCGCCCAGGACCTACAGGCCGGGCGCACCACCCAGCACCCGGAGCTGGCCGCGTTCGCCAGCTGGAGCGACGTGCAGGACTACGTCGAGCAGGACGAGGCCGGCGCCGATCTCGGGGTCTTCGTGCGCCTGGTCGACCAGCACGGTGCCGCCGAACTGATCCGCGCGGCAAGCCGCCTGGTCAACGAGGACCGTGCCCAGCTGACGATCTCGACGGCCCACAAGGCCAAGGGACGCGAGTGGCACCGAGTCCAGGCCGCCGGCGACTTCCGCCAGCCGAAGGCCGACGACGACGGCAACCCGGGCAAGCTCTCCCGCCCCGAGGCCATGCTGGCCTACGTGTCGGTGACGCGCGCCCAGCACGTCCTCGACCGCGGCGGCCTCGCCTGGATCGATGACCACCTCGCCGGCGTTCCCGGCCCATCGGCACGACGTAAGCCGACCCGGATGACCGACGACTCGGCCGCCTTCTGGTCCTGACCCGCAGACGTCACGGATTCCGTCACGCAGATGGCCGCGTGACGGAATCGGTGACCGCGCTGAACCTGTCCCGTCGGATATCCTGACCAGCAGTTCAGGGCACGAGGCGTGAGGAAGGTTCGGGGGATGGCGGAAACGAAGAAGAGGACTACTGGCCGCGGCCGCGGCGCGTCCGCGACGAAGTCGACGCTGGAGCAGCTGCTCGCCGCACGCGACGAGGTCGACGCGGATACGGTCAGCCTGCGCGAGCGCGAAGAAGCCGTCTTGGCGGCCTTCGCTCAGGCCACGGTGGACCGGGACGCGGTCATCGCCACGCGCGACGCGGAGCTCGCGAAATTGGAGAAGCGGGCCACAACGATCCGCGAGCAGGCGGAACCGAAGCTCGCCGGAATCGACGAACGTGTCGCTGTCACCCTCCTGCAGCTGACCGAGCTGGGACGGAACGCCGACCAGGTCGCGAAGATGACCGGCGTGCCAGTGAAGAAGGTCCGTTCAATGATTCGGGACGCCCGCAAGGCGGCGCCGGACGAGTCGCGAGCCGGTGCCGGGTCGAAGCCGATGGATTCACGTGCGGCCGCGCCGGCCGATGCGCCGTCGGTGGCATCCGTGGCGAAGGAGACGGCCGCGAGTTCGTGACCGTGATGGCTGTGTGACGAAAACGAAGCCCTGGTGCGGACAGCGCCGGGGCTTCGTTCGTTGGACCGCGTTTCGGTCGCGCGGCGGGTATGCATCGATGATGTTTTTCGTGGCCGGGTCGCGTACTCGCGACCCTCTAAGTGCGTGGAAACGAGGTCAGCGCATCGGCGCTTCCCCGATCGTCCGGCGAAGTTCGTGAGTCACCGAACCCTTCTGGGTGAGCCCATCTCTCCCAGACCCCCTCTATCGCGGCTGGTCGCATGGTGAGGCCCCCCGCCGGTCGCCGCGTGCCGCGACTCCGTGCCCTGAGACATGGTCGTCCAGTCGCGATCCTGCCCACCTGCCGATCTCACTTTGCCCACCTTCTCATCACCTCCTCACGTCCCCTTCTGCTCACCTCCTCACTTCCAGCCCCATCACCTTCTCCCTCTCCATCACGTCCACTCCTGCTCGCCCGCTCTCACCTCACCACCTGTCTTCTTACGCCCTTCAAATCCACACACCTATGCATTAATAATGATCATGGTCCGAGCTGAGGTATGATCGACTCGTGCTTCGGATCACGCCCGTCGGCGCCAACGCCGTCGACTACCTCGTCAAGGGGTCGGGCTGTGCTGAGCACGAGCGCTCGCCAGAGCCCGGCGTCGAGCACGACTCGACCGACTACTACCTGTCCGCCACCGCGCACGGCGAAGCCCCGGGTCGGTGGATGGGCAAAGGCCTGAGCGCCTTCGGCGTGACCGAAGGCGAGCGCGTCAACGAAGACATGGTGCGCAAGATCTTCGGCGAACTGAAAGACCCGGAGACCGACGAACACCTGGGCCGCGCGCCGATGAGCTTCAAGAAGTTCGAGGAGCGCCTGGCGGCCGCGCTGGAGGCCGAACCGGACGCCACGCCGGACAGACAGCAGGAGATCGCCGACAACATCCGCGACTCCGGTCGCAAGGCCGTCGCGTACTACGACTGGACGTTCAGCCCGCCGAAGACCTTCTCGACGCAGTACGCCGCGTACCTCGCCGCGGGCCGGCTGCAGGAGGCCGAGACGATGCTGCGAGTGCAGCGCGAGGCCGTCTCGCTGGCGATGAGCTACGCCGAGAAGCACGCCGCCTACACCCGAACCGGCTACCACGGCCGCACCGTGAACGGCCGCTCGGTCGGCAAGTACGAGAAGGTCGACGGGTTCATCATGACCGTCTGGCCGCACTCGACCAACCGCAACGGCGAGCCCCAGGTCCACACCCACGTCGGCGTTCTGAACCGGGCGATCACCAGCTCCGACGGCAAGTTCCGCGCGCTCGACGGCAAGGCGTTCCGCCCCATCAAAGAGGCCGCCGCGTCGGCGTACGAGCGCGCGGTCGAAGACCTCTCCCGCGAGTACCTGGGCCTGGAATGGGTCACCCGCCCGGACGGCAAAGCACGCGAGATCGCCGGCGCCGACCTGGACCTCGCGAAGTCAGCCAGCACTCGCCGCGAGCAGGTCGAGGAACGCGCGGCCGAGCTGATCGAGGCGTACGTCGACCGCCACGGCTACGAGCCGTCGGCCGCCGCGCTCAAGAAGATCAACCAGGCCGCGACGCTGGAAACCCGCGCCCGGAAGTCCGGCGAACAGGGACCGGCCGCGGTCGCGAGCTGGGGCGAGCGCAACGCCGAAGCGCTAAACGCGCAGCTGGAGAGCGTCGCCGAGGCCGCCTTCCAGATCAAGCAAGGGCAGCATCCGGACCTGCAGTTCCTGCCGGACCAGACCGACCGCGTCGCGATCCAGCGTGCCGCCCTGCAGGACGTCGAGCGGCAGTACCCGACGTGGACGATCGGCAACCTGACCGCCGCGATCGACAAGCGACTGCTGACCGTCGACGGGCCGGCCGAGAAGAGGCCGCAGGTCGTGGAGGCGATGGCCCGCGAGGTTCTCGAACCCGGGAACCAGTTCGGCGTGCTCACGCTGACGACGCCGGACCTGGTCGAGGTGCCGCAGCAGCTGCGCCGCAAGGAGGACAACCGCAGCCTGTACCGGCCCCACATCGACGAGATTTACGCGACCGAGGCGGCGCTGTCGACCGAGCGCCGGATCGTGGCCGGAGCCCAGCAGCTGACCGCGCCGAAGCTCGACGGCGTCGACCTGGAGCTACTCCGCGCGCGGGTCACTTCGATCAAGATCAACGGCAAGGACATCGGTTCCGACCAGGTCGAGGCGATCATGGCCATCGTCTCCTCTGGCCGCGCCGGTGACGTCCTGATCGGCCCGGCCGGCGCCGGAAAGTCGACCGTCGTCGGTGTTGTTTCGCAGGTGTGGGAGCAGGAGTTCGGCGGCCGCGTCCTCGGCTTGGCGACGTCGCAGCGTGCGACACAGATCCTCACCGAGGAGGGCATGGAGGCCATCAACACCACGCAGTTCCTGCAGCGGTTCGCCGCCGACGCGAACGGCACGGTGGCCGACTTCGTGCGCAAGGGCGACCTGTTCGTCATCGACGAAGCGGGCATGTCCAACCGCGACGAGCTCGCGAAGATCAGCGCGATTGTCGAGGCCGGCGGCGGCAAGATCCTGTACACCGGTGACCACCAGCAGCTCGCGGCGATCGGCGCGGGCGGCATGCTCGACCTGCTCGCCACCGACAACGGCGCGTTCACGCTGGAAGACATTCACCGGTTCCGCGAAGCCGACGGCAGCCCGAACCCGTGGGAGGGCAAGGCCAGCCTCCGTCTCCGCGAGGGCGACCGGTCGGTCATCAACGAGTACGACGCTCGCGGCCGTCTGCTCGGTGGCACGGTCGACGAGATGCAGGACGCCGCCATGCGCGCGTACCTCGCCGACACTCTCGCGGGTATGGAGTCGCTGCTGATCGTCGGCGACAACGGGCAGGCCGCCAACCTGTCCGGGCTTATCCGCCGTGACCTTGTTCGACTTGGACGAGTTCAGCGAGAAGTCCTCGCCGAACTCAAGGATGGGAACAAGGTCAGCGTCGGCGACGTGATCCAGGCCCGACGCAACGATTGGTCGATCAAGGTGGACGGCGACGGGCTGGTCACGAACCGGCTGACGTACACCGTCGTCGGCCGGGACGAGTACGGCCAGTTGCTGGTCGAGGACAAGAACGGCGTGCAGGCGCACCTCCCCGATGCCTACGTCAGCGAGCACGTCACCCTCGCCTACGCCTCGACAGTGCACGCAGCGCAGGGCCGAACGGTGAAGACCTCGCACGCGCTGCTGAGCGAAGAGTCCCAGCGTGAAGACGCCTACGTCGCGCTCACCCGCGGGTCGCGGCGCAACACCGCGTACCTGGCGACCAACCGGCCGCCCGACGCGCACGAGCAGCTGCTGGACGTCACCCCGGCCGAGCTGATGGCCGGCGTTCTGGACCGCTCCGGCGCCGCGGTTGCGGCCGAGCTGGAGTTCCGCGCGAGTCAGCAGGAAGGCCGCAGCCTCGCCTGGATCGGCACCCAGTGGGAACTGGTCGCCAAGGACTACAGCACCGACCGCTACACCCGCGTGCTGGGCATGCTGGTCGGCCCCGAGAAGGCCGCGGCGATGGAGAAGGAAGAGGCGTACCCGGCGCTGATGCGTGCGGTGCGTGGCGCGGAGCTCGGCGGCCACAACGTCGATGCCGTACTCGCCGAAGCCGTGGCGAAGCGAGCGCTCGACGGCGCCGACAGCGTTTCCGCGGTGCTGCGGCACCGAGTGCTCAAGGAGATCGACGGCCGTCAGCGTGAGCAGCGCGTCGACGCGAGGGACTGGACGACCTTCCAGGCCCCGATTGAGGGCCCGGTCGGGCAGTTCCTGCACGAGATGGCGGTGCTCGCCGGTGACCGCCAGGCCGTGCTCGCCGCCCAGACCGCGGCCGAGATGCCGGCGTGGGCGCAGCAGTACCTCGGCACGCCGCCGGAGCAGCCGGAGCAGCGCGCCGAGTGGCTGCACCGCGCCGGCGTGGCCGCCGCGTACCGCGAGCTGCACGCGATCCCCGAGGACCAGGTGTCGATCGGTCCGGCGCCGTCGCCGGAGAACGAGTTCCACCGCGCGCTCTGGAAGGCCGCGCACCGCGCGTTGGGCAACCCGGCCGACTCGCTGGACTACGAGGGCGCCACCGAGGGCGAGCTGCGTGAGAAGCGCGCCCAGTGGGAGCGTGAGAAGAACTGGGCGCCGGAGTTCGTCGGCGAGGAACTGCAGCAGGCGAACAAGCTCGCGCAGGACTACCACCAGGACGCCAGCCTGTTCGCCGCGCGTCTGGAGACGCTGGCCGAGGGCACGCCGGAGTACGACCAGACCCGCCTGGAGGTGCTGCGGGCCGAGCGCATGAGCCAGGACTGGGCCGAGCGCGCCCGGCAGCTCGACGAGGTCCACCGCGCCCGCCAGGGCTGGTACGCGAGCACCGAGGCCGCCCGGGTCGCCGACCAGCTCGCCGCCGAAGAACTCGAGCGCCGCGGCCTGCCAGCCACGCTGGAGCCGACGCCCCAGCCGCAGCAGACGACCCTGTTCGACGTCGTCATCGAGCAGGAAGTCGGTCCCGTTCCCGAGCCCGACGTCGAGCCCGCTCCCCGGGCCTGGGAACTCGACCCGGCTAACCAGCCCGCTCCTGCGGCCGAGCCGGTCGAGCATGTCCTCTGGTGGCAGCGCTGGGCCGACGGGCTCACCGGGCCCGGCACCGAGCTGCCCGACGGCGTCGACCGCAACCAGATCCCGCTCTTCGACGCGGGTCCGGCGGCGAAGTCGGCCGTGACGGCCGAGCCCGAGCGCGACGAACACCAGGAGCCGGTCGTCGACCCGGAGCAGATGTTCCTGTTCGACGTCCAGCCGCCCGCTGCCGAAGAGCGCGCCGAGACGATCGAGCCGGAGCACCAGGCGGAGCCCGACGTCGTCGACCAGGAGCGCGCCGCAGCCGCGGAGATCGGGGCCGAAACGGCGCCGGCGCCGGTCGTCGACGAGCCCGAGCGTGAGCTGGCGGCCGAACCCGACCCTGACCAGCTGGAGATGTTCCCAGTCGAGCAGTCGGTGGAGCACCGCGTCGAGCAGCAGCCGGTCCGTGACCACGCCCCCGAACCGGTCGACGAGCGCGACGTCGAAGTCGACGCGAGTCCGGCGACGCGCCGCGAGTCGCTCGACGAGCGGGTCAACCTCTCCGAAGCGCGGCGCCAGGCCCGCGCCGTCGAGGCTCAGCGGATCCGGCGGGAAGCCGCCGACGCTGCCCGGCAGGCGCGCACCGATCGGACGGCGGCCGCCGAGCAGGACGCTGCGAAGGAAACCGCCGAGCGCGCCCGCCGTGACCGCGGCATGGAGCCGGTCAAGCCCGAGACGTCGAAGGAGGCGAATCGCGAGCAGGAGAAGGTGACGGTGCCCGCCCGCGAGCAGGACGAACCGGCCATCGAGCGGACCCAGCGCCCGAGCCCGCAGCAGTCCGCCGAGCGGATCCGCCGCCACCTCAACGACCTCGACCGCGGTGCTCGGTCCTACCAGGACCGCGCGCGGCACGACGGCCCTGGCCACGGCCACGGCCACGGTCCGAGCCTGTAGAGGACGGGCGTCTTTAGCCGGCCCGGCGGCGGTCGGCTGCCATCCGCTCCACGGACGCGGCGATCCCGGATCGCCACTGCTCGTCAGCGGCGATCCGCTCCAGCGGGCCGTAGAACCCCGGGCAAACGGCCTGGTCAGGCGTCCGGTGCTGGCTGACGTGCGGAGCGAACGGCGGCTCGACGATTTCCACGTCTGAAGGGTGGCGATTCGGCAGCGTGCCCCAGGTCAGGCCGAACTCCGAGGCAGTTGTGCTCTGCAGGAGGCGCAAGTACGACCTCCACGCATCGTCAGCTGCGGTGCGAAGCTCGTACAGGTCGACTGGGCACCGGCTGCCATCCGACAGGGCGGTCGCGGTCCGGCCTACGTAGATGTGCCCGTGGATCCGCATGATCGACTCGCCAGGGGCCTGATTCTCGCTGCGCGCGGTCAGCTCGAGCCGCGCCGGCGTCGAGGCGCCCCCCGTCGGGTGCTCGACGTAGCCGCCCATCCGCTGCAGCTGGACGAGGGTCTGGGCCAGGACGTCGTGGTAGACGTCCGCCAGCCGCGGGAGCAGGTGCTCCATCTTCGGAGTCTGCGCCAGGGCGTCACCGAACAGCGACAAGCTCGTCGGCACCGAGAAGTACACGTCGAGCGCGTCGGCCGGCGGCCGGCCGGTCTGCAGGTCGAACAGCGGTGCCGGCTCGACGTTCGTGTCGCCGATCATCGGGACGAACCTCCTGGCAGCGATCCGTGCGGGTCACGGACCAGCTACCGATGGTACGGCCCCACACCGACAGCGCCGAAGCCGAATCCGCACGCGAAGACCGGACAGAACCCGGTCGAGCCGGACAGATCCTGGACACAAAGCGGGCCCTCGACCCGAAGGTCGAGGGCCCACCTCATCCGCCCTACGCCCTGGTCACGGCGCTTGATTGGCCTGCTGCTCGGCGGCCGCGGCCGCCCGGTCCCGCTCGTGGCGCCACTGCAGATCCGCACGGCGGGCCTGCTCGAAGAACTCGCCCCAGTACCTCGGATCGGTGACGTCCGAAGACGCCGCCTTCGCCTTGTCGGCCGGCACCGGCTGCGGCTCCCCCGGCACCGACGTCTGCGGGGGGCTCACGACCCGCTGAGCCTGCTGCTGGGCCTGCATGTACGACGGAATCGAGTACTGCCCACCGCCAGCCGGCGCGGTCGCGCGAGGCGCGCGCGCGGCTTCCGCCTGCTGCTGCGCCTCGTGGGCGGGCACGAGGTGCTGCCCGGGGGCGCCGGGCACCGCCCGGCACATGGTCGACGGGATCGCGGCCGCGATCCGCTCCAGGGCCGCGTCCAGCCACCGGGTGTTCCACTCGGCCATGTTCACCGACGACGCCCGGCTGCCGGTGTGGGCGTCGTCGTAGCTCAACCGCAGCCACCACACTTGCAGGAACGCCGGGCGGTGCAGCGGCCAGCAGTCCGGCAGCTGGCCGCGCGTCACCTCGTACCAGTAGCCGAGGGTGGTGTGGACCCACTTGCCCAGCGCCTCCCACTCCTCCTCAGCGACCGCGGTGGTCAGGTCCGGCCAGTGCAGCCGCGGCTCTTCCGGCTCGACCTCGGCTTCGTCCTCACCGACGAGGGTGTCGACGACGCCGCGCAGCTCGGCGACGTCGGCCCGCAGCGTGGCCAGGTCTGGGCCGATCACTTCGGAGACGTCCTTGACCACGGCGGAGAACTTGCCGGTCGCGTCGCCGAGTTCGACGCGCATGGCGCGAAGCTCCTGACCGAGGTCGATCAGGAGCCGATCCCGCGACGGCGGGACCGCTTTGGTCCCGCCGTCGCCGGTGTCGTGTCCGCTGGTCACAGGCTCACCCGGTTGTCCACCGGTGCCGGCTGCTGCTCCCACTGGACCTGCGGGGTCTTCGTTCCCTGGGCGCTTTCCAGTTCCTTCATCTCCCGCGCGATCCGCTTGCGGCCGGGTTCGTACTTCACGATGCCGGCGCGCATCCAGTTCAGGCTGGTCACGAACGCGTACCCCATCGGCAGACCACCGAGAACCTCCGGGCGGAGGACCTGCTCGCGCACCATCCGCTTGCTGCTGCCCCGGCTCTTGCCGCCGCCGCTGTTGTGGTTCTCGCTTTCCGACGTGTCGGCGACCATCCTGGTCCGGGCCAGGAACGCCAGCCGCCTCAGGTCGTCTTCGTTGCTGATGCCGCCGAGGATCACCTTCGTCGGCAGGTTGTCGAAGATGATCTTCTCGCCGTCGTCGCCCCAGGTCATGCGCATCTGCGCGAGCGACTGCACGACGGCCTCGACGAGGATGTTCGCGCCTCGCGAGTCCGCCGACCACTGCGGCAGCGGCACCGGCGTCTGCTGGGCGACCTCGTCCAGCAGCATCGCCAGGCCAAGCGGGAGCCGCCCGCCGACCATCGCCGCGGCCTGCTTGGCGCTGGTGAAGATGTGTTCGGTCAGCGCGGTCAGCAGGGGCGCGAGCCGTCGGTCGGTTTCGCTGCCGACCGCGTAGAGCGTGCCGGAGGCGAGGAACTCGGCCATGTCGAAGTTGTCCTGCGGCCGCGGGCGGCAGGCCGCCGCGACGTGCGGGTTGTCCATGAAGCCGACGCACGAGACGACCGTCGCGAAGTACCCGGTGCGGGTGTTGTGCGAGGCGTCGAGGCTCGACTGCAGCGTGCCGATCCAGCCGGCCGGGACGAAGTCCGGGTTGGCCTGCAGGATCCCGACGGGCGTGGTGTCGTCCGGGTTGGTCGCCCAGTAGTGCACCGCGCCCATGTCCCAGTTCATCAGCGCCGCGGCCAGCAGGTAGCAGCGGATGATCTCCTGGGCCTTGCGGGCCCAGAAGTCGCTGCGGTCGATGCCCTCGGCTCCGCCGCCACCGCGGACAAGAGCCCACGCGCGGGCGTCGGCGACCGCCTGGTTCCGGCAGCCGGAGACCGGGTCCCAGAAGAACGTGCTGGGCACGCCACCCAGGCCGGTCGGGTTGAACAACCAGACCTTTCCACGCTGGGCGCGCAGCTCGGCGGTGGCCTCGAACAGCTCCAGCTTCGTGCTGGCGACGTACTCCGCGCCGGGGAAGTCGAGGATCTGGTTGATCAGCATCTGGCTCTTGCCCGAACCCTGCGGGCCGAGCAAGAGCATGCTGCGCCCGTACGGGCTGTACACGTGTTTCCCGCGGACCGGCCGGTGCCCGGAAGCCAGCTTGCCCAGGTCGAAGCCGTACTCGGTCGGGGCCTGGCGGCGCCGCGTGCGGCCGGTCCGGTACTGCAGGTCCGGGCGCAGGAACTCCGCGCTCTTGTACAGCGCCTTCGCCCCGGCGAAGTCGGAGAGGTCCTTCGGGGTGACCCAGCCGTCGTCACCGAGGTTGCGCCGCAACGTCTGCCGCTCGCTGAAGTACCACCGGTTGTGGCCGATCGCCGCGCCCACCGCGAGCACGCCCGCGGGGATCGCAACCGGCGCCGCCATGTCGTAGAGCGGCGTGAACGCGCCGGCGGGGTCGGCGATGGCGTCCATGACGCCTGTGAACCCGCCGACAATCACCCCCGTGGCCCCGAGGCGGCGTTCGAACTTCCTGGCATCCTTATCGTCGGACATGGAGCAAGCCCTCCCTGTTCGAGTGGTCGGGCAGCGACACCCCTCGCTGTCCGACCGCGTCCATTTCCTCGCCGCAAAGATCGTTTGCGGCACCTTCCACAGTAAGCGACCCGTCCGACAGTTCCGGCGTCGAACAACGCCCCTGCCAGCGCGAATCGCGGTAAACCCGGGTCAGGTCGAACCGACCGGCCCGCCGGACGTTCCAGCCGTGCGCCTTCGCTCGCGCGTCCTCGGTGTCGAAGAGACGCTCGTCGAGAACCTCGATGACGTGCTGTAGCCGTGCGATCACTTGCTCGCCTCCGAAACCTTGCCACCGAGGTTGGCGACGAAGTTGACGACGTCGTGGCCGACCGGCGTCACCGCCATCAGGCACAGCGAGACGATCGTGAACAGCACCGCCGGGGCAGCGCCCCGGCCGTACTTCGCGCTCACGAACGCCGCCATCGCGAACGCCCCTGCCAGCCAGTAGATCACCGTCATCGTCGTCTCCAGCCCTCGTGCCTTACCGCCTTGCTGTATCACAACGTACCAAGATGAATCAGTGATACACAAGCCCCGTCGATCTTCTCTATTAGATCGACGTGCTCTTATGGCGGATCACCTGGAGAGGCTCTGTCCGGCGCTGATTCAGCCTGATACTCTCTGATACACGCTGACGTACGACGGTTGGAGGGGTGTTGTGACTGAGCCCGGTGAGCTGGCGCGTGGAACCGGCGTCCTGGAGGTCACCCGGACGTTCCGGACCGAGATCGAGGCCGGCCGCTACCGGCCGGGCGAGAAGCTGCCCACGCAGCGCGTCCTCGCCGACCAGTTCCACACCAGCACCGCGACGATCAGCCGCGCGCTCGACGTGCTCGCCGAGGACGGCCTGGTCGTCTCCCGGCCGCGGGTCGGAGTGTTCGTCAGCCACCCGACGCCCGACCGCGCCGAGGCCGGCGGCCGCCGCACCCGGCCCACGATCGTCGTCGTCGGCGGCTATGCCGGATCCGGCAAGACCGAGGTCGGCCGGATCATGGCTCGCCTCACCGGCTGGGCCATGCTCGACAAGGACACCCTGACCAGGCCCGTTGTCGAAGCGATGCTCTCCTCGCTCGGCCAGTCCCCGCACGACCGGGAGTCCGACGCCTACCTCGAGCAGGTCCGGCCGGCCGAGTACGAGTCGCTGCGCGAAGCGGTCGTCGAGAACGTCTCGTGCGGCAACTCGGTGATCCAGACCGCGCCGTTCATCCGCGAGCTGGCCAACCCGGTGTGGTGCCGCCGCGCCGCGGCCGACGCCGACGCCCTCGACGCGCGGCTGCGCGTCGCGTGGGTGCGCACCGACGCCGAGAGCATGAAGGTCTACCTCAAGCGCCGCGCCGCGGCTCGCGACACGAACAAGCTCGCCAACTGGGACACCTACCTCGCCGGGGTCAACCTGCAGTACACCCCGGCCACCGACCACGCGATCCTCGACAACAGCGTCCAGGACCCGCCCCTGCAGCAGCAGGTCGAGGACCTGCTGGAACGGTGGGGCGTGCAGGTCCGCCGATAAGCCGGCGACCCCAGCGAAGGAGAACCCGACCGTGCGCATCCTCGTCAGCAGCGAGCCCGACGACGAGGTCGGCGCCGGCCTGCTTGCCCAGCTGCCCGGCGTCGACGTCGTCCGTTACGACCCCACCGCGGCCGAGCTCACCGCCGAGCAGCGCGGCGCCGACGTGCTGATCCCGCCGTACCGCGGCAGCCACCGCCCGCTCGGCCTGCTCGCGCAGCTGCCGAAGCTGAGCTACGTCCAGCTGCTCACCGCCGGCGCCGATGAGTGGTCCGGCGACGTCCCGGCCGACAAAATCCTGGTCAACGCCCGTGGCGCCGTCGCCGGCCCCGTCTCCGAGTGGATCCTCTCGGCGATTCTCACCCTCTACCGGCAGTGGCCGGACCTCGTCCGCTTCCAGACCACCGGCACGTGGGCTCACCGCCGCGTCGAGGCTGACACCCTCGCCGGGAAGCGCGTGCTCATCGTCGGCGCCGGCGCGATCGGCTGGGCCGTCGCCCGTCGACTGTCCGCGTTCGACGCCGAGACGACGCTGGTCGCCAGCACCGCCCGCGCCGATGTCCACGGTCCCGACGAGCTGCCCGCGCTGCTCGGCGAGCACGACGTCGTCGTCCTCACCCTCCCGCTCACCCCAGCCACGACCGGGCTGGTCGACGCGGACTTCCTCGCCGCGATGCGTGACGACGCCGTCCTGGTCAACGCTTCCCGCGGCGGCATCGTCGACACCGACGCCCTGGTCAGCGAGCTGAAGAGCGAGCGAATCCGCGCCGCCCTCGACGTCACCGACCCCGAACCACTCCCCCAAGACCACCCGCTGTGGACCAGCCCGGGGGTGATCATCAGCCCGCACATGTCCCGGACGGTGCCCGGCACCAACGAGCTGTGCTACCGCGTCGCCGCCGAACAGATCCGCCAGCACCTCGACGGCCAGACGCCCACGAACACCGTCCTCGAGCGCCGCGCGAAGTAGCCGACTCGACCGCGTGAGCTCGCGTCGTCACCCGAGAAACCGAGGAGAGATGACCATGAGCACTGACCCGGACCGCGCGGACGTCGACGTCCAGACCGCCAGGCTCGGCGCGCTTCTGGCCAGCAAGGGCCTGACTCCCGATCAGGTCGCCACGGTCATGAAGGAGCAGGTCCAGCCTGCGCTGGCCGAAGCGGTCGAACGTACTGAGCGCGGCGAGCACGTCGAGTTCGTGATTCGTCACCAGCCACGTCTTCCACGCTAGATACCCACGCGCCTGCTGACCTCTCGGCACACGCACGTGCCCGGTCAGGGGGCGCTGCAGAGTCCTTTCGGCGTGACCACGCTCGCCAGGCGATCCGGACACGTTGTTGGGCCGCCAGGTCCGATGTCCAGTTCCTGGCCGGTTCCCGCTTACCAGCGCGGCGATGCAGCAGGGCCGGATGGCGGGCGATACCTTTCGATCCTTCTCGACCCGCCGACGCGAAGAGGCCCCGGGACTATGCAGTTCCGGGGCCTCTTCGCGCATGTTGGGTCCGTCGCGCCAACGACAGGGCCCCTGTCCTGATGCTCGCCCGGACCAATTCGGGTTGCTCAGGTGCGTCTCTTGCCAGAGCGCTCAACCACTATGCGACCTGCGGCGGAGCGCCTGAAAGACAACACTCGGACAAAACTCGGACAACTCCTGCGTCCAGTCTCAGGCCCGCTAAGCCAGGCCATCACCAGCAGTTTTGCTGCCACGCGGGCGGCATCGTGCATCCAGATGCGACGCAAACTGGACAATGTGGCACGTCAAAGTCTAGTCGGCGGTCTGCAAAAGGAGGTTCGCGAACCTAATTGTATAGAACGAGAAACAACGCACAAATAATTGTAATCGAGACGCCCGGGAATGTGGAAGAACGGGACTGCGGCTTCTTTCGCGGAGGCCTTGTCAAGACGTCCCCGCTGGTCGAGACTGCTCTTTTTGGAGTGTTCGCTTCGACGCGGTGGTGCGCCAACACCGAAGCCGTGTCGTCGACTCCGAGTCCCTGCTCCATCGGGCTCGCCCGGACCAACTCGTGTTACATCGTCGGAAGGACGTGCTTCAGGTGAGGTTGTGCCAGTTGCTGTCGTCGGCAGGCGCTCCGCCTGACGAGGCCGCCCAGCGCATGGGCGGTGACCGTTGTGGGGCGCCCTGAGAAGCCGATCAACCCGACCGCGCCGCCGCCAGTGCGGCGCATCGCCATGGGCCTGCGCGTCGAGCGCCATCAGGCCGGACTGTCCTATCCCCAGCTCGCCCAACGGGTCGGCTATTCAGTCGCGGCCCTGGCGTCCGCCGCCGCCGGTGACAGGCTGCCCAGCCGGGCGATCACGATCGACTACGTCGCCGGCTGCCGCGGCGACGTGGACACCTGGACAACGCGGTGGATCGAGGCGCACGCCCAGCTGAACAACCTGGTCAAGCCGGCCGCTCCGACCGGAGCCGAAGGCGTCGCCGTGTTCGCCGAGCGGCTCAGCACGCTGCTGCGCTGGAAGGGGCTGACCAGCGCGAACGAGGTGGCCAAGGCCACCGGGACACTGTCGCGCTCCACCGTCCACCGCATCCTCACCGGCGCTACCATCCCCACCCGGGACACGCTGGCCGTGCTGCTCAGCCTCGCGCTGGAAACCCACTCGGAGCTGCAGGTCTGGATGACGGCGCGGATGTCGCTGCTCGGCCTGCCCGGCAGCGTCGAGGACGTGTTCGCGCCCCCCGGCACGGCCACCGCGCCGGAGCAGACGGCCGCCACGGCACCCGACACCGCCGGACCGGAACGCTCGGACGAGGGAGCCGAGCTCCTCGAGTGGTGGGCGGCCGAAAGTCGTGCGCGTGGGCAGGCGCCGTCTCTGCCGACACCGAAGCTGACCGAAACACCCTTGCGGGTGTTGCATCTGGATACGAAGCCGCTTCTCCGCGACCGTCGCCTGCGCGACGAGATCTACTACCTGCGCAAGGGCGCAGGAGTGATGCGCGGCAACCTCGGCGAGTTCCCCGCGCTGGCACGTCTGGCTCGGGTGTCCGGCGCGCCAGAACTGATGCAGCAGAAGGCGATCATCAGCTTGCTCACCGCGGCCGTCGACGAAATCCCGGAGCCGATGGACACGATCGCGGCGGCGATGCTGAACCTACCGAGCGCGCCGCGCAAGATGAGGCAGTCCGCCCTGCACCTACGTTTCGCCGCGCTGGGGATCTGGCTCGATCGCGATGTGCGCACGGTGCAACGACGTGCCGAAGAAGCAACCCGCCTGCTGCTCGAAGTGCTGGAGAGCAGGACCGTCGTGGTGGCGGAGAGCGACCGTGCCTAAGACCCGTCATCCCCGCCACGCCCCCGAAAAGTCATGGAAGATGATCGTGGACGGCTGGATGCACGACCGGCGCATCCGAAAGCCGTGCATGCTCTTCGCCGCATTCGCTCTGCTCATCGTCGCGGCCGTCATCGTGATCTTGTGCCTTACGTCCGCCGGCGTGCTCGGCGGACTCGCCACCACGGTCAGCAAGACCGCGGCCACGGCCACGCCCTCCGGCTGGCTTACCGCCGGCGGCAGCATCACCGCCACCGGCGGCGGCATCGCGACGTATCGCTTGCTCCGTCGTCGGCGGCGCCAGAAGCTGGAACGCCGGGCGGCAAGCAACGAGGAACCGAGCCCGCGGCCGGCCCGAGCCGTTCCGACCGGTCGTCGCGCTCAGATCAGCAGGACGAAGGTGACGTAGGAACGACACGACGCCGAGACGTTCCGGCAGCGACGCATGGACCCTGGTCAGCGGCTACCGAACCCGCAGCCGCTGACCAGCTACTTCAAGCCCCAGAAGTCGGAGGTCGACGGCTTCGGGATCTCCTGCGTCAGGTACAGCGTGTGCACCTTCCGCTTCCTCACGAGATCGATGAAGTCGCCGGACTCGCTGAGCTTCATCGTCGTCGTCACGACCAGGCCGAGCTCGCGCAGCTTCTGCAGGCCCTGCCGCCGCGTGCTCTCCGACAGCCCGAACCGCGACGCCGCTCGGTCCGGCGAGAACCACACCGGCGAACCGTCCTTGCCCTGCTGCTCGCAGCGCAAGACCAGCAGCATGGCCAACGCAGGCCCGTTCAGCTCCGTGATCAGCCCGCTGGTCCACAACGTCGAGGGCACCCGGAAGTAGCGGTGCCCGACCAGCTGCTGGCTCTGGTAGCCGGCCTTCTTGGCCCGGTTGTACGTCTCGGAAGGCGGCTCGTACGGCTGCCCATCGCCCCACTCCACCAGCACGGTGACGCCGGTGGCCGCGCCGCCGCGATTGCGCAGCCGCACGAGGTTCCGTTCCTGCAGCTCCCGCAGCGTCTCCTGGACCCGACGGCTGCCGCGCCCTTCGGGGTCCTCGAGGCCCAGCAGCGCCGCCCACGCCCGCGCCGGCCGGACCGCCTCGTACGGCGCGGCCGCGCACACCCACAACAGCGAGAGGTAGAGCTTCAGCCGCAGCTGGCCGCCGCGGCCGCCGCCACCGGTCGGGCTGCTGCTCAGCAGCCGCGCCATCGTCGGCTTCGCGCCCTCCCGGTCGTCGGCGACGAACGTGGTCCGCACCGGCGCGCCGGCGTCGCGGCGCTTCGCCCCGAGCTTCGCCGCGAACTCCTTCGCCGCGGTCGCCGCGGTGCCACCGAGCGGCGCCAGCGAAACTCGTGGCGCTTGCGCATCGGCCGCAACCTGCTCTGACATGGGCGGTATCCTCCGTACTTCGTAGCTCTTCATAGTCCAGCGCACAAAGCGGTGCTAGACCCATGCGCAAGCGTATCTTACCGCTCCGCTTCGCTAGATACTTTTTCGATGCGCAAACGTAGGTCTCCCTGCGAAAACTTTACTTAGCGTCGCTACGCATCTGCGGTTCGTGACCCCCGCAGGATTGCGGGCCTCTGACCTGCGTGTACAGTCAGTCTCGCAGGACATCGAAGCTCACGGAGCCACGTCGGGGCAGTACTCCCCGCTGGCGCGCCGGCCGCGGCCGGACGTGGCGCGGACAGGTCCTGGCAGTACCTGAACCGGCCCGCCAGGTCGGGCAGCGCAGCACCGAGGCCCCGGACCAGGCAGCCAGCCTGGCCGGGGTTTTCGGCATCGAGGCCCTGTCACCCGGGTCCCCCTCCCGGCTAGCGTCGGTATCGACCGACGCGCGGACCCCGAGGGAGGACCCCCACGATGACCATCACTCCCAGGTACGGCACGGTGCGTCTGACCAGCACGTAGGCCGTCGTGGATCGCAAAAGTGGCTGGCCCGTGTTCGTCGACGAGATCGGCGAGCCGGTCGACCTCCACACCGCCGACGGCTGGCGCTGGCTCGAACTGCCACAGCAGGAGGCCGAAGAGCTGGTCGCCGCCCTCGGCCACACCCCGGCCAAGAACCCTCTCCCGCCCCGGCGGACGTCCGTGACGGAACGCCGCACGAGCGGGACAACGCGATGCGAAGCGGCTGACCAGCGGTTTCGTTCGTCAGCCGCGTAGGGTGCTCGACGTGGACGAGATGGAGAACCCCGGGCATCCGCCGACGCCGGCGTCCAAGCAGGGCCTGGCCGCCGAACTCGCGGCCGTCGAGCCCATGCCAGGGTCGTACTGGGCGATGCACGAGATCGTGCGACGCAGCCCCGACGAGGTTCGCCGCGGCGAGGCGCCCGCCTACGTCCGGCGGATCCGCGGGGAACCGAGCGAACCGGGCGACGCACTCTGAGGACCCGGAACCCTCCGTCGAACGGATAACCGGCACGACGGCGGGTGGGGGGAAGCCCGCCGACGTGCCAGCCGCGGTGAAGCCGCTACCTGGAAAGACGCCCGGAGAGCAGCCGCGTTACGCGCCACGGGCGCGACCGCGCATCACTTTCGCTCCCGTCCTTCCCAGTCACGCAAGGCGCGCAGTATCGCCACGCGCTCGGTCGGCGTCGCGTTCTCCAAGGTGACTTCGAGCGTTCGACGCCGGCTCTCCGCGCGGATCTTGGCCAGCACGCATCGCGTCACCGTGGCCCCCACCGCTGCGATCGACGAGCCGATCCACAGCCAGTTACCCATCGCCGTCGTCCTCCGAGTTTGCGTGCCCTCGCAAACCCGACTGGCGCGAGGTGTTGCAGAACGTCTACGCAGGTCAACCCTCTAAGATGCTGATCCTTTACAGCACGACATGCCTGAATAAAGAGTTTTCGCCCGATTTTGGGCCGTACGGCAGGGCACCTGGACAGCTCCTACAAAGAGTGATCATTTATGGCGCTTTACACTGCCTTCTGCATGCTGCTAGAGGCGCACCAAGGAGAGCCGTGGGTAAGTGGCGAAGACCTGACCTGCCCGCCGGACCGCTGCGCGACCTGAACGACGAGCTGCACCGACTCCACGCGTTCACCGGGCACCACAGCAGCTACCGGATCGCAGCATGGCTGAAAGCCCGAAGCGAGATTGATCCTGACGGCGACTGGCCGGCGCCATCGCACACCCGGGTGCACGGCATCCTCATCAAGCCAGATTTGCCCAACCGGGCCGTCATGATCGGCGTGGTCGAAGCGCTCATAGCACTCGGCCGACTCCGAGACGAGGACGGACGCCTGCTCCGCGACAAGATTGAACAGCTGTGGGGCCAGGCCTTCGACTGGCACAACGCCTTCACCGCAGAACCTTCTTCGGACCCTGCCCTCACCGCAGCGGAGCATCGAGAAGCAGAAGCCGCAGCTGTCGAACCCAGCCCGGTCGACGAAGCACAGCCGTCAACACCAGGCCCGACCAACGACAGCCCCCCAGCGAACGCGTCATCCAGCGAGCGCGAGCGGAACGACGAGAGCGAGCCCTTCAACGCCGCCGTGGTAACCGCGGAACCCGGCGGCACCGACGTCGCTGTCGTGACCAAGGAAGACGCGGTGCAGGTTCTCCCCGACGCCAAAGCCAAGCCCGGCACCGACTTCGGGGCCAACCAATGGCTCGTCGAAGAGATCTACGAGCAGTTCCTCACCGACCCGACCTCGGTCGACCCAGCCTGGGCAGAGCTGTTCGCCGACTTCACACCGTCGGCTGCGGCCGTAGCCGCAGCTGCAGCCGCCCGGGTGACCTCCGAGCCCGGCGCAGAAGCGCCTGACCAGGAGGACGCTATCGAGTGGCCGCGTACCGAGGTGCTGGAAGTGATACCGGCCGAGAATCTGCCGGCCGACGGCCCCACGGTGCCTGTGAATCCTTTCGAGAGCATCCTCACGCCGTTCGGCGACCCGTTCGACGACGAGGCGAAGGCCGAGCCATCTCAGCATGAGAAGGAAAAGACTGTCGGCGAGCGTCTGGCTGCTGCGCGCCGCACCCCGCTGAGCGAATTGCTCGTGCCAAAGGGGCAAAAGACGATGAGCGAGAAGCTCGGGTTGAAGAAGACCTCAGCACCCGAACCGGACCAGAGGCAGAGGACGGTTGCTGAGCTGCTCGCCCGCCACGGTGGAAACGCCATGCCGGGCAACCGAATCGTCAAGCGGGTCAACAACCAGGACGCAGCGTCTCACCTGGCACGGCTCGTGAGAGACAGGCCGCTTCCAGCAGACTGGGTGCACGAGTCGAGCAGACGCGCGAGTGAAGCTCTCACTCGGGGAAAGAAATACCTGAAGCGCAAGAGGTTCGAAAAGGCCGTCGCGGCCTTCCAGGACGCTATCATTGAGGGTGATCCTCGCGACGCCCTCAGGATGCTTAAGGCCGTACAAATTGAATCCCCGGGGCATGTTCTGGAGTTGCTCGACGACGCGAGCGCGGCGGGTAATCCCCTTGTTCGGCGCGCGTATCACCTCCTGTCGACGAACACCGAGAATCTTGCGACCCCGATCGCCGCTGCCCGTTTGCTACTTGAGGAGGCCCGCGAGGAGGGAAGCTACGCCGCTTCCTTGATCCTCACCCGCCTGAACAAGGAGCGTCCGCTGCCGTACGCGACGCTCGCAGCTGCCCCTCAAACCTCTTGAGTGCGGATCGTGCTGGCGGTCAGCAGCCGCGGGTGGCCGCACGGCCGAAGGCACGCTCGACCCCGAGAAACGTGAACGAGGCCTCCACCAAGCTCGGTGGAGGCCTCGTTGACGTTCGGACTACAGGGCGCGGGTCAGCATCGGCATCACCGGCGCCTCCTCGACGGTCTCCGGCTCGCCGACGACGAGCTTCGCGTTCCCCGTCGCCAGCTTCTTCATCAGGTCGCGCACATCGTTCGCGACCGGCTTCGACAGCCCCAGCCGGGACGCGAGCTGGCTGCCCGCCGGCACCCCGCCGCCGTCGGCGACGATCGACGCGGTCAGCGCGCCGGTGGCCATGCCCTCGAATCCGCGCAGCGCGTGCGGCAGCAGCGGCAGCGTCTTCTCGTCGAGCACGATCTCCTCGCGGCTGTCCCGCTCGGCGACCAGCATCGCCGTCTCCGCGTTCAGCGACTGCAGCGCCGCGGCCTGCTCGGCGAGCTGGCCCTGCAGCGCCTCCTCACGCTGCCGCTGCGCGTCGATCTCGCTGCGGGCCGCTTCCAGGTCTCGGACGAGCTGTTCGTGCGTCTCCAGGTCGTCGGTGAGCTTCAGCAGCGTCTCCGACAGCTGGTTGGTGATGTGGTTGTACGCCCACACCAGCATCCCGACCATGATCGGCGGGATCGCGCTCTTCGCCGCCAGCAGGTGCTCGCCGTTGCGCAGATGCGTCGCCGTGTTCAGCGCCAGCGACGCGCCGAGGATCGCCGCCTCCTGCAGGTACCGCGACCACTTCCAGCCCTTGACCAGCTCGTTCCGGTGGTTCATCCCGGCCCGCGCCGTCGTCGCCGACGTCAGCATCAGCAGCACCAGCGTGCCGCCGAGCGTCACGTCCAAGGCGTAGGAAATCCAGAACAGCGGGTCGCCGACGTCGTTGCCGGGCACCAGCTGCTGCTGGACGTTCACCCCGCTCCAGATCAGCAGCAACACGATCCCCGCGATGATCGCGCGCTTCCCGGTGACCAGCAGCTTCGCCGTCTCTGCCAGCTGCGCAGACTTGCTGGTCAGCTGCTCGGCCTTGTCCCCCGCCCGCAGCTTCCACCGGCGGATCTCCGCCTCTTCGGCCCGCCGGCGGTCCTGCTCGGCCGCGTCCTTGCGCGCCAGCGCCCGCAGCCGGCTCGCCTCGAGCTCGCGCGCCTCGATCTCCGCCTCGCCCTCGCGGACCTCCTGATCGAGCGCGAGCGCCCGCAGCCGCCGACCGGCCGCGATCCTCGCGTCGATCTCGTCATCGGACGGCGCTTCAAACAGCGCATTGCTCCGCTCGATGACGCGGACCCGCTCCTCCGCGGCCGCGACACGCTCGGACAGCGGCACCGCCGGCACTTCCGCCTGCTCAGCAGGCGCAGCGCGGCGCAGCCACCGCCGACGGCCCTCGGGTGCGTTTGCCCTGGTCTCCAAGGGCCTATCATGGGTGACGGACATGCCGATCCTTTCGTTTTGTCCGCTCAGCCCCGGTCCGTGTTCCCGCACTCCGGGGCTGACCTATTTATTCGGAATCCTGCGGAAGCAAGCCACGAGCCGAGAGGTACTCGTCGACCATCTGGTCGACGATCGCCTGCATCGACGTCTCGTGCTTGTTCTTGTACTTCTGCAGCAGCCGGTCCCGATCCGCGCGGATCCGGTGGTTGAACTGCACCCGCCCGGGACTACGCCTCGTCGGCGGCGGTGGCGGTGCTTGCGGGGTTTCCGCCAGCGGAGTGGACACGTCGTGGGTCTCCCCTCGATCTTCGTTTCCACTCACGCTAGCAGTTTCGCTAGCACTTTTGCTAGCAACTTTGCTAGCAGTCTGTTTCGCCTGGTCAGGCTCTTCGGGTGGCGGATCCGGCTGGAAGAAATCCTGCTCCGCACGTTCGCGCGGCGAAACCCAGTCCTTGAAGGCGTCGCCCATCCCCGCTGCCGGGCTCATCCGGCCGTCACCAGACCCTTCTTGAGTGCGTACGCGCGCGCGAGCCTCCGGTAGTCCTTCGCCGCGGTGGAGTCCGGCCGGTAGACGCACAGCGGCATCCGGCGGCCGGCGGCCTCGTCGACCTTCACCGTGTGGCTGACCTCGCCGAGGTACTCCGGCTCGAAGGTGTTCCGCAGGTGCGCCCGGCTTTCCTGGCTCACCTGGTTGCGGCCGTCGAAGTTGGCCGTGATCACCGTGCCCAGCGACAGGTGCCGGGCCTGGCCGTTCTTCTTCAACGCCGCGACCGTCGTCATCAGCTGGTACAGGCCCTTGATCTGGTACGGCCCCGGCGAGACCGGCACGAGCACTTCGCCGCCGCCCTCTTCGGCGCCCGCGGCGACCAGTGCCATCGTCGTCAGCCGGCCGAGGTTGGGCGGGGTGTCGATCACGTAGATCGCCGGCGCGGGCGCATCGGCGATCGCCATGGCCAGTGACGTATCGCCCCCGGCGCCGTTGCCGTTCTTCTCGATCGCTGCCATGGCGGTCGCGCCGGCGATCAGGCCCGGTCCGTACTCGGTCCTGACCAGGGCGCCCGCGAGCGGAACGCGATTCTCGAACTCCGGGTCGAGCACCTCGTAGATGGTGGGCGTCTTCCGGTCGAGCGTGACGCCGAGACCGTCGGTCGCGTTCGACTGCGGATCGAGATCCACCACGATCACCGGAAGCCCGAACTCAGCCAATCCGGTGGCGAGGTTGACGGTCGAGGTCGTCTTGCCCACGCCGCCCTTCTGGTTCGCAACAGCGATCACCCACGGCTTGACCAGGGGTTTCGGCACAAGTGGCGCGCTCACAAGCGAGGACGGTAGCACCCCGGCGCGAATGTAGGCACACACGCGAGCTTGTGTCGAAGCCCGAAAGTCTGCTAGCAATGTTGCTAGCAAAGTTGCTAGCAACTTTCGGAAGGGCCTCGACGGTGCGGACACACCGCCGAGGCATGAACGTCCACCCGACTTAGGAATCGAGGACGCCCGTGCCCAGTATCGCCCCTGACCAGGATCTTCGTCCGCGCACCGCACGCAACCTGTGCATCGAGAACACGCCGGCCGCCGTGGTGACCACCGGCCTGGCGGCGGCCGCCGCCGGAACCGGCCTGTGGTGGGTCGGCGCGCTCGCTCTGCTGCCGATCTCGGCCGCGGGATGGCACACCTTCTGCACCATCTCCAACGAACGGAAGTACGCCCGCCGCGGCCGTGACGTCGTCGCCGCCCGCGAACGTCGGGCCCGCGAACTCGCGGCCGCCGAGGGGCAGCAGCCGTGACCAGGCGCGATCTCGATCGACGCGCCCGCCAACGCCTCGAACAGGCACCAGTTGCCGAGCGGGACGTCCCGGCACCGCGCCCGCCCGGCCGCACCGGCGTGCCGCGTGACCCGGTCGCCGGCCAGCTCGACCTGCTCGCCGAGCTGCAGGACGTCGTCCCGGAGTCCTGATCGAGCCGGTGGCCGCCAGCTCAGCCCCGAGCTGGGGGCCGCCGGGTCCGTCCGGACCAAGAAAGCACGCTCGACCAGGTGATTCCCGTCAAAGACCCACCCGGCCAAGCGCCACTCCGAAGGAGCACCCCATGGTATCGACCACCCTCGCCAACCGGACGCCCGACGACGACGACGCCGGCTGGACCGACGTCAAGAAGATCTTTGGGAAGCTGGCCGCCCGGTGAGCGGCGACAGCGGAGCGTGGCACGGCTGCCTCGTCGAACAGGAATCCGGCACTCACGCCGCATGGTCCGCGCACCGCCACCACGAGCGGCAGACCGAGCGTGCTGACCAGCGCGAAGAGTCCGGACCAGAGTTGGAGATCAGCCCCCGCTGACGATCTTGCGCCAAAGCTGGGCCCCGGCACGCAGCGTGCCGGGGCCCAGCTGCGTGAGTTCTACCCCGGGACAATTATTGGGGCCGGAAAAAACTGATCACCGACGGCGTGTCGGGCCGGGGGAGTTCCCGCCCAGGCGATAAAAAAGCGGCATGGCAAACGGACGAGGCCGAGGCCGACCCCCGACAGGCCGAGACGCCGAGATCAAGATCCCGGTGAAGTCGGACCTGAAGCGGGACCTGATCGCCTACTGCAAGGCGCGCAAGGTCCGGCCGGTCGACTTGTTCGAGCAGTGGGTGACCAGGGAACTTGCCAACCCCACCCAGCCTGAACTCGCCGAGAGCGCGTGACGTTATGCGTGACGCAAAGCTCCGGCGACCCCGACGTCCGGAGGCCGTGATGGTCATCTAACGCAGCGAGGCGGCTCCGCTACCCACGGAACCGCCTCGCCGAACGTTGCGGGCGATCTGACTCCCCAGATCGCCGTATGCACTGGTCAACCGTGCCGGGCACCACCCCGGCTGACTGGCCAGATACCCGGCTGTCAACCGGGCTTTATGTCCCTCCCAGGACACAGCGGGCTTTCTCATGCCCACCCACGAAAGGGGTCCTTTCGCGTGCCCAGGATAAGTCCTGGGGCCCCGACACACCAGGCACCGGCTGGTGTGTCGTTCGACGGTCCTTGTGTTACGTGTCATGTTTCCCCTGGTCGACGCCGTCTGACCAGGCTCTTCACCGTCGTCTGCGGACCCTGCTGGGCCGCCCACGGCGGCAAACCCGACGCTGGCGAGATCGCCGCCGCGCCGAAAACCACCGCGCCGCTGCGCTACCCGAAAGGCCAGCGCGGCTACCTCGCCGCCCTCGCCCGCGCCGACTGGGTCCAGGACGTCCGCATCGACGGCCGGGACAACCTGCTCGCCATCGCCCGCGTCCTGGCGCTCACTGCCAACTGGGAGACGCTGGAGACCTGGCCCGGCTGGGAAACCCTCTGCGCCCGCACCGGGCTGTCGGAGACCACGATCCAGCGCTGGCTGCAGGAGCTGAAGCTGCGCGGATGGCTGGTCGTCGTCGAGACCGGCTCAACCCCGCTGACCAGGCCGATGGCCCTGCGCAGCATGACCCTGCTCGACGGCACCGAAGTCTTCCTCGAGGGCAACCGCCGCGCCGTCTACGCCCTGCGGATCCCGCTCTCCCCGGACGAAGCGATCGCTTGGGCCGCCCAGACCATCGCGGCCGAGGCCGCCGCCGAAGCCGCGCGCGCCGCCGAGGCCGACGCCGCCCGCCGGCGAGCCCGCGCCGGTGCCCGCGCCCGCGGCCTGCTGCTCAAGGCCCTCAGCACCGCCTACGATCCCGAGCGCGTCGCCCTGGAGGCCAAAGCCCGCGAGCTGATCGCCGAGCACAGCCTCACCGACGACGAACTGGTCGACCCGGAGATCGACGCTGCCCGGCGGCGTCGCGACGAAGCCCGCGCCGCCGCCGAGCAGCTGCGCCTCCTGGCGCTGCAGGACGACCCCGAGATCCGCGCGATGCTGGCGACTTACCTCGACCGGCTCCGCGACCCGGAAACCGCCACTGACCAGGCCGAACCCTTTTCCGGTGGGGACAAAAAGGGGTGGCCTACTTTCGACTTCCCCGAAGGGGAAGTCGCCGAAGAAGGTGGTTTCGCGCGCGAGGCCACCGCTGTGGATGACTGCGGAGCACCGATCAGCGACCGCTGGGGCGGAAACGATCAAAAGAGCGCCCTCCGGGCGCGCTCAGACCGCGAAGAGCCCGTGAACTGGGCTTCTAGAGTCCCGACCAGCGACTTTCAGATGCTGTGCGCTGCCGCCTGGCTGCGCCACAGGCTGCCGATCTTCGCCCAGCTGAGCCGATTCGCCGTCCGCACCGCGTGTAAGTCGTTATACGAAGCGGGATGGTCGAACCTCGACATCGTCCACGCGATGGACCACGCCCCCAGCCCGTTCGGCGCGACCACCCTCGCGCCCCACCGCCGCGGCCCCGACGCGATCCTCCGCAACGTTTCCGCTGGTCAGCCACGTACGTGGCGGTACTACGCCGCGGTGTCGAACTGGATCACCGGACGGCTCGACGCCTGGCGCGACGCCGACGGGCACGTCCTGCCCGGCTACTACCAGAACCGCGGCCGCCGGGTCGCGATCCGCCGCGCCGTCGCCGACCGCCACGGCCGCGCCGGCGTTCGGCTGCTGCAGCACACCGGACCGGACGTCGTCACCGGGACGGGGCTGACCGCCGACGTCGTCGCCGAGTTCGGCCGCCGCGTCGCCGCCGAGCTCCGCCAGCACCAGGCCGTCGACGAGCGCGCATCGAATCGGCCGGCCCCGTCGGCGGCCGCGAGCGAGCAAACCCGTGACCAGGCACGCGAGAAGTTCGACGCGACGACCGCCGAGAAACGTGCCCGCGCAGCCGCCGACCGGCACGCCACGATCGTGGACAGCCACCGCGAGCAGCTCGAGCAGGCCCGTGCCCAGCTGGCCACCGCGACCGGCGCCGTCAACACTCCGGCCGCCGACCCGCAGGTGCTCGCCGAGCAGGACGCGCTCACGCCGCAGCAGCGCCACGAGAAGGCTCGCGCGGCGGTCGCAGGGTTCCGCCGCGGTCAGACGGGGTCCGCGCGAAACAGCTGGTCACGGCGTCGGTGGAGCCGGTGATGCCCGGCCTGCAGGCGGTCGCCACCGTCGAAACCCAAGAGAAGCAACCGATCCGTCGTACTTCCAGCGTGCTCACCCTGCGCAGCTCCCGCCGCTCACCACCCAGGGGGACCGCCGGGATATGAGCGAAACGGGCAATGAGTCGGCGACGTTGCTGGTCGGGGAGACGTGCTCAGAGGTCCGCGACTTGCGTGGTTGATCAGTTCGGTGTAGCAAAACCCGCGCGGCAACGGACCGCGCGTGCTGGATAGGCTCCTCTGCGTTACGTCGGCTTGGTGCTCGGGGTCTGGGTTGTGACGGCGATCGATCGGACCGCGTATCCGCGGTTCAAGAGGGTGGTTCCCGCTCGGGAGCTGGCTGAGGCGTTCACGCCGACGGTCTCCGAGGTCGCGTGGGCGCGGGAGAAGACGCAGAGCGATCAGTATCTGCTGGCGTTGGTGGTGTGGCTGAAGTCGTATCAGCGGCTGGGGTATTTCCCGAAGCTGGACGAGATCCCCGCGGTGGTGGTCGAGCACGTACGCGGTTTGCTGGAGCTGCCCGGCGAGGTGAGGGCGGAGCATGACGCGGACCGGACCGCGAAGTGGCATCGCGGGCTGGTGCGGGCGTTGGTGGGCGTGAAGTACGACGCGGGCATGTCCCGCGCGGTCGCCGAGGAGGCGATCCGCAAGGCGGTCACCACGAAGGACAACCCGGCCGACCTGATCAACGTGGCGCTGGAGGAGCTGGTGCGGGCGCGGCGCGAGTTGCCCGGGTTCTCCACGCTGGACCGGCTGGTCGCGGCGATCCGCGCGGAGACGAACACCGCGCTGTACGCGATGGTGGCGGCCCGGATCGACCTGGCTGCCAAGGCCCGGCTGACGCGGCTGCTGTGGCTGGACCCGACGTCGGGACGCAGTGAGTTCGACCGGCTGAAGGCGCCGGCGAAGGCGGCGTCGCTGGGCAAGTTCAAGCTGCGCCTGGCCCACCTGCAAGCGCTCGACGAGCTCGGCGCGACCGAGCAGTGGCTGGAGGGCATCCCGGCCACGAAGATCGCGCACTTCGCCGGGGAGGCCCGGGTGACCGACGTCGGCGACATGCGCGACGTCGGTGACGCGAAGCGGCTCACCCTGCTCGCCAGCCTGATCCACGAGTGCCGGACCACTGCGCGGGACGAGGTCGCGACGATGTTCTGCAAGCGGATGGCGGTGATCCACAAGAAGGGCAAGGAGCGCCTGGCCGAGCTGCACGAACAGCACCGGGCCGAATCCGAGCGGTTGCTGGACGTGTTCGGCGACGTCCTGGCCGGCGCCCGGGAAGCCACCGACCCGCCCGAGAACGCCGTCGGCGCGGCCGCGGCGGAACCCGCGGCTGTTGTGGCCGAGCGGGCCGGGCGACTGCTGCTCAAGACCCTTTCCGACGCGGGCGGGATCGAACGGCTCTCGGCCGCGCACGAGGTGGTGGCCGCCCATCACGGCAACAACTACCTGCCGCTGCTGGAGAAGTTCTATAAAAGCTACCGCTCGGCGCTGTTCACCCTGCTCGACACCCTGGAGCTGGAGCCGACCAGCGCGGATCACAGCGTCCTGGACGCGGTGGAGTTCCTGCGCGCGATCCGCGGCCGCACCGGCGAATACGTCCCCGAGAAAGTCACCGTCGGACACGGCGCCGAGGCGGTGACGGCGGCGATCGATATCGACTTCGTCACCGAGGCGTGGCGCAAGATTCTGCTGGTCAAGGACCGGCCGGGGAAGCTGGTGCGCCGGCACCTGGAGGTGTGCGTGTTCTCCTACCTCGCCTCCGAGCTGCGGTCGGGGGACATTGCGGTGGCCGGGGCGGACTCGTTCGCGAACCTGCACGCACAGCTGATGTCCTGGGACGAGTGCGAGCCGCTGGCCGGGAAGTTCTGCGGCCAGGCCGGGATCCCCGCCGACCCGCAGGAGCTCACCGTGCACTACCGGGCCGCGCTGGGCGACATCGCCGCGGTGGTGGACGCCGGGTTCCCGCACAACACCGACCTGTCCTTCGAGGACGGCCGCCCGGTGCTGCGCCGCCGCAAGGGCGCCGACCGGCGCCCGTCGGCGCTCGCGCTGGAGGACGCGATCCACCAGCGGCTCCCGGAACGGGGCCTGCTGGACATCCTGGCCCGTACCGCGCACCTACTGGGCTGGACGCGGCATTTCGGGCCTGCGTCGGGGTCGGATCCGAAGATCCGCGACGCGATGGCCCGCTACGTGCTCACCGTCTTCGCGAACGGCACGCTGCTGGGCCCGGCGCAGGTCGCGCGGCACATGCGCGACCAGGTCTCCGCGCACGAGCTGTCGATCGCGGCGAACAAGCATACCACGTCCGCGAAGATCGACGCCGCCTCGACGGACGTGATCAACGAGTTCGCGAAGCTGGACGTCGCCGGGATGTGGGGCGACGGGCGGGTGGTCGCCGCAGACGGCACGCAGGTCGACACCTGGGAGAACAACATCCTCGCCGAGTCGCACATCCGCTACGGCGGGTACGGCGGGATCGCCTACCGGCACATCTCCGACACCTACATCGCCCTGTTCAGCCGGTTCATCCCGTGCGGGGTGTGGGAGGCGGTGTACATCATCGAAGGGTTGCTGCGCAACGACTCCGACCTTCAGCCCGACACGATCCACGCCGACACCCAGGGCCAGTCACTGCCGGTGTTCGGGCTCGCGGCGCTGCTCGGGTTCGACCTGCTGCCGCGGATCCGCAACTGGCACGACCTGAACTTCTACCGCCCGTCCGCGGACGCGCGCTACGAGCACATCGACACGCTGTTCGGCGACAACGTGATCGACTGGGGCCTGATCGAAACCCACTGGACGGATCTGCTGCGCACCGCGATCTCCATCAGCGAGGGCCGCCTGTCGTCGGTGACCCTGTTGCGGCGGCTGGGCAACAACTCCCGCAAGAACCGGCTGTACCGGGCGTTCCGGGAGCTGGGCAGGGTGATCCGGACGATCACGCTGCTGCGGTTCCTCGCGGACGCGCAGCTGCGGGAGCAGATCACTGCGATCACCAACAAGGCCGAGGCGTTCCACGGGTTCTCCGCGTGGCTGCGCTTCGGCGGCGAGGCGATCGGCCGCAACGACCCCGACTACCAGGAGAAGATCGTCAAGTTCAACGAACTGCTGGCCAACTGCGTGATCTACTCCAACGCCTGCGACATTACCGCCGCCGCGAACGCCCTGGCGGCCGACGGGCACCCGATCGACCCCGACGACCTGGCCACGATCTCCCCGTACATCACCCACACCATCCGCCGCTTCGGCGACTGGGTGCTGGACCTGTCCCCGCCCGACGCGGTCCCGGTCACCACGCTGGACCTGGTGCCCGGCGCGCTGTTCCCCGGCGACATCGCCCCGGCCGCGGTGCCGGCCGTGGTCGCGGCCCGGCAACTGCTCCGCGCCGCCTCGAGGAAAGGTTCCTGAATGAGCACCCGCTGGGTTCGCTACGTCGTCCCGGTCATGGTCGAGATCGACGGCGACAACGACGCGATCGACCGGATCGTCGCCCTGCCCGGCGAGGCCCGGGAGGACCGCGACGATGCGGGCCAGTTCTGCATCTACGACGAGAACTTCGTCCGCCGCCACGCAGACGGCCCGGACGAGGTGCACGCGCTGTGGGTGGCCAACCCGCCGAACGGGCGGATCCTGCCCGGCCCGCCGCAGGACTGGCCGGACCTGATGGACTGGGAGGACAGCTTCGACCTCGACGGGTTCGACGCCGACGGGCTCTGCGAGGAAGACCGCTACGGCAACTGCGACCCGTACGAGCCGCCACGCCGGCGGGGTGGCGGCTCGTGACCAGCGATAACCTGCGCGCCGAGAGCGAGGCGGTGCGGATGGTGCGCGAGGCCGAAGCCGCCGCAGCCCGGCGCGGCCCGTATGTCCCGGAGATCCGGGCCCGCGGCGAGCAAGTCGGATTGCTGATCGACTTCGAGAACCTGGTTCTCGGCGCGATCGCCAGCCTGCCCGGCCGGGACGAGCCAGTGCCGGTGACGGCGCTGACCTGGCTGTGCCGCGCCTACGGGTCCACGACGATCCGCCGTGCCTACGCCGACTGGGCCGACCCGCGCTTCGGCCGCTACCAGCAGGCCCTCGAACGCAACGGCATCGACCTGGTCCAGATCGGGCACGGCCCGGCCCGCAAGAACGGCGCCGACATCCGGATGGCCGTCGACGCGATGGAGACCCTGCTCATCCACCCCAGCGTCGACGCGTTCGTGCTGGTCTCCGGCGACTCGGACTTCTCCCCGCTGGTGGCGAAGCTGCGCGAGCACGGCAAGCACGTCATCGGCGTCGGCGCCGAGACGACCGTCAGCGCCCGGCTGGTGTCGGTGTGCTCGGAATACAAGCTGTTCGGCTCGATCGTCGCCCGGCTCGACCCGCCGCCCGAGACCGGCCGCAAGACCGGCCCGGCCAGGACCGCGGCGCCGGCCGCGGCACCCGAGCACCGGCTGGTTGATGCCGAGGCGCTGCTGGTCACGGCGATGGAGCAGATCACCGCGGCCACCCCGACTGCTTCGCAGGTGAAGTCGAAGATGGTCGCGCTGGACCCGGCGTTCGACACGCTCAACTACGGCTGCCGCAGCTTCCGCGACTTTCTCGCCCAGCTCGCCCACCGGGTGCGGACCGTCGGCCGGTCCGGCAACGACATCACCCTCGCCCTCATCGACCCGACCGCCGTCCCGCCGGCCGACGGGACGGCCCTGATCGCGGAAGGTGCCCCGGCGTGAGCGACGTCGACGAGGACTGGGTGTACCACGGCTATGAGCCCTGGGAGGGGCCGCGCCAGATCGAGGTGGAGACCTCGGCGAGCGGGCCGACGCAACGGGAGTTGGTGACGGTGCTGCGCCGGCTGCGCCCGCAGATCAGCAGTATGGAGGGGCACACCTTCGGCTGGGGCTACAACGGCAACGGCACCAGCGTCGCCGCCGCGGCGATCCTCACCGACGTGCTCGACCTGCCCCGTGACCTGTGGTGGATGACCATGAGCCGCGCGGAGGAGGGCCAGCTCGAAGACACGATGCTGGTCCGGCTGCGGGAAGACCTCTGCCGCGAGGTGCTGATCGACGCCGCCGACGAGTGGCGGCTCTCGCGGATCGCGCTGCTGCGCTGGATCTGCGGCTGGTACACCCTCAACCACGTCGGCCCGTACCCCGCCGTCGTGGTCGGGATACGGGCCGGTTTCCGCCGCTGAGGCGCTGGTCAGGCAAGATGTCGTCTGCCCAGGGCACCAAGGTCCGGGGTGGTGGGTGTCCCCGGCGCTCCGGAGTTCGGTGGCGCCGGGGACCTTCCCCTCAGCTGGTCAGGCGGGACGGGGCGGGTCGATGAGCTCGATGCCGATCGCGACGACGCCGAGGGCTTCGCGTTCGGGCGGGTAGATCTGGCGGATGTTCGCCAGCTGGTCCTCGCGGGTGGCGGTCGGGTTGACCGAGGCGACGTCCTGGTGGTCGAACATCTCCTCGAAACTGGCGTACCGGTTGACCGCGGTCACGCGGGTGAGGACCTGATCGCCCTGGCAGCGGAACCGGATCAGCGACCCCACTTTGATCTTGCGGCGGCTGGAGTCGTTGACCCGGATCTCGGTGGTCTTGCGGCCGGTGGCGATCAGGTCGAAGTAGCGCTTGTAGATGCCCATCTCGTGGGCGCGGACGACGGTCTCGGCGGGACGTGCGGTCATCAGGCGGCCTAGTTCCTTGACGGTGAACGAGCGGAAGAAGTGCTTCGGGTCGGTCAGCAGCTGCTCAACCACAAGCCTTGACCAGCCTGGGCCGTCTGGCCATTGCCGGTCAGTCCGGCCGAGGTGATCACCGGGCCGCGCCGGGTTCCCCGCCCGCGGCCCGGTGCGCGGCGGCGTGGTGGCGCGCCCAGCCGGGGCCCGGGCCGGTGCGGCCCTGGACACACGCCAGGTTCGGCGCGGTGACCGGGGCGCGGGGCGGAAGCCGGAAGGGGCCGGGATACTGCACGCCGCAGCGGGTGCAGTGCGCGTAGTACAGGAGGGCCAGCGGGCCGGGGGTATCGGCGGCGTGCACGGGTTCGGTGCTGCCGTCGTCGCGGGTGACCGCGAGCGCGGGCCAGGCCGGGTTGCAGGCGCAGCCGGCCGCGATCGCGGCCGCGGTGGCCGTCGCGTCGGTGTCGGCCACGGTGCTCACTCCCCGGTGTCGTCGGTGCGGAAGCGGGGCTGCCGGCCGATACGGCGGGCGACCGCGGCGACCTCGTCGACGGTGTAGGAGCTGCGGGTGCCCGAGATCGACATACCGGTCGCCTCGGCCAGCTGCTTGAACTGATAGGGATGGGGCTTGATGAACTCCCGCCCGTAGGCGACCAGCGTCCGCATCCGGTCCTCCGCGGCCCGCATTTCCTGCCGCGCGGCGTAGATCTCGGACAACAGCGGGTCCCAGTCGCCCTCCTCGTGCTCTTCGTGCATCCGCAGCTCCCGTTCGTAGGCGTCCCGCTCCCGGGCGACCTCGGCACACCAGTCGCTGAAGACGTCCCCGTCCCCCTCAAGCATCTCGTCCGCGCGCGGCATCGGGTGCCGGATGTCAACCAGCTCGTCAATGATGTCTTTCTTCACCATGCGATGCACTCTACGTTACACGTTTCAGTGTTCGCAACACGGTGCACTGATTGATTTTCGGTGCGGCGAGCGACCTCATGCGAGGTTCTCACAAATGACCAGTTGTGACAGTTCTGCGAACCGGCCGTTCCGGGCCGAAGATCCGCAGGTCGCGATTCGCACAACACCTCGCAAAACTGCCCTATGTTTTGACAGACTTCTGCGACACTGTCGGCATGCAATCCGGATCCGCCGACGCCGCGGCCGCGGTCGAACGCCACCCCTGCCCGCAATGCGGCGTGCCCGCCGGCAGCGCCTGCCGGACCCGCGCCGGGAAGACCGCCGCGAAGTTCCACACCGCCCGGTTCATCCTCGTGCCCGCGCTGCGCGACGACCTCACCGTGGCAGTCCCCGCCGACCGCGGACCGGGCCGGACGTGGACGCAGGGCCCCGAGCTCGCCGCGGCGGCACCGGAGCCGAGCGGGGCGCCGATCCGGATCGGCTATGCCCGTTGCTCCACCGCCGCCCAGGAACTCCAGTCCCAGCTCGACGCGCTCGCGGCCGCGCACTGCACGCGGGTGTTCTCCGAGAAGATCAGCACCCGCATCAAGATCCGCCCCGAGCTGGAGAAGGCGCTCACCCTCGCCCACGAGATCAAGACCGCCGCACCGGACCAGCCGGTCATCCTGACCGTGCACGAGATGAAGCGGCTGGCCCGCAACGCCGCCGAGCTGATGACGCTGTCGGCTCAGCTGCAGGGCGGCGGGGTGCAGCTGGAGCTGCTGAGTGGGCCGCTGACCGGAATCTACGACCCGCACGGCATGGGCTCCATGCTCTTCGCCGTGCTCGCCGTCGCCGCCCAGCTCGACCGCGACTACATCCGGGAGAAAACCCTCGAAGGCCAGCAGGCCGCCGCAGCCCGCGGCAACCACGGCGGCCGGCCGAAGGTGATCGACGAGGACGACGTGCTCTTCGCCCGCGCCCTGCGCGAGAAGGGCACCCCGATGCCCGACATCGTGAAGAAGCTGACCATCAAAACCGGCAAGAACGCCGGACAGCATCCCTCAGTTGCTTCGCTCTACCGCGCCCTCGCCGACACCGGCGCGTGACCAGGCACCACCCTGGCCAGGCACCACCTGGCCCGTGGCAGGTTCCCCGTGTCCCGGCGGTCTTTCCGCGTACGGAGTTCCGACCACAGCCGACGCCGCCGAGGCGGGTGAGGGATGCCCACGCGAGCGTGCATTCAGCCGGACACCTCACCCAGTCCTCGCCGGCGCAGCTCCGCCAGCACGATCGCGGACCGCTCCGGATCTGCGGCGGGGGTGTGGCTGCCGGTCGCGACGAGGACTTCGGCGACCTGATGGAGCTTGAGATTGATGTGCTGGGAAACCTCCCGCAGCAGCGCGAACGCGGCCTCGGCCGAGCAAGACCGCAGCACCATGATCATGCCTTTGGCCTGCTCGATGACCGGCTGGGTGACCAACGCCGCCCGCAGCTGCTCCACCTCGGACCCCGGATCCTCCGGTGCACTCCACACACCATGAATCTCACCGCATTCCCCCGCCGCGGCACCACCCCGGTGGGTCCCCGCCACCCTGCCGGGGCCGGCCACGAACGCGTTTGTGGCTCACCGCGACGGGTAGCCGACCCACGCCATCGCAGCGGACACCGGCGGGCTGCGGTGGCCGTGGCGGTCGTCCCCGGTGGTCAAGAAGCGGCCGGCGGGGTCGACCGCCTCGGCTGGCCAACCTCCACCACTCTCGGCCACATCAGAGGCTGCGCGTCGCTTCCGGGAGAGGCCGGAGGGTCCGCACCGGTCATCATCGGTGACGGGCATGATGAGCAGGTGAGCGATCTGCCGTCGGCGCAGCCCGGCCCGGCCGGCTCGTCGGCGTGGGTGGCGGTCGAGCGTCGGGAAACCGCCGGCGTCTGGGTGCTTGCCGTCACCGGTGAGGTGGACCTGCAGACCGGACCCGTGCTGCAGGAGCTGGTGTTCGCCGCGGTGGATCAGGCACCGGCGAGGCTGGTCCTGGACCTGAGCGCGGTGCGGTTCTTCTCCGCGGCCGGCCTGACCGTCCTGGTCGCCGCCCGCCAGCGCGCCGGGAACCGGACCGTGGTGCGGGTGGTGGGCGGCCCGGTCGCGGGCCGGGTGATCACCGTGACCGGCGTGGACCAGCTGGTCGCGGTGTCGGCCACCCTGGAGCAAGCGCTGCGCGGCGACGCGGGCACCGCCGGCAGCACGCCGGGCCCGGCAAGCAACAGCCGGTGACAGCCGATGACGAAAGGCCGGTGCTGATGCCTGCCCACCCCACCGCCGCCGACGACGACGCCGGATCTTGCAAGGAGCCCGGTGCGGCAGCACCGGCCGGTCCGGTCGAGAATCTCGCACGCAGCGTCTCAGCAGCGAGCCCGCACATCCTGGACGGGCTGCGCCGGCAGGTGGCCGACTGGGCCACCCGGGCCGGGCTGCTCACAGCCCGGATCCAGGATCTGGTGCTGGCGGTCTATGAGGCAATGGCCAACGTCGTGGCGCACGCCTACAACGGCCACCCCGGCGCCCTCGACCTGCACGCCCGCCGCCACGGCGACACGATCACCGTCACCGTGACCGACCGCGGAACCTGGCGCCCGGCCGCCGTGCCCGCACCGGATGCGCTGCACGGACGCGGCCTGCCGCTGATCCACACCCTCGCCGACGAAGCCACCTTCACCACCAGCCCCGCCGGCACCACCGTCGACCTGAGCTGGCACTGCACCGCACTCCGCTGACCCCGGACACCACCTCGTCTCCTGCCCATCCGGCCGGCCTCGCTTCTCCTACCGCCGGTGTGGCCGGGGCGTCCCGGTGCCTGCTGGTCCACCACGAACCCGGCCCGACGTCGCCGTGGACCAGCGTCGCCGTGGACCCGCCGGACTCGCGCGGCCTTCGCACCGATTCCCTGCCCGTGATGAGCGGGAAACGATCCGCTATCGATGCACTCGTCCGCGTGGCGCGCACCCGTTCACGCCAGCCCGGCCACCGACGTCACGCGAGCGATGCCGTGGCCGGGCTGCCGCGAGCCGCGGGCAGGGTGCGCCATCCCGGCAGGATGACGGCGCGGGACCGGGACCGGCAGGCGTTCCACCTGGGGGTGCGCCGGCGGGACAGCGGGGCAGGCGCGCACGACGGCGGCCACGATGGGGCGCGCGCTGATCGCCATCACCGCTTTGCCGTCGCGGCACAGGATCAGCGGGTCAGCGAACCAGAACGTGTCGGTCCACCAATTGATAACCGTGGCGGCATAGGCCTGATCAGGGCTGATCGGGTGCCAGCCGGGTCGAGTCAGCCGCAGCAGCAAAGCCTGCTGCGGCGCCGTGAGCAGCGTCAGCAGGATGCGGAGGTCTTCGCGCACATGCGGCACGTCGGCCCACGGGCGATTCGGGTTGTTGGCGAACTCGGTACGGCCCATCGTCGAACCTCTCCACCCAGATGTCTTCAACGTTGGACCCGGCCGTCTCGAAAACGTCGAACAACGAGCCCCCCGTGTCATACCCGCCAACGGGCATTCCTACGCCCCACAGACCCGCTGTTTGCCGCCCCGTCCAAGCGAGCTGCTCGGCTCCGGCGCCACCGACGCCGGATTCGCTTCTACGGCGCCGTCATGGATGCTCCGCCCGAACTCACCGAAGTGAACCAGGAGACCCCACCGGGCGAAGTGTCAACGCCGAGGCGACATCACTGGCACCGCGAGCCCAACCCATGGACCCGAAACCACTGACACCCCGTGTCGCCGAACTACTGACACCCGATGTCGTCTGTCGGGTCAGCGAGCTGTCGCCTCACATATTGCCCATTTCGCTCGTATCCCGGCGGGCCCCCACCCAGCCCGCTCACGGCAAACATCACCACCGCGGCCGCCGCCGAAAAGCGAGCTGAGTAACGCGAACACCTGATACGGCCGGGCGTGCGCAGTGGTGCCGAGCGCATCGTGTCGGCGCCAACCACAGGCCGGCGACGGGTCTCCTGGGGTCGGTGGCGCTCCGTTCCGGTCCGCGCTTCCCGGGTCACCTCCCCACTCTGCAGCCGATCGACCCGCAGCTCACGGCATAGCAGGGGCCGGGGCGAACCTCCGACCGATCCGTCCGGGTGAACCGGCGAAAAGCGCGCCGGTCCACCCGGACAGACGAGCTCCGGCCCGCCCCGGCCCCTGCTGAGGACAGCCGCAGCAGGTTGACAACTCCAGAGCGGAAGACGGCGCCCCGGAAGCCCGGCCCTGCACTCCACACCACCGACCCCAGGAGACCTGATGCGTTCGTTCGTTGTGCCTGACGCCCAGTTCAACGACCAGGAACTCGGCGACGATGTCCTGGCCCACGTCGAGATTGGCCACCTAGGCTCCGGCGCCTGGCGCCTGAGCCCCCACGACCCGACCACCGAAGCGAAGCTCGCCGCCCGCTTTCCCGCCTGGTGCCCCCAGGCGCACGGTGAAGACGAGCTGCCCGAGGAGTACCTCGACTACCGCCCCTGACCCAGGGCGCCGTCTTCCACCGCCCCGCAAGCCTGGTGCGCAACCAGCGCGCGAGACAGCGGGAACCCCATTCAAACGGCGCGTCACCTCG
>NZ_JAJPWN010000032.1:0-58763 GCF_046549135.1 Amycolatopsis sp. lyj-23 | reverse complement strand
CGGTCCCTCGATGCCACCAGACCCGGTGACACCACCCCCCGGATCATGGGTTCGACTGGGGGCGTAAGTCATGCCGGGCCTGGTGACCACAACTCCCTGGTGGGAGCCACGAAAAAGGTAACGGGGGTTGCGTGACGGCGGCGCGGATCGAACCGGCTTGCCGGGAGACTCGGCACGCGGATCGACTATCGCCAAGACCGGCCCGAATAGCACACAAAATTTCCCGAATCACCTGATCGGGTAATGCTGGACGCTGTTTCCACTGGTCGTTTCCCATATCACCCGAACGGTCTAACAAGTTCGTTAGAGGTCCAGCCGATTGGGGCGTACTTTCCACCCCTCCGAGTGGAAACCCGTGGCACACATGTCTTACGCTCGCCCGGGCCCCCACTCGATCGGGCAATCCACACACCGAGAGGAACGTCGTGGCGGTAGCGAGCGCTCCCAGCTCAGGAGCAACGAAATTTCCGCAGGTCATGGCGCTGAGTGCGCTGGCGGCGGCGGGTGTCGTGGTGGTGCTGGCCGAGCGGCTCTACCGCGAGCTGGAAGTACGGCTTGCGGGCGCCGTCCTCGATGTCTTCACTACATCGGGTGTTTATGTGGCACCCGATCGGGAGTCTGTTTACTTTGGGTTGACCAGCGCTACTCCATTCGGGTTGAGAATGACGCCGGAATGCTCTTCGGCGTTCCTTTTGCTGCCCCTGATCGTTGTGACTATGGCCATGCTCTACTTCCGGCCTTCGAATGCGCGACGGCTCTTCTTTTCGCTCGGCATTTCCGCACTCGTCGTCGTGTTGGTGAACCAGCTGCGCATTCTGACGATCGTCGGCCTGGTGCACGGGTTCGGCACCGACGACGGCTACTACTGGGGCCACACGCTGCTCGGCTCGATGGTCAGCGTGTTCGGCGGCGCGGTCTCGATCGTCCTGTTCGTCTGGCTGGCCACCCGGAAGAAGAAGGCATGAGCGTCAAGGTCCTGCTCGCGATCACGCAGGCGTTCGCGCTCACCATGAGCGTGGCGTTCCTCGTCTACGTCGTCGTGATCGTGGTGCCGTACCTGCGCCGCAAGCCCGGCCCGGTCGGCGACCCGGCCGGCTTCACCTGGCACTTCTTCGTGCCGTGCCGCGACGAGCAGACGGTCATCCGCGAGACGATCCGCTACCTGCGCACCACGTTCCGGCACGCGCACGTCTGGGTCGTCGACGACGATTCGGAGGACCGCACCGCGCGCGTCGTCCGGATGCTGTGGCGGCGCCACGGCGGCTACGACCCGTACCTGCACCTCGTGCCGCGCGTGCGGCCCGAGGCCCGGACCGGCAAGGGCGACGCGCTCAACGCCGCCTACCGCGCCCTGGCCGACTGGATGGGCCCGGACGCGAGCCGCGACGACGTCGTCGTGGTGGTCGTCGACGCCGACGGCCGCCCGGCGCCGAACTGCCTCGAGGTCTGCGCGGCACCGCACCTCTTCGGCGACCCGGAGGTCGGCGCGGTCCAGCTCGACGTGTGGATGGGGAACGCGGGCACGCCGCCGCCTAGCCGCAACCCGGTCGGCCGCTGGTTCGGCCTCAAGCTCGCGCAGCTGCAGGACCTGGAGTTCCGGACGGCGATCGCGGCGATCCAGACCTCGCGCGGGTTCACCGGCACGATCTCCATGGGCGGCAACGGCCAGTTCACCCGCCTCACCGCGCTGGACTCGATCGCGGGCGACGCCGGCGAGCCGTGGCGCGGCTCGCTGCTGGAGGACTTCGAACTCGGCGTCCACCTGCTGACCGCGGGCTGGCGCACCGGGTTCACCCCGGATTCCCACGTCGCGCAGGAAGGCCTGTACAGCCTGCGGCGGTTCCTCGTGCAGCGCACGCGCTGGGGCCAGGGCACCATGCAGTGCGCCCGGTACCTGCGGCGGATCTGGGATTCCCCGCACGTCAGCACGCTCGGCGCGGCGGAAATGATGTACTACCTGGCCCAGCCGTGGCTGCAGCTGCTGGGCTCGCTGCTGTACCCGATCCCGTTCGTGCTGCTGGTCATCGGCACGGCGGGTGACCCGGCGCAGATGTGGACGTGGTTCACCGGCGGCGCCTGGATCCTGTTCGCCATCTACGGCTCGTTCGGGCTGCTGCCGTTCCTGGTCTGGGGCCCGATCTACCAGCTGAAGTGCCTGCGCAGCAAGAACGTCCTGCGCGGCATCGGGATGGGGTTCGCCTACGCCGCCTACATCTACACGTTCTACGTGACGTCGTGGCGCGCGTTGTTCCGGCTGGTCCGCGGGCGCAACGGCTGGGCGAAGACGCGCCGCAACACCGAGCGGGCGGCCGGGGTGAAGGTCGCGCTCGACGCGTGAGCGCGACCTCCGCCCGGCCTAGAACGCCGGTGCGATCCGGACGTCGTCCGCCTTGACGAACGCGATCCGGTGCCCGAACTGGATCTGCACGTACTTCAGCTTGCCCTTGACCACGACGTGGTCGGCGAGGTCGAACGTGACGGCGTAGTAGTACTCCGACCCGACCGTGCCGGCGGACGAGTACTGCTGGCCGGCGCCCAGTGTGTACGGCAGCGGCGTGATGGCCTGCACCGGCACGTTCGCCGGGTAGGCCTCCGGTTCCGGGTACGCGCGGCCGTAGACCGGCACCGTCGCCAGACCCGGCTTCGGCGTCACGACCCAGCCGATCGCGGGCTTCGCGACCTTCGCGCCGCGCGGGTTGTGGAACCAGCCCTTCTGGCCGAGGTACCAGATCGCCGTCCAGTCGCCCCGGACTTCGGCGACGGCGTACCGCTGCCCGGTCGCGACGCGGCTGCCGACGTCCGAGACGTCCATCGTGGACGCGGAGCCGTCGGGGTGCAGGCCGGCGTCCTTCAGCAGCGGCGCGGAGTCACTCGGCTCCGAGTGCAGCACGACGGCCTCCGAGCCGCGCGGCGCGCACGGCGTCCCGGGGCTGTCGCACCCGGTGAACACCGGCTGGTTCTTCGCGAAGTCCGGGTCGATGGTGACCAGCGACGAGCCGGGCAGGCCGAACCCGCCGAGCGGCGCGCCCAGCAGGTCGAAGTAGTGCGACCAGTCCCAGTACGGGCCCGGGTCCCAGTGCATGCCCTTGATCGTCGACGGGACCGTGCCCGGCACGTTGTCGTGGCCGATGATGTGCGCGCGGTCGAGCGGGATGCCGTACTTGCGCGCGAGGTAGCCGACGAGCTTCGCGCTCGAGCGGTACATGGCCTCGGTGTACCAGGTTCCCTTCGCGGCGAAGCCTTCGTGCTCGATGCCGATCGACTTCGCGTTGACGTACCAGTTGCCGGCGTGCCAGGCGACGTCCTTGGTCGGCACGTGCTGCGCGATCAGGCCGTCGCTGGAGCGGATGGTGTAGTGCCAGCTGACGTACGTCGGGTCCTGGGCGAGCTTGAGGACGCTGTCCCAGTAGCCCTCGGTGTCGTGGATGACGATGTGGTCGATCCGCTGGCTCTCGGGCCGGTTCGCGAGGTCGTGGTTGCCGTAGTCGTTGCCCGGCAGCTCCTGGTAGGGCGCGGGCACCGACTCGCAGGTGACCCGGCGCGGGCACTCCACGCCGGGCGGGGTCCGGTCGGCGTGCTGCGGGACGACGAGGTCCGGCGACGCGCTCAGGGTGACCTGCTGGCCGTCGTCGGTGGTCCGGGCGATGCCGCTCTTGACGGTGTCGAAGACTTCGTCGGCGAAGGTCTGCGCGGCGTCCCCGGTGGACCCGCTGTACTTCGCGACGGCCTCGTACCAGTCGCCGGTGTGGTACTTCGCGAGCAGGGCGGCGCCGCCGCGGATGTTCTGCGCCGGATCGGTTCGCAGCGTTCCCGCATCGGTGTGGAGCAGCCGCGCGGCCTCGTCGACGGTCTGCAGCGCGGGCGGCGGGGCGGCGGGCCCGGCCTGCGGGTGCCGCGCCGGGCGGGCGTCGTCCCCACGCGGGTCTTCGGTGCCTTCGTCGTGGTGGCTGGTCGCCGCGCCGGCTTCCCGCAGGTCGGTGAGGTGCATCGGGCCGTAGCCGGCGGACGTTGAGGGCGTGCCGGCGTTGGTGTCCCAGCGCGACTCCAGGTAGGAGACGCCGAGGAGGATGTTCTCCGGAACACCGAACTCGGCCGCGGCGGCGGCGAAGTCGCGTTGGCGTTGGCTGGTGGTGTCGGCGTGGGCCGGGGCGGCGAGGCCGATGATCAGCGCCACGGCGGCCGCTACGGCGGCTGTTCTCGGGACGGGCATGGGCATGAACCCCCAAGGTGCAGGTGCCAGAGGTGAGAACCTAACCAGAAACTCACGCCGTGGGTAGGGCCGACCTGCTGACGGGCGTCTGCCGGGCCGAAACCGCCGGTCAGCCGGTTGCCGGGGGCTCGGCCGCTCGTCCGGTGGACCCTCCTTGCACGATTGGCACTCGCGTGGATAGAGTGCTAATCGCACGGCCCGAACAGCCCCGGCACCCGCGACGGCGGGGGTGGTAGAGCCGTAACCACATCCTGCCAACGCTTTCGACGACCGTGGAGGTCAACCCGGTGAGCGTGAACATCAAGCCGCTCGAGGACAAGATCGTTGTCCAGACGAGCGAGGCCGAGGAGACGACCGCTTCCGGCCTCGTCATCCCCGACACCGCCAAGGAGAAGCCCCAGGAGGGCAAGGTTCTGGCCGTGGGCCCGGGCCGCATCGACGACAAGGGCAACCGCGTCCCGCTCGACGTGAACGTCGGCGACGTCGTCATCTACTCCAAGTACGGTGGCACCGAGGTCAAGTACAACGGCGAGGACTACCTCATCCTGTCCGCCCGCGACGTGCTGGCCGTCATCAACTGACGTCCGCTCGCAGCGCATGACGCCCCGGGCCCCGCAGCAAGCCGGGGAGCGGGGCGTTCTTGCGTTCAAAGAAAGGTAAGCGGAACACGCTATGCCCAAGCAGATCAGTTTCGACGAGGACGCTCGTCGCGCGCTGGAGCGCGGGGTGAACAAGCTCGCCGACGCGGTCAAGGTCACCCTCGGCCCGCGCGGTCGCCACGTCGTGCTCGACAAGAAGTTCGGCGGCCCGACCATCACCCTCGACGGCGTGACCGTCGCCCGTGAGATCGAGCTCGCCGACCCGTTCGAGAACCTCGGCGCACAGCTCGCCAAGAGCGTCGCCACCAAGACCAACGACGTCGCCGGCGACGGCACCACCACCGCGACCGTGCTCGCGCAGTCGCTGGTGAAGGTCGGCCTGCGCAACGTCGCGGCCGGCGCGAACCCGACCTCGATCGGCCGCGGCATCGAGGCGGCCGCGGAGAAGGTCATCGAGGTCCTCAAGAGCAAGGCCACCCCGGTCAAGGGCCGCGAAAGCATCGCCCAGGTCGGCACCGTGACCTCGCGTGACGCCAACATCGGCGCCCTGCTCGGCGAAGCCGTCGAGAAGGTCGGCGAGGACGGCGTCATCACCATCGAGGAGTCGTCGACCCTGGCGACCGAGCTGGTGATCACCGAGGGCGTCCAGTTCGACAAGGGCTTCCTCTCGGCGCACTTCGCGACCAACCCGGAGGAGCAGAAGGCGATCCTCGAGGACGCCTACATCCTGCTCGTCCGCGAGAAGGTCTCGTCGCTGGCCGAGCTGCTGCCGGTGCTCGAGAAGGTCGTCGAGGCCAAGAAGCCGCTGCTGATCATCGCCGAGGACGTCGACGGCGAGGCGCTGTCCACCCTCGTGGTGAACTCGCTGCGCAAGACGATCACCGCCGTCGCGGTCAAGGCGCCGTTCTTCGGCGACCGCCGCAAGGCGTTCCTGGACGACCTCGCGGTCGTCACCGGTGGCGAGGTCATCTCCGCGGAGATCGGCCGCAAGCTGTCCGACGTCGACCTCGGTGCGCTGGGCAAGGCCCGCCGCATCGTCGTCACCAAGGACGACACCACGATCGTCGACGGTGACGGCTCCAAGGACGCCATCGCCGGGCGGGTCGCGCAGATCCGCAAGGAGATCGAGACGACCGACTCCGACTGGGACCGCGAGAAGCTGCAGGAGCGCCTCGCGAAGCTGGGCGGCGGCGTCGCGGTCATCAAGGTCGGCGCGGCCACCGAGACCGAGCTGAACGAGCGCAAGCACCGCATCGAGGACGCCGTGGCTTCGACCAAGGCGGCCGTCGAGGAGGGCATCCTGCCCGGCGGTGGTTCGGCGCTGGTCCACGCGGTCAAGGAGCTCGAGGGCGGCCTGGGCCTCACCGGTGACGAAGCCACCGGTGTCCGGATCGTCAAGGACGCGCTGGTGGCGCCGCTGTTCTGGATCGCGACCAACGCGGGCCACGAGGGCGCGGTCATCGTCAACAAGGTGCAGGAGCAGGGCTGGGGCCAGGGCTTCAACGCGGCCACCGGCGAGCTCACCGACCTGCTGGCCGCCGGCATCGTCGACCCGGTCAAGGTGACCCGGTCCGCGGTGGCGAACGCCGCCTCGATCGCGCGGCTCGTGCTGACGACGGAGTCGTCGATCGTCGAGAAGCCGGCCGAGGAAGAGCCCGCCGCGGCGGGCCACGGCCACTCGCACTGACGCAGTACGCGAAGCGGGGCGGCACTCCTGGAGGGAGCGCCGCCCCGTTCTCGTCCGTGCTCGGGGCACTTTCACTTGAAGTGCCCCGCTCCTGGACGGCACGGAGGGCGGCACCCCACCCGGTGCCGCCCTCCGATGTCTGTGGTTCGCTCAGCCGCGAGACATGCTGAGCGAGCGTTTGTCCGATTTGATGATGTGCTCCCGTTCGGACTCCGAGAGCCCGCCCCAGATGCCGTACGGCTCGTGCACCGCCAGCGCGTGGCTGCGGCACATCTCCAAGACCGGGCAGCTCAGGCAGACGGCTTTCGCTCTGGCCTCCCGTCGTGCCCGCGCCGGGCCGCGCTCGCCGTCCGGGTGAAAGAAGGACGCGCTGTCCATCCCCCGGCACGACCCTTCGAGCTGCCAGTCCCACATGTCGGCGTTGGGTCCTGGGAGCCTGCGCGTGTCTGCCATCCTGACCGCCTCCGTCATCCGGTCGATGCCGCTAGCTGCTCTGCTGTGGTGCCGATACTCCATTCGGTGCAACGGCGGTAACGTTAGAAGCGCGCCAATAGTTGTTCAAGCGATTCGGGTCGATTCAGCCGTTAGGCATCCCCCGGATGTGTGAGCAGCGCTTTCGCCTCCGGTTGCCGATGGCGGCGGCTGCCTGGATATTGAGCCTCGTGGGAGCTGGGTCGGGCACCGAAGAACCCACCCTGCCGGTGGCCTCGGTCGCCCGCCGGCTCGGGGTCGCGCCGTCCACCCTCCGAACCTGGGACCGCCGCTACGGACTGGGTCCCAGCCGCCACACCGACGGCCGCCACCGCCGCTACGGCAGCTCCGACATCGGCCGCCTCGAACTGATGCAGCGCGCGCTGCTGAGCGGCGCGTCGACGGCCGAGGCGGCGCGCTACGCCCTCGAGCAGATCCCGCGAACCGGGCCACGCCAGCCGGAGGAGCCTTCGGAACCGGCCGACGCCGCGGCGGCCGACGACGGCCTGGAGGTCCGCTCCCGCCTGGCTCGCCGCCTGAGCACCGCGGCACTGGCGATGGACGTCGGCGCGGTCCAGCGCATGCTCGCGGACACGATCGCCGAGCTGGGCGTCCTCCCGGCGTGGACGGGCGTGATCGAGCCGGTGCTGTCGGCGCTGGGAGCACGCTGGCGCGGCGCGAGCGCGGGAGCGGAGGTCGAGTACCTGCTGGCGGAGTGCGTGTTCGCGGCCCTGGTCCGGGCCACCCCGGTGCTGGACGAGCCCCGCAACACCCGCCCGGTCCTCCTCGGCTGCGTCCCCGACGAGCGCGACTCGATGCCGATGTACGCACTGGCCGCCTCCCTGGCCGGCCGCCGGATCGGCGCGCAGCTGTTCGGGGTGCCCCTGCCGGCGGAGGTGCTGGCGGTGGCGGTCCGCCGCAGCGCCCCGGCGGCGGTGGTGCTGTGGGCCAACGGCCGCGGGGTCGCGGACGAGCGGCTGTTCGCCAGGGTGTCCCGCGGCCGCCAGCGCAGCCGGCTGTTCGCGTGCGGCCCGGGGTGGGACCCGGCGACGCTGCCGGACAAGGTGGAGCTGCTGACGGATCTGCCTACGGCGGCGGACCGGATAGAGCACGTCCTGGTCGGCGCGCGGCGGTAGCCGGAGGTTGAGCGGTTGGCCGGTGGCTGTCCATCGTGCGGCCTCTGTCCACAGCCGGGCCACCGGTCGGCCACCCTGCCGCAGCCGAGCCATCCGGGCGCGGGACCAGCTGTTGACCCGCCGAGGCGATCCGGAAGGCGGTCGTGCGCAGTCCCGGCGGGTGAACTGCTGAAGCATGGGCGTGCGTGCGCGGGCGTTGTGGATGAGCCACGGAGGCCAGGGCCGTCCGGGCGCGGGACCAGCTGGTGACCGCCAAGGCAGGACCTCCGGGAGGCGCTCACCCGCGGGCCCGCGGTGAACCGCCAGGCAGGGCCGTCCGAAGGCGTCCGTGCGCGGGACCCGGCGGCAGCGGCGGTCGAGCGATTGGCCGGTGGCTGTCCACAGCCCGGCCGCTGTCCACACCACGGCCGTGATGTGGACAGCTCCGCCGCCCAAGCCTCGATTCGCCGGTTCTGTCGGAGCCCGCCGATAGACTGGACCGGGGTCAGCCCCCAGGGATGGGTGGGGCATGACTTCTGGGGCGTGGCGGCACTTCGATCATGTTTTTTGTCGGACCCACCCACTACAAAGGACAGGTGCACGAACCCGCCCTCAGGGCCGCCGCGTTCGGGAGTGATCCGCTCCCCGACCCCGCCGCCCTGCGCGGTTCCGGCAGCCCGCGGGAACGCCTGCTCGCCGCCGTCGTCCTCGGGGCCCAAGGCCGCTACGCCGCCGCCGCTACCCTCCTCGACGTCCTCCGGCAGGAGCGCGACCCCGTCATGGCGTCCCTCGCCGCGAGCACCCTCGCCTCCCACCGGCGGCAGCTGGGCGGCCACCGGCAGGCCCGCGCCCTCGACGGGGAGGCCTTCGCGAAAGCTGCCGCCCGAACGTCCGAGCCCGATCCGGACGGTCTCGACGCCGCCGGTGCGAGGGCCGACGCCCTGCTCGGCCTGGCCGCCGACAACCTCGCCCTCGGGCGGCTCGGCGCCGCCCGGCGGCTCGCCGCGCGGGCCGCCGCCGAGGACGATCGGTGGCGGGCCACCGTCCGGGGCGGGTGGGTGGGCGCCGAAATCGAGCTCGCCGCAGGTCAGGGCGCCGACGCTGTGCCGCACGCCGAGCGCGCCCGGGAAACCGCGCGAGCGCGGGGTGCTCAGCGGCACATCGTGAAATCCGGGATTGTGCTGGCCGTGGCCCTGCTCGCGGCCGGAGAGCCTGATCACCGGCAGATTTCGGACGACCTTGTCGGAAATGCAATGGCGCAGGCGGAGGAATGCGAACTCCTTTCACTTTCTTGGCCGGCGGCGCTCGTCGCGGCCGACCTGCGCCCAGGACACGCCGAGGAGTATCGATTCAGACTGGCGCAGGTGTTGCACGCAGTGTTACGAAGCGCAGATCCTTGCGGGAGGAGGGTTGCGGGGGAATCGCCATGGGTCCCCGTCCCGGGTGGTTGAGCCGTCGGAATGGGGTGTTCCGGCATCCGGGCTAAGAAAGTTCAAAAAAAGCCACCGGATCGTGTCAAGGTTCGGGCTAAAGCGTCCGATAGGGGAAGAGGAATGTCACCCGGCTGCAGGAAGGAAACCCCGTGACGACGGTCTTGATCTGCGACGACCGACGCAGTGTCCGTGAAGGGCTCACCCGAGTGATGTCCGCGGTCCCTGGGGTCAGTCGCATCGACTGCGTAGCGCACGGTGACGAGCTGCTGGCCCGGTACTCCCGTCAGCCCGTCGACGTCGTGCTTGTCGGGACGCAGCGCGCGGTCCCGACTGGTGTCGAAGCCACCCGGCGGCTCGTCTCGGCCAACCCCCAGGCGAACGTCATCGTCTTCGGCGCCCCGGACGACGCGGGCAGCATCGCTGCCGCGATCGCCGGCGGTGCCCGCGGCTACCTCCGCTGGGACGCGTCCCGGCCGGAGCTGGTCGCCGCGCTGGCCCACACCCTGGCGAGCACCTCGGTGCCCGCGCCCCGTCAGCCGTCCGACCCGGGCGTCCAGCTGACCGAGCGCGAGCTTCAGGTGCTCCGCGGGATGAGCCAGGGCAAGAGCAACGGCCAGATCGGCCGCGAGCTCTACCTGTCCGAGGACACGGTCAAGACCCACGCCCGGCGGCTGTTCCGCAAGCTCGGCGTGCGCGACCGCGCGCAGGCCGTGGCGCACGGCTTCCGCCGCGGCCTGGTCAGCTGACCTGTCGCTCTCCCCGTTCCTGACACGGCCGGTTCCCAGGTGACGACGGGCCAGGGCGCACCCGCCCTGGCCCGCACCTGTGTGGTCCCCACCACAGTCCGGCGTTCGACGTGGCGGAATCCCGCCCCACCGCCGCGCCCCCGCGGCGGATCTCGTACCCGCAGCCGGGTTCGCTCGTTGAATCGGCGACCTCGACCGCGGGTGTGCAGGACGACCCGTACTTCCGCGGTCCCGCTGTCGCGGCGCGCCCGGGCGCACCGCGCGCGCCGGTACGGAGCGGGCCGACGGTACGGTAGCGGTCACCGGTGCGCGGTGGAGGCGACCACGAACCGGGTTCTCTGCACACCTACACGTAACACTGGGACTGTTGTCTGCGATGGCCAATGTGGGGGATGGACTGGATGAACCGGTCGCCGCTGCTGTCGAGGGAGATCCCCAGGCAGTGGAGCGGCTGCTGGCTGCTATCCGTCCACTGGTAGTGCGGTATTGCCGCGCCCGGGTTGGCAGGCAGGAGCGATCGTTCGCTTCGGCGGACGACGTTGCGCAGGAGGTGTGTCTCGCGGTGCTAACGGCATTGCCCTCGTACCGCGATCAAGGCCGCCCGTTCCTGGCCTTCGTCTACGGGATCGCCCAGCACAAGGTCGCCGACGCGCACCGCGCGGCGGCGCGCAACCGCGCCGAGCCGGTGGCCGAGATCCCCGATGAGGTCGAAGGCGGGGTCGGCCCCGAGCAGCGGGCGCTGCAAGGTGAGCTGAACGAGCGGATGTCCCAGTTGTTGCAGGTGCTGCCGGACAAGCAGCGGGAGATCGTGGTGCTGCGCGTGGTCGTCGGCCTGTCGGCGGAGGAGACCGCGGACGCGGTCGGCTCCACCCCGGGCGCCGTCCGCGTCGCCCAGCACCGCGCCCTCGCGCGGCTGAGAAAGGTCCTGGCCGCAGAGGAGGTGATCTGAGTGACCGGTCACGAGAGATTCGAGCCGGACGACGTCTTCGGCAGTGGCCTGACGGCGTCGGAGGCGGAGTTCGCCGCCGACCTGTCGGCGGTGCAAGCCGACGACGCGCTGCTCGACGCGCTCGGCGGGTCCGACCCGGCGCTGGCCGACGGTCTCGGCGACCAGGAGCTCAACGCGTTGCTGGTGGCGTGGCGAAGAGACATCGACAGCGAGCCGCTGGCCGAGCTCGTCGACGTCGACACGGCCGTGCGCACCGTCAGCACCGCCGCGCTCGCGAAGCGGCACGCTTCGAGCGGACGCCGCCGCAGGCTGCTCGTCCCGGTCGCCGTCGCCGCCGCCGTGCTGGCGATCGCGTTCACGGGCACCGGGCTGGCCGCGCGCTCCGCGCAACCGGGCGACACCCTGTGGGGCCTCGCCAAGGTGCTGTACTCCGACCACACCCGTTCCGTCGAGGCGGCCGCGACAGCGAAGCTCGACCTCGAAAAGGCCAACCTCGCCATCGCCGGCGGCAACCTCGACGTCGCCCGCCAGGCCCTCCAGGACGCCCAGGCCGCCCTGTCGCAGGTCACCGACGAGGAGAACCGCGACCAGCTGATGGAGCAGCACCGGCAGCTCGCCGCGCAGCTGCAGAACCCGGAAGCGCCGGTCCAGGGCCCCATCCAGACCTCGGTGCCGCCGGCGTCGCCGGGCGCGCCGACCAGCCAGGCCCCGCCGGCCGGCTCCGCGTCGTCCCTCCCGGGCAGCGGCAGCGGCACCACGAGCCTCCCGGGCAGCGCGACCCCGACGCCGACACCTCCGCCGCCGACGTCGACCCCGCCGCCCACGACGACCCCGCCGCCGCCGACCACCACCGGCGCCACCGGCAACGACCCGGGCACGCCGCGCAGTGAGTCCGCGGGCGGTGCTCCGCAGGGCGTCAGCGAGACGACGTAAGAGCGGTACGAAGGACTCAAGACCGGCACGGAAAAGCCCTGGTGAGGAAACTCACCAGGGCTTTTCCGGTCTGTGGGGAGCGCTCAGTAGGCGCTTTCGTTGGCGGTTACGCCGTCCGCGAAACCGCGGCAGTAGTCCCAGCTCACGTAGTCGCCGGGGTTGGGGTCGTAGGCCGGCTCGTGCGGGCGCATCCGCCCGTCGGCCAGCAGCTGCTCGAGGCTGGCCCGCAGCAGGTGCCAGTCGTGGTAGTGCGGTTCGTCGCACTCGCCGCAGTCGACGACGATCCCGCGGACACCACGGGGTTCGAGCAGGGCCTGGTAGACGGCCAGATCCGAGAGATCGGCCAGTAGTTCGGTGCGTTCGGAGTCGCTGATCGGCTCGTCCAGCCGGTCCTCGGGGTCTCCGAATGCGCGGGCCGGGTCGTCCGGGTCGTCCGCGAACGGGTCTGGAGGCAGGACATCGTGCGCCACGGCCTGCACGGTACCGGGCGGCCCCGCCGGCCCGCCCACCGCCCGGGGCGCGCGGCGAGCGGCGGATATCATGAGGGGAAGGCTCCGAGTCGCCGTTGATCTTGATCCGAAAACACAGCGACACGCCCATCCCGCGCCAGGAAGGCCCTTCACCCGCTATGACCAGCGACGGCATCACCGCCCCCGTTCCGGCCAAGTTCGCCATGCTCGGCCTGACCTTCGACGACGTGCTGCTGCTGCCGGCCGAATCGGACGTCGTGCCGAGCACCGTCGACACGAGTTCCCGGCTGACCCGGAACATCACCCTCGGCATCCCGCTGGTGTCCGCGGCGATGGACACCGTCACCGAAGCCCGGATGGCCATCGCCATGGCCCGCCAGGGCGGCATCGGGGTCCTCCAGCGCAACCTGCCGATCGACGAGCAGGCCGCCGCGGTCGAGGTCGTCAAGCGGTCCGAGGCCGGCATGGTCACCGACCCGGTCACCTGCGCGCCCGACGCGACGCTGGCCGAGGTCGACGCCCTGTGCGCGAAGTTCCGCATCTCCGGCGTGCCGGTCACCGACGCGGCCGGGACGCTGGTGGGCATCATCACCAACCGCGACATGCGGTTCGAGGTCGACCACAGCCGCCCGGTGTCCGAGGTCATGACGAAGGCGCCGCTGGTCACCGCCCAGGTCGGCGTCTCGGCGGACGCCGCGCTCGGCCTGCTGCGCCGGCACAAGATCGAGAAGCTGCCGATCGTCGACGGCGCGGGCAAGCTCCGCGGCCTGATCACGGTCAAGGACTTCGTGAAGACCGAGCAGTACCCGAAGGCGACGAAGGACCCGGACGGCCGGCTGATCGTCGGCGCCGCGGTCGGCGTGGGCGTCGACGGCCACAAGCGCGCGATGACGCTCGCCGAAGCCGGCGTCGACGTGCTGATGGTCGACACCGCGCACGGGCACTCCCGCGCGGTCGTGGACACGGTCTCGCTGCTGAAGAAGGAGCTGGGCGAGTCGGTCGACATCGTCGGCGGCAACGTCGCGACCCGGGCCGGCGCGCAGGCGCTGGTCGACGCGGGCGCGGACGGCATCAAGGTCGGCGTCGGCCCGGGCTCCATCTGCACCACCCGGATCGTCGCCGGTGTCGGTGTGCCGCAGATCTCGGCGATCTACGAGGCCGACCAGGCCGCGCGCCCGGCGGGCATCCCGGTGATCGGCGACGGCGGCATCCAGTACTCCGGCGACATCGCGAAGGCCATCGCGGCCGGCGCGTCCACGGTGATGCTGGGCAGCCTGCTCGCCGGCACCGCCGAGTCGCCGGGCGACCTGATCCTGGTCAACGGCAAGCAGTTCAAGGTCTACCGCGGCATGGGCTCGCTGGGCGCGATGCAGTCACGCGGCCAGGGCAAGTCCTACTCGAAGGACCGCTACGCCCAGGACGACGTGCTGAACGAGGACAAGCTGGTCCCGGAGGGCATCGAGGGCCGGATCCCGTTCCGCGGCCCGCTGGCCAACGTCGTGCACCAGCTCGTCGGCGGCCTGCGCGCGGGCATGGGCTACGCGGGCGCCGAGACGATCGCGCAGCTGCAGGAGGCGCAGCTCGTCCGGATCACCGCGGCCGGGCTCAAGGAAAGCCACCCGCACGACATCACGATGACCGTCGAGGCCCCGAACTACACGACCCGCTGACTACCGCCGGCAGCGAGGCCCGCACTCCGGAAGCGTCCGAAGTGCGGGCTTCTCGCTGTGTCACCGTGACCTAGCGTGCGTAGCGTGATCGGTCTATCGCCTTGCGTGGCCGTCGTGGTGTGCACTGTGACGCATGACGATCGGCCGGTTGCTGCGCAAGGCCTTCTTCACGGCCGTGGCCCTGCTGTCTCTCGCCCTCGGCGGCGTCGTGTGCCTGATGTGCCAGGTGCTGGCCGGCCGGGACGCGCCGACGTACCGCGTCGAGGGGTACGTGCTCTTCCACGAGCGGGGCGAGCTGCCGGTCGGCGGGAACGAAGACGCCGTCAGCCAGACGATCGACGTCGGCGCGGCCGGCCGGCGCTACCACGTCACCGCCGTCGACCCCGGTCTCGACCTCCCGGCGGGCCAGCCGGTCGCGCTCGACATCTCCACGGCGGACGGCGCCATCGCCTACCTCCAGGCCGGCGGCGGTGTGGTCGACCTGCGGCCGGGCGTGGTCCGGCCGGTCCTGCTGATCGTCGCCAGCCTGCTGGCGCTGGGCGCGGTGTACTTCGGCGCGGTGCGGCTCCACGTCTACCCGCCGGTGGCGACCTGGCTCGCCCTCGCGCTGGGCGCGGTGCTGGCGCCGGTCGCCGTCTTCGTGCGCGTGTAGACCCCCGTGCGCGGGTCACCCACGCGGCCTAGCGACAATGGGGCACGGCAGATCGTCGTCGTTCGAGGAGGCTTCACGTGCGGGACCTGGTCGAGATCGGGATGGGCCGCACCGCGCGGCGGGCGTATGACCTCGACGACGTGGAGATCGTGCCTTCGCGGCGCACGCGTTCGTCCGCGGTGGTGTCCACCGCGTGGCAGATCGACGCCTACCGCTTCGACCTGCCGCTCGTCACGCACCCGACCGACGCGATCGTCTCGCCCGGCACCGCGGTCGCCGTCGGCGAGCTGGGCGGGCTGGGCGTGCTCAACGCCGAAGGGCTCTGGGCCCGCCACGCGAACGTCGAGGACGCCATCTTCCAGCTGGTCCGTGCGGCCGAGGACCTCGAAGACCCGACCGCGGTCGGCCGGGTGCTGCAGGAGCTGCACGCCGCGCCGATCCGGCTGGACCTGCTGAGCGAGGCGATCAAGACCGTTCGCGAATCCGGCGTCACCGTGGCCGCGCGCGTCAGCCCGCAGCACGCCGCCGAGCTGACCCCCGACCTGGTCGCGGCCGGCGTCGAGATCCTCGTCGTGCAGGGCACGATCATCTCCGCCGAGCACGTCCAGCGCGACGCCGAGCCGCTGAACCTCAAGGAGTTCATCGGCCGCCTCGACGTCCCCGTCATCGCCGGCGGCGTCAGCGACTACCGCACGGCGATGCACCTCATGCGCACCGGCGCGGCCGGCGTCATCGTCGGCCACGGCTACACGCCGGGGGTGACGAGCACCGACCGCGTGCTCGGCATCGGCGTCCCGATGGCCACCGCGATCATCGACGCCGCGGCCGCCCGCCGCGACTACCTCGACGAGACCGGCGGCCGGTACGTGCACGTGCTCGCGGACGGCGGCATGACGACCTCGGGTGACATCGCGAAGGCCATCGCGTGCGGCGCCGACGCCGTCATGCTCGGCTCGCCGCTGGCCGCCGCCTCCGACGCGCCCGGTCAGGGCCTGTACTGGACGGCGGCCGCGGCGCACCCGTCGCTGCCGCGCTCACGCGTGGCGGCGGGCCCCGACTACGCCGTCGACCTCAAGACCCTGCTGTTCGGGCCGTCGTCGGACGCGGAAGGCGTGGTGAACCTCTTCGGGGCGCTCCGCCGCGCGATGGCGAAGACGGGTTACTCGGACCTCAAGGAGTTCCAGCGGGTGGGCCTCACCGTCCGGCGGTGAGGTGGCGGAGGAACGCGGCGAAAGCGGCCGCGGAGTAGACGAGGACCGGCCGGGGCACCGCCTGTTTGGTGTCCCGGACCCCGACCACGCCGGGGCCGCCGCCGATCTCGACGCAGGCGTTCTCTTCGAAGTGGCTGTGGCTCGACTTGCGCCAACCGGTGAGCGTTCGTGGGCTCATCGTGGTGACTCCCGCCCTTGTGCCCCGACCGGCGGTGATTCGCCGACGTGGACATCGACCACTGTTGAGATTACCCACTGTTGTCGTCGGACAACCATAACCGACGAGTAACTTACCTCTGGTCAGAACGCGGAGCCGGAGTTACGCTCAAGGTGTGACTGCCAGTAACACCACCAGTGCGGGTGGCCCCGACTACGACGTCGTCGTGGTGGGGTCGGGGTTCGGCGGCAGCGTCGCGGCGCTGCGGCTCACCGAGAAGGGCTACCGGGTGGCCGTCGTCGAGGCGGGCCGCCGGTTCGCCGACGACGAGTTCGCGAAGACGTCGTGGGACCTCAAGCGCTACCTGTGGGCGCCGCAGGTCGGCTGCTACGGCATCCAGCGCATCCACATGCTCAACGACGTCATGGTGCTGGCGGGCGCCGGCGTCGGCGGCGGCTCGCTCGTTTACGCGAACACGCTGTACCGGCCGCTCAAGCCGTTCTACCGCGACCGGCAGTGGGCGCACATCACCGACTGGGAGGCCGAGCTCGCGCCGCACTACGACCAGGCGAGCCGGATGCTGGGGGTCGTCACCAACCCGACGCTCACGCCGTCGGACGTCGTGATGCGCGACGTCGCGAAGGACATGGGGGTGGCCGATTCCTTCCACCCGACGCCGGTCGGGGTGTACTTCGGCAAGCCCGGTGAGCGGGCGAAGGACCCGTACTTCGGCGGCGCCGGCCCCGAGCGCGTCGGCTGCACCGAGTGCGGCTCGTGCATGACCGGCTGCCGCGTCGGGGCGAAGAACACGCTGGTCAAGAACTACCTGTACCTCGCCGAGCAGGACGGGGCGAAGGTCATCCCGCTGACGACGGTGACGTCCGTGCGGCCCGTCGAAGGCGGGTACGAAGTCGACCTGAAGAAGACCGGGACGACCTCCAAGAAGTTCCGGACGACGATCACGGCCGAGAAGGTCGTCTTCGCCGCCGGGACGTGGGGCACGCAGAACCTGCTGCACAAGCTGAAGGACACCGGCACGCTGCCCCGGCTGTCCGGCCGCCTCGGTGAGCTGACCCGCACGAACTCCGAGGCGATCATCGGTGCCGCCCGGACCGAGGTCGACGAGAGCCGGAACTTCAGCCGCGGCGTCGCGATCACGTCGTCCATCCACCCGGACGAGAACACCCACATCGAGCCGGTCCGCTACGGCAAGGGCAGCAACGCGATGAGCCTGCTGCAGACGATCGCCACGGACGGCGCTTCGCCGGTGCCGCGCTGGCGGCAGGCCGTCAGCTTCATGGTCAAGCACCCGATCCAGGCGGCGAAGCTGCTCAACGGCTACCGCTGGAGCGAGCGCACGGTGATCCTGCTGGTGATGCAGAGCCTGGACAACTCGATCACGACGTACACTCGGCCCGGGCTGTTCGGCCGCCGCAAGTACACGTCGAAGCAGGGCCACGGCCAGCCGAACCCGAGCTTCATCCCGGCCGGCCACGAGGCCAACGAGCGCACGGCCGACCGCATCGGCGGCATCGCGGGCGGCACGTGGGGCGAGATCTTCGACATCCCGCTGACGGCCCACTTCATCGGCGGCGTCCCGATCGGGGCGACGGCGGCGGAGGGCGTGATCGACCCGTACCACCGCGTGTTCGGCTACCCGGGCCTGTCGGTGGTGGACGGCGCGGCGATCACGGCCAACCTGGGCGTGAACCCGTCCCTGACGATCACCGCCCAGGCCGAGCGCGCGTTCTCGTTCTGGCCCAACAAGGGCGAGGAGGACCTGCGGCCGGCCCAGGACGCCGGGTACGTGCGGCTGGAGCCGATCGCGCCGAAGAACCCGGCCGTCCCCGCCGAAGCTCCCGCCGCGCTGCGCCGATCCTCGTAGGCCGTTCCTCCCAGCGTCGCGTGTCTGAGTTTCGTCGACAACGGCCCGGCTCAAGCGCCCCAAGGCGGCCTTGGTTGCGTCTGACGCACCGAAGGCCGCCTTGGGCGCTCCATCCATGCCCCCACCACCACCCTCAACGGAGGCGCTTCGCGCCGCAGTGCCGATTCAACGCAACCAAGGCCACATTGGGGCGCTTGGGACCCGCACCCACGCCCGGCTCGGTGACCGCGCCGGGAAACGCCCACCGCCGCCCGTCGGCTCGAAAGCCGGAACATGCGCTGCGCCGTTCCTCCTAGACTCGGGGCCGTGACGGCACCCGAGAAGGCACACGCGCTGCTCGACGGCATCCGGAAGCTCGACGACGAATGGGCGCTGGCCATCGGTGGCCTCGGCGAACCCGAGTTGCGCGCGCCCAGTGCGCTCCCCGGGTGGTCGCGTGCGCACGTCCTCGCGCACGTCGCCCGCAACGCCGATGGCCTGTGCAACCTGCTGACCTGGGCGAACACCGGTGCCGAGACGCCGATGTACCCGAGTGCCGAAGCGCGGGAGCGGGACATCGAGACCGGCTCCCAGCAGGCCGCCGCCGAGCTGCTCGCCGACTTCGTCGCCTCCGCCGGGCGGTTCGAGCGCTACGCCGCCGCGATGCCGGACGACGCCTGGGCGCGGGAGGCCCGCAACCGGCAGGGCGCGCCCGTCACCGGGGCCGTCGTGGCGCGGATGCGGCTGTCCGAACTGACCATCCACCTCGCCGACCTCGACCGCGGCTACGACCTCGACCGCGTGCTGGCGCTGCTCGGCCCGCTCACCGAGGACGTCGTCCAGCACGCCGTCACCTCGCGCGGGGCCCACCTGCCCGCCCTGCACCTGGTCGCCGGCGGGTTCGAATGGACGATGGGCGCGGCCCCGAAGACGACCGTCCGCGGGTCGGCGGGGGCGCTGCTGGCCTGGCTCAGCGGGCGCTCCGACGGCAGCGCGCTGGACGGGGACGTGCCCCGGATCCCGGCCTGGGCGTGACCGGCTCGCTCCGCCCGGTGAGCGTTTTGCGGCCGCTCTACACTGGTCGTTCCCGGCACCGAGGAGTCCGCTGTGGACAGTGAGCACGACCAGGGGCGGCCCGGCGTCCCCCGGAGGGCGTTCCTGCGGATCGCGGGCGTCTCGGCCGCCGGGGCCGTGGCCGCCGCGTGCGGGCCGGAGACCCCTTCGGCCCCGGTCGCGTCGACCGCCCCGGCGACCACGGCGTCCACACCGCCCGCCAGCAGGCTGCCCACCGCGCCGCCGAACTGGGACGACCTGCGCAGCCAGCTGGCCGGCGGCCTGCTGCGCCCGGGCAGCGACGGCTACGACACCGCCAAGCGCGGCTTCAACCCGCTCTTCGACGGCAACAACCCGGTCGCGGTCGCGACCACGTCCTCCGTGCAGGACGTCCAGACCTGCCTGCGGACCGCGGCCGGGCGCGTCACCATCGCCGCGCGCAGCGGCGGGCACAGCTACGCCGGGTACTCCGTGCCCGGCGGCGGTCTCGTCATCGACGTGGCCGGGCTGAACAAGATCGACGTCCAGGGCGGCAAGGCGGTGATCGGCGCCGGCGCGAAGCTGAAGGACGTCTACGCCGCGCTGGCGCAGGCCGGGCGCGTCCTGCCCGCCGGAACCTGCCCGACGGTCGGCATCGCCGGGCTGACCCTCGGCGGCGGCATCGGCGTGCTCGCCCGCAAGTACGGCCTGACCTGCGACCACCTGAGTTCCGCGCAGGTCGTCGTGGCCGACGGTCGCGCGCTGACGGCGTCCGCGGCTTCCGAGCCGGACCTGTTCTGGGCGCTGCGCGGCGGGGGCGGCGGCAACTTCGGCGTCGTCACCGAGTTCACCTTCGACACCGACCCGGCGCCGGAGGAGCTGACGGTGTTCTCGCTGCGCTTCCCGGCCGGGTCCGCGAGCGGTGTGCTCGCCGCATGGCAGCAGTGGATTTCGGCGATGCCGCCGGAGCTGTGGGCGAACCTGGTGCTCTCGGGCGGCTCGCCGGTGCAGTGCCGGGTCGGCGGCTGCTACGTCGGGGGCACCGCCGGGCTGAACACGCTGCTGAACAACCTGACCACCAACGCCGGGGTCCGGCCGACGCAGCGCACGGTGAAGACCTTCGACTACCCCGGCGCCATGAAGTACTTCGAGGGCAGCTCGGACCGCCAGTCGTTCGTCGCGTCGTCGCGGATGATCACCACCCCGGTCGACGCCGGGAAGGTCGTCGCGGCCGCCGACGGCAAGCCGGGCATGGACCTGCTCATCGACGGCCTCGGCGGCGCGGTGGCGGGGCCGGCCAAGGACGCCACCGCGTTCTGGCACCGCGACGCGCTGGCCAGCGTGCAGGTCTACGCGCCGGCGACGGCGAAGACCCGGGCGAAGGTCACGCAGGCGGTCGGCGACGTCGTCGCGGGGCTGGCCGCGGCCGGCGCGGGCGGCGGGTACGTCAACTACATCGACCCCGCCCTGCCCGACTGGAAGACCGCCTACTACGGCGACAACGCCAAGCGGCTGCAGGACGTTTCGCAGAAGTACGACCCGCAGAACGTCTTCCGGTTCGGGCAGGGTGTCGTCGGTTAGAGGTCGATGCCGGTGAAGACCGTGACGCGCTCTTCGGTCAGGTCGTGCATCGCCGCCAGCACGCCTTCGCGGCCGACGCCGGAGCCCTTGACACCGCCGTAGGGCATCTGGTCGGCGCGGTAGGACGGGACGTCGCCGATGATCACGCCGCCGACCTCCAGCTCGGCCGACGCGTGGAAGGCCAGCTGGACGTCGGTGGTGAAGACGCCCGCCTGCAGCCCGTACGCCGAGTCGTTGACCGCACGGAAAGCGTCGTCCACACCGTCCACAACGGACACCGCGAGCACCGGCCCGAAGATCTCCTCGTCCCAGGCCTTGGTACCCGCCGGGACGTCGGTCAGCAGCGTCGGGGCGACGGTCGCGCCCTCGCGGGTGCCACCGGTGAGCACCTTCGCGCCCGCCGCGACGGCCTCGTCGATCCACGCGACGATCCGCTCGGCGGCGGCTTCGTCGACCACCGGGCCGACGTCGGTGTTGCGGTCGTACGGGTCGCCGGTCCGCTGTGCCTCGACGGCTTCCAGCAGCGCGGGCACGAACTCCTCGGCCACGGCGGCGTCCACGATCACCCGCTGCACCGCGATGCAGGACTGGCCGGCCTGGTAGTTGCCGAAGGTGGCGATCCGGTGCGCGGCGCCCTCGGGGTCGGGCCAGTCGCGCAGCACGACGGCGGCCGCGTTGCCGCCGAGTTCGAGCACGACGTGCTTGCGCGGCGCGGCGTCCTTGAGCGACCAGCCGACCGGGCCGGAGCCGGTGAACGACACGACGGGCAGCCGGGGGTCGGCGACGAGCGCTTGCGTCTCTTCGTTCCCCAGCGGCAGCACGGAAAACGCGCCCTCCGGCAGGTCGGTCTCGGCCAGGATCTCGCCGAGGATCAAAGCCGACAACGGCGTCCGCGGCGCGGGCTTGACGATGATCGGCGCGCCGATCGCCAGCGACGGCGCGACCTTGTGCGCCACCAGGTTGAGCGGGAAGTTGAACGGCGCGATGCCGAGCACCGGCCCGCGCGGGACGCGGCGGGTCAGCGCCAGCCGCGCCTCGCCCGCCGGGTCGGTGTCGAGGCGCTGGACCTCACCGGTGAAGCGGCGGGCCTCCTCGGCGGCGATGCGGAACACCGACACCGCGCGCTTGACCTCCGCCTCGGCCCACTTGAGCGGCTTGCCGTTCTCGGCGGTGATCACCTCGGCGATCTCCTCGGCCCGCGCGGCGAGCACCCGGGAGACGTGCTCGAGCGCGCCCGCACGCAGGTGGGCGGGGCTGCGCCGGAACTCCTTGGCGACCGACGCGGCGGCGGCGACCGCGCGCTCGACCTGGTCCGGCCCCGGCACGGCGACCGTGGCGACCTCGCTGCCGTCGTACGGGTGGTGCACGACGAGCGTGGTGGCGCCCGGTTCGGGGCGGCCGGCGATCCAGGCGGGGCGCGGCTCGGGGGTGATCATGTCCATGCGCACCAACGTAATCGGGCGAGGTGCCCGGCAGGGTGACACCCACCCGGACGGGTCACGGCTTGATGAGCACCTTGAGCGCTTCGCGGTCCGCCATCGCGCGGTAGCCGTCCGGTACGCCTTCGACGTCGATGGTCCGGTCGAAGACCTTTCCGGGCTGGTACTTGCCGTCGAGGACGTCCGGCAGCAGCTCGGGGATGTAGTGCCGGGCGGGCGCGACCCCGCCGGTGACGGTGATGTTGCGCCGGAACAGCGCCGGGCCGATCGGGCCCTCTTCGTACTGCGGGACGCCGACGCGGCTGACCGCGCCGCCCGGGCGCACGGCCCCGACGGCCATCTCGAAGGCGGCTTTCGTGCCGACGCACTCGAGGACGGCGTGCGTGCCCTCGCCGTTCGTCAGCTCGCGCACCTTCGCGATGCCCTCCTCGCCGCGCTCGGCGACGACGTCGGTCGCGCCGAACTCGCGGCCGAGGTCGGTCCGCGACCGGTGGCGTCCCATGAGGACGATCCGCTCGGCGCCGAGGCGCTTCGCGGCGAGCACGGCGGAAAGGCCCACGGCGCCGTCGCCGATCACGGTGACGTTCTGACCCTTCGTGACGCGCGCCTTCGTCGCGGCGTGGTGGCCGGTCGGGAAGACGTCCGACAGCGTCAGCAGCGACGCCAGCAGTGCGTCGTCCTCGGTGGGCGGCACCTTGACGAGCGTGCCGTCGGCCTGCGGCACGCGCACGGCCTCGCCCTGGCCGCCGTCGACGCCCTTCGCGCCCCAGAAACCGCCGTGCAGGCAGGACGTCTGCAGTCCTTCGCGGCAGAACACGCAGGTGTTGTCCGACCACACGAAGGGGGCGATGACGAGGTCGCCCTTGGTGACGGTACCGACGTCGGCACCGGCATCCTCGACGACGCCGAGGAACTCGTGCCCGATCCGGCGGCCGTGCTCGCTCGGCGCCATGTCGGCGTACGGCCAGAGGTCGCTGCCGCAGATGCAGGACCGCACGACCCGCAGGATGACGTCGGTGGGCTCCACCAGCTTCGGGTCCGGGACGGTCTCGACCCGCACGTCACCGGCACCGTGGATGACTGTCGCTCGCATACTGGGGCCTTCCCGTGGAGGTTCGTGACAAACGTCGGGGGTGCGACGGCGGCGGCGCGCCTAGATTTTCGGTCATGACCACGCCCACCGCATCCCGCAACCCCTTCGCGGCGCTGGCCCCGGTGCGCCGCCGCCCCTACCTCACCGCCGTGGTCTTCGCGGTGACGCTGGCCTGCGGGATCGCGCAGCTGGTGCACCCGCCGCTCTACGACGCGGTGCACCGCGACGCGGCCCGCATCGACGCCGGCGAGTGGTACCGGCTGGTCACCGGCATGTTCTTCCAGGACGCGCAGGCGTTCGGCCTGGTCTCGAACCTGGTCTGGCTGGCGGTGTTCGGCACGCTCGCCGAGCGCGTCTTCGGCCGGCCGAAGTGGCTGCTGCTCTACTTCGGCTGCGGCCTGTTCGGCCAGTTCGTCAGCTACGTCTGGCTCAACCCGGTCGGCGCGGGCAACTCGATGTGCACCGCCGGCCTGATCTGCGCCCTCGCGGCCGTGGTGATGGCGGCTTCGCGCCGCTACGGCGTGGTCCTGCCGGTCCAGTTCCGGGTCATGGCGTTCGCGGTCCCGGTGCTGGCCGTGGTCGACACGGTCGTGCACGACAACCACGGCCTGCCCGCCCTGCTCGGCCTGGCGCTGGGCTTCCTGCTGCTACCGGCTCCGGTACAGGTCGCGCAGCAGTAGGACCTCGGCGCAGTGGTGGATCACCTCGCGGTGGATGTGCAGCACCAGCGTCGCCATCGGGTACTTCGCGTACGGGCCCTCCGCCGGGCCGCACGGCCGCGCCAAGGCGGCTTCGTCCAGTGAAGCCACCCCGGCGATCCACCGGGCGTAGTACTCGTCGAGCCGGGACAGCGCCTCCGCGGCCGTCCCCGGGTACGGGTAGTCGTCGTAGGTCATCGGCGGGCCGCCGAAGTGCGACGCCGTGCGCATCCCGAGCACGCCGACCAGCACGTGGGCGAGCCGCCATGCGATCGTCGTGACCGGCGGGGGCACCGGCTCGGGGTAGGCCCAGCCGATCGTGAACTCGCCGCTGCCGGGCTCGTCGTCCGACTTCCGGGGCCGGACGGTCCAGCAGCCCGCGACCGGCTCCCAGCGGTACTCCTCGTCGGTCAGCCCGTCGAGCCGCGGGCGGGTGTGCACCTTCCAGTGGAAGTCGAGCTGGTCGGTCAGTTCCTTGGTCCAGTTCACGGCCATACCGCGCACCGTAGGCCCGATCGCGGACAGGGACGGCCCTGAATCCCGGGTGACCGGGCCCACCTGGGACGATGGAGGTCAACCCAACGTCGCCAGGAGGTCGTCAGGTGCCCAACCCCACCGGTCCGGTTCTCGTCGTGGACTTCGGGGCGCAGTACGCGCAGCTGATCGCCCGGCGCGTCCGCGAGGCACAGATCTACTCGGAGGTTGTGCCGCACAGCGCGTCCACCGAAGAGATCCTCGCGAAGAACCCCTCGGCCATCATCCTCTCCGGCGGCCCTTCGAGCGTGTACGCCGAAGGCGCGCCGGGCATGGACCCGAAGCTCACCGAAGCGGGCGTGCCGATGTTCGGCATCTGCTATGGCCACCAGCTGCTGGCCAGCGCGCTCGGCGGGGTCGTCGAGCCGACCGGGGTCCGCGAGTTCGGCCGCACCGAGGTCCGCGTCACCGGTGACGGCGGTGTCCTGCACGCCGGCCTGCCCGCGCACCAGCCCGCCTGGATGAGCCACAACGACAGCGTCACCAAGGCGCCCGAAGGCGCGGTCGTCACCGCGTCTTCCGACGGCGCCGCGGTCGCCGGCTTCGAAGACGTCCAGCGCCGCTTCGCCGGTGTCCAGTACCACCCGGAGGTGGCGCACTCGCCGCACGGCCAGGAGGTGCTGCGCCGGTTCCTGCGCGACATCGCCGGCATCGAGCCGCAGTGGACGACGTCGTCGATCGTCGAGGAGCAGGTCAAGCGGATCAGCGACCAGATCGGCGACGGCCGGGCGATCTGCGGCCTGTCCGGCGGCGTCGACTCCGCCGTCGCGGCGGCGCTGGTCCAGCGCGCGATCGGGGACAGGCTGACCTGCGTGTTCGTCGACCACGGCCTGCTGCGGGCCGGCGAGCGCACCCAGGTCGAGCAGGACTTCGTCTCCGCCACCGGGGTCAACCTGGTCACCATCGATGCGCGCGAGCGGTTCCTGGACGCGCTCGCCGGCGTCACCGACCCGGAGCAGAAGCGCAAGATCATCGGCCGGGAGTTCATCCGCGTCTTCGAACAGGCCGAGCGCGACCTCAAGGCCCAGGGCGACTACAAGTTCCTGGTCCAGGGCACGCTCTACCCGGACGTCGTCGAGTCCGGCGGCGGCGAGGGCACGGCGAACATCAAGAGCCACCACAACGTCGGCGGCCTGCCGGACGACCTGCAGTTCGAGCTGGTCGAGCCGCTGCGGCTGCTGTTCAAGGACGAGGTCCGCCGGGTCGGCGTGGAGCTGGGGCTGCCCGAGACGATCGTGCACCGCCAGCCGTTCCCCGGCCCCGGCCTGGGCATCCGGATCATCGGCGCGGTCGACCAGGAGCGGCTGGACACCCTGCGGGCGGCCGACCTCATCGCCCGCGAGGAGCTGACCGCGGCCGGGCTGGACCGCGACATCTGGCAGTGCCCGGTGGTGCTGCTGGCCGACGTCCGCAGCGTCGGCGTCCAGGGCGACGGCCGGACGTACGGCCACCCGGTGGTGCTGCGCCCGGTGTCCTCGGAGGACGCGATGACCGCGGACTGGACGCGCCTGCCGTACGAGGTCCTGGAGCGGATTTCCACGCGCATCACCAACGAGGTGGCGGAGGTCAACCGGGTCGTGCTGGACGTGACGTCCAAGCCGCCGGGCACCATCGAGTGGGAATGAGTCCGGTGTGGACAAGGCTCGAGGCCCCGGCGTGGGATCCGGGGCCTCGAGGGTCTTCGGTGGTGCGCCGGGTCAGCGGCGCCGCTTGCTGCCGAACGACGCGGCCAGGAGCAGCAGCCCCACGAACACCGCTCCGCCGGCGATGACCCAGCGGAAGTCGAACGAGGGCAGCCAGCTCGCGCCGTCCGAGAGGACGTAGGCCGAAACCAGCAGCGTCGCGACGCCGACGATCAGGGTGAAGGCGTCCACTCCGCCGCGCCGGGCGGGCGGGGCGCTGTCCGGGTTGTCGTAGGCGTAGGGGTTCTGCTCAGCCACGTCGCACCTCCACGTTGCCCACGCTGTTCGAAACCTTCAGGGTGATCTTCTGGCCGCCGGCGCCGTCGGCGCCGGTGTCCGTCCCGGTCAGGGCCGGCTGGCTGACCCCGTCGCTCGAGTGCCCGAAGCAGGACGCCTCGCCGGCGCCGGTGTGGCAGTCGTAGGTGACGTCCGCGTTCGCCGGCACGACCACCGTGGTGTCGCCCGCGCCGTTCGACACGGTCGTCGAGTACGGCGCGCCCTCGGGCAGCTCGGTCAGGTCGAGCCGGATGTCGCCCGCCGCGTGCTGGTAGACCGGCTTCAGGTCGCCCACCGCCTGCGGCGTCTCCCGGAGATCACCGAGACCGCCGCGGAGGTCGATGTCGTGGAACGGTGCGCTCGTCAGCACCATCCCGGCGATGGCCAGGGGTACCGCGAGCCCGATCAGGCCACGCCCGCCGCCGGCGAACGCGCCGGCCACCAGGCCGATCCCGACCACGCCGAGGACCAGGCCGACGACGTGCTGCGCGGAGAACCAGCCGGCGCCGTTGAGGGCCGCCAGCACCCCGGCCCCGGCGGTCACCACGGCGAGCGCGAACGTCGCCGAGCCGACCTTCGACCGGTGCCGCCGCTGCGGCGCCTGGAAGGACGGACGCGGCGGCGTGGGCCGCGGGTCCGGGGCGGGCGGGGCGTCGGGCAGATCCCAGCCGGCCGGGTCGGCGGCGAGGGGGTCCCAGCCGCGCGCCGGCGAAGGCGCCTCGGCGGTCTCGGTCATGGTGAAGGCTCCGTTTCCGGTGAAGGCCGGTGACGACTTCCGCGCGGTGACCGGCGCGGGACGGTTCTCGTGGCCGCGGCTGCGGTGCAGCAGGTAGAGCGCGGCGGCGACGAGGGCGCAGCTGATGAGCCCGCCGCCGTCGAACCACGACCCGGTGACCGAGCCCCCGGCGCTGACGACGGTGAGGACCACGAGGACCACGGCGAACGCGGGCGACACCGAAGACCGGCCGCGTCCGATGAGGCTTTCGAAGCCGGAGACCTCGTCGCTCTCCCCGGGCAGGAACAGCCACCCCAGCAGGTAGAAGGGAACGCCGAAGCCGCCGAAGACGGTCGTGACCACCAGCGCGATCCGCACGACGACGGGATCGAGGCCGTACCGCTGCCCGATGGCGGCGGCCACCCCGGCCACCTTCCGCCCGGCGTGCGGCCGCCGGGGCCGGCTGACCCAGAAGTCCTTGACGGTCTCCTCGAAGCCGTTCAGGACCCCCGGCTTCTCGCTCGCACCACTCATACCGAGAAGCATGCTTCACCGGCGGCGGCGGGACATCCGGGATGGTCCCTGAGGTTTCCCCGAGGGGAACCGGGGCGGTGGCGCGAATACGGCCGGGGGTGGCAGCCCCTGCCGGACGGAACTCGCGTGACTGGGGCCGGAACTCGCGTGCTGCGGGCGTTGCCACGGTGGGTGCCGGTGGCCGGAACGCGCCGCTGACCCCCGGGTGGATCAGGGGTTTCCCCGATGGAACCGGACAGCGGTGCGTGTGACCATGGACGGCGTGCAGGAGTCCCTCGACCACGTCACCGCCGAGCAGGCGATCGCCACCACGGATCCGGCCGCGCCCAAGATGTTCCGGCGCCGGTCCGGGCGGGCCATCGCCGGTGTCGCCGGTGGGCTCGCCGACCACCTCGGCGTGCCGGTCCTCTGGGTGCGGACGGCGTTCGCGCTGCTGGCCGCGCTCAACGGCGCCGGGCTGCTCGCCTACGGCCTCCTCTGGGTGTTCGTCCAGCAGCGGTCCGAGGAAGCCACCGAGGCGCCGACCCCGAAGGAGCGCCAGCAGGCGTTCGGCCTCATCGCGCTGGGCGTCGGCCTCGCCGTCGCCAGCGGGACGCTCACCGGGTTCATCAGCGGCTGGGTCGCGGTGCCGCTGGCCGTCGCCATGATCGGTCTCGCGGTCGTCTGGCGGGAGGCCGACGAGTCGCAGCGCCGGCGCTGGCGGGCCGGTGCCAAGGACGGATTCGCGGGGGCGCTCCTCGGCGGGGGCGGCTGGTCGGCCGCCATCCGGATCGTCGCCGGCGTCGCGCTGGTGATCACCGGCATCACCGTCGTCGTGCTGCGCAGCGGCACCCTCGACCAGGTCCAGTTCGCGCTGATCGCGGTCCTCGCGACGCTGATCGGGGTCGCCGTGCTGACCGTGCCGTTCTGGCTGCGGCTGGTCCGCGACCTCTCCGACGAGCGCAAGGCCCGCATCCGCACCGACGAACGCGCCGAGATCGCCGCCCACCTGCACGACTCCGTGCTGCAGACGCTCGCCCTGATCCAGAAGCAGAGCGAACAGCCCCGCGAGGTCGCGCGGCTGGCCCGCAGCCAGGAACGCGAGCTGCGCGGGTGGCTCTACGGCCCGAACGGCTACGGCAAGCCCGCCGAGAACATCGAGGAAGCCACCGGCCAGCTGTCCGAAGCGCTCGCGACGGCGTGCGGCGAGGTCGAGGACACCTTCGCGATTTCGGTCGGCCAGGTCGTCGTCGGCGACGCCGAGCTGGACGAATCGCTGGTCGCGCTGGTCCAGGCCGCGCGCGAAGCCATCGTCAACGCCGCCAAGCACGCCGGCGTCGAGGAGGTCAGCGTCTACGCCGAGGTCGAGCCGACGTCGGTGACGGTGTTCGTCCGCGACCGCGGCAAGGGCTTCGACCCCGACCTCGTCCCCGACGACCGCCACGGCCTCGCCGACTCGATCCGCGGCCGGATGACCCGCCACGGCGGCACGTGCAAGGTCCGGACGGCACCCGGCGAGGGCACCGAGGTGCAGCTCGCCATGCCGGTGAAAGCGGGCAAGGGAGCGGCGTGAGGCGGCTATGCTCGACGACGTGACGGACAACCAGCGTGAACCGGTCAAGGTGTTCCTCGTCGACGACCACGCGCTGTTCCGCGCCGGGGTGCGCACCGAGCTCGACTCGATCACCGACGAGGTCCGCGTGGTCGGCGAGGCCGGATCGGTGGCGGAGGCCGTCGCCGGCATCGCCCGCACGAAGCCGCAGGTGGTCCTCCTCGACGTCCACATGCCCGACGGCGGCGGCGCCGAGGTGCTGCGCCGGGTCCGTCCGGAGCTGCCGGACGTGGTGTTCCTGGCCCTGTCGGTGTCCGACGCGGCGGAGGACGTCATCGCGGTCATCCGCGCGGGCGCCCGCGGCTACGTGACGAAGACGATCTCGTCGAAGGAACTGGTCCGCGCGGTGGTCCGCGTCGCGGACGGCGACGCGGTGTTCTCGCCGCGGCTGGCCGGGTTCGTCCTGGACGCTTTCGCCGACCGCCCCGGTTCCGCGCCGATCAACGACCCCGAGCTGGACCTGCTGACCCCCCGCGAGCGGGACGTCCTGCGGCTGCTGGCCCGCGGGTACGCGTACAAGGAAATCGCGTCGGAGCTGTTCATCTCGGTGAAGACGGTGGAGACGCACGTGTCGAGCGTCCTGCGGAAAACCCAGCTGTCGAACCGCTACGAGCTCTCCCGCTGGGCCTCCGACCGCCGCCTCGTCTGACGGCCTTCGGGAACGACGGTCAGGTCTTTTCCGTGCGCGTAGCTGCCGGTGACGATCTCGGAACCCGGGTCGTAGTAGCGCCGCTCGAACATCTTCCCCATGCCGGAAACTTCGTGGCGCGCGAATACCTGCAGCCTGATGAAGGACGCCGGGTTGTCCGACAGCAGTTGCCGGATGTCGGTTTTGATGCGCAGACGATAGGCGTTGTCGTAGTCGGCGTCGGATCGATCGCGGCGGGGAAGCAACAGCGGCGCGTTACCGCACTCGAGAGGAGTTCGGCGCTTGATGGCGCCCCCCTTGGCACCAACGGGTGTCACGAGATGAGCGTCGAACCGGAGATCCATGGCAGCACGGCGGCTCAGGTTCACCACTTTGATGCGGAAGACGGGCGAGACGGGAGTCGGATTCGTCAGTAGATCCGTTACGTCGGTGCCATCAGTGCGGGGAGATAACGAGAAGCCGCAAACGAACCAGATCGTTCATTGGCGCCGGACCGGTTAACGAACCAGACAGTTAACCGGACCCAGCACCGTACTAACCAGATCGTTCATTCCGCGGCCGCCCCCGCGACGGCTCAGTCCGCCAGAGGAGCGAGAGGCCGGGGCGTGCTGCCGGCGGTGTCGTCACCAAGCCCATCCGCCTGGTCACCGGCCACGTCCAGAGCCCCTCGCTCCGGCTTCTGGAGGCGCGTCAGCGCCACGCCGCCGAGCACGACCACCATGCCCGCGATCACCCGCAGGTGCAGCTGCTCGCCGAGGAACACCGCACCCAGCAGCACCGAAACCACCGGCAGCAGGTAGCCGACCACGGACGCGGCCACCGCGCCTTCGCTCGCCAGCAGCTGGTAGTTCAGCGCGAACGCGATGCCGGTCGACCCGATGCCCAGTACCAGCACCGCGAGCAGCGGCCCGGTGGACACGTGCACCGGCGTCAACCCGCCGGCCGGCAGGACCAGCACCAGCATCCCGCTGGCCAGCAGCATCTGACCCGCCGAAGTCGCGTACGGCGACAAGGAGGCGTCCGACAGGTACTTGCCCTCGTAGACGAACGCGAAGCCGTAGCTCGCCGCCGCCGCGAGGCACGCCAGTGCGCCCCAGCTCAGCAGGCCCGACGCCTGCCACGGCGCGAAGATCAGCAGGATCCCGGCGAGCCCGATGAGCAGGCCCGCGAGCCGGGCGCCGGTCATCCGCGACGACGTCCCCATCAGCGGCGCCGCGAGCAGCACCCACAGCGGCGTCGTCGAGTTGAGCACGCCGGTGATCCCCGAATCGACCGTCGTCTCGCCGATCGCGAACAGCAGGAACGGCAGCGCGTTGTGGAAGAACGCCGCGACCGCCAGGTGTCCCCACATCCGGCGGTCCCTCGGCAGCCGCGCCCGCTGCAGGCGGCACAGCACCAGCAGCATGGCGGCGCCGAGCACCAGCCGCGCCAGCACCAGCTGCACCGGCGAAAACATGCCCAGCCCCAGCTTGATCCAGAAGAAGCTCGAACCCCACATCAGCGCCAGCGCACCGATCCTGAGCAGGGTCTTCGTCTCGCCCACCCGCAGTCCTCCTTCGACAGCCGACGTCAGCTTCGCCCGGACCAGACGTAAGGACAAGCGAAATTAACTGCAGGAACACTTAAGCTCAGCTGTACGATCGCGGCATGCTCGACGTCCGCCGCATGCAGGTCCTCCGTGCCGTCATCACCAGCGGGTCGATCACCGCCGCGGCGCGCAACCTCGGCTACACGCCGTCCGCGATCAGCCAGCAGCTGTCCGCCTTGGAACGAGAGGCGGGCACCGAACTCCTCGAACGCGTCGGACGCGGCGTCCGGCCGACCCCGGCGGGCGCGTTGCTGTCCGAGCACGCCGAACGGCTGAGCGCCGAGCTCGCCAAGGCCGAAGCGGCGCTGACCGAGCTCAAGGAGGGCCGCATCGGCCGCGTCTCGATCCGCTACTTCGCCACGGCGGGCGCGTCACTGGTCCCGCCCGCCATCGCCGCGGTCCGGCGCGAGCACCCCGGCGTCCGCCTCGACCTCAAGCTCGTGGAGCCCGACGACCCGATGACCGACGTCGAAGCGGGCCACGCCGACGTCGCGATCACGGTGTTCCCGCGCAGGACCCCGCCCGCCAAGGGGGTCGAGCTGGTGCACCTGCTGGACGACCCGTACCGGGCGGTGCTGCCGAAGGCGCACCCGCTGGCCCGCAAGCGCGTGCTGGACCTGACGGAGTTCGCGGAAGAGCCGTGGGTGGGCGTCGACGGCCTGCCGGGCGTCTGCCGCGACATCCTGGACAGCGCCTGCGCCTCCGCCGGGTTCGCGCCCAACGTCGTCGTCGAGTCCGAGGACTACCAGACGGCGATGGGGTTCGTCGCCGCCGGCATCGGCGTCGGGCTCATCCCGGAACTCGGGCTCGGCGCGCAGCACCCGGGGGTCGTCGTCCGCCGGATCCGCAACCCCGAGCCGGTCCGCGCGATCCACGCCGCGGTGGCGTCCCGCGCCTCGGGGCACCCGGCCGTCCGCACGCTGCTCGCGGCCATGCGCGCGGCGACCGCCAAGGTGGCCTAGACGAAGAACAGCTCCGAGACGAGGATGCCGACCAGCACCGCCGCGAGGATCGCGGCCACGGTGATCAGCGTCTTCTTCGACACCGGCAGGTTCCACTCCTGGGCCTGCGGCCGGGCGCCCGGTGCGGGTGGTCGCGCGTACTGCGTCGGCGGCGGCACCGGCTGCATCCGCTGCGTCTCCTCCGCCGCGGAGTAGCCGGGCGCGGCGACCGGCATCGACTGCTGGAACTGCGGTCCCGACGGCGGCATCGGCGGTCCCGCGGGCGCCAGCCCCGGGTTGAAGGGCGGCGGCGGAGGCGGCGGGATCCCGGGCGCGGTCGGCGGGATGAACGCCGTCTCGCGGCCCTCGGTGATCGCCTTGAGCGAATGGACGGTGTCCGCCATGGTCGGCCGCGTGTTCGGGTCCGTGCGCAGCATCTTGCGCAGCGCCTCGGTCAGGACGCCGGAGTTCCGCGGCGGGCGTTCGGACGACTGGCCGTCGTCCCCGAACGGCGGCACACCCTCCACGGACGTGTAGAGCGTCGCGCCGAGGGAGAAGACGTCCGCCGCGGGCGTGCCCGGCAGCCCGCGGGCGACCTCGGGCGCCACGTACGCCGGGCTCGGGCCGCCGCCGCTGATGCCGATGTCCGTGAGCTTCACGCCGCCGTCGTCGGCCAGCAGCACGGTGCCCGGCTCAAGGGTGCGGTGCACGAACCCGGCCGCGTGGATGGCCGCCAGGGCGTTGCCGAGCTGGATGCCCAGCTGCGCCGCCTGGTCGGGGGTGAGCCTGCCGTGCTCGGCGAGGAACGTCGCCATGCTGCGGGACGGGATGTACTCCATCACCAGCCAGACGTCCTGGCCGTCCGGCAGCACGTCGAACACCTTGATCGCGCACGGGTGCTCGATCCGGGCGGCGTCCTTGCCCTCCTGCATGGCGGCGGCGCGCGCCTGCTCGGCGCGTTCACCCGCGCCGACCGGCAGGTACATCCGCTTCATCGCGACGGTGCGGAACAGCCGCGTGTCGAACGCCAGCCACACGATGCCCGCGCGACCGCGGCCGATCGGCTGGTCCAGCCGGAACCGGCCGCCGACGATGGTTCCTTCAGAACTCAAGTCGGTCCTCGATCATCCACCGGCGGCAGCGCTGGAGGACGCGCCGCCGGTCGTCGTGTCGGTCGGTGTCGTCTTCGGCGTCGACTCCGAAGGAGGTGTTGTTTTCGGCGTCGTCTTCGGCGTGGTGGTCTCCTGCGGCTCGGAGCTCCGCGCAGTCGTCGCCCGCTTCGTCGACGAGGTGGCCTCAGTCACCGGAGGCGGCACGTCGGCCGTGCTGAACGACGTGTCCTCCGTCGTGGACGGCTGTGTCTGCGAGGTCGCGACGGGCGACGGCTTGCTGCTGGACACCGGCGCGGCCGGCGCCTCCGGGTTGTTCGGGCTCAGCAGCCAGACGACGAGCGCGACCAAGCCCACGACCACGATCCCGCCGATGATCGCCGGGCGCTTCCACGCGCCGGGCCGGTCTTCCTCGTCGTCGACCGGGCTCATCTGCGGGCGCGACCGCGGCGGCGGCGCGGGCTCGTCGTCGTAATCGTCGTAGTCGTCCTCGTACCCGCCCTGCTCGTGCGGGGGCACCGGCACGGCGCGGGTCGCGGCCAGGCCGGGCGGCACGCCGCCGGCCGCGTGGTGGTCGTCCTCGCGGTAGTGGCCGTACCCGTCGTAGTCGTCCTCCGGGTAGCCGGTGGCTTCCGGGTAGTCGTCCTCGTCGTAGTACGGCACGGCCTGCGTCGGGGCCGCGCCGCTCAGCAGCGTGCCCGAGTGGCCCGCGGGGATCTCGTCGAACATCTGCGTCGCGTTCGGGTCGGCGGCCCCCGCACCGAGGGCACCGGCGGCGCCGAGGGCACCGGCCGCGCCGAGGACGCCGGCCGAGGGGGCCAGCATGGTCTCCTCCGCCGGGCCGCCGAGCGGCGTCTCGCCGCGCGCGACGGCCGCGAGCAGCTCTTCGCACTCCTCGGCGGTGGGCCGGTGCTCGATCTCCGGGTGCAGGAGCACGGCCAGCACGCTGGCCAGGGGACCGGACTGGCGCGGCGGGTTGATCTGCCCGGCCGCGACCGCGTGCAGCAGGCTCAGCGTGTTCTCGGACAGCCCGAACGGCGGCTGGCCTTCGCACGCCGCGTACAGCGTCGAGCCGAGGGAGAAGACGTCGGACTCCGGCCCGGGCTCGCCGCCGATGGCGACCTCGGGGGCCAGGTAGGCGGGGGTGCCGGCGATCATCCCGGTCTTGGTGACCGTGACGTCGTCCTTGGCCCGCGAGATGCCGAAGTCGGTGATCTTCACGACGCCGTTGGCGCCGAGCAGGATGTTGCCCGGCTTGATGTCGCGGTGCACGATCCCGACGGCGTGCGCCTCGCGCAGCGCCGCGGCGACCTGGGCGCCGATGCGCGCCACCTCGGTCGGCGGCAGCGTGCGGCGGTCCTGCAGCACGGCGGCCAGGCTGGTGGAGTTGAGGTACTCCATGATCAGGCACGGTTGCCCGTTGTCGTCGGTGACGACGTCGAACACGGAGATCGCGTTGGGGTGGTGCAGCCGGGCCGCGATCCGGCCCTCGCGCATCGTCCGCTGGCGGGCGTCCTCGGCGTCGTGCTCGTCCAGGTGCGGCTGGAGCAGGAGCTGCTTGATGGCCACGGTGCGGCCCAGGACCTCGTCGTGCGCCTGCCAGACGGCCCCCATCGCGCCCGTGCCGATCCGGCCGACGATGCGGTACCGATCGGCGACCAGACGACCCTCGTCGCTCACGCGACCTCCCTTTGGGCTCCGGCTTCACCAGGGCGTGTGGACGGGTGCCTGGTGACGCGGCCACGAGCACGCCGCTTCGCTGGAGCGTATGCACATGTCGTGGGCTCTGAGCCGGTCTTCCCGAGACCGGCCCGTGACAAGGCTAGGCGCTCACTCTGCGCACACGAATCCGGCACGGGCACTTGAACCAGGGGTGAAGGGGTGGTCGCCGTGGGCTACATGTATTGGGCCGAGACGAGCTCGGCTTCGGTGATCAGCCCGCCGGTGTCGGCCACCCGGAACAGCTGGGTGACGCGCACCAGCGCGCCGTCCGGCCGGTGCAGCGTGGCGACCGCGAGGATCGAGCCGTCCGGCTTGATCTGCGTGTCGGCCTCCTGGACGTCGATGGCGTCCATCGAGCTCCAGGTGCGGACCAGCTCGCCGGCGGTGCCGTCGGCCAGCGCCGGGCTCAGCAGCGCCAGCGCGCCGGCCGAGTCGCGGGCGATCTTGGCGTAGAAGTCCTTGACGGCCTGGATCTTGCGGCTCGCGCTGCGCGCGTCGGCGGCCTTGTCCGGGACCGAGGTGGCCGCCGCGGGCGCCGGCCGGGTCCGCGAGGTGCCGTTCGACGGCTGGGCCGGCGACGACTCCTCGGAGCGCGCGCCCGCCGTGGCGGGGCTGTGCTGCTCCGGCGCGCTGCCGCCGGCCTGGTGCTGCGGGACGGCGAGGCCGCCGAGCTCCGCCGCACCGGTGAAGCCGGCGGGCGTGGACTGGCCGCCGGACGGCGAAGCGGCGCGGTGCGAGCTGGTCAGCATCGGCGCGGCGATCACCGCACCGGCGACGAGCGCGCCCGCGGCGACGAGCCCGGTGAGCTTGGCGCGGCGCGCGAACCGGCTTTCCGGCTCGCCCGCGTCGTCGGCCTGCTCCGGCTCGCGGGCCGGTTCGGTCCGCGCCGGCAGGAACTTTTGCGGGTCACGGAAGACCTGCTCGAGATGGTCACGTTCGGCGTCGGCGACGCCGTCCAGGATCTCGGCCGGGATGACGTCCTCGACGCGGACGGCGTGGGGTGTCTCACGCCGTGTGCGCTGCCGATCAAGCACGAAAGTCCTCGCTCTGGGTGCCGGGGCGGCCACTCGGCCGTTCGGCCGGGGTGCCGTTGGTCCGGACGGCCGGCTCGTGGCCGGTTTCCGGTTCCGCTGTCGTCAGGTAACCCTGTGCGGGCGGCGATCACCAGGCTCTGTCGCCGGAATGCCGTCGCCACACGACGAGCGGCAGCTTATGTCACCCACCCGGACCAGGCATAACCGCTCGGCGCACCGCACGTGCATCAGAACGGGCGAACCGCACGTGCAGGTCCGGCTACTGGCCGTCAGCGGTGATCTTGTCGCCGTCGCCGAAGGTCAGCGTGCGCTCCTCGACGGTCTTGGTCCCGTCGGTGTGGGTCACTTCGACGGTGTTGATCGTGACGCCGCGCTGCTGGTCGATGCTGACCTTCTTGACTTCGAAGTAGGCGATGCCGGCGTACCGCTTGGCCAGCGCCTGCGGGCCCTGGTCGTGCAGGCGGCCGGTGGTCACCGACGACGCCGCGGACGGGTCGGTGGTGACGGTGTTGAAGAACTTCTCCGAGTTGTCCCCCATGGTCTGGGCGTCCGGCGGGAAGGAGTACCACCACGGCGACTTGACGGGCGTTTCGCGCTGGGCGGGCGTGACCGGCGGCTTCCGCGGGACGGCGGCGGTGGTGGTGGCCGGGCGGGTGGTGCCGGTGCCGGTCGTCGCGGTCTCCGGAGCGGCACCGGTGTCCTCGGCGGCGGGCGGGCGAGGCACGCCGTCGACCGGCCCGGCCCCGCCACCGCTCTGGGGCGTCCCGGTGTCATCCGTCGGCGACGCGCTCTTCTCCGGCCCGGCGGCGGACCCGCCCTGTGTGGGCGGCCGGTGCTCCCCGGTGGGGTCGGCGACGGTCGGCACGCCCTGGTAGCCGGGCCAGGAGCCCTGCACGGCCTGGTCCATCGGCGGCTTCCCGACGAGGAAGGAGCCGGCGCACAGCAGCCCGACGACGACGGCACCGGAAGCACCGGTGGCGAACCAGGCGGCCTTCTTCCACGTCTTCGGCGGCGTCACGGACGCGGGAACCGAGCCGATGGTGAAGCCGCCCAGCCCGTCGATGGGTGGAGCGGAGTAGATGCGGACATCGTCCTCGTCGAGGTCGACGCACTGTGGAGCGGGAGCGGCCAGCGAGACGCGGGTGCGCCGGGCGGCCTGCTCGGCGTGGCTTTCGGTGGCGGGCGCCTCGGCTTCGTCTTCGGCGAGATCTCCGCCGTGGCCTTCGGCGCGTTCGCCGAGCGTAAGACTGCCGTGCGCGGCGGGGAAGAGCGGCGCCGAGGGTCGCGGATCACGCGGCTGGGGGAGCGGCAGAAGCCCGGAAACGGGCGGATCGCCGAGGGCGGAATCGGAGAGCAGCCCCCGAAAAGGGCGGCTGTCCACCTCTTGGCCGGGGGCTTCCCCGAGAACGCCGTGGTGCCGAAGGAATTGAGGGGCGGCCATCGCCGGGCCGGCCGAGGTGGGGTTGGGCAGCGGGAGAAATCCGCCGCCGGGGATGGCCTCGGTGGTGCCGGCGAAGGTGGAGCTGCCGGGGTAGCGCCGGAGTAAGTGGGGCTGGTCGCCTGGTGCGCCTTCGGTGAAGGCGGGGCTGCCGGGATAGTGCCCGAGTGTGTGGGGCCGGTCGCCTCGTGGGCCTTCGGTGCTGTCGGCCGAAAGGTGGCTGTCGGGATAACGCCGGAGCGGGTGGGCCCTGTCGCCCAGTGCACCTTCGGCGCTGTCGGCCGAGTAGCGCCAGAGTTGGCTGCCGTCCGGCGCGATCCCGCCGCTGTGGGCCGGGGCGGGGCCGCCGCCGTGGTGCGGCAGCGGTGAGAACCCATCGTCACGGTCGGCCCCGGGGCTGTACTGCGGTCGCGGGCGGAATCCGCTGTCCGGTGCGACCCCGCTGTACTGCCGCGCCGAAGGAACACCACCCTCCACCGGCACGACCGGCGTGTGGTGCCGCAAGGGTTCCGGTGCCCCGCCGGCCGCGTGGTGGCGCACCGGGCGGTGTTGCGGCAGCGGCGGCGTCCAGCTTTCCGCGCCGCCGCGCCGGTGCCGCCCCGGATGGGCGGGCGCGGTGCCGCGTCCGTGGAATTCCGTGCCCTGGCTCATGCGGGTTCGACCACCCGGCCGTTCGGTCCTGACGCCGACCGGCGGCGGGACGACCCGAACGGAGCACCCTCACGCGCGGAATCTCGTTCGGAATCCTGCGCAAATGCACGCGCACGCGACCGGGGGCGCGCGGGGCCGATGCCCCCGCGCGTCCTGCGGGCATCGCCCGACCCAGACGCAAGGGTCCTCACAACCCCAACCCTAGGAGCATCCGGTGGCGAAAGTCGCCCCCAAACCTGCAAGTTGCAGAGGTTTCACTCGGTCGGGCGCGACTGAACGGGCGATGGTGACGCTGCGAAGTTTCACGCAGCGCCATCGGCCCTGATCAGGGGTTTCAGCCTCCCGTGCGGTAACGGTCCCGCGTGGACTGCAGTGCCTTCGTCGCCACGACCCCGCTACCCGCGGCGACGACAATCGCGAGAACGTCCAGCGTCGGTCCCCCGGCCGTGAGCAACCAGGCGAACAGCGAAGCCGCGGTGGTACCGCCGGCCACGGCCCACCGGCTCTTGACGTACTGCGCGACCGGAGCACCCCCGGCCCGCTTGCCCGCCGCGTTGTTGAGCAACGCCAGATACCCCACATGGCCCAGCGCGGCCAGCACGCTCGCGAGCGCGACGATGACGGCGATGAGGTTCACGAGCCAGTCCATGACCCCAGTCTGCCCGCACCGCGGCCGGGAACGCCTCGGGGAAGTCCCGGAATTCGGGCAACCGTTACCGGCCGAGGCGCCCGCGCCCGAGGTTCAGCAGCGCCATGGCGAGCTGCCGGCCGTCCGGACCGAGCTCGCGGTAGCGCGCGAGCACGTCCATCTCGCGGTTGTAGACGATGCGCGTGCCGCCGGCGGCCATCCGCGCGGCGCCGATCGTCTTGGACACCTCGACCCGGCGTTTGACCAGCCGCAGGATTTCCTTGTCCAGCTGGTCGATCTCCTCGCGGAGCGACGCGATGTCGTCGCCCGCGGGGGTGTGCTCGGCGGGCTGGCCGTCGGCGTTCGTCGCGTGTGCGTTCATCGGGACCTCTTCCTCGAGACCCGGTTCCGGCCCCAGGGACGGCGACAGCCCCGGGTCCGTGGACTCCGGGGCTGGCGTGATGGCGGTTCGGGCACTACGCGATCACGGGAGCCGGAGTCCGGGTCCCGTAAAAAAATCGCTTCGCGTGGTGCCGCATGCGCTCAGTATGGCACAGCGGTGCGCGGCCGCTCCCGGACCGAGCGCACCCGAGCATGAACCAAGAGGCTCACCCCGAGCCAGAACAGCGGGAAGGCGGGCCAGAAGAACCCGGCGCCCAGCACCGCCCACCGGACGACCAGCAGCACCGCGACCGCGGCCACCACACCGAGGTGGACGCGCAGCGCGGGATGCCGCCGCAGCGCCGCCCGGCTCAGCGGGAACCCGGGCGGGGACGGCGCCGGCCGCGGCAGGTCGGCGGTGAGCGCACCGAGTTCGTCGGTGAACCGCGCGGCGTAGACGCGGCTGAGGCGTTCTTCGACCTCGTCGAGGGTGAGCCGCCCTTCGGAACCGGCGGTCTGGACGGCGGTGGCGACGCGCTCACGATCGGCGTCGGCGGCCCGGATGCGGGCGGAACTGGTGTCTTCCATGCCAGCCGATACTCCGCGGCACGAGCCCGCCCCGCGTCGGACGGCAGGCGACACCTCTACCTACGCCCGGCGCGGTAGCCGCGTCTGGGAAGCCGCGTGGTCACGTGCCACCGAACCACCGCGTCGGCGTCCGCCCCAACGCCGCCCGCCCGCTTTGCCGCCGAACCGCCGCCGCCGCGCCCGCGTGCGCCTCGGAACCGCCCGCGCCAGCCTTCCGCCCGGCAGCCCCTACTCCGTCACCGAATCGCCGCCGCCCGCCAGCGCGCGACGGAACCGCCCGCGCCGGCAACGCCCTCTCCGCCACCGATTCGCCCCCGCCCACCCGACACCGGATCGCCTGCGTCGGCACGCTGTGCCGCACTTCCACCCACCCGGGGTAGCGTGGACACACGATGGACACCCTCTTCGATCTCCCCGCCGCGACCCCTGTGCGCAAGCCCGCCGCCGGCGGGCAGGCCGAGCTGCTCGACGACCTCAACCCCGCCCAGCGCGAAGCCGTCACCCACGCCGGTGGCCCGCTGCTGGTGGTGGCGGGCGCGGGATCGGGCAAGACCCGGGTGCTGACCCGCCGCATCGCCTACCTGCTCGGCCAGCGCCGGGTGCACCCCGGCGAAATCATGGCGATCACGTTCACCAACAAGGCCGCCGCCGAGATGCGCGAGCGCGTCGCCGCGCTCGTCGGGCGCCGCGCGAACGCCATGTGGGTGTCGACCTTCCACTCGATGTGCGTCCGGATCCTGCGCCGTGAAGCCAAAACCCTGGACATGTCGTCGAGCTTCTCCATCTACGACTCCGACGACACCAAGCGGCTGATCACCCTGGTGGCCCGGGACCTCGACATCGACCCGAAGCGCTACGCCGCCCGCACGCTCGCCGTGCACATCTCGAACCTGAAGAACGAGCTCACCGACCCGGAGACGGCGGCGGCGAACGCGGGCAACGACCTCGAGCGCCGCGTCGCCGAGGTCTACGGCGAGTACCAGCGGCGGCTCAACCAGGCCAACGCCTTCGACTTCGACGACCTCATCATGCGCACGGTCTCGCTGCTGCAGACGTTCCCGGACGTCGCCGAGTACTACCGCCGCCGCTTCCGCCACGTCCTCGTCGACGAGTACCAGGACACGAACCACGCGCAGTACACGCTGGTCCGCGAGCTGGCCGGGACGGCGCCGAACGAAGCGGGCATCAAGCCGGCCGAGCTGGTCGTCGTGGGTGACGCGGACCAGTCGATCTACGCCTTCCGCGGCGCGACGATCCGCAACATCGAGGAGTTCGAGCGGGACTTCCCGAACGCGCACACCATCCTGCTGGAACAGAACTACCGCTCGACGCAGACGATCCTGTCCGCGGCCAACGCCGTCATCGAGCGCAACCCGAATCGCCGGGCGAAGCGGCTCTGGACGGATTCGGGCGACGGCGAAAAGATCGTCGGCTACGTCGCGGACAACGACCACGACGAAGCCGCGTTCGTCGCGGGCGAAATCGACGCGCTGGCGGAGAAGGGCGAAGCCGACTACTCCGACGTCGCCGTCTTCTACCGCACCAACAACCAGTCCCGCGTGTTCGAAGAGATCTTCATCCGGCTCGGCCTGCCCTACAAGGTCGTCGGCGGCGTGCGGTTCTACGAGCGCCGCGAGGTCCGCGACATGATCGCGTACCTGCGGGTGCTGGCGAACCCCGAAGACACGGTCAGCCTGCGGCGCGTGCTGAACGTGCCCAAGCGCGGCATCGGCGACCGCGCCGAAGCCGTCGTCGCGACGCACGCCGAGCGCGAGCGGATCTCCTTCGCGCAGGCGCTGCGGGACGCGACCGAAGACAAGGTGCCGCTGCTGAACCCGCGCTCGGTCAAGGCGATCAAGGGGTTCGTCGCGATGCTCGACGAGCTCGGCGTGCTGGTCTCTGAAGGCGCCGAGGTGCACGACGTCCTGGAAGCCGTGCTGGACAAGACCGGTTACCGCGTCGAACTCGAGGAGTCGGAAGACCCGCAGGACCACACGCGCGTCGAGAACCTCGACGAGCTCGTCACCGTGGCGCGGGAGTTCACCGAGATCACCGCCGAGGTCGTCGCGGACGAGAACGCCGAGCTCGTCGTGGAGGACGGCGTTCCGGCGCCGGGTTCGCTGCCGGCGTTCCTCGAGCGCGTGTCGCTGGTCGCGGACGCCGACTCGGTGCCTTCGCCCGACGGCAGCGAAGAAGGCGACGGCGGCGCGGGCGTGGTCACGCTGATGACTGTGCACACCGCGAAGGGCCTGGAGTACCCGGTGGTGTTCTGCACCGGCTGGGAGGACGGCGTCTTCCCGCACATGCGGGCGCTGGGCGACCCGACCGAGCTGGCCGAGGAACGGCGGCTGGCGTACGTCGCGATCACGCGGGCGAGGAAGCGGTTGTACGTCTCGCGCGCGATCACGCGCTCGGCGTGGGGCCAGCCGTCGATGAACCCGGCTTCGCGGTTCCTCGACGAGCTGCCGCCGGACCTCGTCGACTGGCGGCGGCTCGAGCCGTCCAGCGGCGGCTTCGGCTCGTTCGGCTCCGGCTCGCGCGGCACGCCCCGGGCGGCGACCATTTGGGGCGGCCGCCGGTCCGCTTCGCCGACGTCGGCGGGCACACCGTCGTTCGGCAAGGGCTGGAAGGACACGGTGGCGCTGAAGCTGGACGTCGGCGACCGCGTCAGCCACGACAAGTACGGCCTCGGCACGGTGATCTCCTGCGACGGCGTCGGCCCGCGGGCGACGGCCACGATCGACTTCGGCGCGGCGGGCAAGGTCCGCCTGATGCTCATCGGCAGCGTCCCGATGGTGAAGCTCTGACCCGAGCCCCACTCGTCCGAGTGAATCCGGCGGCGATCTCCGCGATCGCCGCCGGAATCGTCGTACCCACCCGGTAGAACTGACCCTGCGATCGAACAAAGGTTCGACGGAGGGGGTAGTGTGGTGTGGACGCGGTGCTGTTTGGCCTGTTGGCCGAAGGGGTACAGAAATACCTGCGAGGAGTCCTGGGGACGACGGTTCCGGATCGGGGTCGGGAGCCTTCGGGGGCTTCGGGAATTCCTTCGCGTGCGGGAGCGGAGGCGTGCCGGCTGGCCGCCGCCTGGCGAGCGCTGCTCAGGCAGCACGAACTCGGCGCGGACGGGCGTTGTGTCACCTGCGGCCGGGGACGCCGCTGGACGACCAGGGCCCGCAGTGCCGGACGTGTCCGCTCCGCGAGGGGCGCAGGGGCAGCTGTGCCCTGGGGCTGGCTGCCGGTGCGGCGGCCCGCGGAGCTGTGCACGGTGTGGCAGGTCGCGGTGGCCTACTTCATCCGCCGGTTGCCGGGCGGGCAGCGGTAGGTGGTTGCGGGCGCTGAGGCGCCTGTGGGCGGTTCTTCCCGGCGCGGGAGGGGTCTCGGTCGCCCGGGAGTTCTCGGTCCGGCCTGGGGCGCTTGCGGTGTCGTCGGGCTGTCAGCGTGAGCCGGGCTTTCGTGCGGCTGCCTGCTCGCCGGAGTTTTCGGTCGTCCGGCGCTTGTCGGCCTGGCGTGGGGCGCTTGCGGTGTTGCCCGGCGTCCCGAGTGAGCCGGGTTCTCGCGCGGCCGTCTGCTTGCCGGAGCTTCGGGTTGTCCGGTGGTTCTCGGTCCGACCTGGGACGCCTGCGGTGTCGGCCGCCCTCCAGAGTGAACCGGGTTCCCGTGTGGCCGCCGACTTGCCGGAGTTTTCGGTCGTCCGGTGCTTGTCGGCCTGGCCCGGGGCGCTTGCGGTGTCGCCCGGCCTCCGAAGTGAGCCGGGTTCTCGCGCGGCCATCAGCTCGCCGGAACCGCCCGATGGCGTCCGGTCGCCTGGGCTGGATCACGCAGACGTACCCGATCAGGGTGTTTGTGTTGGGCCCGCGGTGGTGAACCTTGATCTTGTGACCGGTTCCAGCGCACGAGCGCCTTGGCGGAGCGCGTGCCTTCAGCGCCCTCGGCCGGCCAGGGCTGCCCGCGGCGTCCCGGCCGGAGCAGGAGCCTGCTCTACGGCCGGGTTTCCGCTGCCGGGTGCGCTGGTGGCACCGGGCCGGGGGCGAACTGCGGGTGGATCAGACGACGATGCCGCGCGCGGCCAGCCAGGGCCGGGGGTCGATCTTCTTGGTGCCGTTCTGCCACACCTCGAAGTGCAGGTGCGGGCCGGTGCTCTGGCCGCGGTTGCCGATCTCGGCGATCTGCTGGCCGCACTTGACCTTCTGCCCCTCCTTCACGGAGAAGCTGTTCATGTGGCCGTAGACCTGGATGGTGCCGTCGTCGAGCTGCACCCGGACCCAGAGGCCGAAACCGCTGGCGGGGCCGGCCTCGATCACGGTGCCGTCGGAGGCGGCGTAGATCGGCGTGCCGATGGCGTTGGCGATGTCGATGCCGAGGTGGCTCGTGCCCCACCGGGCACCGAAGCCCGAGGTGAAGGTGCCGTGCGCGGGCAGGCAGGTCTTGGGACGAGAGGCTTCTTCGGCGGCCTTCTTGGCGGCGTCGGCTTCGCGCTGCTCGCGGGCCTGCGTGACGGAGGCGCTGTCGGCGAGCTTGGCGGCCTCGGCGGAGGCGTCGACGGTGTGGCCGGTCGGCAGGAGTTCCGGGGCGCCCCCGGAGCCCGCACCTCCCGCGGTCAGCGAAGCGCTGGCGTCCTGGCTGTTGGCCAGGGGCGTGAAGGCGGCGTCGGAATCGGTGACCGTCTTGAGGGTCGAGCCCGCAGCGGCGGCGGCGAACGCACCAGCCGCGACAGCGGCAACCACAACACGGCCGCGAAGGGCCGAAGAGGGCGGGGCGATGCGGTGCGCACCCCGGACACGAACGACCGCACCTTGCAGTGCGTCCTTCAGTGCCGGGGAAGGAGCTTGGCCGCCGGGGGAGCGGTGTGAAGCCAAGACAGGGCCTTCCATCGTCGGGGAGCCGGGTCGAGGACTGCGGGCGGGGGGACCCGGTGAGCCAACCTCGGGGGTGGTTTGCTCGGCGTCCTACTTCGTGACCTGACTGTAATGGGGACCCCGGGACAGTAACGAAGGGGTACCGCTGTCGGCAAGACGTGCCCCCGCTGTCGGCCGATCGGGTGGAGTCGCCACGACGCTCACCTGTGCAAATCACGGAAAGTTAGAGGGGGTTTACGGCGTTCGGTGTGACTTGTCTTACACGGATGCGGGGTAGTGAAAGCCCGGCAAGGGGGTAACCGAGGCCTCCGGGGGCTGCGCGCGCCGGAATAACGGATTGCGAAGCCGGGTTGAAGCGCATCCGACGACTCGCGCCCGCCGACGGCTCCCGGGCGGCCCGAACTTGCTAGCGTCGCGGGCAATATGCCCCCACGCGCAGAGCCCCCCACCGGAAGCACCCCCGGCCCCGGCCAGAACCCGGAGTCCCGAGGTCCGGCCCCGAGCCCAGCCGAGCCGACCGCGGCCCCCGAGGGCTCGCACCAGACCGAGCCGGCGGACCCCCCGACGCGGCCCGTGCCGGCCGCCGAAGGTGCGGGTAACGAGGCCGAAGGCGCTGCAGACAGCCCCGCGCGCGCTGGTTGGTCCCGCCCTGCCCCGGTCGCGGCAGGGGCTGGCGAGCGTGGTGCGGCCGATGGCTCTGCGGACAGTCCGGGTGAGGCTCGGTCCGGCGGTTCGCCGCGGCCTGCCCCGACTTCGGGTGAAGAGCGGGGCGAGCCCGGTAGCGCTGCGAACGGTCCGGCTCAGGGTGGGTCCGGCGGTTCGCCGCGGCCTGCCCCGACTTCGGGTGAAGAGCGGGGCGAATCCGGTAGCGCTGCGAACGGTCCGGGTGAGGCCCGGTCCGGTGGTTCGTCGCGGCCTGCCGCCGCTTCGGGTGGCGAGCGTGGTGCGGCCGACAGCTCTGCGGCCGCCGCGGGCGCCGGAAGCTCCTCACAGCCCGAACTTTCGCCCGGAATTTCCGCCGGATCCGACGCGGCGACGAGCCCGGCGCCCGCCGCGGGACGTGTACCCGGCGTGCCCGAAAACTCCACCGAATCCCCGCGCAACCCCGCGTCGACCTACACCAGCAAATCCGGCAATCCCGCCAAACCCGCGTCAACCCCCACCGACACCAGCCGACCCGGCACCTCCGCGCCCCCGAGCCCCAGCAGGCCGCGAGCCCTCGAAGAGGCCGAGACCTGGGCCGACGACACCCAAACTCCATCCACCGCCCTGAAAGCCGCACTGGCCCTGGCCACCCTCGGCGCCCTCTGCCTCACCGCCGCGGCCGTCATCCCCGTCTCACCCTCCGCCGGTCCCGGGTTCGCCAGCTGGCCCTGGCTCGCCCTCCTCGCGCTCGGCCCCGTCGCCGCGGCCATCGCCTTCACCGTCGCCGGGAAACCCGGGCTCGGCGGCGGCCTCGTGCTCGGCCTCGCCGCCCTCGCGCCCGGGCGGCTGGTGCTCGACCTCCAGTTCGCCGTCAACGGCCCGCTCACCATCCGGCCCGAGCTCTACCTGCCCGACCGGTTCCTCGGCAGCTCCACCGTCGGCGCCGGGTTCTGGCTGCTCGTCGGCGGGCAGCTGCTCACCGCGGCCGCCGGGGTGGTCGCCTGGCGGGCGCTGCGCAGCCACGACGAACCCGAACGCCGGCGCTGGCGGCTGCTCGTCCCGCTGCTCGCCGTCGTCGCCGGGGCCGGGCTGCTGACCGCGCCCGTCCACTCCGACAACGGCTTCCTCCTCGCCCGCGCCGCCTTCGAAGGTCCCTGGCCCGCCCTCGGTGGCTACCTCCTGCTCGCCGCCGCACTGCCGCTCGCCGCCGTTCTCGCGCTCGCCGCGCCGGCCGAACAGACGGCCCGGGGCGCCCTCGGCGGGCTCGCCGCCGGTGCCTTCGGGGTGGCCGCGCCGCCCGTGCTCGCCGGGCTGTTCCGGGATGACCTGCACGTCACCTGGGGACCCGTCCTCGCTCTCGTCGCGACGGCCTCCGTCGCCGGCCTCGCGGGAACCCGGCTCACCGAAAGCGCCCGCAAGGCCGAGACCGGCAGCGCCACCCTCCCCGGTCTCTTCTGGTGGCGGCTCACCACCGGCCTGCTCGGCCTCGCCACCGCGGTCGCCGCGCTCATCGGTGCCTTCGCCCCGCAGGTCGCCGTCACCGCGCTGAACCCCGGCGCCACCGCTCCCGTCAGCGCCGCCGCGGACAGTCCTGCCCGCTGGTTCCTCTTCGCCGCCGCCGTCGTGCTCGCCGTTCCCGCCGCCGGGGTGCTCGTCCCGAAGACCGCCGCCGTCGCGCGGCCCGTGCTCGGGGTCGCCTGGGCCGGGGTCGTGCTGGCCGGCACCGCCGTCCTCAACACCGCGCTGACCGCCACCCAGGCCGGCAACCTCGCCGGCTTCGGGGGCGCCGCCGCCCCGGTCTTCGGCTACGACCTCGGGGCCGGCGCCGCCTGGACCTTCGCCGCGCTCGTGCTCGCCGCCCTGGCCGCCCTCGCCGCCGTCGGCACCGGGGTCGTCGAACGCGAGGACGCCGACGAAAGCCGCACTCAAGGCAACGTCCTGACCCCCGTCGCGGCCGGCGCGGTCCTGGCCGTCGCCGCGTTCGGGCTGCCGGTCTACGCCGTTCCCGGCTACGTCGCCGCCGGTCTCTGGTCCCAACTCGACACGCCGTCGTGGGGCCTGCTGACCGCTGCCGTGGTCGTCGTCGGCGCGGCCGTGCTCGCGACGCGGTCCCGGCCGAAACCCGCCGCCGCCCTGCTCACCGGCGCCGCTCTGCTCACCGCGCTGCACGCCGGCGAACTGCCGCTCGTCGGCGGCTCGCTCGGCGGCGCCGCCCCGGCCACCGGGTTCTGGGTCGCGCTCGCCGCCACCGCCGCGCTGCTCGTCGCCGCCGGTGTGGCGGTCACCGGGGGACGCCGTGCGCCGTGAGCGCCTGCGGGTGCTGCTCGTCGAGTTCGGACGGCCTGATCCGGCCGCCGTCGCGCTGGCCCGCGTGCTGCGCGACGAAGGCATGGAAGTCGTCCACGCCGGCCGGCTGGACACGCTCGAGCAGCTGCGGCGGACCGCCGAACAGGAGGACCCGGACGCCGTCGGCGTGCTCGGCGACGGACCGCCGCCGGAGCTCGCCGAGGTCTTGAACGGCGTTCGCGTCTTCGCCGCCGGTGACCCCGGAGACCCCGGAACGACCGTGGAATGGTTGCGCGGTGGGCGGTCTCACACTGCGGGAACACCGTCTGACCGCGGACGGTGACCGACTTCACCAGGTGCGGAGTCCCCTGCGTCTGCGCAGGTCGCTAACCTCGACTGGTCCGACAGCGCGGTCCGGTCATGCGGACCACCACAGTGGCGTGTCGTCAGGAGACTGGAGTAGTGGACCTCTACGAGTACCAGGCGAGGGATCTCTTCGCCGCCCACGGAGTACCGGTTCTGCCGGGCTCGGTGGCTAGCACCCCCGAAGAAGCCAAGACCGCCGCGGAGCAGATCGGCAACCAGGTCGTCGTCAAGGCGCAGGTGAAGGTCGGCGGCCGTGGCAAGGCGGGCGGCGTCAAGCTGGCCCAGACGCCGGACGAGGCTAAGGAGAAGGCGGAAGCCATCCTCGGCCTCGACATCAAGGGCCACATCACGCGTCGCGTGCTCGTGGCCGAAGCCTCGGACATCGCGTCCGAGTACTACTTCTCCTTCCTGCTGGACCGCGCGAACCGCACGTTCCTGGCGATGGCGTCCTCCGAGGGCGGCATGGAGATCGAGCAGCTCGCCGTCGAGCGGCCCGACGCCCTCGCGAAGATCCCGGTCGACGCGATCGCCGGTGTCGACAAGGCGAAGGCGCTCGAGATCCTGAAGGCCGGCCACTTCCCGGCCGACATCATCGACGAAGCCGCCGACGTCGTGGTGAAGCTCTGGGAGACCTTCGTCTCCGAGGACGCCACCCTGGTCGAGGTCAACCCGCTGGTCCGCGACCCGCAGGACAAGATCATCGCCCTCGACGGCAAGGTCACCCTCGACGAGAACGCCGACTTCCGCCAGCCGGGCCACGAGGCACTGGTGGACAAGGACGCGGAGAACCCGCTCGAGGCGAAGGCCAAGGCCAAGAACCTCAACTACGTCAAGCTCGACGGCCAGGTCGGCATCATCGGCAACGGCGCGGGCCTGGTCATGTCCACTTTGGACGTCGTGGCGTACGCGGGTGAGAAGCACGGCGGCGTGAAGCCGGCGAACTTCCTCGACATCGGCGGCGGCGCGTCGGCCGAGGTCATGGCGGCCGGGCTGGACGTCATCCTCAACGACACCGACGTGAAGAGCGTCTTCGTCAACGTCTTCGGCGGCATCACCGCCTGCGACGCGGTGGCGAACGGCATCGTCGAGGCCCTGAAGATCCTGGGCGACGAGGCCACCAAGCCGCTGGTCGTCCGCCTGGACGGCAACAACGTCGTCGAGGGTCGCCAGATCCTGGCCGACGCGAACCACCCGCTGGTCACCGTGGTGGACACAATGGACAACGCGGCCGACAAGGCTGCCGAGCTCGCCGCGGCAGGTGCGTGAAGATGTCGATCTTCCTGAACGAGAACAGCAAGGTCATCGTCCAGGGGCTCACCGGCTCCGAGGGCATGAAGCACGCCACCAAGATGCTGAAGTCGGGCACGAACATCGTGGGCGGCGTCAACGCCCGCAAGGCCGGCCAGACCGTCACCATCGAGGGCAAGGACCTCAAGGTCTTCGGCACCGTCGAAGAGGCCATCAAGGAGACCGGCGCCGACGTGTCGGTCATCTTCGTGCCGCCGAAGTTCGCCAAGGACGCCGTCCTCGAGGCGATCGACGCCGAGATCCCGCTCGCCGTGGTCATCACCGAGGGCATCCCGGTGCACGACTCGGCGTACTTCTGGGCGCACGCGGTCGCGAAGGGCAACAAGACCCGGATCATCGGCCCGAACTGCCCCGGCGTGATCAGCCCGGGCAAGTCGAACGCCGGCATCATCCCGGCCGACATCACCGGCCCGGGCCACATCGGCCTCGTGTCGAAGTCCGGCACGCTGACCTACCAGATGATGTACGAGCTGCGGGACATCGGTTTCTCGACCGCGGTCGGCATCGGCGGTGACCCGATCATCGGCACCACGCACATCGACGCCCTCGAGGCGTTCGAGGCCGACCCGGAGACCAAGGTCATCGTGATGATCGGCGAGATCGGCGGCGACGCCGAAGAGCGCGCCGCGGCCTACATCAAGGAGAACGTGACCAAGCCGGTCGTCGGCTACGTCGCGGGCTTCACCGCGCCCGAGGGCAAGACCATGGGCCACGCCGGCGCCATCGTCTCCGGCTCCTCCGGCACGGCCGCCGCGAAGAAGGAGGCCCTCGAGGCCGCCGGCGTCAAGGTCGGCAAGACCCCGAGCGAGACCGCCGTCCTCGCGCGTGAGCTGTACAACAACCTGGGCTGATCCCCCGGAGTACCTCCTGGTGAGGCCGGGCACTCGACGAGTGCCCGGCCTTTCCTCGTCCCGGAACGAAACCGCGCGGGGGATTCGTGCGTCTGGTGGGCTGGTGGCCGCGGAGTGCGCTAGCGTTCTGCGCACACACGCCACCTCGTCTTTCCCCGGGTGCCCGCGCGCCCGGAGTGCCGGTCGACCCGACAGGAGTGCATCCGATGACCTTCCCCAGCGGCGGGCCTGGCTACCCCCAGCAGAGTGGCGGCCAGCAGCCCCCCGGACCGCCGTCCAGCGGCTTCCCGGCGCAGCAGCAGCCGCACTCGCACCAAGCGCCCTCCGGGGCCGCGGGCCTGCCGCAGAACCTGCCGCTGCTGCTCGCCCTGGTCGTCGCCGGCCTCGGCCTCGTGCAGTACTTCCTCGGCTTCTCCGACAACGGCGAAGTCGGCCTCGGCGGGACGTTCCTGCTGGGCGGCGGCCTGCTCGCCGCGATGCACGCCCTGCCGAAGGGCCCGCGGACGCTGCCGTTCGCGGCGCTGTTCAGCGTCCTCGGCGCGCTCGAGGTCCTGGACACGCTGATCGGCATGCAGACCACGCCGGGCATCGTCACCGTCATCCTGATCCTGGGCATCCTGCAGATGCTGGTCGCGGTCGGCGCGCTGCTGATCGCGCACGACGTCATCAAGCCGCCGGCCCCGAAGCCCGCCGCGCCGTCCTACGGCGGCCAGTACGGCCAGCCGGGCCAGCAGCAGCAGTACGGCCAGTCCGGCCAGCAGTTCGGCCAGCCGGGCCACGGCCCGGGCCCGGTCGCCCCGGGCGGTGAGGCGCCGGCGCCGTTCTCGCAGCCGGGCCAATACGGCTCGCCCAACCCGCCGTCGACCACCCCGCCGCCGGGGCAGCAGGCCACGACGTACGCCCCGCAGCAGGGTCAGTTCTTCCAGCAGCCGCCGCCGGAGAACCCGGGCACGCCGCCCGGCGGCTTCGGCAAGTCGAACTGACGCCGAGCTCTCGAACACCCGCTGTGACACCGGTTGTCACAGCGGGTGTTTTGCGTTTCGGTGACCCGACCGGGTGAGCCGGCGCGTCCGGCGGCGGCGTGGCTCACCCGGACGGAGCAGTCCGGATGTCAGGGTGCGGATCATGGACGTGCTCACCGACGACCCCCAGCCGCCGGGTGAAGCGGTGGGCGAGCCCGAAGCCGGCGTCGCAGCCGCTCCGGCGTCCCGGGCGCGGGTGCTGCTCGCCGCGGCCATCGGTCCGCTGGTCACCGGCTATACCGCCGTCGCGACCGTGCTGGCGCTGATCGCCCTCACCGCCGGACACGCGGCCTTCTCCGCCACCGGCGTGCTGCTGGCCGCCGGGCCCGGCTGGCTCGCCGCGCACCAGGTCCGGCTCGGCCTCGGCGGCCACCCGCTCGGGATGCTGCCCCTGCTGCCGACGCTGGGCGTGGTCGCCGTGGCCGCGCGGACGGCCGCCGGCGCCGCCCGCCGCCTCGGCTGCCGCACGTTCCGCGAGGCCCGGCCGGTGCTGATCACGATCACGGGCGCGCACGCGGTGTCCGGGCTCGTCGTCGCGCTCTGCGCGCGCGGCTCGGCGGTGACGGCGAACCCGGTCGCGGCGTTCCTCGTCCCGGGCCTGTTCGCCGCCGCGGCCTCGTGCGCGGGCATCACCCGCTCGTGCGGGCTGCCGGACGTCGTCGCCGACCGCCTCGACCCGCTCGCGCGGCGGGGGCTGCGCGTCGGCGCGCTGAGCCTCGCCGTCCTGGTCGCCTGCGGTGCCGCGGTGTTCACCGTCGCGACCGGCCTGTCGTGGGCGGCGGTGTCCGACACCTACGAACCCGGGCTCGGCACCAGTCTCGGGCTCTTCCTGCTTTCGCTGCTGTACCTGCCGAACGCCGTGACGGCCGCGCTGTCCTTCATCACCGGGCCCGGGTTCTCGATCGGGCCGCTGAGCGTCGGCGTGTTCGGTTACCGCGGTGGCGCCGTGCCCGCCGTCCCGCTGCTCGGCGGCCTGCCGGAGCACCACGCGGCGTGGTGGCCGGCGCTGCTGGTGCTGCCCGCGGCGGCCGGCGCGCTGGCCGGCTGGTCGCTGCGCAAGACCGACGCCGATCCGGCGCAGCGCATCCGCGCGGTCGCGGTCGCCGGCGCCGTGGTCGCGCTCGGCTGCGTCGTGCTGGGCACGCTGGCCGGCGGACGGCTCGGCAACGGCCCGTTCGACCCGGTGAGCGTGCCCGTCGGCGTCGCCTCGGTCGTGGCGTTCTGCTGGATCGTCATCCCGGGTTCGTTCGTCGCGTTCTTCGCCGGCGAGCACGAGCCGCCCGCGCCGCCGCCCGAAGCGCTCGAAGAGAACGAAGCCTTCCAGGACGCGGACGACATCGACCCCGAAGAAGCGTCCGAAGCCGTCGAGGAGCTCGAAGCCGCCGCAGCGGCGTCCGAAGAGGACGAACAGGTTGCCGCCGAGAACGCGCAGTTCGAAGCCGAGGCCAACGCCGAACTCGGCCTCGGAGAACCGGCCGGAACGGCTCCCGAAGCCGGCGACGCTGTGACCGGAGGCACCGAGACCTGCGGCGACGTCGAGCCGGCCGAGGGCGACCGTTAGGGTTTACGTGACCTGGTGAAGCGCCGTGCGCCCGGCTGCGCACCGCCCGCGGCAAGGAGCCCGCTCTGTCTCAACGGTTGGAGCTGCCCACCCCGGTGAAGCTCGTCGTGCTCGCGTCGGGCTCCGGCACCCTCCTGCAGGCGGTGCTGGACGCCACCGGGCGGTCCGGCTTCCCGGCGAAGGTCGTCGCCGTCGGCGCCGACCGCACCGGCATCGAAGCCCTCGCCCGCGCCGAACGCCTGAGCATCCCGTCGTTCACCGTCCGCGTCGCCGACCACCCCGACCGCGCCGCGTGGGACAAGGCGCTGACCGAGGCCGTCGCGGCGTACCGGCCCGACCTGGTCGTCTCGGCCGGGTTCATGAAGATCCTCGGGAGTGAGTTCCTCGGCCGCTTCACGGTGGTCAACACCCACCCCGCGCTGCTCCCGTCCTTCCCCGGGATGCACGCGGTCCGCGACGCCCTCGAAGCCGGCGTCAAGGTCACCGGCTCGACCGTGCACTTCGCGGACGCCGGGGTCGACACCGGGCCGATCATCGCCCAGGAAGCGGTCGTCGTGGAAAGCGACGACGACGAAAACGTCCTGCACGAACGGATCAAGGCCGTCGAACGCAGGCTGCTGGTGGAAACGATCGAGCGACTCGGCCGCGGTGGCTGCACCGTGGACGGACGAAAGGTGACATTTCGTGAGCACTGACCTGGGACGGCGTCCGGTCCGCCGGGCGCTGATCGGCGTCTCGGACAAGGCGGGCCTCCTGGACCTCGCGACCGGCCTGCACGCGGCCGGCGTCGAGATCGTCTCCACCGGCGGGACGGCGAAGGCGATCGCCGACGCGGGCGTCCCGGTCACGCCGGTCGAGCAGGTCACCGGCTTCCCGGAGTCGCTGGACGGCCGCGTGAAGACGCTGCACCCGAACGTGCACGCCGGGCTGCTGGCCGACCAGGGCAACCCTGACCACGTCGAACAGCTGCGCAAGCTGGACATCGCGGCGTTCGACCTGCTCGTGGTGAACCTGTACCCGTTCGCGCAGACCGTCGCGTCCGGCGCGAGCTTCGAGGACTGCGTCGAGAACATCGACATCGGCGGCCCGGCGATGGTCCGCGCGGCGGCGAAGAACCACGGCAGCGTCGCGGTCGTCGTCGACCCCGCCCGCTACGGCTGGGTGCTCGAGCGCGTCGCCGAAGGCGGCTTCGAGTTCGAAGACCGCAAGCGCCTCGCCGCGCAGGCGTACGCGCACACGGCGGCGTACGACACGGCTGTGGCTTCGTGGTTCGCCAGCGCGTACGCCCCCGATGAGAACGCGGCCGAGGCCGGCTTCCCGGACTTCCTCGGCGCCACCTGGGAACGCGCCGACGTCCTGCGCTACGGCGAGAACCCGCATCAGAAGGCCGCGCTGTACAAGAGCGAGCGGCCCGGCCTGGCCCACGCCGAGCAGCTGCACGGCAAGGCCATGTCCTACAACAACTACGTCGACACCGACGCCGCCCGCCGCGCCGCGTACGACTTCACCGAGCCCGCCGTCGCGATCATCAAGCACGCGAACCCGTGCGGCATCGCGATCGGCACGGACATCGCCGAGGCCCACCGCAAGGCGCACGCGTGCGACCCGGTTTCGGCCTACGGCGGCGTCATCGCGACGAACCGGCCGGTCAGCCGCGAGGCCGCCGAGCAGATCGCCGAGGTCTTCACCGAGGTCGTGCTGGCGCCCGACTTCGACGCCGAAGCCCGGGAAATCCTGCAGCGCAAGAAGAACATCCGCCTGCTGAAGCTGCCCGCGGCCCCGGCGTCGCCGATCGAGTTCCGCCCGATCTCCGGCGGCGTCCTGCTGCAGACCGCCGACGCGATCGACGCCCCGGGCGACGACCCGGCGAACTGGACGCTCGCCACCGGCACCGCGGCCGACGAACAGACGCTGCGCGACCTCGAGTTCGCGTGGCGTTCGCTGCGCGCGGTCAAGTCGAACGCGATCCTGCTGGCCGCCGACGGCGCGACCGTCGGCGTCGGCATGGGCCAGGTCAACCGGGTCGACTCGTCGCGGCTCGCGGTCGCGCGAGCGGGCGACCGGGCCAAGGGCTCGGTCGGTGCGTCGGACGCGTTCTTCCCGTTCCCGGACGGCCTGGAAGTGCTGGTCGAGGCGGGCGTCCGGGCGATCGTGCAGCCCGGCGGCTCGGTCCGCGACGCCGAGGTCATCGCGGCCGCGGAGAAGGCGGGCGTCACGATGTACCTGACGGGGACGCGCCACTTCGCGCACTGACCCGCGCTTCGAGAGGGAGGGCTCGATGCAGCAACCGCCGTACGGCCAAGGTCAGCCGGGGTACCCGGGCTATCCGCAGCAGCCCGGGTACCCACCGCCGCAGGGTTACCCGCAGCAGGGCTATCCACAGCAGCCTGGATATCCGCCCGGGTATCCGCCCGCCGGTCACCCGCCTGCCGGGTACGGCGCGCCGGTGCCGCCGCCGAAGAAGAAGCGGACCGGACTGGTCCTCGGGATCGTCGGCGGTGTCGTGGTGCTGCTCGGCGCGGGCATCCCGCTCGGCATCTTCGCGAGCGACTACTTCGCGAGCACCGGCGCGGCACCGTCGTCGGCGCCGGTGCCGCCCGAGTGCCAGGTCCCGGCGGCGGTGCTGGAGAAGGCGGGTTTCCCGAGCTTCGCCGGCACCAGCCCGGTCAGCACGTCTTCGCCGCTGCCCGGGCTGAAGCAGATCGGCTGCGGGTTCAAGCCGGGACCGGACGAGAACGTCCGCGACGCCACGATGAGCGTCCGGATCGTCGAATACTCCGGAGCAGGCGCGCTGCAGCAGGCGCGCGACAACTTCATGCCGACGAAGCCGGAAATGGCGCCGACCGAAGTGCGCGGCCTCGGCGACAAGGCGGCGCTCGTCCACCTGGTCACGAAGAGCGCGTTCAGCGGCGCCGAGGTGCACGTGCTGAAGGGGACCAACGTCGTCACGGTCGAAGTGTCCGGCTGGGACAAGGGGTTCTTCTCGAACTCGCCCATGCCGCAGGCGGAGGTCGACGCCGCCGTGCAGGCGGTGGCCGGCGAGGTCGTCAAGAAGCTGCCGCGCTAGGCGGGCGCGGGCAGCGTCCGGCAGAGCGCGACCGGGAACTTCCGGTCGGCGGCCACGATCTCCGCGCAGCCGCCGGACCGCGGCTGCGCGAACGCCGTCCACCCGGTGCCGCTCCAGCGGAACGCGGTGCGGGACGGCGGCTCACCCTGGTGCTTCCGCAGGTCCAGCACCAGCCACGCCGGATCGCAGGCGCGGGTGGTGCCCGGGCTTTCGGCGCCGGCGGCGGACACCGCGGCGCCGATCCACGCGGGGTCGCAGTGGTCGGCGGGCGGGGCGCAGGAGCCCCGGCTGTCGCAGTGGCCCCAGCCCGCGCCGAGCTTGTGCCAAGCGTTGCCGGTGTCGGCGTTGAGGATGACTGTCCGGTCCGCGATCGGCCCCGCCGTCGTCAGCCGCAGCTCGCCGGGCACCTTGTCCTGGCAGCCGCCCGCCGCGGGCCGGGTCGAGTAGACGACGTCGGCGCGGATGTCGGCCTTGCCCTCCACGACCTGTTCGATCCGCGGCTCGCGGACGCAGCCGGGATCCTTGCCGGGCAACGCGATCTGCACGAGGAGGCTGTGGTCGTCCGAGCCGGGGCGGATGCCGGTGACGTCGGCGCGGAACGAGCGCCACTCCGCGCCGATGGTCGTCGGTGCCGGAGCGGCGGCCGTGGCGCCGGGCACCCCGCAGGCCACCGCGCCCGCCGCCACCAGCACACCGACGATCGCCAGCTTCGGCCGTCTCCGCGGTCCGGTCATCGTCACCCCCGAAGTCCACCGGGGAATCTAGCCTGACGCCGCAGCGTCAGGCGGCCGGACCGGGTTTTTCGCGCAGCGTGACGGCCTTTTCCAGGTAGACGGCGCCGCGGATGTGGCCGTGGGCCGCGGGTGCCTCGGTGAGCCGGTAGCCGGCCCGTTGGTACAGCGCGATGTTGCGGGCGCTGCGGGCGCCGGTGAAGAGGGCGAACCGGCGGGTTCCGGCGGGCGCGTGCGCTTCGGCGTGGGCGAGCAGCCGCCTGCCGAGCCCGCGCCCGGCGAGGTCCGGCGCGACCATCAGCCTGCCGATTTCCCAGGTGTCGCCGTCGAGCCGGGCGCGGACGGCGCCGACCAGCCGGTGGCCGGCCCGCAGCACCCACACCGACCAGGTCTTCGTCCAGTCGCGCACGTCTTCGAGGGTTTCGTGCAGAGCGGGGATGTCGAGGGTGTCGTTGAGGACGGCTTCCTGGACCCAGCAGCAGCGCTGCAGGACCAGCAGTTCCGGGACGTCTTCGGGGCGGGCGTCGGTGGGCTCCACGCTCGTGTGTCTAGTGACCGGCCGGGGTGCGGGCAACTTCATTACCGCCGGCTGCCCTCGTGGAGCTGTCCGGGCCTCCTTCTGCCGGAGACAGGGTGGCCGTCCGAGCGGATCCGGCTTTGGGCTCCTCGCTTTCGGCTCCCCGTCCGGTTGCGCACCGCGGCGGGCCACGCCGGCCTGGTGGCGTCCGTGTGCACCGGCTCGCTCGTCCTCGGCGCGGCCGGGCTGCTGCCAGGCCGGATCACCCCACGAGTGGGTGACTTGACACCCCGGGTGGTTCGCGGTTGACTGGTTCTAGGTCGAACACCTGTTCGACCTAGAACCGCCGCCTTCCCCGCGGCGAACCAGTGCCGTCGGTCGTGTTTTTGGGAGAGGCCCGACCGCCGGCCCAGTCCGTGGTGGGGAGGTGCGTGCGGTGACCGCTGTGGTGGAGCCGCCGGTGGCCCGGCTGGCGGCCCTGCCCGGGGTCAGCACGGCGAGCCGGGTGGCGGCCAAGGCCGAGCGGGCCAGGGCGACGGGAAGGGTGCTCCCGGTCGTCCCGGCGCTGGCCGGGCTGCTGCCCGAAGCCGGGCTCCGGCGCGGGAGCACGGTGGCGGTCCACGGGGGGACATCGCTGCTGCTGGCGTTGCTGGCCGGGGCCACCGCCGCCGGGTCGTGGTCGGCCGTGGTCGGCATGCCGTCGCTGGGGCTGGCGGCGGCGGCCGAGTACGGCGTGGACCTGACCCGGCTGGCGCTGGTCCGGCACCCGGGCCCGGAGCTCCCGGCGGTGGTGGCGGCGTTGCTGGACGGCGTCGACGTGGTGGCGGTCCAGCCGGAGACGCTGCAGCCGGCCGTGGCGCGGCGGCTGTCGGCCCGGGCCCGCCACCGCGGCGCGGTGCTGCTGGCCGCGGGCGCGTGGCCGGGCGCGGACGTGGAGCTGTCGTGCCGACGTGAGGCCTGGTCAGGCCCGGCCCAGGGCTACGGCCACCTCGAGTCACGCCGGGCGCAGGTCCGAGCCCACGGCCGCGGTGCGGCGGCCCGTCCGACATCCGCGGACCTCCACCTCCCGAACTCCGCAGGCCAAGCCACCCCAGCGCACCCCGCCCCCTCGCTCCGCGAGGCCACAGCATGACCCAACCCCACGATCCCCCAACCCCAACCAACCCCACCACTCACCCGAGTTACCCCCTCAATCACACAAGATGCCCCTCCAATCACGCGTGTGGCCCTTCCAATCACGCGAATTGCCCCTCCAATCACATGAGATCCGCCTTCAATCACGCGAGTCCCGCCTCCGATCACGCGAGTCACGTCGCCGATCACACGGGATCGGGTCCTGATCACGCGAGCCGACCCTCCGGGTACGCGAGCCGACCCTCCGGGTACGCGAGCCGACCCTCCGGGTACGCGAGCCGACCCTCCGGGTACGCGAGCCGACCCTCCGGGTACGCGAGCCGACCCTCCGGGTACGCGAGCCGA
>NZ_JAJPWN010000031.1:0-72254 GCF_046549135.1 Amycolatopsis sp. lyj-23 | reverse complement strand
ATCAACCGCCTCAAACGCCACCGCGGGGTGGCCACCCGCTATGACAAACTCGCCGCCCGCTACGAAGCCACCATCCACATCGCCGCCATCAACGAATGGCTCTGACCCACTTCGATACAGGCCCTAGTTCCACCGACCCCGATGGCCGTCGCGAGGGTGTTCCCGATCCCCTCGCGGCGGCCTTCGGCCATCAGTACGGCAGTTTTCCTTCGGCGACGCCCGCGAGCGTCGTTTCCAGGTGCTTGCGGGCGTACTGCCACAGCCCGCCGCCCAGCGAAATCCTCGCCACCCCCAGTTCGGCGAGGCCTTCGAGGCCCGGGCTGCCCGGCCACACCGGCGCGTTGACCGCACCGCCGGTCCCCCGCACGAACTCCGCGATCAGCTCCGGCGTGCGCAGGTGGATCGGGTAGACGCAGTCGGCGCCCGCGTCCAGGTACGCCTTCGCCCTCGCGACGCCGTCGGCGAGGGCTTCTTTCGCGTCCACCCCGCGGAAGGAGTCGACGCGGGCGTTGATCACCAGGCCGTCGCCCGCCGCTTCGCGCAGGGCGGCGATCCGGGCCGCCTGCTCCGCGACCGGCCGGACGTCGCCGGTCGCGTGGTCGGTGTCCTCGAAGTTGCAGCCGACGACGCCCGCGTCGAGCAGCCGGCCCGCCAGTTCGGCGCCGGACAGGCCGTAACCCGACTCGGCGTCGACGCTCACCGGGACGCCGACCGCCTTCGCGATCCGCGCGGCGGCGGCGAACATCTCGTCCGCGGGCGCCTTCTCGCCATCGGGGAAGCCGAGGGCCGCCGCCACCGCGACCGAGCTGGTCGCGATGGCCGGGAACCCGGCGGCCTCGACGAGCTTCGCGGTGTCGGCGTCCCAGACGTTCGCCAGGACCACGGGTTTGCCGGGCACGTGCAGCGCCCGGAGCGCGGCGGCGGTCACGAGTCCCGCTTCGGCAGCGGGGTGTGGCTGGTGATGGTCATCCGGTTCCAGCTGTTGATGGCGATGATCTCCCACGCCACCGCCCGGTACTGGTCTTCGGTGAACACCTTCGCGGCCTGCTCGTAGACGTCGTCGGGCACGGTCTGCGTCGCGGACAGCTTGGTCATCGCCTCGGTGAGGGCGAGGGCGGCCTGCTCCTGCTCGGTGAACAGGTCGGTCTCGCGCCAGCCGTCGAGCACGAACAGCCGCCGCGGCGACTCGCCCAGCTCGAGCGCGTCGCGGGAGTGCATGTCGAGGCAGTACGCGCAGCCGTTGATCTGCGACGCGCGCGTCTTCACCAGTTCCAGCAGCTTGGGGTCGAGTCCCGCGTTGGCGCCGGCCTTGTTCACCTCGGCCTGCAGGTTCGCCATCGCCTGGTAGAGCTCGGGCGACTGCCCGAGTCCGATTCGCTTCGTCATGCCGTCCACGCTAGTGCGAACTGGTCCACGGGTATGGTCCAGTGACATGACGGATTCGTGGTCCAGTTCCGGGCTGGACGTCCACCTCGGCTGGGTGCCCTCGTCCGGCCGGACCGGGCTCGCGGCGGCGATCCGCGCGGCCATCCGGGACGGCCGGTGGCAGCCGGGCGCGGCGGTGCCCTCGACCCGCGCGCTGGCCCACGACCTCGGGGTCGCCCGCGGCACGGTCACCCGCGTGTACGCCGACCTGGCCGCCGAGGGCTACCTGCACACGGCCCAGGGCGCGCCGACCCGGGTGGCGACGGCGGGATCGCTGCCCCAGTCCGCGCCGCGGCAGGCGCCCCGCGACCCGGCCCCGCGCTGGGACCTGCGGCCGGGCAGGCCGGACCTGACGGCGTTCCCGCGACAGGCCTGGCTCACCGCGACCCGGCGGGCCCTGCTGCGGACCCCGGCGGCGGCGTTCGGCTACGAGTCCGAGCTGGGCGCGCCGGAGCTGCGCGACACCCTCGCCGGCTACCTGGCCCGGGCTCGCGGGGTGGTGGCGGACCCGGCGCGGATCGTCGTCTGCCACGGGTTTTCCCACGCCATCGCGGTGGTGTCCCGGGCGCTGTCCGGCCTGGGGGTCGGCGAGCTCGCGTTCGAGAACCCGTCACTGGGCTTGTACCGGTCGATCGCGGCGGCCCAGGGCCCGCGGGTGGTCGGGGTGGACGTCGACGGCGACGGCCTCGACGTGTCCGCTTTGGACAGTCCGGCGGTGGTCGTCACCCCGGCGCACCAGTACCCCACCGGCGTCACGCTGGCCCCGGCCCGCCGGACGGCGTTGACCCGCTGGGCCGGCGACTCGGGCGCGTACGTGCTCGAGGACGACTACGACGGCGAGTTCCGCTTCGACCGCCAGCAAGTCGGGGCGTTGCAGGCGCTGGCGCCGGAGCGGGTGGTGTACGCGGGCACGGCGAGCAAGACGCTCGCCCCGGCGCTCCGGCTGGCGTGGCTGGTGCTGCCGCGCTCGCTGGTGGAGCCGGTCCGCGCGGCGATGGCCGACAGCGGCTCGCGCCCGGCGGTGCTGAACCAGCTGGCCCTGGCCGAGCTGATCGACTCGGGCGCGTACGACCGGCACGTCCGCCGCAGCCGCGCGGAGTACCGTTCGCGCCGCACGCGCCTGCTGGCGGCCCTGCCGGATTCGGTGCGCCCGCACGGCATCGCGGCGGGCCTGCACCTGCTGCTGATGCTCCCCCCGGACGGCCCGTCCGAGGCGACGGCCCTGGCGGCCTGCCGCCGCCGCGCGATCGGCATCGAGGGCCTGTCCCGCCACTGGATGACCCCCGACGGCCCCGGCGGCCTCATCGTCGGCTACGCCGCAACCCCCAAGCACGCCTTCACCGGCGCAACCCAAAACCTGGTAGAAGCCCTAGCCGAAATAACCCCCTGACCTCCCACTTCCGCCCCCAATCACACGAGTCCCCGCCCCCAATCACGCGAACCGACCCTCCAGGTACGCAGGCCGACCCTCCAGGTACGCGAGTCGACCTCCCAGTCACGTGAGATGCCCTTCCAATCACACGTGATGCCCCTCCAATCACGCATGAAGCCCGCCCCTACACACGTGATGCCCCGCAAAGCACACGAGATGCCCGCGGGCCGCCCACCCGGAGCGGCCCGCGACCACCGTCAGAACCAGCAGTCCGGCCGGACGCGGAGCAGTTCCGTCCGCAGCACCGGCGTGCCGTCGACCGGCGCCGGGTCGTCGGCGGTCGGCTGGATCCCGCCGGCCGCGACCTTGTCGAGGGTCTTCAGCCCTTCCGCACCGACCGTGCCGAACACCGTGTAGTTCGGCCGCAGCGCGGAATCGCCGTACACGACGAAGAACTGCGAGCCGTTCGTGTCCGGCCCCGCGTTGGCCATCGCGAGCAGGCCTCGCGCGTAGACGCGCCGGGCGCCGGTCGGGTCGGTCGGCGCCGGGGGCAGGTCGACCGGCAGCTCGTCCTTGTACTTGTAGCCCGGCCCGCCTTCGCCGGTCGCCGTCGGGTCGCCGCACTGCAGCACCTTCAACGTCGGGTACGCGGTCAGCCGGTGGCACACCGTGTGGTCGTAGAACCGGTGCCGGGCCAGGTGCAGGAAGCTCTGCACGGTGCACGGCGCCTTCGCGCGGTCCAGGCGCAGCGGGAGCGCGCCCTGGCTGGTCGGGATCGCGACGTCGACCTTGCCGTGGCTCGGCGTGTGCCGCGGGTCGGGCGGCAGCGGCACCGGCCGCGCGGGCGGCTCGTCCGGGGTTTCGGTGTACTGGCAGGGGCCGTGGGTCGTCTTCGGCGGCGGGGCGTCGGCCGCCGCGGCGACGCCGTTCCCGGCCACGAACAACGCGCCTGCCGCCAGCGCGGTGAGCAGTGTCTTCTTCATCCTGCACGCCCTCCCAGTGATCGCCCGGTTCCGGAGCGCCCCGCAGTCTAGGGCCCGGCACCGACAGCCAGAACCCGCGAAAGTCGCCCTCGTCAGCCGGTCGGGTGAACCTCGGCGCCCGCACCCCGGGAATTGTCGGACCCCCCGCGCAAGATGATCGGCACGCGGCAAACCCGCCGCCGAAGAGGGGAGTACACATGGATTTCCGGCGAAGAACCGTTGCGGTGGCACGGTTCCTGCTCACCCGCCTCGCCTCCGCGCTACCCCCGGAGGTCCGCGATCAGCTCGTCCGCCGCGGCGAACGGATCGAGCTCCCGGGCCACGACCCGCTCGGCGACGCCGGCGAGCCGTCCCCCGCCGCGCAGGTCCACCAGCTCGGCGCGCAACCGCCGGAGCGCGATGGCCTCGACCTCGTCGCGCGCCCGGGCCACCCGGCGCCGGGCCAGCTCGTCGTGCGCCACGAGCCAGTCGTGGTGCGCGGTCAGCGCCCGCACGACCTCGTCGACGCCCTCGCCCTTGGCCGCGACGGTCCGCACGATCGGCTGGCGCCAGCTCGCCCCCCGGATCTCCCGCCGGGCCAGGGACATCATCTGCTTGAGGTCGTGCACCGTGGCGTCGGCGCCGTCGCGGTCCGCCTTGTTGACGACGAAGACGTCGGCGATCTCGAGCACGCCTGCCTTCGCGGCCTGGATGCCGTCGCCCATCCCCGGCGCGAGCAGCACCACCGTCGTGTCGGCCAGCTTTACGACGTCCACTTCGGACTGTCCGACGCCGACGGTCTCGATCAGCACGACGTCGAACCCGGCCGCGTCCAGCACGCGCACCGCCTGCGGCGTCGCCCAGGAGAGGCCGCCGAGGTGTCCGCGGGTGGCCATCGAGCGGATGAAGACACCGGGGTCGGTGGCGTGCTCGGTCATCCGGATCCGGTCGCCGAGCAGCGCGCCGCCCGAAAACGGCGAAGACGGGTCGATGGCGAGCACCCCGACCCGCTTGCCCTCCGCGCGCAACGCGGTGAGCAGTGCCGAGGTCGAGGTCGACTTGCCGACGCCGGGTGGCCCGGTCAGCCCGACGACCCGGGCCCGTCCGGTGTGCGGGGTCAGCGCCCGCGCGATCTCCGCGACGCGGGGGTGGGCGTCCTCGACGAGCGACAGCAGCCGCGCGACGGCACGGGGTTGCCCGTCCCGCGCGCGGCCGACGAGGTCGTCGGGGTCGAGTGGTCCGGGCACTTACGCGGACGGCACCCGCAGCAGGAGGGCGTCGCCCTGGCCGCCGCCGCCGCACAGCGCGGCCGCGCCGAGCCCGCCACCGCGGCGGCGCAGCTCGTGGATCAGGTGCACGGCGAGCCGGGCCCCGGAGGCGCCGATCGGGTGGCCGAGAGCGATGGCCCCGCCGTTGACGTTCACCTTCTCCGGGTCGAGGCCGAGCTTCTCGGTCGAAACGAGCCCGACCGCGGCGAAGGCTTCGTTGATCTCCACGAGGTCCAGCGCGTCGGCGGTCAGGTCGGCCTTCGCCAGCGCGGCGAGGATGGCGTTCGACGGCTGCTCGTGCAGGCTCGCGTCGGGGCCGGCGACGACACCGTGCGCGCCGATCTCGGCGAGCGGCGTGATGCCGAGCTCCTCGGCCTTGGCCTTGCTGGCCACGACCACCGCGGCGGCGCCGTCGGAGATCTGCGAGGCCGAGCCCGCGGTGATGGTGCCGTCGGAAGCGAAGGCGGGGCGCAGCTTGGCGAGGCCTTCGGCGGTGGTGTCGGCGCGGACGCCTTCGTCGGTGTCGAAGACGACCGGGTCGCCCTTGCGCTGCGGGATGGAGACCGGCGCGATCTCGTCGGCGAAGTAGCCGTTCTTGATGGCCTCGGCGGCGCGCTGGTGGGAGCGGGCGGAGAACGCGTCCTGCTGCTCGCGGGTGACGCCGTAGCGGGAGTTGTACTTCTCCGTGGAGGCGCCCATGGCGACCTGGTCGAAGGCGCAGAAGAGACCGTCGTAGGCCATGTGGTCGACGAGGGTGGTGTCGCCGTACTTGAAGCCGGAGCGGGACTTGGGCAGCAGGTGCGGCGCCTGGGTCATCGACTCCTGGCCGCCGGCGACGACGAGGTCGAACTCGCCGGCGCGGATGAGCTGGTCGGCGAGCGCGATGGCGTCGAGGCCGGAGAGGCAGACCTTGTTGATCGTCAGCGCGGGCACGCTCATCGGGATGCCCGCGGCGACGGCGGCCTGGCGGGCCGGGATCTGGCCGGCGCCGGCGGTCAGCACCTGGCCCATGATCGTGTACTGGACCGCGTCCGGGGAGACCCCGGCGCGTTCGAGGGCCGCCTTGATCGCGACCCCGCCCAGCTGGGCGCCCGTGAAGTCCTTGAGGGAGCCCAGCAGGCGCCCGATCGGCGTACGGGCGGCACCCAGGATCACGGAACCGGACACGGCGTCCTCCAAGCATCGGCGCATGGGCAGTTTTCCCGACCATACCCGGGAGCAGGGCTTCTTGATGGAGCCAGTGTGAGGCGGGGCACGCGACGATTCCGCCTCACCGCGGCGCGCGGGCCCCCTATCCTGCCTCCATGGATGACGCCCTGCGGCCGTTCGTGACGGCCATCGACCACGTCGGCATCGCGGTCCCGGACCTGGACGCGGCCATCGAGTTCCACCGCGCGCACTTCGGCCTGGAGGTCGCGCACGAGGAGGTGAACGAAGAGCAGGGAGTCCGCGAGGCGATGCTGCGCGCACCGGGCACGGCGGGCACGGAGACGCAGATCCAGCTCCTGGCCCCCCTGCGCGACGACTCGGCGATCGGCAAGTTCCTGTCCAAGAGCGGTCCGGGACTCCAGCAGCTGGCGTACCGCGTGTCCGATGTGGACGCAGCCGCGGCGGCCCTGCGCGAAAAGGGCCTGCGCATGCTGTACGAGGAGGCGAAGAGGGGAACGTCGAACAGCAGGGTGAACTTCGTCCACCCGAAGGACGCGGGCGGCGTCCTGGTGGAGCTGGTGGAGCCGGCCAAGAACGCGGCAGCGCACTGAGCCGACCCGTTCGGGCGCAACAACTCCGGCGCGGGCGAAGGTCACCCCGTTGACAACCAGGCGAGGCGGAGGCGGAGGGGCGGGGGGCGGGGCGGGGCCCAGGAGGAAGCGGCAAGGCCACTCCCCGCACGGCTGCAGCAGCGTTTCCGGGCGCGGCCGAGCCCCACCCGCGCGACGGGTCCGGCACGCTGCGCCTGCACGTCCGCGCCCTGCTGCCCCTGCGGACAGCAATCCGCGCCCCGGGTGCCCCGCGAACCACGCCCGCTCTCATACGCCGAGCAGGCGCTCCGGCACCCGAACCCGCGCTCCGCAGGTCCGCTCACCTCAACGCCCTACGCCGGCGCCCTCTTGGACACCAAAGCGTCGGCGATGAACGTCAACTCACCGTCGAACTCGGCAGGCAGGTCGTCCTCCGAATGCCGGGCCGTCGCGTGCCGATGGCTCACCGCCCGCGCCAGCAGCCCCGAGGCCCGGTCGACGTCAGCCATCGGCACCCCACCGCCGGTCGCCGCCACGATCACCGCCCGGACCTGGCGGACCAGGACCTGGAAGCGCTCGTGCAACGCGTCGCGGACCACGTGGTGCGTGTCCGCCTCGCGCCACAGCAGGTGTGACAGCCCCAACGATCTGCTGAACCGGTGGTCGAGCTCGCGGACCAGCCGGCGCAGGCTGCCCGCCAGATCGCCCGGGACCACCACCACCGCCGGCTCGATGCGCTCGTCGGGCAGGCGTGCGACGAGCGCCGTGAGCAGGTCCGACTTGTGGCGGAAGTAGTAGTGCACCAGGCCCTTCGGCACCCCGGCCTGCTCGGCGATGCGCGAGGTCGGGGTGGCGTCGAAGCCGGATTCGGCGAAGAGCGCCTCGGCGGCGCGGAGGATGCGCTCCTTCGCCGAATCCTCGGTCATTCCCGTGCCTCCTGGGTCGTCAGTGCTGGCCTGCCGTGCGGTGCGCGGCGTTCGCGACCGGCATCGCCGCCGCGCCGGCGATGACCGTCAGCACCCCGGCGATCCAGGACGTCCAGGACGCGCCGTTGAACTCCGTGTACGACATCACCCACGGCGCGATGAACAGCAGCACGCCGAGCGCGATCTGGATGCCTTCGCCGTAGACCATGCCCGGCATCGCGAGCGACACCAGGCCGTCGAGTGCGATCAAGGCGCCCAGGACGACCATCGTCCACATCGCGGTCGAGTCCGTGCTCAGCCAAAGGGGTGAAAGAGCGGCGACCACCCCGATGACGACCTCGGCCCAGTCGTGGGGCCGGGTCCACGCGCGCGTCGAGACTTCACTCATCCGTGCTCACCTCCGTCGGTGAAAGTGCTGATCAGGACATCAATCATCCGCTTGACTGGCCAGCCGGTCAAGACCGGCCGCGCGCAGTTCGGCGTGTAATCGTGCTGTCCGTCTCGTACAGTTGTGGACGCGTGTTACCCGCGAGTAATTTCTGCCGCCAACGCATCCCCCATCTCCGCGGAGGAACCGATGACGCAGCTCGGCGAGATCCAGCAGGCCATCCTGACCGGCGAGTCCGCCGCGGTCGGCTCGTTGCCCGTGCCCGAGAGCTACCGCGGAGTAACCGTGCGCGCCGACGAGGTCGATATGTTCGAGGGCCTCGAGAGCCGGGACAAGGACCCCCGCAAGTCGCTGCACGTGGACGACGTCCCCGTCCCCGAGCTGGGGCCGGGCGAGGCGCTCGTCGCGGTGATGGCGAGCGCAATCAACTACAACACCGTGTGGACGTCGATCTTCGAGCCGATCCCCACCTTCAAGTTCCTCAAGAAGTACGGGAAGCTCTCGCCGCTGGCCAAGCGGCACGACCTGCCGTACCACGTCGTCGGCTCGGACCTGTCCGGTGTCGTGCTGCGGACCGGCGTCGGCGTGCACAACTGGAAGCCGGGCGACGAGGTCGTCGCGCACTGCCTGAACGTCGAGCTCGAGGGCCCGGACGGGCACAACGACACGATGCTCGACACCGAGCAGCGGATCTGGGGCTTCGAGACGAACTTCGGCGGCCTCGCCGAGATCGCCCTGGTCAAGGCCAACCAGCTGATGCCGAAGCCGGACCACCTGACCTGGGAAGAGGCCGCCTCCCCCGGGCTGGTCAACTCGACGGCCTACCGCCAGCTCGTCTCGCGCAACGGCGCCGACATGAAGCAGGGTGACGTCGTCCTGATCTGGGGCGCTTCGGGCGGCCTCGGCTCCTACGCGACGCAGTACGCGCTCAACGGCGGCGCCATTCCCGTGTGCGTCGTGTCCAGCCCGGAGAAGGCGGCGATCTGCCGCAAGCTCGGCGCCGAGCTGATCATCGACCGCAGCGCCGAGGGCTACAAGTTCTGGAAGAACGACGACGAGCAGGACCCGAAGGAGTGGCAGCGCTTCGGGGCGCGGATCCGCGAGCTGACCGGCGGCGAGGACCCGGACATCGTCTTCGAGCACCCCGGCCGGGAGACCTTCGGCGCGTCCGTCTACGCCGCGCGCAAGGGCGGCACGATCGTCACCTGCGCCTCGACCTCCGGGTACCTGCACCAGTACGACAACCGCTACCTCTGGATGAACCTCAAGCGGATCATCGGCTCCCACTTCGCCAACTACCGCGAGTCCTGGGAGGCGAACCGGCTGATCGCGAAGGGCCTGATCCACCCGACCCTGTCGAAGACGTACGCGCTCGAGGAGACCGGGCAGGCCGCGCTGGACGTCCACCGCAACGCCCACCAGGGCAAGGTCGGCGTGCTCGCGCTCGCCCCGCAGGAAGGCCTCGGCGTCCGCGACGAGGAGAAGCGCGCGAAGCACCTCGACGCGATCAACGCGTTCCGCGGCGCCTGAGCCGGGCCGTGACGACGCCGGGAGCCCGCTCGCTCCCGGCGTCGGGAATGCCCGGAGAACCACCGGTTTCCGGTGCTTCCTTTCGCCGCGGCGAACGGCGCGCTGGGCGCACCGCCCGGGTGCTCACCCTTCCGTGACCGGACTCCGGCTACGGTAGGCCCCATGAGCCTTGGCGATGAACGGGAGCTTGTGCCGCTGGGAGCCGGCTTCGACGTGGCGAAGCGCGGGTACAGCCGAGCGCAGGTCGACGAGCACCTCGAACGGCTGGACGCCGATCTGAAGATGCTCACCGCGGATCGGGACGCCGCCATCGCGCAGGCGGGCGACCTCGCCCGCCAGCTGGAGATCGCGCGCGGCGAGATCGCGGACCTGCGCGGGCAGGTCGACCGGCTCGCGCAGCCGCCGACGAGCGTCGAAGGCCTCTCCGAACGGCTGCAGCGGATGCTGCGCCTGGCGCAGGACGAGTCGGCCGACACGCGCGCCCGCGCCGAAGCCGAGGCCGGGCACATCCGGGCCAAGGCCGAGACGGACGCGAGCGCCATGCGCGCCCGCTACGAGCAGCTGCTCACCGAGCTCGACCTGCGGCGCAAGGAGATGGAAGCCGAGCACCGCAAGGTCCTCGAAGACGCCCGCGCGCAGGCCAAGAAGATCACCGACGAGGCCGAGGCGGAGCGCAAGCGGCTCGACACCGAGTCGCAGGAGCGCCGCACCAAGGTCGAAGAGGACTTCGAGATCGCGATGGCCTCACGCCGCACCGAGGCGATGCGGGTGCTGGCCGAGCAGGAGGCGGCGAGCAAGGCCGAGGCCGCGCGGCGCGTCCAGGAGGCCACGCAGGACGCCGCCGACATCCGCGCGAAGGTCCTCGAAGAGGAGAAAGCCGCGAAGGCCGACATCGACCGCCGTCAGCGGGAGTCGGTCGCCGAGGCGAACAAGCGCCGTCAGGACTCGATCACCGAGGCCAACGCCCGGCTCGCGGAGGCCGCCGACGAGGCGCGGCGCCGCGTGACGGCGGCCACGGAGGAGTCGAACCGCCGGATCACCCAGGCCAACGAGCGCGTCGACGCGCTGCGGAAGGTCCGCGGCGGCCTCGCCGAGCAGGTGCGCGCGGCGCGGGCGGTGCTGGCCGAGGCGCACACCGTCCTCGGCGACGACGTCAAGGTGCCCGCCGACGTCAAGGCCGACCTGGTGGCGGACGAGAAGCCCGCCGGGACCGAGGAGACCGTCCGGGTCCCCGACGTCGAAGAAACGATCCGGATCCGCGCCTCCGACGTGCCGAAGCCGAAGCCCGCAGCCAAGCCCGCCGCGGTCAAGGCCGCGCCCGCAGTGTCACCCAAAGCGGCCCCCGCAGTGTCACCCAAAGCGGCGCCGAAGCCGGCTCCGCGGGCAAGCGGAGCGCAGAAAGCGACTGGCGAGTAACCTTCCACCCGACACGGGCGCGGACGAGCCTGCGTGGTCGGTACCGACCGGCTATCGTCCCTGCTCACGCGGGATCACCTGGAGGTTTTGCGCATGGGTGCGGCATATCGGACCGTGGTGGTGGGCACGGACGGCTCGGAGTCCTCGTTCGCGGCGGTGGACCGCGCGGCGGCGGTGGCCGGCGACGCGGGCGCCACGCTCGTCATCGCGTGTGCGTTCTACCCGGCGAGCCAGTCCGACGTTGACAAGGCTCAGGACGCCCTCGGCGACGAGGCGTACCAAGTCGTCGGCTCGGCCCCGGCCGAAGACACGCTGCAGTCGGCGCGCGACCGGGCGGCACGCGCGGGCGCGGAGAAGATCGACACCGTCGCGGTGAAGGGCGACCCGGTCGACTCGCTGCGCAAGGTGGTCAAGGAGCGCGAGGCCGACCTGCTGGTGGTCGGCAACCGCGGGCTGAACACGATCGCCGGCCGGATCCTGGGCTCGGTGCCGTCGGAGGTGGCCCGCAAGTCCGGCGTGGACGTGCTGATCGTCCACACGACCTGACGTGACGGATCCGAGCGAGGAACTGCAGCAGCGGCTCGAACGCGTCCTGCTCGGCGGCCGGCGCAAGTACACCCGGCTCGAGGTGGCGGAGAAGGCCGGCGTGCCCGACGAGCGGTCACGCCGGCTCTGGCGCGCGCTGGGCTTCGCGACCGTCCGTGACGACGAGGTGGTCTTCACCGACGCCGACGTCGAGGCGATGCGGACGGCCGACCAGCTGGTCCAGTCGGGCCTGATCGACCCCAGCATCGAGGTGTCGGTGACGCGCGCGCTCGGTCAGCACCTGTCGCGGCTGGCCGAGTGGCAGGTCGACATGCTGTGGCAGCTCATCCGTGAGCAGCCGGAGCTGGCCCGCAGCGAGCGCCAGGTCACCCGCCTGGTCGACCGGCTGCTGCCGGACCTGGAGCGCGTGCAGAACTTCGTCTGGCGCCGCCACCTGGCGGCGTACGCGGGGCGTGCGTTCGCGGCTTCGGACGAGCACCTGGAGACCCGCACCGAGGTGGTCGGGTTCGTCGACATGGTCGGCTACACGCGGCTGACGCGCCAGATCGGCGAAGACGAGTTGAGCCGGGTGCTCGACAGTTTCGAGACGCTGGCCACGGAGGTGATCGCCGAGCACCACGGCCGGGTGGTCAAGATGATCGGCGACGAGGTTCTGTTCGTGGCGGACGCCCCGGTCGACGCGGCCGAGATAGCCCTGACGCTGACCGAGCGCACATCGGCGGACGAGACGCTGCCGGCGGTCCGCGCGGGCATGGCGTCGGGCCGCATCCTGTCCCGCTTCGGCGACGTGTACGGCTCGGTGGTCAACCTGGCGGCCCGCCTGACGTCGGTGGCCCGCCCGGGCACGATCCTGGTCGACCGCGAGCTGGCGGCCGAGCTGGCCGAGGAGAAGGCGTACGAGCTGCGCGCCCGCCGCCCGGTGACGGTCCGCGGCTACAACCGCCTCCGCCCGTCGGCACTGCGCCGGGCGAGCGAGGCCCCGACGGGCATGTTCGCGAGTTCGCAACAGCTGGCGGCGGAAATGCTGGGCCTGACGGACCCGGCCGCCCGCACGGCGGCGCCGGAAACCTCGCCGGAGGAGCAGGTGACGGAGGTCCCGGACCCGAGAACCCGCCGCCGGCGGCGCCGAGGACGCTGACGGCCGCGGCACAGCCCCCGCCAGCACAGCCCCCGCCAGCACAGCCCCCGCCAGCACAGCCCCCGCCAGCACAGCCCCCGCCAGCACAGCCCCCGCCAGCACAGCCCCCGCCACTCCCAGGGGGGCGTCCCCAAGTCCATTCTATCGGCGGCCACCGACAGGGCCCGTCGAAAAGCCCTCGGCAGCCCTGGTTGTCCACAAGCCGACCGCTCTGTGGACAACCAATCCCTCAGGCGTCGAAGTCCACTGTCAAAGTGTCCGAGACCGGGTACGACTGGCACGTCAGCACGAAGCCCGCCTCGACCTCCGCCTCCTCCAGCGCGAAGTTGCGCCGCAGGTCCACCTTGCCCTCCGTCACCTTCGCGCGGCACGTTCCGCACACCCCGCCCTTGCAGGCGAACGGCAGGTCCGGGCGGAACTTCTGCGCCCCGTCCAACACCGACGACGCGCGGGGCAACGTCATCGGCGTCGAGCGGCCGTCCAGGACCACCGAAACCTCCGAGGACTCCCCCGCCACCTCCGGATCCAGGTGCTCCAGCGGCGCCGGCGGCGTGTCCACGTAGAACAGCTCCTGGTGGACCTTCGAAGAAGGCACGCCCAGCGACGTCAGCAGTTCCTGCGCACCCGACACCATCTCGAACGGGCCGCACAGCCACCAGTGGTCCACCGACGACACCGGCACCAGCGAAGAAAACAGCGTCCGCAGCTTCGGGACGTCCAAGCGGCCCGTGAACAGCTCCGCTTCGCGCGGCTCGCGCGAAAGCACGTGGATCAGCTCCAGCCGTGACGGGGCGCTGTCCTTGAGGTCCGCCAGCTCGTCCGCGAACATCACCGTGTCCGTGCGGCGGTTGCCGTACAGCACCGTCACCGTCGCCGTCGACGACTGCAGCAGCGATGACGCGATCGACAGGACCGGTGTGATGCCCGAGCCCGCCGCGATCAGGACGTGGTGGCCGCCTTCGGTGAGGTCCGGGGTGAACGACCCCGTCGGCGGGGCCACCTCGATCGTGTCGCCCGCGCGGACCTCGTTCACCAGCCAGGACGAGAAGTACCCGTCCGGGACCAACCGCACGCCCACCCTCGGGGCCGCGCCCGCCGGGGCGCAGATCGAGTACGAGCGGCGCTCGTCGCGGCCGTCGATCGAGCGCCGCAGCGTCAGCGACTGGCCCGGCTTGAACGCGTATTCCGAAGCCAGCGACGCCGGCACGTCGAACGTCACCGCGACCGCGTCGTCGCACAGCCGCTCGACCCCGGACACCTTCAGCGAGTTGAACCGCGCCACCTAGATCTCCTTGACGTGTTCGAACGGCTCCAGACACGACCGGCAGCGCCGCAGCGCCTTACACGCCGTTGCGCCGAACCGGGACTGCTCTTCGGTGTCCGCGGAACCGCAGTGCGGGCAGCGCACCCGCGAAACCGGCGCCGACAGCGTCAGCGGGATCGGGCCCGTGCGCCGCGGCGCCGCACCCGGTGGGGCGATCCCGGCTTCGGCGAGCTTGCGGCGGCCCGACGGCGAAATCCAGTCCGACGTCCACGCCGGCGACAGCTGCGTCCGGATTTCGACGTCCGCGAAACCCGCCGAAACCAGGGCGTGCTCCAGGTCGTCGCGCATGGTGTCCATCGCCGGGCAGCCCGTGTACGTCGGCGTGATCGCGACGACCACGCGGCCTGCTGACTCGGACACCGAGCGCAGGACGCCGAGGTCCGCCAAGGTCAGCATCGGCAGCTCGGGGTCGGTGACCGTGGCGGCCACGGCCGCGGCGGTCACCATTTCGCGTCCGGCATCGCCCGGGCGACGCTCTGCAGCTCCGCCAGCAGGAACCCGAAAGACTCGGTGTGGACGCCGTCGCGGCCCGTCCGGCCCGAGACGCCGGCGAGCTCGCCCGACGACGGCCGCACCAGCGTCGACGCGGAAAGCGCCTGGTCCAGCACCGCGTCGAACTCCGGGCGCAGCGAGGCCGCGTCCACGAACTCCACCGGGTGCGTGCGGAACAGCTCCCCCACGTACGGCCAGACCTCGTCCAGGCCCTCCTGCATCCGCGAGTGCGACAACGGCGTCCCGTCACCGAGGCGGACCAGCCACTGCGCCGCGTAGTCGCGGTGGTAGGTCACTTCCTTGACGCCCTTGTCCGCGATGGCCGCCAACACCGGGTCCACTGAGGACACCAGCCGCTGCAGCAGCGCCAGCCGCCACGTCGAGAACACGAACAAGCGCGCGATCAGGTGCCCGAAGTGACCGCCGCCCAGCTCCGCGAGCCGGACGTTGCGGAACTCGTTCTCGGCGCGAAGGAAAGCGAAGGAGTCCTCCGTGCGCGACGAGCCGTCGGCCTTGCCGGCGCGGGCGAGCAGCAGCCGCGCCTGGCCCAGCAGGTCGAGGGCGATGTTCGCGATCGCGACCTCGTCCTCCAGCTCGGGCGCGTTCGTGCACCACTCCTGCAGCCGGTGGGAGAAGATCAGCGCGTCGTCGCCCAGCATCAGGCAGTAGGCGGCCAGGGACGCACCGTCCACACCGGACGGTACCGAAGTGTCCACTCCGGACAGCGGGTCCTCGAAGCCGGTGCCGAACGCCCAGCGGGCGTCGTTCTCCTCGGTCAGCGACTCGTAGACGTTGTCGAAACTCATATGTGCGGCACCTCCTCGGGGATGTCGTAGAACGTCGGGTGCCGGTAGACCTTGTCGCCGCTGGGCGCGAAGAACGGGTCCTTCTCGTCCGGCGACGATGCCGTGATGTCCGCCGCGCGCACGACCCAGATCGACACGCCTTCGTTGCGGCGCGTGTAGAGGTCGCGCGCGTGGTGCAGCGCCATCTGGTCGTCGGCCGCGTGCAGTGACCCGACGTGCACGTGGTTGAGCCCGCGCTTGCCGCGGACGAACACCTCGTACAGCGGCCAGTCGTGCTTGACCGGGCCCGGAGCCGCGGGGACGCCTTCGAGGGGGACGGCGCCGTGGCCGCCTTCGGCCGTCAGGTCGGTCACTTGCGCTCCTTCTTCCCGGCGTGCGCGACGGCGGCTTCCCGCACCCACGCGCCGTCTTCGTGCGCCCGCCGGCGGTGGGCGACCCGCTGCGCGTTGCAGGGCCCGTTGCCCTTCAGCACGTTCTTGAACTCGTCCCAGTCGACCGCGCCGAAGTCGTAGTGCCCACGCTCTGAGTTCCACTTCAGTTCCGGGTCCGGGAACGTGACACCCAACGCCGAAGCCTGCGGAACCGACATGTCGACGAACCGCTGCCGCAGCTCGTCGTTCGTGTGGCGCTTGATCTTCCACGCCATCGACTGCGCGGTGTTCGGCGAGTCGGCGTCCGGCGGGCCGAACATCATCAGCGACGGCCACCACCAGCGGTTCACCGCCTCCTGGACCATTTCGCGCTGCTGCGGCGTCCCGCGCATCATCGTCATCAGCAGCTCGTAGCCCTGCCGCTGGTGGAAGGACTCCTCCTTGCAGATCCGGATCATCGCCCGCGCGTACGGCCCGTACGACGACCGGCACAGCGGCACCTGGTTGCAGATCGCCGCGCCGTCGACCAGCCAGCCGATCACGCCGACGTCGGCGAAGGTCAGCGTCGGGTAGTTGAAGATCGACGAGTACTTCTGCCTGCCGTTGATCAGCTTGTCGGTCAGGTCCGCCCGGTCCGCGCCCAGCGTCGCCGCCGCGGAGTAGAGGTAGAGGCCGTGGCCGGCTTCGTCCTGGACCTTGGCCAGCAGGATCGCCTTGCGCCGCAGCGACGGCGCCCGCGTGATCCAGTTGCCTTCCGGCTGCATGCCGATGATCTCCGAGTGCGCGTGCTGCGCGATCTGCCGGATCATCGTCTTGCGGTAGCCCTCGGGCACCCAGTCGCGCGGCTCGATCCGCTGGTCGCGCTCGATGGTGTGCTCGAAGTGTTCTTCGAGGGACACGGTGGCGGTCACGGCTGCTCCTTCGCGACGAGCGTCAGGACGTCGTACTTGGCGACGGACTCGCCCTCGGCGTTGGTGACGTCGGCGTCCCAGCGGACCTCGCCGTAGTCCTGGTCGATCCGCGGGGTGATCTGCTTCGCGGTCAGCGTCACCGTCAGCGAGTCGCCGACCTTGACCGGGGTCAGGAAGCGCAGGTTCTCCAGGCCGTAGTTGGCCAGCACCGGGCCCGGCTCGGGCGAGACGAACAACCCGGCCGCGAACGAGACGACCAGGTAGCCGTGCGCGACGATCCCGCCGAACAGCGGGTTCGCGGCCGCTGCTTCGGGGTCGGTGTGCGCGTAGAACGTGTCGCCGGTGAACTCGGCGAAGTGGTCGACGTCCTCCTGGGAAACAACACGCGGCCCGGCGACGACCGAGTCGCCGGTGCGCAGCTCGGCCAGGGACTTCCGGAACGGGTGGACGTCGCCTTCGGTCCGCGGCGCGCCGGTGACCCAGCGGCCGGTCACCGCCGAAAGCACGGCGGGCGAGCCCTGGACCGCGGTGCGCTGCATGTGGTGCAGCACGCCCCGGATGCCGCCCATCTCCTCGCCGCCGCCCGCGCGGCCCGGGCCGCCGTGGACCAGCTGCGGCATCGGCGAACCGTGCCCGGTGGACTCCTTCGCGTCCTCGGCGTCCAGCACCAGCAGGCGGCCATGGTACGGCGCCGCGCCGAGGACGACCTCGCGCACGAACTCCTTGTCCGCGCTGACCACCGACCCGGCCAGGCTGCCGCCGCCGCGGGCGGCGAAGTCGACGACCTGCTCGGTGGACGTGTACGGCATCAGCGTCGAGACCGGCCCGAACGCCTCGACCTCGTGCGGCTCGGAGCGCTCGGGGTCGGCCTTGAGCAGCACCGGCGAGATGAAGGCGCCGCGCTCGGCGTCGGCGTCCACGACATCGACCTTCTCCGGGTCGCCGAAGACGACGCTCCCGGCGTCCAGCAGCGCCTTCAGCGACCGCCGGACCTCCTCGCGCTGTTCCAGGCTGGCCAGCGCGCCCATCCGGACGCCCTCGGACGCCGGGTTGCCGACCGTCACCTTCGCGAGCCGCTCCGACGCGGCCGCGGCGACGTCGTCGAGCAGTTCGGCGGGGACGAACGCGCGGCGGATCGCGGTGCACTTCTGCCCCGCCTTGACCGTCATTTCGGTGGTCAGCTGCTTGACGAACAGGTCGAACTCGGTGGTCCCGCGCACCGCGTCCGGGCCGAGGATCGAGCAGTTCAGCGAGTCGGCCTCGGCGTTGAACCGAACGGCGTGGCGGATGATCGCCGGGTGCGTCCGCAGCTTCTGCGCGGTCGACGCCGACCCGGTGAAGGACACCAGGTCCTGCGCGGTGACGTGGTCGAGGAGGTCGCCGACGCTGCCCGCGACGAACTGCAGCGAGCCTTCGGGCAGGATGCCGGACTCGATGATCAGCTCGACCAGCCGCGCGGTCAGGTACGCCGTCGAGCTCGCCGGCTTGACCAGGCTCGGGACCCCGGCGAGGAACGCGGGCGCGAACTTCTCGAGCGGTCCCCACACCGGGAAGTTGAACGCGTTGATCTGGACGGCGACGCCCCGCAGCGGGGTCGCGATGTGCTGCGCGACGAACGTGCCGCCGCGGCTGAGCGGCTCGACGTTGCCCTCGACGTAGACGGTGTCGTTCGGCAGCTCGCGCTTGCCCTTGGAGCCGTAGCTGAACAGGACGCCGATGCCGCCGTCGATGTCGAACTTCGAGTCGCCGAGGGTGGCGCCCGTGCGCGCGGAGAGCGCGTACAGCTCTTCGCGGTGTTCACGCAGGTGCGAGGCCAGCGCCTTGAGCAGGGCCGCACGCTGGTGGAACGTCAGCTCGCGCAGGGCCGGGCCGCCGACCGTGCGGCCGTACTCGAGGGCGGCTCCGAAGTCGACGCCCTTCGAGGAGATCCGGGCGACCTCCTCGCCGGTGGCCGCGTCGTGCAGCGGGACGCCCTCGTCCGCCGCCGTGTGCCAGCTCCCGGAGACGTAGCTGCGCAGCAGTGCCATCAGGTCCCTCTCGCCGAATTACCTACCGGACGTTCAGTTAATCGCATGGTAGCCGCCGAACCCGAAGATCGGAAGGGGCGACGCTTGACACCGGCCCCGACCACTGCCTTTACTGGGCGGCACCGCGAGGTGACCGTCCATTCGGTCAGTGGGGACGGAGGGTGCATGACCAACGCCGCGCACACCATGTTCGCCGCCGACGAGGCGTCGCGCGCCTTGGGCATCGAACTCGTCGAAGCCGCTGACGGGCGGGCCGTGGCGGCCATGACGATCACGCGCGAGATGGTCAACGGCCACGACATCGCCCACGGCGGGTACGTCTTCCTGCTGGCCGACACGGCCTTCGCGCTCGCCTGCAACAGCCACGGCCCCGCGACGGTCGCCGCGGGCGCCGACATCTCCTTCGTCGCGGCCGGCCGGCTCGGCGACCACCTCGTCGCGACGGCCACCGAGCGCACCCGCTACGGCCGCAACGGCATCTACGACGTCACGGTGCACCGGGAGACCCCCGCGGGGCCCGAGGTCGTCGCCGAATTCCGCGGCCGCAGCCGCGCTCTTCCCGCGAAACGAGGCGAGGCATGATCGAGACGGACATCGGCGCCGACGAGCTGGCCGCGCTCCAGCTGGAACGTCTGCAGTGGACACTCCGGCACGCGTACGCGAACGTGCCGGCGTACACGCGCAAGTTCGACGAGGCCGGCGTCCACCCGGACGACTGCAAGGAACTGGCCGACCTGGCCAAGTTCCCGTTCACGACCAAGCAGGACCTGCGCGAGAACTACCCGTTCGGGATGTTCGCCGTGCCGCAGGAGCAGGTCCGGCGCATCCACGCCTCCAGCGGCACCACCGGCAAGGCCACCGTCGTCGGGTACACCGAGCAGGACATCGACACGTGGGCGACGGTGATGGCCCGCTCGATCCACGCCGCGGGCGGGCGTCCCGGGCACAAGGTGCACGTCGCCTACGGCTACGGGCTGTTCACCGGCGGGCTCGGCGCGCACTACGGCGCCGAGAAGCTGGGTTGCACGGTGATCCCGGCGTCCGGTGGGATGACCGCGCGGCAGGTGCAGCTGATCACCGACTTCCGGCCCGAGATCATCATGGTCACGCCGTCGTACATGCTGACGCTGCTCGACGAGTTCGAGCGCCAAGGTGTGGACCCGCGGTCCTCCTCGCTGAAAGTCGGCATCTTCGGCGCCGAGCCGTGGACCGAGCAGATGCGCGCCGAGATCGAGGAGCGGTTCGCCCTCGACGCCGTCGACATCTACGGGCTGTCGGAGGTGATGGGCCCGGGCGTCGCGCAGGAGTGCGTCGAGACGAAGGACGGCCTGCACATCTGGGAGGACCACTTCTACCCCGAGGTGATCGACCCGTACTCCGAGGAGGTCCTGGGCGGCGGCGAGACCGGCGAGCTGGTGTTCACGTCGCTGACCAAGCAGGCGCTGCCGATCATCCGCTACCGCACCCGGGATCTGACCGAACTGAACCCGGGCACCGCGCGACCGGCGTTCCGGCGGATGGCCAAGGTCACCGGGCGCACCGACGACCTGATCATCCTGCGCGGGGTCAACGTCTTCCCGACGCAGATCGAGGAGATCGTGCTGCGCACGGCAGGGCTGAGCCCGCACTTCCAGCTCGTCCGGTCCACGCGGGGGCGGCTCGACCACCTGACCGTCCGGGTCGAGGCGCGCCACGACGCCACGGCCGGGGACCGCGAAAGTGCGGTGGCCTCGCTGATCAGCGGCGTCAAGGACGGCGTCGGCGTGACCGTCTCGGTGGACGTCGTCGACCCGGACACCCTGGAGCGGTCCATGGGCAAGATGCGGCGGATCGTCGACCAGCGGGAGAAGCCGTGACCACCCCTCGCCGCGGACGGCCCGGCTACGACCTCGAATCGCTGCTGCAGGTAGCGGTGAAGCTGTTCAACGAGCGCGGTTACGACGGCACGAGCATGGAGGACCTCTCCCGCAAGCTCGGCATCACGAAGTCGGCGATCTACCACCACGTGCCCAGCAAGGAGGAACTGCTGCGGCTGGCGGTGGACCGGGCGCTGGACGGGCTGTTCGAGGTGGCCGCGTCGACCGACCAGCTGGACGGGCGCGCGATCGACCGGCTGGAGCACCTGGTCCGCGGCAGCGTGCTGGTGCTGGCCGACCGGCTGCCGTTCGTGACGCTGCTCTTGCGCGTGCGTGGCAACACGAAGGTGGAGCGGGCGGCGCTGACCCGCCGCCGCGAGTTCGACCGGCTGGTGACGGACCTGGTGAAGCAGGCCGAGGCGGAGGGCGACCTCCGGCCGGACGTCGACCCGTCGGTGACCGCCCGGCTGATCTTCGGCATGGTGAACTCGCTGATCGAGTGGTACCGCCCGCGCCGGGGCTCCTCGGCGGCGGAGGTCGCGGACGCGGTGTGCAAGGTGGCCTTCGAGGGCCTCCGCACCTGAGCCACCTCCACCCAAGCTCAAGCGCCCCAAGGCGGCCTTGGTTGCGTCTTACGCACCGAAGGCCGCCTTGGGTGCGTCATCCATGCCCACCGCCACCCTCAACGGAGGCGACATCGGGGGCGGCCGGGTCACTCCTCCGCGGTCTGCGGCGGCCGGCCCGCCTGCCACAGCAACGCTTCCCGCAGCTGGCCGATCAACTGCTCGTCGTCCGCTTCGGACGGGTCCGTGCCCAGCGGGATCCAGCGCTCGGACACCTTCTCGCCCCGGTCGTAGCCGGAAATCACGATGCCCGAGTAGGACAGTGAGCCTTCGTCCGCGCAGTCGCCGTCCGGAAGGGGCTCGTCCGCTTCGAAGCCTTCGTCGAAGCTGACGTGGCGATGCTGCAGGCGGACGCTCACCCAGCGTCCGGCCGGCCGGATCGGCGCGCCTTCTTCGTCCATCTGCTCCTACCCCCGGTCCGGGCCCCCTGCCGTCTCGTCGCATCCGGGTGCCGGGGAGTTACCGGCGGGTTGTTCCGGTTTCGTAACGACAACCACCGGTGCGAAACACCGCTTGCCCGCCATGGGAGGCACTTCTTGACAGTCGGTCAACTGCTTGTTGACAGCGTGCCGCTCCCCCGCGAGGCTGAGTGGATGACCAGTGGGACGCGGCCCCGGCGCCGCCGGCTGGAACCGGCCGAGCGGCGCGCGGAGATCCTCGCCGCCGCCCGGCGCCTGTTCGGCGCGGGCAGCTACGCCTCGGTGTCCACTTCGGACATCGCCGAGGCCGCCGGGGTGGCGCGCCCGCTGATCAACCACTACTTCGGCGGCAAGCGCGAGCTGTACCTGGAAGTGGTGCGGCAGATGATGATCGTGCCCGCGCCGGTGACCGAAGCGCTGCCGGACACCACGATGGAGCAGCGGCTGGCGATCGGCGTGCAGCGGTGGATCGAGGTCGTGGACCGCAACCGCGACGCGTGGCTGACCGTGATCGGGCCGGAGGCGGCCGGGCGTGACCCCGAGATCGAGCGGATCATGCTGGAGGCCGACGAAATCGCTGCCGACCGGGTGCTGGAGGCCGCGCTGATGACCGGCGTGACCGAGGGCCGCGAAGAGCTGCGCGCGATGATCCGCTCGTTCGGCGGGATGCTGCGGGCGGCGTCGCGGGAGTGGCTGATCCGCGGCACGCTCGACCGCGAAGCGCTGCGGACCTTCCTCACCGAATCGCTGCTCAACCTGCTGAAGCTCACCTACCCGGCGGTCCTCGCCGGGCGGAGCGGAACCGGCGGGCGAACGCGGCAGGCGTCATCCCGGTCCAGCGCTTGAACGCGTGGATGAAGCTCGACGCCTCGGCGTACCCGAGCCGGTAGGCGACGTCCTCGACCGACAGCACGCCGGTGTCGAGCAGTTCCTCGGCGAGTGCCTGGCGGACCTCGTCGACCAGTGCCCGGTAGCTCGTGCCGGCTTCGGTCAGGCGACGGCGCAGGGTGCGCGTGCTGAGCGTGAGCTGGCGGGCGATCTCGTCCATCCCGGCGTCCACCCCGCCGAGCCGGACCAGGCGTTCCCGGACCTGCTGCGAGATCCCTGACCGCTGCCGCCGTCGCGTGACCAGCGCTTCGCACTGGGCGGCGCACAAGGCGACGGTCTGGTCGTTGGCCTGCGGCAGCGGCCGGCCGAGCAGGGCCGGGTCGAGCGCCGCCCGGCAGGCGTCGGCGCCGAAGCGCGGCAACAGTCCGAACGCGGCCCGGTAGTCCTCCGGCGTGGCGGTCTCGTGCCGGAAGGTCAGCTCGTCCAGCGCGATCTCGGGCAGGAGGTCGCGCAGCACGGCGAAGATGGCGGCCAGGTCGCGCAGCAGGAGGAAGCGGGCGACGTCGGCGGGCACGCGGCTGTCGTCGAGCTCCAGCGTCAGCCGGTCGGCGGTGAGGACGACGTGCGGGATGCAGAAGGCGAAGCTGAGGTCGAAGTAGCGGAGCGCGAACAGCATCGCGTCGCGCAACGTCGGGCTGCTGATGCAGGCGAACCCGAAGATGCCGAACGTGGTGACGCGGTAGCGGCGGCCCAGCTCGAGCGCCGCCGCGTCCGAACCGTCCAGCTGGGCCAGCGCCCGGACGACGGCCAGTTCCTGGCGCGCGTCGACCTGGACGGCCGGGTCGGCGAGCAGCTCCGGCGTCAGGGTGGTGCCGGCCAGCAGCCGGCTCGCAGGCAGGCCGCGGCCGGCGGCGAACCGGGTCATCAGCTCGATGCTCGCGGTGCCGCGCGGGAAGTCCCAGTCCCGGACGGCGGGCGCGGCAAGCTCGGCCATGGCCGGAATTCTGGATCACGGCCGGAGAACGTGTCCAATCGAGGACCGGAGCTGTCCTGGATGATCGTTAAGGTGACGGCGTGGAGACGTTGAGCCGCCGGGCCCTGAACCGGGCCACGCTGGAGCGCCAGCTGCTGCTGCGCCGGGCCGAGATGTCCGCGTACGACGCCGTCGCGCACCTCGCCGGGCTCCAGGCCCAGGCGCCGTTCCCGCCGTACTTCGGGTTGTGGTCGCGGCTGGCCGGGTTCCGGCCGGCGGACCTGGCGGAGCTGCTGGAGAGCCGGCGCGTGGTCCGGATCGCGCTGATGCGCGGCACGGTCCACCTGGTGACGGCGGCGGACGCGCTGGCGTGGCGGCCGGTGGTCCAGGTGCTCTACGACCGTGATCTCAAGCAGAACACCCTGCACGCCGCCGCGTTGGCCGGGCTCGACCACGCTGCGGTCGCTTCGGCGGCCCGCGAGCTGCTGGCGACGTCGGCGTTGTCCAGCACAGCACTGGGTGCGGAGCTGGCGCGCACCTGGGACGTCCCGGCGGCGTCCCTGACCCACCTGGCCCGCGGCCGGTTGCCACTGGTCCAGGTGCCGCCGCGCGCGATCTGGGGCAAGGCCGGGCAGACGACGTACGCGTGTCTGGAGGAGTGGGTGGGCGCGCCCCTGTCGCCACCTTCGCCCGCTTCGCTGATCTCGCGGTACCTGCGCGCGTTCGGCCCGGCGACGGTGGCGGACGTCCAGACGTGGGCGGGCATCACGCGCCTGGGCGAGGTGGCTTCTTCGATGGACCTGCGGCGTTACCGCGACCCGGACGGCCGCGAGCTGCTGGACCTGCCGGAGCTGACGGTGCCGGACGAGGACGTTCCGGCGCCGCCGCGGCTGCTGGGGCCGTTCGACCAGACGATCCTGTCCTACGCGGACCGGACGCGGGTGATCTCCGACGCCTACCGCAAGCGGGTGATCTCGCAGAACGGGCTGGTCAAGGGCACGCTCATGGTGGACGGCCAGGTGTGCGGCTGGCGGGAGATCAAGGCGACGAAGAAGGCGGCGGTGATTTCACTGTCACCGTTCGAGAAGCTGCCGAAGAGGGTGCTGGCGGCCCTGGAGAAGTCGGCGGGCGAGCTGGTCGAGTGGGCCGAGGCGGGCGCGGAGACGCACGACGTGCACGTCCGTCCGCCGGAGTGAGGCTGGCCGGAAATCTCGATTGAGTGACCGTTCGTGGCCTGTTGTCACAGGCGTCCGGTGCGTAGTTTTTTCCGCATGAGCAGTGCGGCGAAGGGGCCATCGGTGCTGATCGTGGGCACCGGATTCGGCGGCATCGGAACGGCCATCGAGCTGAAGCGGGCGGGGTTCACCGGCTTCACGATCCTGGAGAGCGCCGCCGAACCCGGCGGCGTCTGGCGGGACAACACCTACCCGGGCGCCGCCTGCGACATCCCGTCGCCGCTGTACTCCTTCTCCTTCGAGCCCAACCCGCGGTGGCCCAAGCGGTTCTCCCACCAGCCCGACATTCTCGCCTACCTGCGGCGCGTCATCGCGAAGTACGGCCTCGAGCCGCACATCCGGTACCGCACCGAGGTCACCGGGGCCGCCTTCGACGAAGAGCGCGGCCTCTGGCGCGTCGAGACGCGGGGCGGGGAGACGTTCGAGGCGAACGTCTTCGTGCCCGCCGTCGGGCAGCTGTCGCGGCCGGTGCTGCCGGACATCCCGAACCGTGAGAGCTTCGCCGGCGCCGCCTTCCACTCCGCCCGGTGGGACCACGACGTCGACCTGGCCGGCAAGCGCGTCGCCGTCATCGGGACCGGGGCCAGCGCCGTCCAGTTCGTGCCCGAGCTGCGCAAACGTGCGCAGCACGTGACCGTCTTCCAGCGCACGCCGCCGTACGTCCTGGCGAAGTCCGACCCGAGCTACCGGCGGTGGCAGCACTGGCTGTTCGAGCACCTGCCGCCGACCCAGCTGCTCGGCCGGCTGCGGATCTTCCTGCTCGCCGAGTACGCCACCTACGCGATGACGCGCCACCCGGTGCTGGCGAAGATGTTCGAGCTGCGGACCGCGCAACTCCGCCGTCGCCACATCCCCGACCGCGAGCTGCGCGCGAAGCTGACGCCGTCCTACCCGCTGGGCTGCAAGCGGATCCTGTTCACCAACGACTACCTGCCCGCGCTGGCGCAGCCGGACGTCGACGTCGAGACGCGCCGGATCCGCGAGATCACCGAGAAGGGCGTGCGGGTCGAGGACGGGACGGAGATCGAGGCCGACGTCCTGGTCTACGGGACCGGGTTCGCGGCGACGGAGTTCCTGCACCGGATGGACGTGCGCGGCCTCGGCGGGCGGTCGCTGCAGGAGGAGTGGTCCGGCGGTGCGCGGGCGTACCTCGGCATGACCGTGCCCGGTTTTCCCAACCTGTTCTGCGTCTACGGGCCGAACACGAACCTCGGCGCCGGGTCCATCATCTACATGATCGAACGGCAGGCGCGCTACATCCGGCAGGCGGTGGAGAGGCTCGCACGGCCCGGTCTGTCCTATGTGGACGTCCGGCCGGAGGTCGAGGACGCCTACGACCGCGAGGTGCAGCGGCGGCTGGGGCACAGCGTGTGGAGCGCGTGCACGAGCTGGTACCGCCAGGCCGACGGCCGGGTGACGACCAACTGGCCGGGCCTGGTCACCGAGTACGACCGCCGGACCCGGCGCTTCGATCTCGCCGACTACCGGGTGGTCGCCTGATGGACTACGACGTCCTGGTGATCGGTTCGGGGTTCGGCGGCAGCGTCACGGCGTTGCGGCTGACCGAGAAGGGCTACCGCGTCGGCGTGCTGGAGGCCGGGCGGCGGTTCGCCGACGACGAGTTCGCGAAGACGTCGTGGCGGCTGCGGAAGTACCTGTGGGCGCCCGCGCTCGGCTGCTTCGGGATCCAGCGGCTGACGCTGCTGAAGAACACGTTCGTGATGAGCGGCGCCGGCGTCGGCGGCGGCTCGCTGGTGTACGCGAACACGCTGTACGAGCCGCCGGACGGCTTCTACGCCGACCCGCAGTGGGCGCACATCACGGACTGGAAGGACGAGCTCGCGCCGTACTACGACCAGGCGAAGCGGATGCTCGGCGTGGTCGAGAACCCCGCGACGACCCCGGCGGACGAGGTGCTCCGGTCGGTCGCCGACGACATGGGCATCGGGCACACGTACCGCCGCACCCCGGTCGGCGTCTACTTCGGACAGTCCGGGGTGGACCCGTTCTTCGGCGGCGCGGGTCCGGCGCGCACCGCCTGCACGCTGTGCGGCGAGTGCATGACCGGGTGCCGCGTCGGGGCGAAGAACACGACGGTGAAGAACTACCTGTACCTGGCCGAGCAGGCGGGTGCGGTGGTGCACCCGCTGACGACGGCGGTGTCGGTGCGGCCGGTCGACGGCGGCTACGCGGTCGGCACGCGGCGGACGGGCGGCCGTTCGCGCCGGACGTTCACGGCCTTGCAGGTGGTGTTCTCGGCGGCGGCGCTGGGGACGCAGCGGCTGCTGCACCGCATGCGCGACACGGGGACGCTGCCCGCGTTGTCCCCCCGGCTCGGCCTGCTGGCCCGCACGAACTCCGAAGCCGTCCTGGCGGCGCGGTCACTGCGCCCGGACGCGGACTACACGCGCGGGGTGGCGATCACGTCGTCGATCCACCCGGACGCGGTGACGCACGTGGAGCCGGTGCGCTACGGCCGCGGCAGCAACCTGATGGGCCTGCTGGCGACGGTGCTGGTGGACGCGGCCCCGGGCCGCCGGCGCTGGGTGCTGGGGCTGCGGGAGTTGTGGCGCGCCCGCCGCGACCTGCTGCGGATCCACAACCCGCGGCACTGGTCGGAGCGGATGATCGGGCTGCTGGTGATGCAGACACTGGACAACTCGGTGACGACGTACACGAAACGGGGGCTCTTCGGTCGCCGGATGACCACGCGCCAGGGTGCGGGTGCCCCTTCGCCGGACTGGATCCCGGCGGGCCACGAGGTCACCCGCCGGGTGGCGGAGAAAATCGACGGCCTTCCGCAGGGCGCGTGGACGGACATGGCGAACATCCCGATCACGGGCCACTTCATCGGCGGCTGCGCGATCGGGGATGCACCGGAAACGGGGGTGGTGGACCCGTACCAGCGGCTGTACGGGCATCCGGGACTGCACGTGGTGGACGGCTCGGCGATCTCGGCCAACCTGGGCGTGAACCCGTCGTTGACGATCACGGCCCAGGCGGAGCGCGCGATGGCGTTCTGGCCGAACCGCGGGGAGCCGGACCCGCGGCCGGCGTCGGGTTCGCCGTACCGGCGGGTGGCGCCGGTGCCGCCGAAGAACCCGGTGGTCCCGCCGACGGCCCCGGGCGCCCTGCGGCTGCCCCTGGCGTGAAGCGGCCCTCCCGGACCGCGCCGCCGGGAGGGCCACTCAGCTCACGGTTACGGCAGGCCCGCGAGGCCCGACGAAACCGTGTTGGCGAACGCGTACCCCTGCGACGCGTCCCAGTTGATCGACCACGTCATCGCGCCGCGGATCGTCGGGTACGTCGTCGACGGCTTGAAGCTGCCGCACGAAGTCCCGCGGGCCAGGCAGTTCAGCGCCGATACCGTGTTGGCCGGGGCCTGGTAGCCGCCGCCCGCGGCCTGCGGAGAGGCCGGGAGGCCGAGGCCGACCTGGTCCGCGCGCAGGCCGCCCTGCAGTTGGATGCAGGCCAGCGCCGTCAGGAAGTCGACCGTGCCCTGGGAGTAGACGTTGCCGTTGCAGCCGTTCATCGAGCCGGAGTTGTAGTACTGCATGTTGACGATCGTCAGGATGTCCTTGATGTTCAGCGCGAGCTGGAAGTAGCCGCCCTGCGTGGACTGCATGTCGATCGTCTGCGGCGCCATCGTGATGACCTTGCCGCCGCCGTTGTAGATGCTCCGCAGCGCCTGGCCCATGTACGTGGCGTTGATGCCGTTCTCCAGGTCGATGTCGACGCCGTCGAAGCCGTAGTTCGCGATCAGTGTCTTGACGCTGTTCGCGAAGTTGTTCGCCGACGTCGAGTCCGCGACGCTGATCGTGCCGTTCTGGCCGCCGACCGAGATGATCACCTTCTGGCCGCGCGCCTGCACCGTCTTGATGTCGGCCTTGAACTGGGCATCCGTGTAGCCGCCGAGCTGCGAAGACAGGCCCGAGTCGAGCGTGAAGCTCACCGCGCCGGGCGTACCGGTGGCGTCCGCGAACGACACCGCGATGATGTTGTACGTCGTCGGGACGTCGGCGAGCTTCAGTGCCTTGGCGCCGTTGTAGAAGTTCTGCCAGTAACCCGTCAGGACGTGCTTCGGCAAGTTGCCCTGCGTGGGCGGCGTCGTCGTGGTCGTCGTCGGCGGAGTGGTGGTCGTCGTCGGCGGCGTGGTCGAGGTGGTGGGCGTCGTCGGCGTGGTCGTCGGCGGGGTGCCCGGGCCGTCGAGGCTGACGTCGTCGGCGTAGTAGGTCGGCTGGCCGTACCAGCCGTGCAGGTAGACCGTCAGCGACGTGCTCGAGCCGGTCGTGAAACTGATCGACAACTGCTGGTAGCCACTGGTGCCCGGCGTCCACGTGCTGGTCGTCGCGGAACCGGAAACGCCCAGGTAGACGTAGCTGCCCTGGACCCAGGCCGACAGCTTGTAGGCCGTGTTCGCCGAGACGGTGAGCGTCTGGGAGCACTGCCCGTTGTCCGACGACGTCGGCGTCACGCTCAGGGCCTTGCTCCCGCCGTGCACCGGGGTGCCGACCACGGCCGGCGCGGAGGTGCACGTCCAGCCCGTGGCGCCGGCTTCGAAGCCGGGGTTGGCCAGGATGTTCGCCGCCGCGGCGTTGCCGGCGAGCACGAACGTCACGCCGAGACAGAGCGTGACCACGGAAAGCAGAGAAAGCAGAGCGAAACGAACCTTGGGGACCACGGGACCTCCACAGCACTCGTGAGGCAGGTCACCACAAAGTGGACTAGACCAATCTCGTTGTCAAGGTGCTCGATGCCAGCCCCATCCGAAAGTCGGGGCGGCGGAAACGGCAGAATGTGACGATCGGATCCAGGTCAATCGGGAGCGTGTTGCCGTGAGCGTGTCGGTCGAGCAGAAGATCGCCGAAGAACTGGGCGTGCGCGAAGGGCAGGTCAAGGCCGCTGTCGAGCTGCTCGACGGCGGGTCGACCGTGCCGTTCATCGCGCGCTACCGCAAGGAAGTCACCGGCATGCTCGACGACGCGCAGCTGCGCACGCTCGAGGAGCGCCTGCGCTACCTGCGGGAACTCGACGAGCGCCGGCTCGCCGTGCTCGAGTCCATCCGCAGCCAGGGCAAGCTCGACGACGCCCTGGAGGCGTCGATCCTGGCCGCGGACACGAAGTCGCGGCTGGAGGACATCTACCTCCCCTACAAGCCGAAGCGCCGCACGAAGGCGATGATCGCGCGCGAAGCGGGTCTCGAGCCGCTGGCCGACGGTCTCCTGAACGACCCTTCGACGGATCCGCAGGCCGCGGCGGCGGTGTTCGTCGACGCGGACAAGGGCGTCGCGGACACGCAGGCGGCCCTCGACGGCGCCCGCGCGATCCTCGTCGAGCGCTTCGCCGAGGACGCCGACCTCATCGGTGACCTGCGGGAGAAGATGTGGGGCCAGGGCCACCTGGTGGCCAAGGTCCGCGCCGGCAAGGAGGAGGAAGGGGCGAAGTTCTCCGACTACTTCGACTTCTCCGAGCCGTACACCAAACTCCCCTCGCACCGCATCCTGGCGATGCTGCGCGGCGAGAAGGAGGAGGTCCTCGACCTCACGATGGCCCCGGACGAGCCCAGCGACGAGCCGCAGGTCGGCCCGACGGAGTACGAGCAGCGCATCGCCGCGAAGTTCGGCATCAGCCAGCAGGGGCGGCCGGGCGACAAGTGGCTCGGCGACACCGTCCGCTGGGCGTGGCGCACCAAGATCCTTCTCCACCTGGGCATCGACCTGCGGATGCGGCTGCGCCAGGCGGCCGAAGACGACGCCGTGCGCGTCTTCGCGGCCAACCTGCGCGACCTGCTGCTGGCCGCGCCGGCCGGCACCCGCGCCACCATGGGCCTGGACCCGGGCTTCCGCACCGGCGTCAAGGTGGCCGTCGTGGACGCGACCGGCAAGGTCGTCGACACCCACGTGATCTACCCGCACCAGCCGGCCAACAAGTGGGACCAGTCGATCGCCGAGCTCGCGGCCCTGTGCGCGCGGCACAAGGTGGAACTGATCTCGATCGGCAACGGCACGGCGTCGCGCGAGACCGACAAGCTCGCCGTCGAACTGATCAAGAAGCACCCGGAACTGAAGCTGACGAAGGCCGTGGTCTCCGAGGCCGGCGCTTCGGTGTATTCGGCGTCGGCGTTCGCTTCGCAGGAACTGCCGAACATGGACGTGTCGCTGCGCGGCGCGGTCTCGATCGCCCGCCGGCTGCAGGACCCGCTGGCCGAGCTGGTCAAGATCGACCCGAAGTCGATCGGGGTCGGGCAGTACCAGCACGACCTGTCCGAGGTTTCGCTGTCGCGTTCGCTGGACGCGGTGGTCGAGGACTGCGTGAACGCGGTCGGCGTGGACGTCAACACGGCGTCGGCGCCGCTGCTGACCCGGGTCTCGGGCATCACGACGGGCCTCGCGGAGAACATCGTCGCCCACCGCGACACGAACGGGCCGTTCCGGTCCCGGACGGCGCTGAAGGAGGTCGCGCGGCTCGGCCCGAAGGCGTTCGAGCAGTGCGCGGGCTTCCTGCGCATCCCGGACGGCGACGACCCGCTCGACTCGTCCTCGGTGCACCCGGAGGCGTACCCGGTGGTCCGCCGGATCCTGTCGAAGACCGGCACCGACATCCGGGCACTGATCGGCAACACGCGCACGCTGTCCTCGCTGCGCCCGGCCGACTTCGTCGACGACACGTTCGGCCTCCCGACGGTGACGGACATCCTGTCCGAGCTCGACAAGCCGGGCCGCGACCCCCGCCCGGCGTTCAAGACGGCGACGTTCGCCGAGGGCGTGGACAAGATCTCCGACCTCAAGCCGGGCATGCGCCTGGAGGGCGTGGTGACCAACGTGGCGGCGTTCGGCGCGTTCATCGACGTGGGCGTGCACCAGGACGGCCTGGCCCACGTTTCGGCGCTGTCGAAGAACTTCGTGAAGGACCCGCGCGAGGTCGTGAAGCCCGGGGACATCGTGAAGGTGAAGGTGCTGGACGTGGACGTCCCCCGCAAGCGCATCTCCCTGACGTTGCGCCTGGACGACGAGCCGGGCGCGGCCGCGGCCAACCGCGGCGGCGAGCGCCGGGACCGGGGCCAGGGCGGCGGCGGCCAGCGCCGCGGTGGTAGCGGCGCTGCCGGTGGTGGCGGCGGCGACCGGCGCGGCGGTAGCGGTGGCGGCGGCCGGGATCGCGGCGGCAACGCGAGCGGGTCGATGGCCGACGCACTGCGCCGGGCAGGCTTCGGCAAGTAGGACTTCGCCGCCGGCCGAGGCGGGTCACCTCCGGGTGACCCGCCTTTTCCGGCGCGACAGTGCCGCGGGTCCCGGCGCCTACGCCGAACGGCAGTTGTCCCGCGCCGCCCGCCCGGCGTCCGGGACCTGCGCCAGGCACCGGACGCACGGCATGCCCGCGATGTGGTCGAGCAACTCCGTCGCCTCGCGGGCCAGCGGGTCGCCGCACAGGGTTTCCAGCACCGGTGGAGCCGGCCGGTCGTCGGGCAGGACAACGAGGTGCACCTGCCGGTCACGTTCGCCCGCCCGCCGCCCGTCCGCGCGCGGCACCCCGAGCCGGATGCGGGCGGCGACGAAAGAGCAGTTCCTTTTGTGGCGTTCGGAAGGCATCACGTGGTCCGTTCGTCGTTTGTGGGCCACCCCATAGGGGCGCAACTGTTCCCAGGTTGCAGCGGAGATGCGATACTGAGCGGCGCGGGACCGGCCGGGTGCTGACCGGGTGTTCCGGCCCCGCGCCGCGGTTCTTCCACAAGAGGGGCCGGATTCAGCCGATCAGGTGCGGAGCCTGATCAGCGAGGGCGGCCAGCAGGATGAGCAGGGGCGTCGTGAACACCAAGATCACGACACACCCGGCCCTGCTGGCCTCCCTTTTCCGATGTTTACCACACATTCTTTCTCCTCTCTTCTTTCCGGCCGCTTTCGCAGCCCTGCGGCTCCTCCTCGCGGAGAAGCCCCGGCGCGCCGGGGTCATCGATACCCGGCCCCACCACGGGTTTTGCGCTCCCCGTCGAGCACCGCGCGACGCCGCGCCGCACGCCGGCGACCGGCGCCACGCGACGGCCGCCGACCGGAAACCGGCCGATTCTGCGCGCACAGCACACCTCCAGGAACGTTTCGGTTTTTGCTGAGCAAGGCGACGCTTCCGAGCCTAACCGGCAATCAATGCGCCGGGAAACCAGTTCGCGGCCAACGGTCGATGCTCGCGACGACCGGTATCCGGCTCGACAAGTGGAACTTATGTGACCGATGAGTTCCTTTCAGTTCCGAAAATCGGAACTGAACCGGAAACTGTTCTTCAACTGATCGGCAACTGAACGAATCCCGCCGCATTGCCGCACTTCTTCAGTTCCCGTTCACTTTCCCCGCCCGGTCGCCGGGGGTCACCCGAGCGACGGGCGGGATTCGGGCGGGTCGGCGGTGATGACCGTGCGCAGCTGCTCGGCGATCAGTTGCCGGATGGTGTCGGTGGCCGCGCCCGGGTACTTCTCGCGCAGCAGCTGTTCGAGCAGGCTCCGCTGCCGCTGGTTCTCCGACCGCAGCTTCCAGTTCGCGAGCTGGTGCGCGTTGAGCGACTCCCTCAGCGTCTCGGCCCGCTCGTCGAGGCGGCGGGCCGCTCCGGCGACCGCCAGCATGACCTTCCGCAGCGCCGCCGGGTCGTCGATCGGGTGGACGGCCGCGCGAAGCGGTCTCGGGGCCACGGGCCGCGGCGCCGGCCCTTCGGCGGGTACCGACGGAACGCGCGGGCCGGGGACCAGCGGCTGGGTTGCCGGCCCCCGCCCGTCCGGGCCGGGCGCCGCGGCCGGGTCCGCCCAGCCGTCGACGATCATCTCCACGGTGACGACCGGTTCCCCGATCCACGACGGCACCGAGAACGGCCCGTCGTAGCCGGGCACCGGCCGCTCCCAGCCGACACTCCGCGCGAAGAGAGCCGCCGCCTGGCCCAGCACCAGGTCCCGGCGAGCCGGCGGCACCGCGACACCCACGATCTCGGCGATCCGCTCCCACGGCGGCGGCGTGGCCGCGCTCCGGCCGATCGACTTGGCCAGCAGGTGCAGGAGCGCGTCTTCGGACTTGCCGGCACACCAGTGCCGGTCCCGGTCCCCGAAGGCTTCGACGAGGCGCCGCCGCGTCCGGGCGAGCGTCCCCCGCTCATCGGCCAGTGCGACGAGCAGGAACAGCACCAGCTTGCGCTCGTCGAGGGTCAGCGGCGACTTCTTCGCCGGGGTGTCGAAGGCGTCGGTCGAAGGGACCTGCCCCAATGCCGTGCGCCCCCTGATCCGCGGCCCTCGCCGCGCTTCGTGGCGGCTCATCGCGTCGCCCCGGAGTCCCGGCGCACCGGCACCCCGAGCCGGCGCGCCCACGAGGCACCGCCGTTCCGGTGCGAGCCCGCGGAGATCGTCGCCGACGGGCCGCCCCGGAAAGGGAGCCCGCCGGCCGGCCACGCCGTCACCCGGTCGTCGCTTCGGGTCGCGCCGGCGCCGGTCGCGGCGGCGGAACGGTGAATCGCATGTCGTGCACTCCGGTGGAAAAAGGGATGAAGCCCGGTACGGAAATCAAGCTAGCCGGACCGCGACGACGGTGCGCCGGTCCGGTGCCGACGTCCGGCGCACGAATTCCGGACCGTTCCCATCACCCGGATGACGCAGAGTGTCACACCTTCGCGACAGTTGCCTGCGCAACCCACCGGCGATCTTTTACTCTGCGTACCACCGTTGGACGGCCGGGCTCAGCCCAACGGCCTAGCGAAAATTGCGCCGTCGCCGGGGATGGGAGCCACCGCCGGATATTCCAGGTTCCGGTCGGAATATGCAGCGGGCGCGCGCCGACCCGGCCCGGCGCCCGTTCGCGACCGCGCCCGGCGTCCGTCAACAGTCCACCACAGCCAGCAATCCGGACAAAATCGGGACATCTGGCGAAGGGCAGGGCCGGAAGAGCGCGCCGACGACGAGCCCCTGCAGGCGCACGTGCACCACCACCAGCGCTGATCGAGTGAAAAAGTCACCCACGGCGGCGAAGTCTCCCGATCACCCTTGCCATCTGAATATTCAAGATCTAAGCCTGAATAAGTTGCATATTCAGCCCGAGCCGGGTGCTTGACAAGGGGGAGACAGGGAAATGAACAGCTACGACCCGATGACCGTCCAGGACGCGTTCAGCGCGGACGCCTGGCAGAAAAGCCCGTTGTGCGGCCCGGACCAGGGTGACTGCGTCGAAATCAACCTCGACCGCCCCGGCCTGGTCGCGATCAGGGACTCGAAACTGACCGGCGGTCCCGTCCTCGTGTTCTCGGACTCGGAGTGGGAAGCGTTCACCCGCGGCCTGCACCGGGCGGCCTTCCGGTCCGGCGGGCCACGCGGCGCCGCACCGGACGGCACGACACGGCCGTGAACGGCGGGAGCTGACGGGCGGCCGCCCGGGCAACTGAGTGTGTGCGTCCGAGCCCGGACGGCTACTATGATCGGGGCCTCAAGCCTCCCGATTGGACGACCTGACGTGCCGCGGCCGCCCTCTTCCTCACCGGACGACACCGAGCTGCGCCGGCAGCTCGGTCTCGACGTGCGCAAACTGCGCAAGCGCGCCGGGCTGACCCAGGAGCAGCTGGCCGAAAAGGTCCGGTACGACCAGAGCATGATCAGCCGCCTGGAGAGCGGGTACAAACTCAGCGCCGGAGTGCTGCACAAAGTCCTGCCGGGCCTCGAAGCCACGGATGCGGAAAGAGCCGGGCTCCTGCGGCTGAACGAAGTGAACCAGCGCGAACGGGCCAAACGGGACCGCGACCTGGTCGGCGCGTCGTGGTTCCGCCGGATCCTGGCCGCCGAACCGTTCGCGACCAGGGTCCTGAGCTGGACCGGCGAACGGTTCAAGGGCTTGACGCAAGCCGAGAGCTACATGATCGCGCAATTCCACGAACACGACCTCGACAACATCGCCGACGCGGTCGCCGGCCGGGCCGCGCGCACGGTCCGGGCGTTCACCGAAAACCCCGGCTGCCGCTACGAATTCCTCATCAGCGAAAGCGCCGTCGAACGCGTCGTCCAGTGTGAAACCGTGGACAAGTACGTCGCGGTCGACCAGTTGAAACACCTGCTCCTGCTCGCGGACCGGAATCCCAACATCGACATCCGGGTGGTTCCCTTCGCCCAGCGCCTGCACGTCGATCCCGACTTCACGATCATGGAATTCGCGGAACCGGAACCCGCGCTCGGCTACAGCGACCTGCTGGGCACCCTCGTCACCACCGATCCCGGCGGCCTCGACCTCGGCCGCCTGTACGAACACTGGAACCGGTTGAGCGGCTCCGCCCTCAGTCCCGAGCAGACACACGCCGTTCTCGAAAAAGCCCTCGAACGGCACCGGAGGTCACCCTGATGCCGCAGCTGAACGGCGAAAGAACCGAATACGATGTTCCCGTCACGAACGCCACCGGGGAGCGAACAATGACGACATCGGGAAGCGAACCGTTCCCGCCTGCCGGCGTGGATCTGAGCCGGCCGAGCATCGCCCGGATCTACGACTACTTCCTCGGCGGCGACGCCAACTGGGAAATAGATCGCCAATTCGCGGAAAAACTGCTGGACGAGTTCTCGATCCTGCGCCCGATCGCCCGGTCCAACCGGCTGTTCCTCCACCGGCTCGTCCGGTACCTCACCAAGCAGGGCATCCGGCAGTTCGTCGACCTCGGGTCCGGGGTGCCCACCATGGGGCACGCCCACGAAGTCGCCGAGCAGGTCGCGCCCGGGCAGGTGCGGGTCGCCTACGTCGACCACGAGCCGGTGGCCGTCGCGCACTCCCGGAGCCTGCTGCGCCAGTACGGTGACGAAGACCGGCACACGGCCATCCAGGGCGACCTGCGCGACCCCGCCGGGCTGTGGGAGAAGATCGCCGAGACCGGCGTGATCGACCTGGACGAACCGGTCGGGCTGCTGATGATCGCCGTCCTGCACATCCAGCAGCTGCCGTCCCCCGGCAGCGCCGCGTCCGACGACCTCGGGCCGCAACTCGTCAGCACCTACCGCGATCTGCTCGTGCCGGGGTCCTACCTCGGCATTTCCCACGTCACCGACGAAGGCGTGTCGGACGAATCCGCCGCGATGCTGAGGCGGATCAAGCAGCGGTACGACGAGTCCGGCAGCCCGGTCATCTGGCGGACGGCGCGGGAGATCCGGGACCTGTTCGGCGACTTCCGGATCATCGAACCCGGCCTCGTGTGGACGCCGAAGTGGCACCCCGAGGAGGCGGAGGTCACCGACGACACCCCGGCCCTGGCGGACGCGCAGTCCATCGTCCTGGCCGGCGCGGCACTGAAGGAGTAACTGAACGCCGCGTCAGCGGCGCAGGAGCAGGCCGGCCGCGAAGAGGACGGCCGGCACCACCGCGGCCGCCGCGCTGATCAGGCCCGTTCCGCCGCGCCAGCCGAACGGGGCCGCGGTCAGGACCAGCCGGCGGACCAGCGCCGCCTCCACCACCGCCGCCAGCAGGAACCCGAGGCCGACGCTGAAGATCGCCGCCGCGCCGACGACGAACAGGCCTGAGGTCGACGCCGACGCCAGTGGAACCGCGACCTCCCAGCGCACCAGCCCCGCCACGGCGGCCAGCACGGCCAGCAGCAGCACGAACCCCGCGACGAAACCGATGCGCGCCGTCGTCTGGTGCGGGCCGCGGGTCAGCCACCAGAACCCCGCGTCGAGTCCCGCCACGACCAGCGCCAGGACGACGAAACCCGCACGGAACGTCAGCACGTCGTCACCCTAGCGGGGACGGCCGGAACCGCACCTCCACGCTGCCCAGCGCACCGAAGTCCGCGACGACGTGGCCGCCGGCCCGGATCGGGCACGGCGGGGTCGCCGTGCCCGTCGTCACGATGTCGCCCGGGCGCAGCGCGCGGCCGTGCCGGGGCAGTTCCATCGCCAGCCAGTGCAGCGCCAGCCGCGGGTCGCCCAGGACCAGGCTGCCGCTGCCGCGGGAGAACTCCTCGCCGTCGGCGTGCAGGACCACCGGGCGGCGGGGCAGGTCGAGGTCGCGCCACCCCGGCACCGGGCGGCCCTCGACGAACCGGCCCGCGCACGCCGCGTCCGCCAGCAGTTGCGGGCCGCCCGCGTGGCGGTGGTCGGTGTAGCGGCTGTCCGGCAGCTCGATCGCCAGGAACATCGTGTCGACGGCGTCGAGCACCGCCGCCAGCGACGGCGACAGCCCCGGGTCGGCCTTGAGCCGGAAGGCGAACTCCGGTTCGGCGACACCCATGGTCATCGTGTCGGCCGGCACCGGTTCGCCCTCGACGTGGTGGAACCGCTCGAACATCGCGCCCGGCAGCGGGCCGGGGACGTCGAGGTACTGGCGCGCGTACACGGTGGTCGCGGCGATCTTCCAGCCGGACACCGGACCGGCCAGCTCGGCGAGCGCCGCCTGCGCCGCCATGCCTTCGGCCGGGTCGTCCGGGCGGGCGTCCCCGGGGAGCCCCTCCAGCCGCTTGCCGGTCAGCCACGCGTCCCAGATCAGCTCCGCCGCCCGCTCTCGCTCCACGCCCGCGATCTTGCCAACCGGAACACCGGGTGTCGATCGGCTTCTGCGGCGAACACCCGGTGTTCGTCGACCGGCGTGGTCCGGTCGGCGCGCCGTCACGGGTGCATGGCGTAGACCCCGGAGAGCTCCCGCACGCGCGCCCAGACGTTCTCGAAGCGGGCCGCGTCCACCACCGGCTTGCGCAGCGCGGCCAACGCGATGGCCTGCTGGGCCTCGGTCGAGCTCGCCTTGCCGTGGAGGTCCACCGCCGCGGCGCTGAAGTCCTGGACCAGCACCGCGAAGAGCTGGTCGACGACCTCGTCGTCCAGGCCGGTGGTGCGGGCCTGCTCCAGGATGAGCTGGCCGTACACGATCAGCGTGAACAGCTCGGCCAGCGCGAGCCCGAAGTCGAGGTCGGCCTGCTGCGCCTCGTCCGGTGCGGCCTCGGTGAGCAGCTTGACCAGGTAGCCGGCCTGCTCGGTGAACAGCGCGACGTTCGGGATGTGCGCGGCTTCGGCGTAGGCGGTCTTCCAGTCGTGGAACCGGACCTTCGACAGGCCGCGGGCCGGGCCCTGGCGGAAGAGGAACTCGTCGTCCGCCGCGTCGGTGCGCGTCGGGACCGGCGGGTACTCCTGCGGCGCGAACAGGTAGTTCGGCATGAACTTGGCGATCAGCGCCAGGTTGACGGCCACGGTGCCTTCCAGCTTCGGCAGGCCGTCGATGTCGTTCTTGGACATCGCCAGGTAGGTGTCGGCCTCGAAGCCCTTGGCCGCGACGACGTCGGCGACCAGGCCGATCACCTTCTGCGCCTCCGTCGTCACCTTCATCTTGGTGATCGGGTTGAACAGCAGGTAGCGGCGGTCTTCGGCGTGCGCGCTGCGGAAGTAGTCGACGGCGCGGTCGGAGAACAGTTTCATCCCGATCAGCCGCGCGTACGCCTCGACGAACTCGCGCCGGACGTGCGGGAAGCCGGTGACCGGTTTGCCGTACAGGACGCGGTTGTGCGCGTGCGTGATGGCTTCGTACAGCGAGTGCGTCGCCATGCCGATGCCGCCGAAGCAGAGGTTGAACTTGCCGATGTTGACGGTGTTCAGCGCGGCGCTGAACGCCTCGGCGCCCACGTGCAGGATGTCCTCGGCGCGCACGGGGTAGTCCTCGAGCCGGAACTCGGCGACGTACATCTGCGACGGCACGACGTTCTTCACGACGTGGTAGTCCGGGTGCTCGGAGTCGGCGTAGAAGAAGACGTACTGGTCGGGGCCTTCGACGCCGTCGATGCGGCCGAACACCGAAACAGTGCGCGCGCAGTTGCCGTTGCCGATGTAGTACTTGGAGCCGGTGGCGCGGTAGCCGTCGCCGTCCTCGGTCAGCACCATGTCCGAGGCGTAGATGTCGGCGCCGTGGTCCTTTTCGGACAGTCCGAACGCGCCGACGCCGCCGGCGTCCAGTGCGTCCGCGGCGCGCTTGCGCGCTTGCGCGTTGGCGCTCTGCCACACCGGGCCGAGGCCGAGGATCGTCACCTGCCACGGGTACCAGTAGTTCAAGCCGTAGAAGCCGAGGATTTCCGACAGCGCGGCGACGCGGCTGGTGTCCCAGCGCTTGTCCGGGTTGCCGTCCGCGTTCGCCGACGGGGTCAGGAACGTCGAGAACAGGCCTTCCTTGCCCGCGAACTCGATGAAGTCCGCGTAGAAGGTGCGGTTGTGGTAGTCCTCGGTCAGCTTCGCCTTGCCGCGCTGTTCGAACCAGTCGATGGTGGCGCGCAGCAGGCGCCGCGTTTCGGCGTCGAAGTGCGCCGGGTCGTACTCGCGCGGGTTCAGCAGCATGGTCGTCCTCCTCGATTACCGACCGGTAACTTAGCAAGCGGGCGCGAGTGCGGGCAATCTCACTGGGAGTACGTCACCTCCGCCCGCTATACTGATCATGCGGGCCGCTCAGTTCTGCCTCGGCCCGCTGCTGTTGTCGACTACCACGCGCCGCGGCCGTTGACCGGTCTGCGCCGGGCAGGACAACCCTTCTCAGGTTATGGAGACCAGGGCATTCACGTGCCCGCACGTACTTATGAGCACTTTCGCTGAACTCGGCCTGCCGACTCCCCTCGTGGCCGCACTGGCCGGCCAGGGCGTCACCGAGCCGTTCCCGATCCAGGCGGCGACCCTGCCGCACACCCTCGCCGGACGCGACGTGCTGGGGCGCGGCCGCACCGGCTCCGGCAAGACGTACGGTTTCGTGCTGCCCGTGCTGGCCCGCCTCGCCGCGGGCCCGACGCGGCGCAAGCCCGGCCGTCCCCGCGCGCTGATCCTCGCGCCGACGCGCGAGCTGGCGACGCAGATCGAGGCGTCGATCCTGCCCCTGGCGAAGCCACTGGGCCTGCGCGTGACGACCATCTTCGGTGGCGTTTCGGCGAACCCGCAGATCACGCGGCTGCGCGACGGCGTCGACATCGTCGTCGCCTGCCCCGGCCGGCTCGCCGACCACATGCGCTCCGGGCACGTGAAGCTCGACGCGATCGAGATCACCGTGCTGGACGAGGCCGACCACATGGCCGACCTGGGCTTCCTGCCCGAGGTCCGGCGGATCATGGACGCGACGCCGTCCCGCGGGCAGCGGATGCTCTTCTCCGCGACCCTGGACAACGGCGTCGACGTGCTGGTCAAGCGCTTCATGAACGACCCGATCACGCACAGCGTCGACTCCGCGCAGTCGCCGGTGGCGACGATGGAGCACCACGTGCTCCACCTGGAGGAGACCCACCGGCTCCCGGTGCTGGTCGACCTGACGGCGGCGCCGGGCCGCACGCTGGTGTTCACGCGGACGAAGAGCCGGGCGAAGGCACTGACGCGCAAGTTGGTGGCCTCGGGCGTCCCGGCGGTGGAACTGCACGGCAACTTGGGCCAGAACGCCCGGACGCGCAACCTCGAGGCGTTCTCGTCGGGCACGGCCCGCACGTTGGTGGCCACCGACATCGCGGCGCGCGGCATCCACGTCGACGACGTGCGGCTGGTCATCCACGCGGACCCGCCGGTGGAGCACAAGGCGTACCTGCACCGCTCGGGCCGCACGGCCCGCGCGGGGGCCTCGGGCACTGTAGTGACACTGATGACGGACGCGCAGGTCCGCGACGTCCGCGACCTGACCCGCAAGGCGGGCATCAAGCCGACGACGACCCAGCTGGGTCCGGGTCACCCGCTGCTGGCGGAGCTGGCCCCGGGCGAGCGCACGTTCTCGAAGGCCCCGGCGGTCGACAACCGCCCGAAGAAGGTTTCCGCCACGGGCGCGGCACCGGGCGGCGGCCGCGGCCGCCGCAGCGGCGCCCCGAAGGAGAACCGCGGCGGCCAGCGCGCCCGAGCGGGCGCGAAGGACCAGCAGCCGCGTTCGTCCTCCGAATCGGGGCGAGGTACCTCCGGGACCAAGCGCCGATCGGGCGGCGCGGCGAAGACGGGCCATTCGGGAGCCCCGGCGGCGGCGGGCGGTCGCCGGAGCGGCGGCGCGGCGGCGTTCTCGGCCGGGACCCGGGCTGGGGCGCGGCGGCCTCGCTGACCACGTTTGGAAGGACGACGCGGCCGGTCACGACTCGGCCGCGTTGTCCGTTCCGGTCTGTCCGGTCAGGAAGCTGAAACGTCCTGGGTTTGACTACCGCACCGCGAAACGGGGACGGCCCTGGCAGCCGCCAAGGCGATGTCCGCGGTGCTCAGCTTGCCTGAGCGAGCCGGAGATCCGCTTCGGGCCATCGCGACCGAGCTGCCCTCGCCAGCGGCCCGAGCTGAGCAAGCTCGGACGTAACAGACTGAGCGGTGTTGCAACGCCCACCGGAAACAACCCCAGAGCAGCCCCCACCCTGTCCCGGGGGGCGTCCCCTGGTCCAGTCTACCGCCCCTGACCTGCAAAAACGGGTGCTCGCGAAATCTGTGGACAACCAAACCCATTGTGGATAACTAAGCGCGCCCCACCGGCACCGGATGCGTCAGGATCTGTCCCGTCCGCTCCGCCCCCGCACCCACTCCGCCGACGCCGCGCCACTCCTGGACCACCACGCACAACGTGTCCTCGCTCAGCGCGCACGCGAAGCACCCGCGGTCGAACGTCAGCTTCTCCAGCACCTCGCCGCCTTCGCGGACCCGCGTGCACGATCGGTGCGGTACGTCCGATACCCACACCGCGCCCGACGCGTCGAGAGCGATGCCGTCCGGTACTCCCTCGCCGAGGTCGGCCCAGGTGCGGCGGTCCGCCAGGTCGCCGTCCGGGCGGATCGAGAACGCCGTCAGGCGGTTCGCGTACGACTCGGCCACGATCAGCGTTGACCCGTCCGGGGTCAGGGCCATGCCGTTGCCGAACGCGATGTCCTCCGCCACCCGGCGGACCGAACCGTCCGGGGCCGCATACCAGATCGATCCCGGCCGATAGGGCTCTCCGGCCATCAGGTCGAAGCCGCCGCCGTTGACGTAGCAGCCGCCCGTTCCCGTCACCGCCAGCTCGTTGAAACCGGAGCCGCCCAGGTCGGCGTGGGTCGTCAAGCCCGACTCCGAGAGGCGCAGCAGGAGACCGTCCGACGAAGACACGATCAGTGGCCGGCCGTCGAGGAAGTCGAAACACATCGGCATCGTCGGGAAGTCCGCGCGGAACACCACCTCGCGCTCGCCCGCCGGGGTGACCGCCACGATCTCGTGGGCGAGCCAGTCGGCGAACCACAGCCGGCCGTCGTGCCAGCGCGGGGACTCGCCGAACGCCACTCCCTCGAGCAACACCGCCGCCATCACTGCCACGCTCCCAGCACGACCGCCACCACCGCGATCTTCACCAGCCAGTCGCCCGCGTGCAACGCCGCCAACGGAACCGGAACCCGTTCGTGCAGCACCGAGCCCGCCAGGACCACCACCGGGAACCCCGCCCACACCAGCAGCGCCAGGCCGAGGGCGCCGGCCACGCCGTCCACGCCGACGGCCCTCGCCAGCAGCGCGAACGCCACCACCAGCACGACCGTCCGCGCGAACTCCGCGCCCAGCCGCCACGGTGACGGCCGGGCCGCCGCGCCCGCCGGGCTGAGCCGGGCCCAGACCGGCCCGAAGCCGGTGTACCAGGCCGCACTCACCACGAACGCCGCCACTGACGTCACCAGTACCGCGATCACCATCGCTCGCTCCTTCGTCCCGTGCAACTGAACGGGACGTCGAGGCCGGAACACCGGCTTCGACATCCGGAGCGGAAAACTTTCTAGAGCGACGACGTCAGCCCGCGGGCCCGCAGCACCGCGCGCTCCAGCGGGCGGAACACCAGCAGCTCGATCCCCACGCCGACCAGCAGGATCAGGAAGATCGCCGCGATCACCGTCTCCATGCTGTTGAACGACGATCCCTGGTTCAGGTACGCGCCGAGGCCGATGCCCAGTTGCGGGGACAGCGCGATCAGTTCCGCCGCCATCAGCGAGCGCCACGAGAACGCCCAGCCCTGCTTCAGCCCGGCGAGGAACCCGGGCAACGCCGCCGGCAGCAGGATGTGGCGGGCCGCCGACAGGCGGTTCGCGCCCATCACCTGACCGACCCGCGGCAGGATCGGCGGGATCTGGTCGATGCCGGACACGAGGCCGTTCGCGATCGACGGGACCGAGCCGAGCAGCACCACGAAGTAGATGGCGGCGTCGTTGATCCCGAACCACAGGATCGCCGCCGGCACCCACGCCACCGACGGGAGGCTCTGCAGCCCCGTCAGCAGCGGGCCGATCGCCGCCCGCACCACGCGGACCTTAGCCACGACCAGGCCGAGCGGGGTGCCGATCAGCACGCCGGCGAAGAAGCCGAGCGCGGCGCGGTGCACCGACGTCCAGACGAAGCCGAACACCTGGCCGTCGGCGACGATGCCCCAGAACTCGCCCCACACCGCCGCCGGCGACGGCAGCTGCGACTCCGGCCAGAACGCGGCGGCCCAGAGGATCTGCCAGACAACGATCAGGAGGACCAGCGCGCCCACCGGCGGAAGGAAACCCCAGGCGAACCGCTTCCAGAAGCCGGGACGGCGTTCACCGACGGGGGCGTCGAGCGAATCGAGCCCGGCGCCGACCGCGTCCAGCTCGGCCTCGGCGGACCGGTCAAGCTGCGGCATGGGTGCTGATCACCTCACGCAGGTGCCCGGTGATTTCCTCGGTCAGTTCCTCGGCGTCGGCCAGCGGCACGTCCGCCCATTCGCGCACGACCCGGCCGGGCCGCGACGACAGCAGCACCACGCGCTGGCCGAGCCGGACCGCCTCGCGCACGTCGTGCGTCACGAACAGCACCGACGTGCCCGTGCTGCGGTAGACGCGCAGCAGCTCACCCTGCAGGACGTCGCGGGTGATGGCGTCGAGCGCGGCGAACGGCTCGTCCATCAGCAGCAGCGCCTGCTCCGGGTCACCGCCGACGCGCAGGGTCGCGGCCAGTGCCCTGGCCAGTGCCACGCGCTGCCGCATGCCGCCGGACAACTCGTGCGGGCGCTTGCCGCCCGCGCCGGTCAGCCGGACCAGTTCCAGCAGCTCGGTCGCCTTTTCGCGGCGCTCGGTCCGGCCGAACCCCGCCAGCCGCAGCGGCAGCTCGACGTTGCGCGCCGCGGTCAGCCACGGCATCAGCGCGGCCTCCTGGAACATGACCGCCGGCCGGGAAGTGTTCAGCGTGATCTTCCCCGCCGACGGCGCGTCCAGCCCGGCGACCAGGTTCAGCAGCGTGCTCTTGCCGCAGCCGGAGGCGCCGAGCAGGCAGACGAACTCGCCGGGCGCGACCGTCAGGTCCACGCCGTCGAGCGCGACGACCGCGCGGCCGGCCGTGCCGAACGTCTTGCGCACGCCGTCGAGACGCACCGCTGTCGCGCCGGTGAAACTGCTGCGGCCGGTCGGGAGGGTCGTGGTCATCGCTGGCTGCCTCTCCGGATCACTCTCTTTTTCCGGGGGTTCCGGGTGGCGGAACCCCGGTTTCACTTGGTCAGTTCGGGAGCGTCGACGGCGGGCAGGTTCTTGGCCTTCAGCACGTCGTTGAGCGGGCCGAAGTCGGCGAAACCCTTCAGCGCCACGGCCGACTTGACCACGCCTGCGGTCACCGAGTCCTGCGCGAGCTGCGGGAATTCGGCGGCGATGGGGTCGGTGGTCAGCTCGATGCCGGAGAAGGCGCGGTCCAGGACCGCTGCGCTCAGGGTACTGCCGGCCAGTTCCTTGAGGGCGCCGTTGACCACGGTCTTCGCGTCCGCCGGGTTCCCCTTGGCCCAGTCGATGGCGGCGAGCTCGCCCTTCAGGATCGCGCGGACGGTGTCCGGGTGCTGCTGCAGGAACTCGCTGCGCACGATGACGACAGTGCTCGGGAACCGGCCGCCGGGCCACAGTGTCTTCTCGTCGACCAGGACCTTCGCGCCGGCGTCGAGGACCAGCCGGGAGGCCCACGGCTCGGGCAGCCAGCCGCCGTCGACCTCGCCCTTCTTGAAGGCGTCCAGTGTCTTCGGGTTGTCGAGGTTGGTGATCTTGACCTGGCCGGTCAGCTGCTTGCCGGCGAGGAACTTCTTGAGCGCGACGTCCTGGGTGTTGGCCAGCTGCGGCGTGGCGATGTTCTTGCCCTTGAGCCCCTCGACACTCGTGATGTCCGGCTTGACGACCAGTTGCGCACCGCCCGAGACGGCACCGGAGATCAGTTGGATGGCACCCTTGGACTTGGTGAAGGCGTTGATCGCCGGGCCGGAGCCGAGGAAGGCGACGTCGAGGGAGCCGCCGAGCAGGGCGTTGACCTCTTCGGGGCCGGCGTTGAAGGTCTGGGTGGTGAGCTTGGTCGAGCCGAGCTCGTTCTTGAAGAAGTCCTTCTTGACGCCGATGAGCGCGGGCGCGTGGGTGACGTTCGGGAAGTACCCGATCCGGACCTCGCCGGCAGCGCCTTGGTTCGCGGCGGGGGCGGCGGTGCTGTCGGCGCGCGAACAGCCGGCGAGCGCGCCCACGACGGTCAGGGCGGCCAGCGCCGAGGCCAGGATTCTTCGAGGGGTGCGCACGTCAGCATCGCCTTTCGTCGGTGTCGGGGGCGAGGTTCGCACGGTCACCCACTCAGGCGCATAGCCATCCGCATCCCGGGAAACCCCGTGAGATTTCTTGACATCGGCGACCTCGGCACTTAGAGCATCCGCGCAGAAAGTCGCCGGCGCGGGCAACCGCCGGCGTCACCCGGACGTGGTACAGGTTGACCACGGATTCGGGAGGAAGACATGACGAGCAGGAGCCAGGGAGCCGTCGGCGTCCGCGTGGCGCTGGTCGTGCTGTTCATCGGGCTGGGCCAGGCGTCGTTCGAGTGGCTCCGGTCACTGGGCATGGACGCGCTGACGAGCGCGGTGGTGTGGGCGATCCCGGTGGTGACGGCCGCGGCGGTGACGCTGGTGCTGTGGGTGGCGTCCGATCGGGCGTTCACGCTGCGCAACTGGCTGCCGGTGGCGATCTCCATCCCGGTGTACCTCGGAGGGGCGTTCGGCCTGGCGACGGGTACGGCGAGTTTGGTGGCGTCGATCGTGAGCGGGGTCGGGCTGGGGGTCGCCGTTGTGGTGGTTTTCGGGTTGGTGCGGTCGCGGCGGCGGGTTGAGGTGCCGCGGTAGGCGGGTTGTCCACAGGGAGTTGGGTGATGGGGACAGCTTGGCCGCGGGGAGGGCGTTTCGGGGTTTCGTCGGGGGTGGGCGGTAGGCTGGACTTGGGGACGCCCCCCTGGGAGTGGCGGGGGCTGCTTGAGGGCGGGGGCTGCAACGCCTGGTTCAGCAGTCGCTCTTGTTCAGGCGAAATCGGGACCGGCTCCTGAGCAACGTTGCGTCCGGTACTGATCGGTGCGTAGCCCTGCGTTACCCGCCGCTGGAGACGTGGTGGAGCCAGCAGGCAGCTGAAAAGCGGCCCGGCGTCGGGTTGACTACCGGACCGCGAGACGCCTCCGCTTCGAGCTAGCCTCCGACCGGCCGCAATGGCACGCGTGCTGCGCAACGATTCAGCAAGTCCCGCGGGTGCGCGCCAACGGCGGGCTGCGGCGCAAGGTCGCCGGCTGGCCGCGGACAAGCCGCGGCCCACGCCTCAAGATCACGCCACGGCCGCTCCCGATGATCAGCGACTCCCGCCTCTCAGTGGCGCAGCAAAAGGGACACGTCGCCGAACTCGTGCCACAGATACCTCTCCGCCACCGCCGCCTCGTACGCCTTCTGAACCACCTCGCTTCCCACCACCGCTTCCAGCAACAACAAATGCGATGCCTCCGGTGCGTGCAGCCCCGTGACGATCCCGTCCACCACCGCGGCCGGGCGCTCCGGCCCCAGCACCAGCTCCGTCCACCCCTCAGCCCCTCGGACCGACCCCTCCGGAGCCGCCGACTCCAGGGCCCGGGCCGCCGTCGTGCCCACCGCTATCACCCGTCCTCCGCGGGTCCTGACCCACGCCGCCAGCGCTGCCGTTGCCGGGGGCACCCGGTACCTCTCCGCCTGGGGTGGCTCCGCCGCCTCCGGGGAAGACACTCCCGTGTGCAGCACCAGCGGGGCGAACAACACCCCCCTCCGTCACCAAGCGCGTCACCAGTTCCGGGGTGAACGGCCGGGCCGCCGAGGGCATCTCCGCGCTCCCGGGCTCGCGGGCGAACACCGTCTGGTAATCCGACAGCGGCCACGCCCGCGGGACGTACCCGTACCGGATCGGGCGGCCCGCCGCCGTGAGGAGGCCACCGACCTCGACCGACACCGCCGCCCGCCACAACCTGGCCGCGCCCGGGGCCATCGGGGCCAGCAGCGTCAGTGACGCCTCGCCGGCCAGTGACACGCGTTCTCCCGCGCGGCCGTCGAGCAGCGGGCCGCCCGGGGCGCGCAGTTCCACCACCCACGAGCCGTCGTCGAGTTCCGTGGCGAAGTGGACCACGACCGGGCGGTGGCCCGATCGCCACCCGTCGACGGCCGCCGGGAGTGTGGCCGACGTGTTCACCACCAGGAGGTCTCCCGGCCGCAGGTGCTCCCCCAGGTTCGTGAACCGCGTGTGGTGGACGCCCTCGGGCGCGGCGACCAGCAGGCGGACCTGGTCCCGCGCCAGGCCGCGGGCCTCCGGCGGGGCCGACGCCGACAGGTCGGCGGGCAGGTCGAACCGGACGTTCACGCCGTCACCAGCAGGTCGGCCGCGCGGTAGCGGCCGCTCGGCGGGCGTTCGTCGAGCAGCCGCAGGAACGCCGGGACGGCCGTCTCCGGCCGCGGACGGTCCGAAATGTCCTCGCCCGGGAACGCGCGCTGGTGCATCGCCGTGCGCAGGTCGCCCGGGTCGATCGCGTACACGGACAGGTCGGGGTGTTCCACGGCCAGAACAGCGGTCAGCTGATCGAGCGCCGCCTTCGCGGAGCCGTAGCCGCCCCAGCCCTCGTACGGCTCGACGGCGGCGTCGGAACTGACGTCGATCACGACACCCCGCGAAGCGGTCAGAGCGGGCAGCAACAGCTGGGTCAGGGCGAGCGGTGCGAAGACGTTGACCCGGTAGACGTCCTCCAGGTCCGCCACCGGGTACCGGGCGAGCGGCGGCCGCGGGCTGACACCCAGCGAGCTCGCGTTGTTGACGAGCAGGTCGAGCGCGGGACGGGCCAGTGCGGCCCGGTGCGCCGGGTCGGTGACGTCGCCGGGGACGGCCGTGAAGCCGGCTTCGCGCGCCGCGGCTTCCAACGCGGCCGCGTCCCGGCCCGTGCCGATGACCGTCCACTTGCGACGAACGAGCGCGGCCGCGAGCGCGCGGCCCAGTCCGGCGGACGCGCCGGTGATGAGTGCGGTGGGCATGGTTCCTCCTTCGAGGGCTACCACCCCATCGTGAAACCTCTACATTACTTGAGGTCAACGCGGCGGCGGAGCAGCGAATACGCTGCCAGCGAAACGACCAGGCCGACGTGGTACGCGAGGTCCGCGCCGTGCAGCGCCGCCGCGACCGGTCCGGTGTAGAGGGTCGTGTTCATGAACGGCACCGCGGCCGCGAACCCGACGACGAACGCCACCACCGCCGCCCACGGACGCACGGGGACCGACGCCAGGACGTCCACGCTCCGGCCGCGGCGGGTGCGCGCGAGCCAGTCCGGGACGACCACGCCCAGGAACGGCGGGATCCAGTAGGAGACGAACAGCAGCACGTTCTGGAACTTCGCCGAGAGGTCGCCGCTGTGCATCCAGAGGATCAGCGCGAACGCGAGCACCGTGACCAGCACCGCCGACACCGGGCGCCGCAGCCGGACGCCGACCGTCTGCAGCGCGAGCGAGCCGCTGTAGTCGTTCATCGCGTTCGACGACACCGCCGCCAGCGCGATCACGGCCAGCGCGAGCGAGCCGAGGAACCCGCCGCCGAGCAGGGCGGCGACGCCCTTCGCCGTCTGGTCGCCCAGCGACGACCCCAGCGCCAGCCCGAGCCCCTCCCCGATCGCGTACGACGCCACCAGGCCGAGCAAAGTCGCCCAGAAGATGCTGCGCGACGACGTCGAAGCGGGCAGGTAGCGGCTGAAATCCGACGCGTAGGGCGCCCAGGAGATCGCCAGCGACAACGTCACCGTCGTGAACAGGACGACACCGCCGGCCAGATCGGCACCCGAGGCCGTGTCGGCCGTGGCGATCGGGTGTCCGGAAAGGACCTTCACGGCCAGCGCGGCGAACGCGAGCACCAGCAGCACGCTCATCACCGCCTGCACGCGGTGGATCAGCGCGTAGCCGAACACGCCGAGCGCGCACTGCAGCACCAGCACGATCAGCACCGCCGCCCAGAACGGCAGCCCGGTCAGGTCGGCCAGCGCCTCCCCGCCGAACAGGCCGACCAGCGCGTCCCAGGCGATCGAGCCGAGCCACTGCACCAGGCCGGGCAGCACGACGCCGCCGCCGAACGGCAGCCGGGCCAGCGGCAGCTGGCCGGTGCCGGTGCGCGGCCCCCACGTCGACAGGTACGCCACCGGCAGCGAGCCGAGCACCGTGCCGGCGAGCATCGCCGCGAGGCCCGTCCAGAACCCGAGGCCGAACGACCCCGCGAGGGTGCCGGTGAACACCGCCGTCATCGTCAGGTTCGGGGCGAACCACACGCTGAACAGCCGCCACGGGCGCCCGAACCGGTTGCCCGGCGGCACCGGGGCGATGCCGTGCGTTTCGATCGCCAGGTCCCCGCCGCCGGCGGGCATCCGGCCGCCGAAGACCTCGGCGTCCAGGCCGTTTCCGCTCATGTCCCGCCTCTCGTCGGCAATCACCCTAAAGCGCAGCCGCACGGTGTAACGAGACGGCCCGAACGGACGAATCACGGTTAGCCGTTGCCGGACTGCTCCACACGACCGCCAGGACCCACCGGGAGGGCGCGCAGTGCAGCACCCGCGGACGCCGGCGATGACCGGCCTGCTGGCCGCCGGGTGCGCGCTCGGCGTGGTCGCGCTGACGCTCAAAGCCGGCGAAGGCAGCCACTCCGCGCTCGACACCGCGCTCAGCACCACGACCGGGTTCCTCTTCCTGCTCGCCGGCGCGGTCGCGCACGTGCGGCGCCCGGCCAACCCGATCGGGGTGCTCATCGCGCTCGCCGGTGTCGCCCTGTTCCTCGAAGACCTCCAGTTCACGCCGGACCCGGTGCTGTACACGATCGCCGTCCCGCTGCGCGCGGCGTCCAGCCCGGTGATCGCGCACCTGGTGCTCGCCTTCCCGCACGGCAGGCTCCGCTCGCGGTGGGAACGGCTGCTGGTGGCCGCCGCCTACCTGCTCGTGCTCGGCTCGGGCGCGCTCGGGTTGCTCGTCGACGACGACCCGCGCGACCTGCTGGCGCGCTGGCCCGGCACCGGGCGGGCCGCCGACCGCCTCCTGGACCTGGGCGCGACCGCGATCAGCGCCGGGGTGGTCGTCGTGCTGCTCTACCGGTGGCTGAGCGGGCGGCTGCCGCAGCGGCGGCTGCTGTCGCCGGTGGTGGTCATCGCGCTGGCCGGCGCGGTGACGTCGGGAGCGGGCACGGCGCTCGGCGACGCGCACCCGCTGGCCGCGCCGCTGCTGCAGGCGTACCGGCTCCTGTTCTGCCTGTGGCCGCTGGCGTTCCTGGCCGGGGTGCTGCGCGCCCGCGTCGGCAACGCCGAAATGATCCGGCTGCTGCTGGAGCGCGACGGCACCGGCTTGGCCGCGCTCGTGCAGGACGACGAGGTGTGGAAGGACAGCCGCTCGATCGACGCGCTCGACGCGGCCGCCGGGCTGGTGCTGGACAACCAGCGGCTCACGGCCGAGCTGGAACAGCGGCTGGCCGAGGTGCGGGCGTCGCGGGCGCGGCTGGTCGCGGCCGGGGACGAGGAACGCCGCCGGCTCGAGCGCGACCTGCACGACGGCGCCCAGCAGCGGCTGGTCAGCGTCGTCCTCCTGCTGCGGATGGCGGGCCGCCGCGCCGGCGCCGACCTGCCGCCGGAGCTTCGCGCCCTGCTCACCGGCGCGGTCGACGAGCTGCAGACGGCGATCACCGAACTGCGGGAGCTCGCTCGCGGCATCCGCCCGGCGATCCTGACCGAAGCCGGCCTCGTGGCGGCGGTCCGGTCGCTGGCCGACCGCAGCCCGATGGACGTGGCGCTGACGGTCGGCCGGGTCGGGCGCCTCGACGCGGCGGTCGAGGCGACGGCCTACTTCGTGACGTCGGAGGCGCTGACGAACGCCCTGAAGCACGCGCGGACCGACCGCGCCGACGTCCGGATCGAGGTCGCGGGCGCCGAGCTGCGGGTCGAAGTGACGGACGCGGGCGTCGGCGGCGCGGACGCCGAGGGCGGGACGGGCCTGGCCGGGCTGCGCGACCGGGTCCAGGCCCTCGGCGGGGAGCTGGACGTCGCCAGCGGCCCGGACGGCACCACGGTGACCGCGGTCATCCCGCTGGAGACCGGAAAGCAGTGACGGGCACCCTCCCGGCCGCAACAGCCGCGAGGGTGCCCGTCACTGAACGGGAACTAGACGAGCAACAGGAACAGCAGCCCGTTCGGGGAGCCGAGGCCGGTCACGTCGTCGTAGCCCGGGGTCGTGTGGATGGTCAGACCCTGGTAGTCGAGCGTGCGCACCGAGGTGAGCAGGCCACCCGAAGCGTCGGTCGAGTTCGCGTAGTCCACGCGCTCCACCGCGGCGTCCACGTGCTTCACGTCGCTGATCGCCGGCGTGCGGGAGGTCAGCTTGTAGATCACGGGGTTGATGAAGCCGTGGTGGAAGTGGTCGAAGCTGTCGGCCACCGCCATGATGCCGGCGAACACCGGCGACGCGAGGCTCGTGCCGCCGATCCGGTACTGGTCGTAGTAGACGCCGTCCGGGAAGGTCTGCGTCTGGCCGACCAGGAAGCCGGTGTTCGGGTCACCGACCGCCGAGATGTCCGGGACGACCCGGCCCTTGGCGTCGCCGGTCTGGTTCTTCTTCGCCAGCGCGTCCGGCACGACACCCTTCTGGTAGAAGGGCTGCGGGAACAGGCGGCTGGTGCCACCACCGGAACCGCTGGTGTACTTGGCCGGGCCGTAGACACCGTTGGTCAGCGTCGACTTGCTGGTCTCCCAGCCGGTCTCGAAGATCTTCTTGCCGTCCTTGCCGATGGCGATGGACGTGCCGCCGACCGCGGTGATCCACGGCGCGGAGGCGGAGAAGTCCGGCGACGGCGTGCCGAGGCGCGCGACCTCGTCACCGTTGTCGCCCGAGGAGAAGTAGACGCCGATGCCCTCGAGGACCGCCTGCAGCGAGATCTGGTTGAACACCTTGACCTCGTCGGCCGGGATGTCCTCGCCGGTGTCGCCGTAGGAGTTCGACACGATGTCGGCCTTGTGGCCGGCGACCACGTAGTTCAGGGCCTCGTCGAGCGAGTTGTCCTGGCAGTCGGACCCGCCGACGTACAGGATGTTCGCGCCCGGGGCGAGCCCGTGCGCGGCCTCGACGTCGAGGGTCTCCTCGCCGTACCAGCCCGCCGCGTCGCACTGGTCCGCCGGCTCGAGGACCGGGTTGACCGGGAAGATGTGCTGCGAGAACTGGTTCTGCTTCAGCGGGTGCTGCGGGTCGTTCTTCTTCGCGTACGTGCTCGCGTCGGAGTAGATGTTCGGCGAGGCGAACGCGTCCACGATGGCGATCGTGGTGCCCTTGCCGTCGGCGCCGACCTTGTCGATGCCGTAGGCCGAACGCAGCTGCGCCGGGGTGTAGCCGCAGGGGGCGTACGGCAGCTGCTTGCCGTTGTAGGCGGGATCGGTGGTGTCGATCTTCTCGCCGTAGTAGGCGCTGCACGGCCGGGCGTTGCGGAAGCCCGGGCCGGGCGCGACGTCGGACGGCGTGCCGGAACCGGTCGCGTGGTCCGGCTTGAACAGGTTGGTCGCCTGGTCGACACCGACGACGCCGAGGACGTCGCCGGCCAGGTTCGCCGGCACCGACAGGTTCTTGTCGGCGGCGCGCAGCGTCTGGCCCTTGACCCGGTACTTGCCGAGGTCGACGGCGAACGCGTTCTCCGTCTGGGCGGCGGTGCCGGTGGCTTCGACGTAGGCGCGGTTCGACGGGATCTCGCCGATGCTGAAGCCGTTGCCGGTCAGCCACGACTTGACCGCGTTCACGGTCGCGTCACTGGCGGCGAAGCGGTCGCGCACCTGGTCGGGGCTGAGGTACTGCCGGTAGGTCCCGCTGTCCGGGTCGGACACGGCCTGGGCCAGCGCCTCGGCACCGGCGTTGTCGCGCTGGTTCAGGTAGACCCGGAAGCTCAGCTTCGCGGCGGGCGCCGTGTCGGCCACCTTCGCCTGCGCGTTCGCCCACAAGGGGTGCGACTGCGGGATGTCCTGACGCCCCTGCGCGGACGCCGTCGCCGGCAGGGTGCCGGTCAGGCCACCCACCACCGCGAGCGAAAGGAGCAGGGTGGAGCTTCTTCGCACAGAAATCTCCCTCTTCGGAACGGCCCGTGGAAACGGGCCTGAGAACACCGGCTGAGACTAGATCGGTGTTCCGCTCGCGGGGAAGTGCTTGCGGAACCGTTATCTGGCCGGGAATTCCCGGCGCGTGAAGCGTGGTACGGAAATCCGATTTGTCGTGACGAAAACGCGCGAAATAGTATTTTCTGCACGGTTCGTCCGGTTCGTGCCGGTATCACGGACCACGCGCCTCGGGAGCGCGCCACCTACTAAAGTCGGTTGCTCCGTCCACTCCGGACAGTCCGGCGGTGGCGGTACTTCGGCCGTCACGCGCGGGCCGCCAGCCGCCGGTCCACCTCCGCCGGGGCGAACACCGCGTCCACCACCATCGCCACCGCGCCGCCCAGCGCCATTCCCTCGCCCCGGCCGCCGATTTCCACCCGCAGGTGCTGCGTCGCCCTGGGCAGGGCGCGGCGGTACAGCACCTCGCGGACGGCCGCCACGAAGTGCGGCTCGGCCAGGTCGCCGGCGATCACCACCACTCCCGGGTTGACCACGCACACCAGGGTCGCCAGCACTTCCCCCACCTGCCGGCCGGCCACCTCGGCGAGCCGGACCGCGGCCGGCTCGCCCGCCGTGACGCGGTCGCGCACGCCCGATCCCGACGCCGTCGGCAGGCCCAGCTCCGTCAGCTTCGCCGCCAGTGCACCGCCGCCCGCGACGGCCGCCAGGCAGCCGTGCGATCCGCACAGGCAGCGCGCGTCCGCGTGCTCGGGCAGCCGGATGTGCCCGATGTCGCCCGCGCCGCCGTCGATGCCGCGGTACACCTCGCCGCCGAGCACCAGTCCGGCCCCGATCCCGGTGGACACCTTGACCACCACCAGCGCGGCCGAGTCGGGGTACCGCGCGCGGTGCTCGCCCAGCGCCATCAGGTTCGCGTCGTTGTCGACCAGCACCGGGACACCGAAGCGCGCGCCGAGGTGGGCGTCGATCGGGTAGCCGTCCCAGCCGGGCATGATCGGCGGCTGCGTCACGCGGGCGCGGCCGGGTTCCACCGGGCCCGGCACCGAAACACCCACGCCGCACACCGGCCGGCCCGCCTCGGTCCGCAGCGCCTCGAACCACTCCGCGACCCGGTCGAGCACGGGTTCCGGGCCGTCGGCGACCCGCAGGGCGCCGGCGCGGCGCGCCAGGACGCGTCCGGCCAGGTCGGTGACGACCGCTTCGGCGTGCGTCGTGTCGATGCTCGCGGCCAGCACGACCGCGTGCTCGTCGTCGAAGCGCAGCTGCCGCGCCGGACGGCCGCCGGTGGAGTCCTCCTGGCCGCCTTCGGCGAGCAGACCGGCCGCCTGGAGCTGGTCCAGCCGCGCGGTCAGCGTCGACCGCGACAGGCCGCTGTGCACCTGCAGGGCCTTCCGCGTCGTCGCCCGTCCCACCCTGACCAGCTGCAACAGCTCGCCGGCGCTCGCCATCCGACCCCCTTCGGACTTTTGTCCATTGACAAGACATAAGTAGGAGATATGTTGGACATATGAACGTAACATGGGGGCGTGCGACCGAGGTCCTCGCAGGCAACTGGCTCGGCTCGTCGACCGTGCCCTCCCGTGGGCTCTACCCGCACCAGTGGAGCTGGGACTCCGCCTTCATCGCGTTCGGCCTGCGCCACCTGTCGCCGGCGCGGGCCCGGCGCGAGCTGCTGACGCTGTTCTCCGCGCAGTGGCGCGACGGCCGCGTCCCCCACATCCTCTTCAACCCGGCCACCCCGGCCGAGGCGTACTTCCCGGGCCCGGCCTTCTGGCAGGCCGGGCGGACGTCGGGGCTGGTCCAGCCGCCGATCCACGCCCGCGCGGTGCTGGCGGTGCACGAAGCCGAGCCCGACCCGGTGTTCCTCGCCACGCTGTACCCGAAGCTGCGGGCCTGGCACGAGTACCTGCGGACCGGGCGCGACGCGGGCGGGCGCGGCCTCGCGGCGATCGTGCACCCGTGGGAGTCGGGCATGGACAACAGCCCGGCGTGGGACGGCCCGCTCTCGCACGTCACGCCGTCGAGCGGGTTCGTCCGCCGCGACCTGGAGCACGGCGCGGCCGCCGACCGGCCGAGCGACGAGGACTACGGCCGGTACGTCCGGCTGGCCACGGACTACCGGGACAGCGGCTACCGCGACTTCGGGGATTTCGTTGTGGAAGACCCCGGCTTCAACGCCCTGCTGGCCGACGCCGAACTGGCCTTGGCCGAGATCGCCGAGATCCTCCGGCTGCCCACGGCCGCCGCCGCCCACCGCGAGGCCGCGGCCCGCGTCACGAAGGCGTTGCAGGACACACTGTGGGACAGTGCCGCCGGCTGGTTCTTCGCCAGGGACGTCCGCACCGGCGCGCCGGCCCCCGAGTACACGTGCGCGGGCCTGCTCCCGCTCCTGCTGCCGGATCTGGCGGTCGCCCCGGCCCTGGTGTCCACCGCGACCGGGCCGCGGTTCCGGCTCGGCCGGGTGCACGGCGTGCCGAGCTACGATCTGACCGCGCCGGACTTCGACCCGGGCCGCTACTGGCGCGGGCCGTCGTGGTTCAACGTCGGCTGGCTGGTCCGCCAGGGCCTGCTGCGCCACGGCGAGCACGTCCTCGCCGCGCGATTGCGCGAAGACCTCGTCGAAACGGCCGCGCGGACCGGCTTCGCCGAGTACGTCGACCCGTTCACCGGCGCCGGCCACGGCACCCGGTCGTTCAGCTGGACCGCGGCCTTGACCGTGGACCTGCTGGCCGAGGGGGAATGACGGGTCGCCCGGCCGCATCGGGGGCGGCCGGGCGACCCGCTCAGCTCGCGGCGGTCGCGTAGTCCGAGCCGACCCAGGTCTCGTCGATCCGCAGCCGCTTGTAGCGCGTGGTGTCGCTCGACGCCGCGTACGTGCTCGTCACCTGCAGGCGCACGTACCGGGCCGTCACCGCGGAGAGGTCGACGAACTGGACGCCGCGGTGGCTCGGCAGGGTCCCGGACTTCACCGCGCTGCCCCAGTTGGTACCGTCAGTCGACACGAACACTTTGTACGCCTTGATCCGCGCCGACTGCTCGGTGTCCGACCGGGCGTAGCTGACGGAGTCCTCGCGCTGGTTGATCCCGAGGTACTGCACCTTCTTCGCCGTCCCGAGGGCGTAGTCGAGGTTGACCGGCAGTGTCTTGTTGTTGTCGAAGTAGGTGAGGTAGCCGCCGTCGCTCGCGGACTGTCCACCGTGGCCGCTCGCGGACGCGCTCGCCTCGAGCGTCACGGTTTTCGGGTCGTAGAGGCCGGTGCGGCCCGCGGTCTCGACCTTGAACACCGTGTCGTAGGGATCCCAGCCGGAGAGCCCGGTCAGGGTCAGGCTGCCGCCGCCCTGGGTGAACGCGATCGCCGCGCCGGTGCGCAGGTTCGTGACCCGGCGGACGCGGTAGCCGTTGTCGCGGATCTTCAGCGTCGACGTCGACGGCTTGGTCAGGACGTGCACGTACTGCGCGTCACCCTTGATGGTGATGACGCCGTGGGCGCCGTCGTTCCAGAAGCCCGGTTGCATACCGCCGTACATGTACCCGGCGCCCTGGGTGCCGCCGAGGGACTCCCAGATCGCGGCGAGGTAAGTGTCCGCGAAGTTGTCGAACTGTTCCTGGTTCGACGGGAACTTCCCGTTCACCATCGCCGTCTCGGCCATCAGGGACTTGATCGACGAGCCCGAGTTCGCGACGAGCCGCCCGAGGTTGAGCATCTTGTTCACCGGCGGGTTCGAGCCGCCGTACCACCAGGCTCCGGTGTCCGGCAGCTTGAAGCAGGCTTCGGTGAGCCGGGGCATCGCGGTGTAGGTCGCCTGCGGGTAGTCGTAGGACGGTGTCATGCCGGTCTTCTGCTCGTTGCTGATCGTGTCCATGATCGGCGTGTCTTCGTTGTTGTTGCTCAGCAGGTAGTCCGGGCGCTGCTGGTAGATCTGCTCGTACAGGTGGTGCGACTCCCAGTAGGCGTTGTCGTTGTCGATCCAGAAGCCGCCGAGGTCGGGGTAGTTCTTCATCACCTCGAAGAAGTTGTCGTAGCTGAACTGGCCGAAGCCGTCCTGGGTGTCGAGGTCGACGGTCTTGCCCTTGTACTTCGAGTAGCCGGCCGAGTCGAGCCATTCGTGCCCGCCCTCGTCGTGCCACTGGGCGTCGTTGGTCATGTAGAGGATGACCTTGAGCCCGCGGGCTTTCGCCGCGGCGACCAGCTCGCCGAGGAAGTCCCGCTTGGTGGAGCAGCTGCCCGGGATCTTCGACGGCCAGGCCCGCGAGTAGCCGAGGCGGCTGTGGAAGGACGCGAGCACGAGGTAGGACGCGTGCAGTTTCTGGGCTTCGCCGACCCAGTAGGCGGGATCCCACCCGCCGTCGGTGATCGCCTTTTCCCAGGCGCTGCAACTGGTGTAGCCGGGTGCGGTGCGCATGCCCCAGTGCAGGAACAACCCGGCTTGGCTGTCGCGCAGCCACTGCTGGGACGGCTTCTGCAGGTCGGCCGAAGCCGGTGCGGCGATGAGCCCGGACACCGTCAGGGCCGCCGCGCACGCGACGAGCACCCGGCGGAGGAACCTGTCTGCCATGAACGACCTCCAGTGGTCTGGTCCACCCGGTGGTGTACTCCTGTCGACGACGGCCGGTCAAGGCTGAGATCCGACCTTTCGGCGAAGTTTCGCTGGCCGGTACATCACCACCGCGGCCGTTCGGGTTAAATATCTGATATATGACGCGAGAGATCCGATCTCTCTTGACTCGGCGTCCCGGGGGCGAGTAGATGTTTTCCCCGGAAGCGCTTTCGCTTCGAGACCATCGCTCCGGCGACACGGGCAGCACGCCGCGCCCCCCAGAGCTGGTCGGGATGCCGACGGACGGCGGATCGGCATCCCGGCCACCCTTTCCACCGCGTCGCGGGGCCAGTGCACGAAAGGGACGACGATGTCCGAACACCCCCTTCGCCCGACCCGGCGCGCGGTCCTGGCCGGCACGCTCGGCGCCCTGGGCACGCTCGCCGCGGCGGGGCCCCTCGCCCGGGCGGCGGACCGGCTGCCCCCGGTCGGTGACACGGCACCGGCCGACTGGTCCCGCGCGGTGATCGACTCGACGATGCAGCGCTACCCGCCCGGCAAGATCGGCGGCTGGGGCTACACCCTGGGCCTGTACCTCTACGGGCAGTACCTGTTCTACAAGCGCACCGGCGAGAAGAAGTACCTCGACTACATCGTCGCGTGGTACGACCGCTTCATCACCGACAGCGGAATCTCGAACAGCTTCACCAACCTGGACTCGATGCGCTCGTGCCAGCTGCTGCCGCTGCTGTACGCGGAAACCGGCCGCAAGAAGTACAAGACGGCCGCCGACCAGTTGCGCAAGCGGTTCCCGTCCTACCCGCGGACGTCCGACGGCGGCATGTTCCACGCCACGAGCAAGGTCGGTCAGCTGTGGGGTGACGGCGCCTACATGGCCCAGCCGTTCCTCGCGCTGTACGGCGCGGCGTTCGGCGACGGGGACTACTGCTTCGAAGAGGCGGCGAAGAACGTCGTCGTGTACTTCGGCCACCTGCGTGAGCCGGCGAAGAACCTGCTGTACCACGCCTACGACGAGGACGGCTCCGAGTCGTGGGCGTCCGGGGCCGGGCACCACTCGAAGTACCACTGGGCGCGCGCGATCGGCTGGTTCGGCATGGCGGCCGTCGACATCCTCGAGGTGCTGCCGCCGAACCACCCGCGGCGGCCCGCGCTGATCGACGTCGTGCAGTTCCTGGCGGCCGGCTACCAGCGCTACCAGGACGCGGCGACCGGCCGCTGGTACCAGGTGGTCGACCGCGGCGGCGACGCGAAGAACTGGCTCGAGACGTCGGCGTCGTCGATGTACACCTTCACGATGGCCCGCGGCGTCCAGCGCGGCTACCTGCCGGCGTCGTACCAGGCGGTGGCGGACCGCGGGTACGCCGGCGTGCTTCGCAAGGTCTCGCTGGGCTCCGACGGCCTGACGAACATCACCGACATCTGCGAAGGCACCAACGTCGGCGACCTGTCCTACTACTACGGCCGGGCCCGCAAGACCAACGACTTCCACGGCCTCGGCGCCTTCCTGATCATGAACGAGCAGTACGCCCACTGACCTCGAGGCGCGCCGCAGAAGGGGCCCCGGCTCACGCCGGGGCCCCTTCGTCGTGTGCTGGACGGCAAGGCCCTTCCCGCGGGGGGGCGGGAAGGGCCTTGGGCGGGTCAGCAGTTGGACGTCGAGCTTGTCGTGTTGATGCGGAGGGCGGAGCCGGAGGTGGTGGCCGAGTTCTTGACGCAGTAGCCCGTCACCGACTGGAAGCCGACGTCGAACGGGCTCTTCGTGCCCTTCTCCGCCGTGAAGTGGTCGAACACGATGTCGGAACTGTTGTTGACGATGCTCGCCGGACGGCCGTCGTCCTTGGCGAACGCGACCGAGCTGTCCACGAACCGGATGCCCGCCGCGTAGTGCACGTACCAGCCGTACGACGGGCGGGTGCCGATGCTCTTCGGGTTGTAGTCCGTCGCCGTGTTGCTCGGCACGCCCGTGCCCATCGTGCCGTTGCCGCCGGGCACCGTCAGCTTGACGCCGGTGAACGTGACGTCAGCGACGCGGTGACCGCTGTCCGCGCCCCAGATCGTCGGGCTGAAGCTGGTGCCCGTGTGCGTGCCGGTGACGTTGTCGAACGTGATGCCGCTGATCGACCCGACGCCGGGGTTGTTCCCGCACCGCTTGCGCGTGCCGATCTTCATCATGATCGGCGAATACGTCCCGGACATCGTGATGTCGCGGTAGTGGACGTCGGAGATCTTCGCGCCGTCCATCGAAACGATGCCGATGCCGGACTTGTGCGCGCCGGTGATCGTGATGTCCGAGAAGTGGTAGCCGGTGAAGTCGCCGCACGTCTCGGACCCGAACATGAGCGCGTTGCAGCAGACCGCCGACAGTTTCGCGCCCGTCACCGTCACGTTCCCGTTCGGCAGTTTCGCGCCGAGCGCGTAGTCGCTCTTGAACACGAGGGCGTCGTCGTTCGCCGCGATCGAAGCGTTCGTGATCGTGATGTTGGTGGTGCTGATGATGTTCCAGCCGTCGCGGTCGCTCGCCGTGTCGATGGTCAGGTGGTCGGAGACGACGTTCTTGCACCCGTTGATCAGGGCCCCGAAGTGCCCGCCGCGGCGCAGCTTAATCCCGGACAGCGTCAGCCCGTCACACCGTGTGAGAGACAGGATCTTGTCGGCCTGGCCGGACTTCGGGTTGCCGGTGATGAGGTTGCCGCCGCCGTCGATCGTGCCCGCGCCGGTGAAACCGATGTTCGTCAGCTTGTCGCTGTAGAACATCGCGTCGTGGAAGTGGCTGTGGCCGTAGTCCTGGTAGGAGTCCCACTGGTTCGGCTCGGCCTTGTCGTAGGTGTCCGCACCGGACCCCGTGATCGTGGCGCCCGCGTCGAGCTGGATCGTCACGTTGCTCTTCAGGTGGACGGTGTTCGCCGACTTGTAGGTGCCGGAGGTGAACCGGACGGTGCCGCCGCCCGCCGCGTTGGCCGCGGTGATCGCCTTGTCGATGGCCGCGGAATCGTTGGCGGACCCGTTTCCCTTGGCGCCGTAGTCCTTGACGTCGTAGACGCCGCCGGGCGCGGCGGCGGAGACGCCGGCACCGGTCACCACCAGGCTCGCCACCGCGCAGGTGATCAGCAAGAGTTTTTTCACCGTGGAACCGCCTTGTCATGGAATCGAAAACATCGGCATGACGGCGGAGACATCAGATTACGAGCGGCGCGAGCACACTGTCAAGATCGGAGCGGAGGACCCGCGTCACCCCCAGCCGGGACGCGGGTCCCCGGTTTCCGGTGCCGCCGGAGTCCATTCAGGATCGATTGGTGCTCCGTGAAAAGCGGTGGGGCCGGGCGGACGTCGAAGGACTTCGCCAGCGGTCTGCCCCGGTACGCCGGAGGTGCGAACACTGCATGGCGGCAGCATGACTCCCCGCCGTACACGTTCCGTACAAAGCGCACGTGTGCGCACAGACACTCCGAATGGATCTATCCGATGCGGCCGGACGGGTCCTAGAGTCCGGGACATGGGGGAACTCATCGGGCAGGTTGAGACCACCTCGCTTACCATCCGCGTCCTCGGTCCGCTGGAGGTCACCGCCGCCGGGCGGGTGATCGCCCTCGGCGGACCGAAGCCCCGGCTGCTGCTGGCCGCGCTGGCCCTGCAGCCGAACGTCGTCGTCTCGACCGACGTGCTGGTGGAAGTGCTGTGGCCGGAATCGGCGCCGCGGTCGGCCGCGGCGAACATCCGCACGTACGTGCATTCGCTGCGAAGACGCTTCGCCGAAATCGACGCCGCCCTCGGCGAACGGATCAGCAGCCGGGCCTCCGGCTACCTGCTGACCGCGTCGCCGGACGAACTCGACCACCTCGCCTTCGCCGCTTTGGCCGGCGAAGCACAGGAAGCGCTCGAAAGCGGCGAAGCCGAGAGCGCGCTCAAACTCCTCGACAAGGCCGACGCGCTGTGGCGCGGCGAGGTCCTCGAAGGCCTGCCGCACGACCACAGCTGGGGCGCGACCGTCGCCCGGCTCGCCGAACTGCGGCTGTCGGTGCAGGAACAGCGGCTCCGGGCGCGGATCGGCCTTGGCCGCTCCGGCGAGGCCATCGCCGAACTGCGCGGGCTGGTCACCGAGCACCCGCTGCGCGAGGAACTGTGGGCGCAACTGATCGCCGCCCTGCGCGCCGCGGGCCGGACCGGCGAGGCGATCGAGGCGTACGAATCGGCCGAGCGGGTCCTGCGCGAGGAACTCGACGCGCACCCGGGTGCCCGGTTGCGCGAGCTGCGCGCGACCCTCGTGCCGGAAAGCGCCGCCGTCCCGCGGCCCGCCGACGTGGCCCCGGTCTGCCAGCTGCCCCTCGACCTGCCGGACTTCACCGGCCGCGACGCGCTGATCCACGACGTCGTCACCCTGCTGCAGAAGCGGGCGGATTCCGGTTCGCCCGCGGTGGTCGTGCTCTCGGGCGCACCGGGCGTCGGCAAGTCCGCGGTCGCCGTCCGCGTCGCGCACGCGGTCCGCGACGAGTTCCCCGACGGCCAGCTCCACGTCGACCTGGCCGGCACGTCGTCCTCGCCGCGGGCGCCGATGAGCGTGCTCGCCGAGCTCCTGCGCACGCTGGGCATCCCCGACGCCGGCCTGCCGCGCGAGCTGGCCGAACGCTCGGCCCTGCTGCGCTCGCGGCTGGCCGGGCGGCGGATGTGCGTCGTGCTCGACGACGCCGGCAGCGAGGCCCAGGTGCGGCCGCTGCTGCCCGGCGCCGGGGCCTGCGCGGTGCTGGTGACCAGCCGCATCCGGCTGCCCGGGCTCGCCGGCGCCAGTCCGGTGGACGTCGACCTGCTGCCCGAGGCCGAGGCCGCGCGGCTGCTGGAGGGCATCGTGGGCGCGGAGCGGGTGGCCGCCGAGCCGGAGAGCGCCGCGGTGATCCTGCGCCAGTGCGGGCACCTGCCGCTGGCGATCCGGGTGGCCGGCGCGAAGCTGACGCACCGGCCGGGCTGGACGCTGCGGCTGCTGGCCGACCGGCTGGGCGACGAACGCCGCCGGCTCGACGAGCTGCGCGTCGGCGACCTCGCCGTCCGGGCGAGCGTGACACTGTCCTACGACTTGCTGCCGATGTCGGCGGCGACGGCGTTCCGCGGGCTGGGCCTGCTCGGGCCGGTTCAGTTCCCGGCGTGGTCGGTCGCGGCCGTGCTGGGCCGCCGCGACGCCGACGACGTCCTCGACGTGCTGGTCGACGGCCACCTCGTCGAGCTCGTCGGCTCCGATCCGACCGGGCAGCCGCGCTACCGGTTGCACGACCTGTTGCGCGTCTACGCGGTGGAACTGGCCGAGCGGAGTGACGCGGCGAAGACCCGGGCCGGCCTGCGGCGGGTGCTGGAGGGCTACTTGGGGCTCGCGCTCGAGGCGGCCCGCCGGATGCCGCTGCACTTCTTCGGCGCGTACTGCGACGACGAGTTGCCGCGCCCCGCGGTGCCCGAAGGCGTGCTGCCCGAGGACCCCGCCACCTGGTTCGCGGCCGAGCGGCACACGACGGTCGCGGCGGTTTCGCTGGCCGTCCAGCACGGTTTCGACGACCTGGCCTGGCAACTGGCCTCGGCACTGACGCCGTACTTCGACCTCCGCGGGCCGCAGGACGACTGGCACAGCACCCACCTGATCGCCCTGGCGGCGGCCCGCCGGACGGGCTCCGCGCGGGCGGAGGCGATCGTCCAGCGCAACCTCGGGCAGTACCTGCTCTACCAGGACGAGTACGCCGAGGCGCGGGTGGCGTTCGCGGCGTCGAAGAAGCTGTTCGAGGTCGTCGACGACGTCCAGGGGGTCGCCGTCGCGCTGACCGGGCTTTCGACGATCCTGCGCATCGAAGGCGAGGACGACCCGGCGCTCGACCACTGTCACGAGGCACTGGCCCTGTTCGCGGAGGCGGACGACCCGAACGGCGAAGCGGTGGCCCGCCTCGGCGCCGGCGCCGTGTGGATGTCCCGCGGGTGTTACGCGGCGGCGAAGCGCTGGATCACCGACGCCTTGGAACTGTCCGCCGCGATCGGCGACCGCCACCGCGAGGCCCACGCCCTCAAGCGGCTCGGCCTGCTGTTCCAGCACCAGGGCAACCTGGCGGCCGCGCGCGAGCACGTCGACCGCGCGATCGCGATCTTCACCGACCTCGGCGACGACCACTGCGTGGGCTACGCGAACCAGAACCTGGGCGAGCTGTGCCTCCACAGCGGCGACTTCGCGCACGCGCAACTGTTGCTGGTCAACTCCCTGGCCGTCCACCGCCGCAACGGCGACCGGCGGTCGGAGGCGGAGGTTTCGCAGCTGCTCGGCGAGTTGCACCGGGCGCTTTCGCAGCCGGAACGCTCACGCGACTACTCGGACCGGGCGCTGGCCATCTGGCGCGAGTTGTCCACGCGGCCCAAGGAGCCGACGGTCCTGGTCGAGGAGCGCGCGCGCGTGGCTTCCGCCTGACGCACAATTCTGCTTGTACGGATCGTGTACGCCGTCCGGTCAGTCTTTCGCCACCTTCGAACGAACAGGTGCGAGAGGAGAACCGGGGATGATCCGGATCATGAAGCCCGGCCGCGTGACCGCGGCGGTCCTGGCCGCCGGAGCGGTGACGGCGCTGGCCGGAGGCCCCGCCCAGGCCACCACCGCGCCGGCCGGTGCCGGCTGGACCGCCGACTTGTCCACTGTGGACGACAACGACGTCAACGTCACCGGCGCGGGGGGCACGCTCACCCTGGCCGACGCCGCCTGGCACGGAACCGCCCGAGTCTTCGCCGGCAGCGAGGGCAGCCTGACGACCGCCGCGCACCGGCTCGGCTCGCCGGCGAACCGCGTCAGCGCGGAACTGACCGCCGACACCCCGAAGGGCACTTCGGTCGACGTCGACGTCCGCGGCCGCACCGGTGTCAACGACTGGACCGAGTGGACACCCGCCGGCACCGCGCTGAAGAGCGCCGTCAGCGAGGTGCAGGTGCGGATCAGCCTGCACAGCAGCACCGACGGCGTGCGACCCGCCGTCACGGGTGTCGCGCTCAGCGCCGACAGCGTCCCGCAGGTCAACGCGCTGACCGCGGCGACCGCGCTCACCTACAAGGTCTACGCCACCCGCGAGGGCCTGACCGGCCGGACGACCGCCAACGGCCACGTCATCGCCGGCCGCGACCACTTCGTCGCCCTGCCGACCGGGCGCGCGCTGTCCGGCAAGGGTTCCGGCACCTACACCGTCCGCGTCTGCAAGACCGACGCCAGCCGGTGCGAGTACGCGCCGGTGTGGGACATCGGCCCGTGGAACACCAAGGACGACTACTGGAACCCGGCTTCGGTGCGTGCCGAGTACAAGGACCTCCCGCAGGGCCAGCCCGAGGCGTACGCCGCCTACCACAACGGCTACAACGGCGGTAAGGACGACCTCGGCTACAAGGTGGAGAACCCGGCCGGCATCGACCTCGCCGACGGCGTCTTCTACGACGGGCTCGGCATGTCCGACAACGGGAACGTCAACGTCACCTACCTGTGGACCGGCTCCGGCCCGACCGGGGTCGTCAGCACGGCCGGTGACCCGATGAACGTCCGGGCGAGCGCCAGCACGTCGGCGGCCGTCAAGGGCCTCGCGGCGAACTACGCCAAGGTGACCATCGAGTGCTACGTCGAGGGTGACACGGTCGCCGGCAAGTTCGGCACCACCAACATCTGGGACCGGATCGGCCCGAACAACTTCGTCTCGGACACCTACCTCCAGACCGGTTCCGACGGCCCCGTCGCCCCGCACTGCTGAGTTCCCGCAAGCATCGCGTGGATGACTGCCCTCACCCCGCGATAACGCGAAGGCCCGGCGTTCCCCGCCGGGCCTTCGCCTTTTCCGCCATTCCACTCACCGGCACACTATTCACAACCTTGAACAGATTCCGCCGGGTGTACAACGGGCCGCCGGGCGTGTAAAAATTCCGGGCACTTCACTCCCACGGATTCCACGGAATGGCGGGTACCTGTGAGCGTTTCCCGGAGAACCCTGCTGACCACCGCGGCCGGTGCCGCGGTGGCGGTGGGTGCCAGCACCGCCCCGGCCGCCTCGGCGGCCACCCCCGACCAGCTGGACCTGGCCTCGGCCACCCGGACGCTCCGCCAAGCGGCCGATTACGCGGTGGCCAAGCTCCGCGCGGTGGCCCCCGGCGTCACCGCGTTTCCGGTCGGCACGAAGTTCGAAAAGTGGACCTATTCGCAGAACGGCGACTGGGTCGGCGGATTCTGGCCCGGCCAGTTGTGGCTGGCCTGGCTGCACAGCGGCGAGGAACAATTCAAGGCACTCGCCCTGGCTTCCGCGGAGAAACTCGCGCCGCGCCAGAACGACACGAGCACGCACGACCTCGGGTTCCTCTTCTACCCCTCGTGGGTGACCGCCTGGCGGCTCACCGGCGAGGAGAAGTGGCGGGCCGGCGCGGTGCAGGCCGCGTCGTCGCTGATCAAGCGCTACAACCCGGCGGGCCGGTTCATCCGCGCCTGGGGTTCGCTGAGCGACCCGAACAACGCCGGCCGCGTCATCATGGACACGATCATGAACCTCGACCTGCTGGCTTTCGCGAGTCAGCAGACCCAGGACCCGAAGTACCTGGAGATCGCGGTCGCGCACGCGCAGACCGCGCAGCGGAACTTCGTCCGCCCGGACGGGTCGACGCCGCACGTGTTCGACTTCGACCCGGTCACCGGCGCGCCGGTCGGGCCGAACACGGTGCAGGGCTACAGCCCGGCGTCGTGCTGGTCGCGCGGGCAGGCCTGGGGCGTCTACGGGTTCACGACCATCCACCGGCGCACCGGCGACCCGGAGTTCCTGACCACGGCCCGGCGGCTCGCGGACTTCGCGCTGGGGCAGCTGACGGCCGACCACGTGCCGGTGTGGGACTACCTGGCCCCGCAGGCACCGGACGACGTCAAGGACGCGTCCGCAGGGGTCGTCATGGCGTGCGGCCTGCTGGACCTGGCGGAGCTCACGCACCGCCCGCACTACCGGGAAAGTGCCCTGAGGATCCTCACGGCGGTGTCGCGGACGTGCTTGACCACGAAGTCCGCCCGCGCCGAGGCGAGTGTCGCCCGCTGCACCCGCAACCGGCCGGCCGAGGACGGCGTCGAGGTGTCGCTCCCCTACGCCGACTACTACCTGCTGGAAGGCATCCTGCGGGTGCTCGACCGGCGCAAGGTGGACCGCGCGATCGACCTCTCGAGCGTGTAGCGGCGTCCGAGGAGGCCGCCACCTCCCCGGACGCAGTTGCCGTTCAGTGCCCAGTCAGTTGTCGTTCCAGTTCCCGGCCAATTCCCGATCAGTGGCCACTCAGTGCCCGGCCAGTGGCGACTCAGTGCCCGGTCAGTTGGCATCCAGTGGCCGATCAGTTGCCATCCTCGGCCAGTGCCCGATCAGTGCCGACCAGTGGCCGACCAGTGTCCGGTCAGTTGCCGTTCAGTGGTGGTGGTGCGCGTGCACCTTCGCGTGGCCGAGGCCGCGCCCGATCATCCAGCGGTTGACCGGCACCGTGACGACGAACGCGATCGCCAGCGACAGCGCCAGTGACAGCCAGAACAGGAAACTGGTCAGCCCGGCGTCCATCGCGCCGGGGATCGCCACGACCACCGTGTTGTCGATCAGTTCCATCACGGCGATCGACACGGTGTCCGCGGCCAGCGCGACCTTGAACGCCGCCGCCGCGCCCAGCCCCGACTTCAGCACGCCGCGCATGGTCAGGCCGTAGCCGAAGACGAAGGCCAGCACGATCGACAGGACGACCGTCGCCGCGTTGTGCAGGCCGAACGCCGTGCCCAGCACCATGCCGAGCACCTCACCGATGGCACAGCCGGTCAGGCAGTGCAGAGTCGCTTGGATCGCCGTCGCCCACGAAGCCCCGTGCTGTTCGCTCATGACGCCACTGTATACCCCCTGGGGGTACACGGCGCCCGTTCTGTCCGTCACAGCGGCGCGCGGCCGGGCACCCAAAGACCCGTCGACATCACACACAGTAGCCGAACCCGCCTCACCAGCGGATCTTCACCGGAGCAGAACTCACTTCCGTAACCCTTTGCGCACATCCCGTTGACCACAGTTACCCGGAGCCCTACGTTCGCCCTTGGTCTCCACCGTGCGCAGACCGATCGAACCGATCGAATTTCCCGAGGAATGGGTGGGGATGCGAGGGCCGACGAAGACCTTCCGGCTGGCCGCGACGCTGCCGCTGGTGGCGGCGCTCGCGCTCGGAGGCTGCGCGGACCAGCTGGGCAGCGCACCCGCGCCGTCGCCCACCCGGATCGAGTTCGTGCCCAAGGTCCGCGGCATCCCGTACTTCGAGGCGATGGACCGCGGCGGCCTCGACGCGGCCAGGCAGCTGGGCGTCGTCTGGCACTCGACCGGCCCGGCGAGCGTCGACCCGGCCGCGCAGGTGAAGATCCTGCGTGACCTGATCGCGAAGAAGGTCGACGTCATCGTCGTGGCCCCCAACGACCCGGCCGCGCTCGCCGGCGTCATCGCCGAGGCCAGGGCGAAGGGCATCCACGTGCTCACCGCGGACGCCGACGCGCCGGGCACGCAACGCGAGGTGTTCGTCAACCAGGCCAGCGCGCAGGGCATCGGCACCGCGCTCGTCGACGCGCTGATGGCGAAGACCGGCGGGGCCGGCCAGTACGCGATCGTCTCCTGCGGCCCGGCCGCGGCGAACCTCAACGCGTGGATCGCGGTCCAGAAGGAGTATGCGGCCGCGCACTACCCGAAGGCCGAGCTTGTCGGGACCGTCTACGCGGGCGAGGACGAGGACGTCGCGACCGCGCTGGCCAAGCAGCTCATCACCAGCCACCCCGGCCTGACCGGGCTGATCGGCGAGTGCACGACGTCCGCGCCCGGCGTCGCGAAGGCCGTGGGCGACGAGCAGAAGATCGGCCAGGTGTTCACCGTCGGCGTCGGGACGCCGCAGGCGGTCAAGCCGTTCCTGCTCGACGGCTCGTGCTCGCAGTCGGTGCTGTGGAACGTCGAGTCGCTGGGCTACCTCACCGCGTGGACGGCGAAGCAGGTCGCCGACGGCAAGCCCCTCAACCCGGTGAACAAGGTCAGCCTGGAGCTGCCGTCGGTGAAGTACGACGCCGCGACGAAGACCGTCCTGCTGGGGGATCCCCTGCTCATCACCGCCGACAACGTCGACCAGTTCAAGTACTGACCCCTCACCGGTGCCGGCGCGCGTGCCCGCCCGCGGCGGCGCCGCCGAGCACGAGGATGAGCACCGTCAGCCCCCAGCGGCGTTTCTGCTGGGTCCGCTTACCGGTGTCCGGGGCTGCCACTTCAGCCTTCTTCGCCGGGTGCACGTGAGGTGACGGCGACGGCGGTGGCGGCGCCGAAGCGGACGGCGGCGGCGTGACCACCGGGGTCGGCAGGGGCGCCGGCGCCGGGGCCGGCGGCACGACGACGGGCTGCTCCACCGGGAGCGGCCGCGACGGCGGCGGCGGTTCGGGCGACGGCGGCGGCGTGACCGGCGGCGTCTGGGTCCGGGGCGGCGGCGGGGACGATTGGGTGGTCGACGGCGGCAGCGACGGCCGGGTGGTCGACGGCGGGGATGGCCGGGTGGTCGACGGCGGCGGGGACGACGGCGGAGGCGCCGCTTCGGTGAGGCACCCGGCCGCGTCGCTGCTCACCAGCGGCGGCCCGGAGGCGACCTCGATGGCGGGACCCGAGCCGTCGCGCGGCAGGCGGTAGGTGACGCTGCGCCGTCCGGCGTGGTTGGCCGTGGCGTAGATCGCACCGGGCGCGAGCACCACCGACCCGTACGCGCCGCCCTCCGGGAACCGGAGGCCGGGCACCACCGCGACCCGCCCGGTCACCGGGTCGATCCCGACCACCGAGCTGTCCCCGCGGGAGGTCGTCGAGACGCCGTAGAGCAGCCCGTCGGCCGGGTCGACGGCGAAGTCGTCGATGCCGACGGCGAGCGACACCGGCCGCAGCGGCGTCCGGTGCACGACCCGCAGGTAGTCCTGCCCGGCCGGGTCGATGTCCACTGTGTACAGATCGCTGCCCTGCCGCACGTACCAGCGGTGGCCGTCGATCGCGCCCGCGGTGGCCCCGGTGACGAGGCTCCACACGGGACGGTGCGCACCCGCGCGCCCGATCACGCCGAGGTCGGTGACCACGCCCGCGGCGTCGATCCGGACCGCGTGCGCACCGTGGACGTACCGGCCGGTGCGGGTGCCGTCGGCAACGCCGTAGACGACGTCCTGCGCGGCGGAGTAGCCCATCGCGTTGATCCAGTACCCGGCCTGGGTGACGCGGCGGGTGGTTCCCGCGGGCAGGGCCAGCAGCCGCAAGGTCGTCGGCGCGCCCTCGCGGACGTTCTCCGCCTGCAGGATCGTGCAGCCGCCCGGCGCTTGCGGCGGCGGCTGCTTCGCGCGCGGCGGCGCGAGCCAGCCCGTCGCCGCCAGCAGCGCCGAGACGGCCGCGGCCACGCCGAGCATCGCCGCCCAGCGGGCCCGCGTGCCGGTCAAACCAGCCTTTCCAGAGCCGAGGTGAACGCCTCCGGCGCCACCTTCGCGCCCCCGCTGAACGGGTTCTGCAGCTGGTAGATCGCGAACAACAGCAGCGTGATCGTGCCGGCCAGGGTGGACACGATGATGATGTGCGCGGCGAGCCGGGTGCCGCCGAACAGGTTGGGCAGCAGGATCGCCGTGATCAGGCTGCCCAGGATCAGGGCGAACCAGACGACGGCGCCGACCCCGCCGGCGCCGGAGTGCGCCAGCCGCTGCTCGCGGGCCTGGTAGACCGACCACAGCTGGTTGCTCGCCTCGGTCTTGCGGTCCAGCTGCCAGTCGCCGTCGGCCGGGGCGGCCGTCACGGCCTCGCGCATCTGGTCGAGCTGCGTCGCGCCCGTGGCCGGCACCGGGCCGCCGTCGGCCAGGCGCGGCCACTCCTGCTCTTCGACCGTCCGCGCGTACGCGGCGGCGAGCTGGTGCACGCGGTCCTTCGTCTCGGCCGGCAGCGCGTCGGCCGCCCAGGTGGCCGCGACGAGGCTGTCGGCCTCGGTCTGCGCGTTCTGGCTCGCGTCGTTCACCGAGTCGAACAGCGAGATCAGCACGAAGGCGACCAGGACCGCGTGCAACCCGCCGACGATGGTGAACACCTGGCCGGCCGCGTCGTTGTTGTCCGGGCGGCCCTCGTCCCAGCCGAACCGGCGCACCAGGTACGCGATCACGCCCGCCACCGCGGCCGCGCCGGCCACCCACAGACTGCCGGCCACGAAGATGTTCATCGGGGTCCTTTCGCCCGCGAGCGCGGGAAGCACGGCCCGGCGCATTCCAGCCCCGGGAACGCTCAAGTTAGTCACCCATTTCCGGGCGGACAACAGCGGGGGTCGAATTCATCCTGGTGGCCGCACCCCGACCGTGGAAGTCGCCGATTCGGCCCAGTCGACGCGGGATACGGCGGTGGCAGCGTACCGCTCGGCAACCACGGACCCCGCTGCTGTACAGGGATTTCCACGACCGAGTGACGTCCGGGGACAGGCTGTGACCACGGCGTTCGAACGTCGTCGGGAAACGATCAAGTATCGAACACAGCCGCCTTCGCGGGTGACCCGATCGTGTCATTGTGCGACCCGGCGCGATTGCTATGTTGATTTCGCGGTGTGACGAAACCGCGCATATCCACAATTACCTCAGGACCGGCGTGCCCGCTGGGCAGGTACGGGCCGAACGCGAACGATTGGGTGGTTTTCGCTGTGACTGTCACCGACCCGGTGGAATCCGAGCAGGCACCGTCGAGCTTGGGGCGGGCGGCGGCCCGGACGCTGGCCACGACGACCAAGTCGGTCCCGCAGATGCAGGGCATCTCCTCC
>NZ_JAJPWN010000030.1:0-97726 GCF_046549135.1 Amycolatopsis sp. lyj-23 | reverse complement strand
AACCACAACCGGCTGCACTCAACGGTCGGCCACCACACCCCAGCCGAAGCCCGAACCAGCTACCGTCAGGCCCTGGCTGCCTGAAAAACCCGTGTCCGCCTCACCGGGGCAACTCCACACGCGTGATCAGCCGGGCATCACGCGTGATCAGCGGGGCATCACGCGTGATCAGCGGGGCATCACCCGAGATGCCCCTCCAGTCACGCGAGATGCCCCTCCAATCACGCGAGATGCCCCTCCAATCACGCGAGATGCCCCTCCGGACACGCGAGTTACGCCTTCAATCACGCGAGTCAGGTGCTCGATCACGCAAGATCCGGGTTCAGTCTTCGTAGCAGCTCGCGGCGAAGTCGCGGATCGCGTCCGACAGCCTGGTCGGGTCGAACCGGAGCTCGACCGGGCTGCGGGCCTGGACGAACTCCGCCTCCGGCATGTCGACCGCCAGGGTGTCCGCGTCGCCGAACGGGTGGATCGGGTCGTTCTGGTGCCCGATCACCAGTGCGCGGGTCGTGATCTTGCGGCGCACCGACTTCGGCGGCGCGATCCGGCCGAACAGCACCCCGTGCAGCAGCGCCGCCATCGGGGCCGGCCGCTGCGACAGCGTGTCCGTCACGACGTCGACCCACTGGTTGCCGTGCGGGACCACCGAGGCCGCCAGCGCCACCGCCTGCACCGTGAACGGCAGGAACCGGGCCGCCATCAGTAGCGGGGCGAACGTCACCAGCCCCGCGACGATCGCGTTGTCCAGCACCGGCATCTCGACGATCAGCCCCCGCACCCGCGAAGGCGCCTGCACCGCCACCTCCAGCGAGACGTTCGCGCCCAGGGACGTCCCGCCGATCACCGCGGACGGCACCTCGAGGTGGTCCAGCAGGGCCAGGGTCTGCTCGGCGAACGACGGCATCGAGTACAGCCACGACTCGGTCGGCCGGTCCGAGTCGCCGTGGCCGAGCAGGTCGAGGGTGATCACCCGGAAGCCGGCGCGGGCCAGCCGGCGCGCCAGCGGCGCGTGCATCCGGCGGGTCAGCATGATCCCGTGGGTGAGGACGACGACCCTGTCGCCGCTGCCGAACTCGGTGTACCAGAGCCGGTGGCCTTCGTGGTCGAACGAGCCGGTCAGCTCGATGGGGCGAGACGCCCGCCGGACCGGCTCGGCCGGGGTTTCGGGTTCGATCGCGGTCGCGCCGGCCGGGCCCATGTCCCACCGTCCTCCCCGGTCGTGTGCGAGTCTCGTTCAGGAAAGCATCCCCCGACCAGGTTGGCACAGTGACGTGCGGAGCAATTGACGCGGTGCCAATGGCGGGGTGTCGCGGGCATGGGTCAAGATGGCCCCCATGACCGCTACTGCTGACAGTCTGCCCGACCTGGTGTCCCTGAAGGTCGACGTCGACGGCCACGTGGCCGAAGTGACGCTCCTCGGCCCGTCCAAGGGCAACGCGATGGGCCCGGACTTCTGGCGCGAGCTGCCGCTGGTGTTCCGCGCGCTGGACGCCGACCCGCAGGTCAGGGCCGTCGTGCTGACCGGCAGCGGCAAGCACTTCTCCTACGGCCTCGACCTGCCCGCGATGATGGGCGACTGGGCGCCGATGCTGGGCGGGGACAGCCTGGCCGGCCCGCGGACGGCGTTCCTCGACCAGGTCCGGTCGCTGCAGGCGGCGGTCAGCTCGATCGCGGACTGCCGCAAACCGGTCGTCGCGGCCGTGTCCGGCTGGTGCATCGGCGGCGGCGTCGACGTCGTCGCCGCCGCGGACGTCCGCCTGGCCAGCGCGGACGCCAAGTTCAGCGTCCGCGAGGTGCGCGTCGCCATCGTCGCCGACCTCGGCAGCCTCCAGCGGCTCGCCTCGATCGTCGGGGAGGGCCACCTGCGCGAGCTCGCCCTCACCGGCAAGGACATCGACGCCGCCCGCGCCGAGAAGATCGGCCTGGTCAACGACGTCCACCCGGACCAGGAGACGCTGCTGAAGGCCGCACGGGAACTCGCCGGCGAGATCGCTGCGAACCCGCCGCTGGTGGTGCAGGGTACGAAGCAGGTACTGGCGGCGAACACCGAACGCCAGGTCGCCGACGGCCTCCGGTACGTCGCCGCCTGGAACTCGGCGTTCCTGCCCAGCAAGGACCTCGGCGAAGCGGTCCAGGCCTTCATGGAACGCCGCCCGCCGGAGTTCAAGGGCGAGTAGAAGGAGGCAGCGTGACCGCTTCGGAGGTCCACCAAGCGTTCCGCGCGGCGCGGGACTACCTGCAGGCCCACCGCGAGGACTACGAGACGGCGTACCGCGACTTCGCCTGGCCGCAGCTCACGGAGTTCAACTGGGCGATCGACTGGTTCGACGTCGTCGCGCACGACCCCGCCAACGCGCAGCGGTACGCGCTGTGGATCGTCGAGGAGGACGGCACCGAGAACCGCTGGACGTTCCCGGAGATGGCCGCCCGGTCCGACCGGGTGGCGAACTGGCTGCGCGGCCTCGGCGTCCGCCGCGGCGACCGGCTGATCCTCATGCTCGGCAACCAGGGCGAACTGTGGGAGACGATCCTCGCCGCGATCAAGCTCGGCGCGGTGATCATCCCGGCGTCGACGCTGCTCGGGCCGGTCGACCTGGCCGACCGCGTGGAGCGCGGCGCGGCCCGGCACGTCGTCGTCCGCTCGGCCGACGCGCCGAAGTTCGACGGCGTCGAGGGCGGCTACACGCGGATCGCGGTGGGGGAGCCGGTCGAGGGCTGGCACTCGTACGCGGCCGCGTCCGCCGAGTCCCCGGAGTTCACCCCGGACGGCCCGACGCGGGCCGGCGACCCGCTGCTGCTGTACTTCACCTCCGGCACGACCGCGAAGCCCAAGCTGGTGCAGCACACCCACGTGTCCTACCCGGTCGGCCACCTGTCGACGATGTACTGGATCGGGCTGGAACCGGGCGACGTCCACTTGAACATTTCTTCGCCGGGCTGGGCGAAGCACGCGTGGAGCAACTTCTTCGCGCCGTGGAACGCCGAGGCGACGGTGTTCCTCTACAACTACAGCCGGTTCGACGCGGGTGCGCTGATGGCGCAGATGGACCGGTGCGGGGTGACCAGCTTCTGCGCGCCGCCGACGGTGTGGCGGATGCTCATCCAGGCCGACCTGACGGCGTTGAAGACCCCGCCGAAGAAGGTCGTCGGGGCGGGGGAGCCGCTCAACCCCGAGGTGATCGACCAGGTCGAGAAGGCCTGGGGCGTCACCATCCGCGACGGCTTCGGCCAGACCGAAAGCAGCGTGCAGATCGCGAACACGCCGGGCCAGGACGTCGTGCCCGGCTCGATGGGCCGTCCGCTGCCCGGCTTCGTGGTCGCGCTGGTCGACCCGGTCGGCGGCGAGCGCGCGGCGGAGGGCGAAATCTGCCTCGACCTCGCGCACCGGCCGGTGGGCCTGATGACGGGGTACGCCGACGACGACGAGCGCACGTCGGCGGCCTTCGCCGGCGGCTTCTACCACACGGGTGACGTCGGTTCGATCGACGAACGCGGCTACATCACCTACGTCGGGCGCACCGACGACGTGTTCAAGGCGTCGGACTACCGGATCTCGCCGTTCGAGCTGGAGAGCGTCCTGATCGAGCACGAGGCGGTGGCCGAGGCGGCGGTGGTCCCGGCCCCCGACCCGATCCGGCTGGCGGTGCCGAAGGCGTACGTCGTGCTCGCGGCCGGGTTCCCGGCCGACGCCGCGACCGCGCGGTCGATCCTGGCGTACTGCCGCGAGCACCTGGCGCCGTACAAGCGGATCCGGCGGCTGGAGTTCGCGGAGCTGCCGAAGACGATCTCGGGCAAGATCCGCCGCGTCGAGCTGCGAGGCCGCGAGAGCGACCCGGCGCGGGGCGCGGGCACCGAGTACCGCGAAGAGGACTTCCCGGACCTCAAGTCCTGACGGCACCCCGCCTCAAGCGCCCCAAGGCGGCCTTGGGTGCGTTGAATCAGGACTGCGGCGCGGAGCGCCTCCGTTGAGGGTGGTGGTGGGGGCATGGATGGAGCACCGAAGGCCGCCTTGGGGCGGTCGGGGACCGCTCAGCGGCGGGTGCCCTCGACCTGGCGGCCGTCCTCGGTCGAGCACACCGTCACCGGGTCGTTCGGGCCGCTGCCGCACGTCCACTCGTCGAGGGCGATCGGGCCGGGGCCGTCGGCGGAGGCCGCCTCCGCCGGGGTCAGCTTCGCGAAGTAGTCCTTCAGCAGCTTCGTCGCCGCGGCGCAGTCGACCCGGCCGTGCGCGACGACCGCCGTCTTCGCGCCACCCGGGCCGGTGGTGTCGCCGCACGGCACGCCGGGGGCCGTCGAGGCGGCCGCCGCGGCCGCGGCGGGAACGGGGGCGGGTGCGGAGGGCGACGCGGCGGGCGCCGGGTCGCTGCCGCAGCCGGCCAGCGCGGCGGCCGCGGCGACGAGCAGCAGGGGGTACGCGAGTGTCTTCATGGACCCTTCAGGAGCGCGGGGATCGGAACGGACTCACTCGGACGGCACGACGGCGGCGAAGACCGTCTGCTCACCCTTCGTGCAGGTGGTACCGCCCTGGGCGGCGGGCGGCCCGGAGGTGCACAGCCAGCCGTCGACGGTCTCGTTCACCGCGTCGTTCGAGCCGGAGTCCTGGCGCCCGGTGATCTTGCGGTGGAAGTCGCCGACCAGCTTCGTCGCGGCGACGCAGCTGACGCCGGCGGAGCCGCTGTCGAAGACGTAGAGCGTCAGCCCGCTGGCGGCGGTCACGGTGCCGCACGAGCCCGGCACGGACGGCGGCGGCCCGGACGGCCGGTTGGCCGGCGCGGGTGCGGGCGCGCTGCCGCCGGGGGACGGCGGCAGCGTCGGAGCGCTCGCGGACGTGGTCACGGAGGGCGCGGCGGACGCGGGCGGCGGCGCCGGCGGAGCCTGCGCGGCGGGGTCGCCCGAGCAGGCGGCGAGCACGGGCAGGGCGAGGCAGGCCACGAGCCACGTCTTCGTGGTGGTCGGGTGGGACACCGCGATCCTTCCTCCCCGGCTGGCTGGTGTGGACGTTGTGCCGGAGATTACTCCAGCCGGGTGGCGGCCGGCTCCGGTGGCCGTCGAAATGGTGTCCACAATGGACGATTAACATTCCGTTCACGCTCCGAAACCTCCCGCTGTCATCAAGAATCGATCGGTCTAATTCGCGCCGCGACGGTTAACAAAACGGTCCCGCGTGCCGAAGATCTTGGTGGAGGCCGCCGAGCTTCCCGTCCCCGACAACCGTCCCGAATCCCGTGAGAGCGATGAACGCCGACGCTGTGAGCAGCACCGAAGACCCGTCCAGTCCGCCGACCGTCCCGAGCACCGTGGTCTGGTGCTGCGGCCGCCCGTACGTCCTCGAGGGCGGATCGGGCCGAGCCCGCTGGATGGGCACCGACTACCGCGGCCGCCCCGAGTCGCTGACCAGCGCGGAGCTGCAGCGCCGCGGCTGGAGCCACCGCCGCGCGAGCTGAGCCGAGGCCGGGCCGCGCCGAGGGGGCGGCCCGGCTGCGGCCGCCTGGCCTGGGTCGGCTGGGGGCCGCCTTGAGCCCGGGCTGCCCGGGGAGGCGGGTTGCTGAGAGTTGGCTGGTCGCGCCACGGGGTGCCCGGGCTGGGCCGGATGGGGAGGTCGGCCGCCCGGGGGTTGGACCACGGAGAGTGGCCGGCCTGGGTAGGTGGGGCCGCTGGGCCGGGATGTCGGGGGTGGCCCGCCGAGGAGCGGCGGAGCCGGACAGGCCGAGCCACCTCACCGGAGCCGGGTAGGAGCGGGCGCCAGTTGGCCGGTCTACCGCACACCGTTCTCGCGCGAGCCTGGCGCCGCTTCGACCTGGCAGGCACCTCGCCGCCCCGAGCAAGCGGGCGCCATCAAGATGACTTGGCAACCGGAGCTCCGCGCCGCCCGGTCCGAAGCGCCGCGACATCGAGCGGGCTTCAGCTGGCACGCTGCCTGCTCCCGGCTCACCGGGTGGGAGTGTCCGACGGTCCGCCGAGCCGCAAGCGCGCCATGCCAGCCCCGCCGCCACGACCAATCCCGCGCCCAGCCGCCGCACCACCGGGCCCCCTATGCCGGTCCCGCCGCACGGCTAAGCCCGCCGCCCAGCCGCCGCGCCACCGGGCCTGCCACGCCGGCCCCGCCGCCACCACTAAGCCCGCGCCCAGCCGCTGCGCCACCGGGCCCGCCATCCCAGCGCCCCGCCGCCACCACAATCCCGCCGGCCCAGCCGCCGCACCACCGGGCGCCGCCACCTCCCACCGCTGTTTAATGGCCCGGTGAGCACAGCCGCCCCCGAACCCGCCGCTCAGACGGGCTCCGCCGCCGAGCCGTCGCTGCTGCGGCAGGCCCTCAACGTCCCCAACATCCTGTCGCTGCTGCGGCTGGCCGGGGTGCCCGTCTTCCTCTGGCTGCTGCTCGGCCCCGAAGAAGACGGCTGGGCGCTGGCCCTGCTCGTCTTCAGCGCCCTCACCGACTGGCTCGACGGCAAGCTCGCCCGCTGGCTCAACCAGATGTCGCGGCTCGGGCAGCTGCTCGACCCCGCCGCCGACCGGCTCTACATCCTCGCCACCCTCGTCGCCTTCCTCGTCCGCGGCATCATCCCGTGGTGGGTCGTCGTCCCGCTCGTCCTGCGGGAGGCCGTGCTCGGCGTCTGCGTCGTCACCCTGCGCCGCCGGGGCTTCGCGCCGCCCGAGGTCACCTACATCGGGAAGGGGGCCACCTTCGTCCTCATGTACGCCTTCCCGTTCCTGCTGCTCGCCCAGGGCGGCTCGGACGTCGCCGCGGTCGCGCGGCCGATCGGGTACGCCTTCACCATCTGGGGCGCCGTCCTCTACGTCTGGTCCGGCGTCCTCTACGTCGTGCAGGCGCGCAACGCGCTCCGCGGCGCCCGGGAATGAGTTCTGCCGGGTCGTGGCGGGCGGCTGCGCCGTGTGGGTGTAAGACTTCGCCCAACACTTTTCGCCAGTGAAGGCATGAAAGGGGACCGGCGTTGTCCGCTCCTGAAGAGCTTCGCTACACCGAGGAACACGAGTGGGTCGCCACCCGCGGCGAGGACACCCTCGTGCGCGTCGGCATCACCGAGTACGCGCAGGACCAGCTCGGCGACGTCGTGTTCGTCGACCTGCCCGACGTCGGCAGGCAGGTGAGCGCGGGCGACGTCTTCGGCGAGGTCGAGTCGACCAAGAGCGTCTCCGAGCTGTTCGCGCCGGTCGACGGGGAGGTCGTCGCGGTCAACGACGCCGTCGCCGACTCGCCCGAGCTGATCAACAGCGACCCCTACGGTGAGGGCTGGCTGATCGAGATCCGGCTCGACGACCCGGCGGGCCTGGAAGCCCTGCTCGAAGCCGAGGCGTACGACGCGCTGACCAAGGGCTGAAGCCCGCTCCGCCGGTTCGGGGAGCCGGGGCTCGGAGAATCGATCAGGCACGGTACGTTGGCAGCTACACGTTCTTGAGTACTGGCAACACAGCATGTGTGGAGGAGAGCTCAGGTGAGCACGAACGACGGGCCCGGCGGCGTTCCCCCGGAGCAGTCTCCGGAGCGGACCTCTGTCTTCCGGGCCGACTTCCTGGCCGAAGCCGAAGGTCGCGAGCCCGCCCCGGAAGCCCCGGTCCAGGGTGTCGACGCCCTGCCCCCGGGTTCGGCCCTGCTGGTCGTGAAGCGCGGCCCGAACGCGGGTTCGCGGTTCCTGCTCGACCGCGACACCACCAGCGCCGGACGGCACCCGGACAGCGACATCTTCCTCGACGACGTCACGGTCTCCCGCCGGCACGCCGAGTTCCGGCGTGAAGGCGGCGAGTTCGTCGTCATCGACGTCGGCAGCCTCAACGGCACCTACGTCAACCGCGAGCCGGTCGACCAGGCCGTCCTCGCCGGCGGCGACGAGGTGCAGATCGGGAAGTTCCGCCTGGTCTTCCTGACCGGCCCGGGGCACGGGGGCCAGGGGGCGCAGTGACGGCGGCCGGACGGCCACAGAACCACGGACTGAGCATCGGGGCGGTACTCGCGCAGCTGCGCGGCGACTTCCCCGATGTCACGATCTCCAAGATCCGGTTCCTCGAAGCGGAAGGCCTGGTCACCCCGGGCCGGACGCCGTCGGGTTACCGGCAGTTCGCCGCGGCGGACGTGGAGCGACTGAGGTTCGTCCTGGCCGCCCAGCGGGACCACTACCTCCCGCTGAAAGTCATCAAGGAACAGCTGGACGCGGCGGACTCGGGGGCCGAGCCCGCCGCGGCCCTGCCCCGCCCGCCGCGCCGGCTGGTGCCCATCGACGTCTCGGCGGAGAACGTCGGCCTGCCCGTGGCGGCGGACTTCGTCCCAGGCAAGGAGCTGCGCCTGACCCGGGAGGAACTCCTGGAGCAGGCGGGCATCGACGCCGCCGCGCTGGCCGAGCTGCAGCAGTACGGCCTGGTCCGGCCCGGTACCGCCGGGTTCTTCGACCCGGACGCGGTGCTGGTCGCGCGGACGGTGAAGGCGATGACCGAATTCGGGATCGAACCGAGACACCTGCGTGCTTTCCGCGCCGCGGCCGACCGCGAGGTCGGGCTGCTGGAGCAGATCGTGACGCCGGTGTACCGGCACCGCGACCCGGAGGCGAAGTCGCGCGCCGACGAAGTGGTGCGGGAGCTCGCGGCCCTGTCCGTGACCCTGCACACGCTCCTCGTCAAGGCCGGGATCCGCGGCGTCGCCGGGTGTTGATCGATAACGGGGCAGTGAGATCCTCTTTGCGGTCCCATGTCAATGACTGAATGTTCGGCACCGCATGCCGTACCGTGAAGGGACGGGTTTGCGGCAGGCGAACCGAGAGAGTCCGGACAGCGAGCACAGCGCACGGATGACGGGTAGCGTCGGGAGTATGGGCGTGAAGCCGGTTCAGCGCTGCAGCCCGTGTGCACGAGAGGGAGGCGAAGCCCGATGAGCGAAATGCGCGTCGTCGGTGTGCGGGTCGAGCTGCCCGCGAATCAGCCGATCTTGTTGCTGCGGGAGACCGAAGGTGAACGGTACCTGCCGATCTGGATCGGCTCGGTCGAAGCCACCGCCATCGCCCTGGAGCAGCAGGGCGTCCGCCCCGCCCGCCCGCTCACGCATGACCTGCTGAAAGAGGTCATCGGAGCGCTCGGCCGGGAGCTGGAGCAGGTCGTCATCACCGACCTGAAGGAAGGCACGTTCTTCGCGGAACTCGTGTTCGACGGCGACATCAGGGTGTCCGCCCGGCCGAGCGACTCGGTCGCGCTGGCCCTGCGGATCGGTGTCCCCATCCACGCCGTGGACTCGGTGCTGGAGGAAGCCGGCCTGATCATCCCGGACGAGCAGGAGGACGAGGTCGAGAAGTTCCGCGAGTTCCTCGACTCGGTCTCCCCGGAAGACTTCCGCGGAGCGGATACGTAGGACAAAACCTTGCCTTGACGCGCACGTCAACGTCTAGCGTCGAGGCATGCGGATCGGAGAACTGGCGCAGCGCACGGGTACCACCACCCGTGCGCTGCGGTTTTACGAGGACCAAGGCCTCCTCGCGGCCCGGCGCTCGGCGAACGGCTACCGCGAATACGACGAGGACGACCTCCAGCTGGTCCAGGAGATCCAGACCCTCCAGACGGTCGGCCTGACGCTGGAGGAGACGCGTCCGTTCGTCGACTGCCTGCGCAGCGGCCACGAAACCGGCGATTCCTGCGCGAACTCCATCGAGGTCTACCGGCGCAAGCTCGAAGAAGCCGACGCGCTCCTCGCGCGGCTCGGCGGCATCCGCGGCGAACTGGCCGCGAAACTCGCCGCCGCCCTGGCCCGGCAGGCGCCCGATCCGTGTGTCGTGCCCGAAGCCCCGCGTCCCTGAGGAGCCCCGCCGTGTCCGAAATCGCCGACGTCACCGATGCGACCTTCGCCGAGGTCCTCGCCCACGACGTCCCCGTGCTCGTCGAGTTCTGGGCCACCTGGTGCGGCCCGTGCCGGATGGTCGGCCCGGTGCTGCAGCAGCTGGCCGCCGAGCGGGCGGGCGAGCTCGCCGTCCGCAAGATCAACGCCGACGAGAACCCGGAGACCACCCGGTCCTACCAGGTCATGTCGCTGCCGACGATGATCCTCTTCCGCGGCGGCGAGCCGGTCGAGACGATCGTCGGCGCGTTCCCGAAGGCCCGCATCGAAGACCGCCTCGACCGGGTGCTCAAGGCGCCGTCGCTTTGACGAAGGTGTCCGCCACCTCGCGCGCGTACTTCTCCAGGTCCAGCGCCGGGTCCGCCGCGTAGGCGGCCGCGACGCCGTCGACGGCCTGCGCGATCGACATCGCCATCACCTCGGGCGTGAAGCCGCGGCCGAAGACGCCCTCGGCCTGGCCCTGCTTAAGCTGCCGGGCCAGGCCGTGCACGCGCAGGTCGTCGAGCACGACCTTCGTCATCACCCAGCCGTCGGCGTCGTCGGCGTTGGCGGCCAGCTCCGTCAGCGCCCGGACGCACTCCGGGTACGCGCGCAGGAACGCGATCGACGTCTCGATGTGCGCGCGCAGGTAACCGGGCCGGTCGGCTGGGTCGAGGCCACCGCCGGTGCGTTGGGTGAGGAACTCCTGCCGCGTCTCCAGCACCGTGCTGAGCACGGACTGCATCAGGCCGGCCTTGTTCGTGAAGTGGTAGGAGATGAGCCGGGTGCTGCTGAGCCCGGCTCGTTCCTTGATCTTGGCGAACGTCGTCCGGCGGTAGCCGAGGTCGGCGAGCACGCCGATGGTCGCGCCGAGGATCTGCGCCCGGCGCGCGGCCTCGGTGACGCTGAGCCCCAGTTCCGCCATGAGGTCGGTTTTTACTTGCATGAGTAACAAGTTACCTGAGTGAGTAAAAAGGTGCACCAGGTTTGAAGCCACGCGATCAGGGGTACGGCGAACGGCTCAAAGGCTCAGCCGACCGCGGGGGCTTGCCGCGCGTCGCGTTGACCGGTGTTCTCCGGACGCTTACCGTCGAAGGAGGTAAATCGCCACGGTGTGATTCACGGTCTGGGGCCGGACCGTGGTGGTTGATCTCCGGCGGGTCCCGCTCCTGGGACCGTCCGGCTGTCATTCGCCGGCCGTCAGGTCGGGCGAGGGGAGGCTTGCGTGGTCGAGGCTGGTTCCGAGAAGCAGCCTGTCGGGGTCGCGGCTGGTGAGCAGGGTGAACTGTTCCCCGACGACTCGCTGCCCGACGAGCTGGTGGGCTACCGGGGTCCGGCGGCGTGCCAGATCGCCGGCATCACGTACCGCCAGCTCGACTACTGGGCCCGCACCAAGCTGGTCGCGCCCAGCATCCGCACCGCGCACGGCTCCGGCTCGCAGCGGCTGTACTCCTTCAAGGACATCCTGGTCCTCAAGGTCGTCAAGCGCCTGCTCGACACCGGCGTCTCGCTCCAGAACATCCGGGTGGCCGTCGACCACCTGCGCGTCCGCGGCGTCCGCGACCTGGCCCGGGTGACGCTGTTCTCCGACGGCACCACGGTCTACGAATGCACGTCGCCGGAGGAGATCGTCGACCTCCTCCAGGGCGGCCAGGGCGTCTTCGGCATCGCCGTCAGCGGCGCGATGCAGGAAATCAGCGGCACCATCCACGAGTTCCCGGCCGAACGCGCCGACGGCGGCATCGTCGAGACCCACGAACCGGACGAACTCACCCAGCGCCGCAACGCCCGCAAGACCGGTTGATCATCGCCGCGGCAGGCAGAGTAAGGTTCACCGTGCGGTCGACGAATCCGCGCGGGAGAGTCCGAGCCACACCTTGAGCTCGGCGCCGAAGGAGCAAATCCTCCCCGGAACCTCTCAGGCACCCCGGACCGCGCGGACGAGACGCCTCTGGAAAGCGGGTCGTCAGGACACACCCTGATGGCCCCGCCGACGGTGCAAGCCCGGCTCAACCTGCGGGCGAAACTCTCAGGCGCCCCTTTCGGGGTCAGACAGAGCGGGGAGGTTTCCTCCGGGTTTGGGTGAGTCCTGCTCGCGGCAAGCGCTCACCCGAACCCTCCGGAGTGTCTTGTGGGGGTGCAACCCCCACACCCCGCCCGGCGGGCTCCGCCCCCGGACCCCCGCCGTGGTCACCTCGCGCTCGCCCTCGCGTTCTAGAGTCGGTCGGGTAAGCGCTGTCGTTTTCAGGAGGCCATCGTGGATCCGTCACTCGCCTCCCTGGAACAGGGCATCCCCTTCGCCGACCGGCACATCGGCCCCGGTCCGGACGAACTCCGGCACATCCTCGACGTCATCGGCGTCGCCTCGCTCGACGAACTCGCCGAGCGGGCCGTGCCCGAGTCGCTGCGGGCGTCCGCGCAGCCGCTCGAGCTGCCGCCCGCCGCCACGGAAGCCCAGGCGCTCGCCGAACTCCGGGAGCGGGCCGCGCGGAACCGGCCGACCGCCGCCATGATCGGGCTCGGCTACCACGACACCGTCACCCCGCCCGTCATCCGGCGCGGCGTCCTGGAGAACCCGGCCTGGTACACCGCCTACACGCCCTACCAGCCCGAAATCTCCCAAGGGCGCCTGGAAGCGCTGCTCAACTTCCAGACCGTGATCGCCGACCTGACCGGGCTGCCCGTCGCCAACGCCTCCCTGCTCGACGAAGCCACCGCCGCCGCCGAGGCGATGACCCTCCTGCGCCGGGCCGGGCGGGGGACGTCGCCGCGGTTCGTCGTCGACGCCGACACCCTGCCGCAGACCCTCGCCGTCCTGCGGACCCGGGCCGAACCGCTGGGGATCGAACTCGTCGTCGAGGACCTGTCGCAGGGGCTGACCGGGCTCGGGCTCGGCGGCGACTTCTTCGGCATCCTCCTGTCCTGCCCCGGCGCGTCCGGCGCGGTGCGCGAGCTCGACCTCGCCATCGCCGAAGCGAAGGACCACGGCGCGGGCGTGGTCGTCGCCGCCGACCCGCTCGCCCTCACCCTGCTGCGGCCGCCCGGCGAACTCGGCGCCGACGTCGCCGTCGGGTCGACGCAGCGGTTCGGCGTCCCGCTCGGCTTCGGCGGCCCGCACGCCGCCTACCTCGCCGTGCGGCACGGCCTCGAACGGCAGCTGCCCGGCCGGCTGGTCGGCGTCTCGGAAGACGCCGACGGCCACCCGGCGTACCGGCTCGCCCTGCAGACGCGCGAGCAGCACATCCGCCGGGAGAAGGCGACCTCCAACATCTGCACCGCGCAGGTCCTGCCGGCCGTGCTGGCCTCGATGTACGCCGTGTACCACGGGCCCGACGGGCTGCGCTCGATCGCGCTGCGGGCGCACCGGATGGCCACCGTGCTGGCCGCCGGCCTCGCCGAAGGCGGCGTCGACGTCGTGCACGGCGAGTTCTTCGACACCGTCGCCGCGGCGGTGCCCGGCCGGGCGGACGCGGTCGTCGCCGCGGCCCGCGACCTCGGTGTCTCCCTGCGCCGGATCGACGCGGACCACGTCGGCGCCGCCTGTGACGAAACCACGACCCGCGAGCGGCTCTCCCGCGTGTGGAAGGCGTTCGGCGTCTCGGTGTCCGATGTGGACGGGCTGGACGCCGACACCGCGGACGCGCTTCCGGCCCCGCTGCGGCGCACGAGCGGCTACCTCGCGCACCCGGTGTTCCACGCGCACCGGTCGGAAACGGCCATGCTGCGCTACCTGCGGCAGCTGGCCGACAAGGACGTCGCGCTCGACCGCAGCATGATCCCGCTCGGCTCCTGCACCATGAAGCTCAACGCCGCCGCCGGGATGGAACCGATCAGCTGGCCCGAGTTCGCCGGGCTGCACCCGTTCGCGCCCGCCGAGGACGCCGCCGGGCTGCTGGACGTGGCCGCGGACCTGAGCGCCTGGCTCGCGCGGATCACCGGTTACGACACGGTTTCGCTGCAACCCAACGCCGGCAGCCAAGGCGAGTTCGCGGGCCTGCTCGCCATCCGCGCCCACTACCGCGCCCGCGGCGAGCACGCGCGCGACGTCTGCCTCATCCCGGCCAGCGCCCACGGTACGAACGCGGCCAGCGCGGTGATGGCGGGCCTGCGCGTGGTCGTCGTCCGCTGCGACGACGACGGCAACATCGACCTCGCGCACCTGCGGTCCACAGTGGACGAGCACCGCGCCGACCTCGCCGCGATCATGCTCACCTACCCTTCGACGCACGGCGTCTACGAAGACACCGTCGGCGAAGTGTGCGCGGCGGTGCACGACGCCGGCGGGCAGGTGTACGTCGACGGCGCCAACCTGAACGCGCTGATCGGGGTCGCCCAGTACGGCCGGTTCGGCGCCGACGTCTCGCACCTCAACCTGCACAAGACGTTCTGCATCCCGCACGGCGGTGGCGGGCCCGGCGTCGGCCCGGTCGGGGTCCGCGCGCACCTGGCGCCGTTCCTGCCGAACCACCCGCTGCAGCCGGCGGCCGGCCCGGCCACCGGCGTCGGCCCGGTCAGCGCGGCGCCGTGGGGCAGCGCGTCGATCCTGCCGATCTCCTGGGCCTACGTCCGGATGATGGGCGCCGCGGGCCTCCGCCGGGCGACGCTGGTGGCGGTGGCCAACGCCAACTACGTCGCGCGGCGCCTCGCCGGGCACTACCCGGTGCTGTACGCCGGGCGCGAGGGACTCCTCGCGCACGAATGCGTCCTCGACCTGCGGCCGCTGACGAAGGCCACCGGCGTCACGGTCGACGACGTCGCGAAGCGGCTGGCGGACTACGGCCTGCACGCGCCGACGATGTCGTTCCCCGTCGCGGGGACGCTGATGGTGGAGCCGACGGAGAGCGAGGACCTCGCCGAACTCGACCGCTTCTGCGCCGCGATGATCGCGATCCGCGCCGAGATCGACCGCGTCGCGGCGGGGGAGTGGCCCCTCGAAGACTCGCCGCTGCGGCAGGCGCCGCACACGGCCCGCTGCCTCGCGGGCGAGTGGGACCGCCCGTACAGCCGCGAAACGGCGGTGTTCCCGGCGGGCCCGGCCGCGCCGAAGATCTGGCCGCCGGTCCGGCGGATCGACGGCGCCGCGGGCGACCGGAACCTGGTCTGCTCGTGCCCGCCGCCGGCGGCGTTCGCCTGATCCGCGGCGCACAGGAACGGGAGGTAGGTTGGCGCCATGCTGAGTGCGCACGGTCCCGATCGGACGTCCGTGGTCGTCACCGGCGGCAGCGGCTTCATCGGCCGGGCCGTCGTGCGAGCCCTGCGCGACCGGGGCGTCCCGGTCGTCGTCGTGGACCGGGTCCCGTTCCCGGAAGAGCTCGACGGCGTCCGCGTGGTGACCGGGGAACTCCGGGAAGCCGCGGTTCGCGAAGAAGCCGTCACGCCGGAGACCGCGGGCATCGTGCACCTCGCCGCGCTGACGTCGGTGCTGAAGTCGGTCGAGCGGCCCGAAGACACCTACGCCGACAACGTCCTCGTCACCCAGGAACTGCTGGAACTCGCGCGCCGCCGGGAGGTGCCGAAGTTCCTGCTCGCCTCGACCAACGCGGTGATCGGCAACGTCGGCACGGCGACCATCACCCCGGACCTGCCGCTGCGCCCGCTGACCCCGTACGGCGCCACCAAAGCCGCGTGCGAAATGCTGCTGTCCGGGTACGCCGGCGCGTACGGCATGACGACGTGTGCGTTGCGGTTCACCAACGTCTACGGCCCGGGAATGTCCCACAAGGACAGTTTCGTGCCGCGGATGATGCGGGCCGCGCTGACCGGCGGCGGGGTGAAGGTCTACGGCGACGGCCGCCAGCGCCGCGACCTCGTGCACGTCGACGACGTCGTCCGCGCGATCCTGCTGGCCCTGGCCAGCGGGTACGCCGGCCGCGCGATCGTCGGTGCCGGGCGTTCGGTGTCCGTGCTGGAGCTGGTGGAGGCCGTGCGCGAGGTGACCGGCGCGGAGTTGCCGGTGGAGCACGTCGAAGCCCCGGCCGGGGAGATGCCCGCGGTCGTCGTCGACGTCTCGGCGAGCGCGGAGACCATCGGCTACCGGCCGGAGGTGTCGCTCACCGACGGCCTGGCGACGGCGTGGAAGTACTTCTCCGGCCTCGAGAACCCGTGACCGGGTTCCTCAAGCGGCACTGGCTGCTCTTCCTGCTCCTCGTCCCGGCGATCGTCCTCCGGGTGCTGACCTGGCTGGCCTACCGCCCGGCGCTGCTGTACATCGATTCGTTCCGCTACATCGACAACCTGCACGCCCTGCGGGCCGACCAGCTCAACCCGATCGGTTACGACCTCGTCCTGCGGCCGCTGCTGGCCGTCGGCGGCCTGGCCTGGGTGGCGGCGGTCCAGCACGTCGGCGGCATCCTCGTCGCGATCGGCCTCTACGCGCTGGTGCTGCGTCTCGGCGGCCGGCCGTGGGTCGGCGCGCTCGCCGCGACCCCGCTGCTGCTCGACGCCTACCAGCTGCAGATCGAGCAGAACCTCATGTCCGAGGTGACGTTCGAGGCCGTGCTCCTCGGGCTGCTCTGGCTGCTGCTCGGCCGGGGCACCCCCGGCTGGAAGCGCGCCGGCGCCGCGGGCCTGCTGCTCGGCTTCGGTGTCCTGACTCGGCTGATCGGGATCTCGCTGGCGTTGCCGCTGCTGGTGTTCCTGGTCGTCGCCGGGGGAGCGTGGCGGCGGCGGTGGGCGGGCTGGCGCCGAGCCGGCGTGGGCCTCCTGGGCCTGCTCGTCGTCCTGGTGCCGTACGCGGCCCGGGTGCACGCCGAGACCGGCAAGTGGGGCCTGACCGGGCCGTCCGGGAACATGCTCTACGGCCGCACCGCCGCCGTCGCCGACTGCGCGAACCGCCACCTCGCCCCGGAACTCCAGGTGTTCTGCCCGGCCGAGCCGCGTGAGACGCGCTTGGTCGACAACTACACCCACGCCGACCTCGACCCGAACTGGCCGGGTCCGCTGCCCGCGGGCGCGGACCGGGCCGCACTGGCCCACGAGTTCGCCGTCGACGTCCTGAAGGAACAGCCCGGCGACGTCGCCGAAGCGATCCTGAACGACTTCGCCAAGAGTTTCGCCTGGACGCGCGAGCAGGATCCCGCCGACGTCCCGCTGGACCGGTGGCAGTTCCAGCTCACCTACCCGCAGTGGGCCGACCAGTCCCTGATCGACCTGGTCACGCTGCAGAACGACGGCGTCGTCGCGAGCGTCGACCAGCCACTGGCGAAGCTCCTGCGCGACTACCAGCTCGGCGGCGGGTACGTCCCGGGCGCGGTCCTCGGCATCGGCGCCCTGCTCGGCCTCCTGACGGTGTTCCGGCGCAAGAAACCCCTGGATCGCGCGCAAGCGGGCGCGCTGCTGGCGGCGTCCGGCGGGCTCGTGCTCCTCTTCGCCTCGGCGGTGTTCGAGTTCTCCTGGCGCTACCAGCTCCCGGCGCTCGTACTGCTGCCGGTCGCCGGCGCGCTCGGCTTCACCACGCTGACGTCGGCGAGCCGGAAGCGGCTCGCCGCCTTCCCCGACGACGTCGATGCCGGTGCCCTCGACGACTTCCGCGGCCGGCACCCGGAACGGCACCTGGCGCCACTGACCGTCGTCATCGCCGCCTACAACGAAGCCGGCGGCATCGGCGAAGTCCTCGAGAAAATGCCGGACCAGTGCCTCGGCATGCCGGTGGACGTCCTCGTGGTCGTCGACGGCGGAACCGACGACACCGCCGCGATCGCCGAGGACCACGGCGCGTACGTGTGCGTCGCGCCCCGCAACCGCGGCCAGGGGGCCGCGCTGCGGCTGGGGTACCACCTCGCGGCGGACGGCGGCGCGGAGTACGTCGTGACGACGGACGCCGACGGCCAGTACGACAACAGCGAGCTGGAGGCGCTCGTCCGCCCGGTCGTCGAGGGCACCGCGGACTTCGTCACCGGGTCACGGCGGCTGGGGCACGAGGAGGCCGACAGCCGCGTCCGCTGGCTCGGCGTGCGCGTGTTCGCCGCGCTGGCGTCGGTGCTGACCCGGCGGCGGATCACCGACACGTCGTTCGGCTTCCGCGCCATGCGGGCGGACCTGGCCTGCGCGGTGCCGCTGAACGAGCCGCAGTACCAGTCCTCGGAGCTGCTGCTCGGCGTCACCGCCCGCGGGGCCCGGGTCGTCGAGCTGCCGATGAGCATGCGGCTGCGCAAGGCGGGCAAGAGCAAGAAGGGCGGCAGCCTCGTCTACGGCGCCAACTACGCCCGCGTCATGACCGGGACGTGGTGGCGGGGGTACGTGCTGCGCCGCGGCCGAACACGAGCCGGTCGAGCAGCGCGAACTTGACGACGAACACCACGGCGTAACTGGCGACATAAGCGCCGTCGACGAGCGCGACCCACCAGAAGTGCGGCAGGTCCAGCGGCGTCAGCAGCGAGCCCGCCAGCGTCGTCAGGCCGATCGAAGCCAGCCCGCCCAGGCCGATGACGATCAGGTAGGGCAGCAGTTCCCGGCGGACGCGCGGGCGCCCGGTGCGGCCCCACACCCAGCGGCGGGTGACCAGGAAGTTCAGCACCGCGCCGGCCGCCCAGGCCAGCGTGCTCGCCAGTGCGGCGGCGCCGCCGGTCGCGAGGACGGCGAGCAGCACCACCTGGCTGAGGACCGTGGCCGCGACCGACGTCGTCGCGGCGCGCACCAGCCGGGCCCAGCCGCGGTGGCGGGTTCCGTCCGCTGTGCGGGGCCGCACGCCGTTGGTTACGGTCGTCATGCCCCCATCCTCCCCGCGGGCCGGCCGCGCCCCCGTCCGGCCCCCTCATGCATAGGAGATTCACAGGTCATTGCCAGGTCCTCATCAGCACGTGATCTATAGCGTTCGTGGGGCGCAAACGAGCAGGAAAGGCGGCACAATGCGGGTGCTGGTTCTCGGCGGTGACGGATATCTGGGCTGGCCGACGGCGCTGCACTTGTCGGACAAGGGTCACGAGGTAGCCGTCCTCGACAACTTCGCGCGGCGCGGCTACGACACCGAACTCGGCGTCGAAAGCCTGGTCCCGATCGAGCCCCTCGCCGACCGGATCGCCGCGTGGCAGGAGGTCTCCGGCCGGACGATCGCCCGTTACGAAGGCGACCTCCTCGACGCGGAATTCCTGTTCGGCGCGGTGCGCGACTTCGCGCCCGACGCCGTCGTCCACTACGCCGAGCAGCGGTCGGCGCCGTACTCCATGATCGACCGCGAACACGCGGTGTACACGCAGCACAACAACGTGGTCGGGACGCTGAACCTGCTGTACGCGATCGCGGAGGTGGACCCGGCGATCCACCTCGTCAAGCTCGGCACGATGGGCGAGTACGGCACGCCGAACATCGACATCGAAGAGGGCTGGCTGGAGCTGGAGCACAACGGCCGCTCCGACCGGGTGCTGTTCCCGAAGCGGCCGGGTTCGTTCTACCACCTGACCAAGGTCCACGATTCCCACAACATCGAATTCACCTGCCGCGCGTGGGGCCTGCGCGCGACGGATCTCAACCAGGGCATCGTGTACGGCCAGCAGACGCCGCAGACGGCGCTGGACCCGCGGCTGGCGACCCGCTTCGACTACGACGCGGTGTTCGGCACGGTGCTCAACCGCTTCGTCATCCAAGCCGTGCTCGGCCAGCCGCTCACGGTGTACGGCCAGGGCACGCAGACCCGCGGCCTGATCGACATCCGCGACACCGTGGAGTGCATCCGCCTCGCCGTGGAGCACCCGGCCGAGCCCGGCGAGTTCCGCGTGTTCAACCAGATGACCGAGAGCATGTCGGTCGCCGGCATCGCCGAGCTGGTGGCCGACCGGTTCCCCGGCCCGGTGCAGATCGAGCAGCTGGAGAACCCGCGCACCGAGGCGCCGGAGCACTACTACAACGTCAAGCACACCGGGCTGGTCGGGCTGGGCCTGGAGCCGCACCTGCTGTCGGACACGCTGATCGAGTCGATGTTCGACATCGTGGGCGCCAACAAGCACCGGGTGAACTCCGAGAAGCTGCGTCCGACCGTGCGCTGGCGCGGCGCGCTGAAGGCCTAGCGGAAGCGGGGCTCCCGGACGGGTGCCCCGCTCCTTCAGCCGGGCAGCTTGTCCAGGAACCCGTGCACCTTCGCGATCTTGCCGTCTTCCAGCTCGACGACGTCGAACCCGATGGCGACCGGCTCCGCGCCGGGCGTGCCGAGGTACCACTGGAACCGGGCGAGGTCGTGGTGGGCGTCCGGGTCGGCCGGCAGGCTGAAGGTGAGACCGCCGAACTGCTGCTGCGCCCCGGCCACGAACTGGTCGATCCCGTCGTGCCCGGTGACGGCGCCGAGCGGGTCGGTGTAGCCGGCGCCGTCGGTGAAGACCTCGGCGATCAGCGCGCGCCGCTTGTCGGCGTCGGTCTCGTTCCACACGGCGATGTACTGCTCGACGATGCTGCGGACGTCGCTCATGACTTTCTCCTTCAGTTGGGGGACAACGGTTTCGCCGTCGTCCTGCGCTGAGATCGACTTTGGCGCACCGAGCGGGCCGCGTCGATTACGCGCGAGGTAATGCCGCGGCGGCGGTCGAGGGCGGTCACGGGCATTACCCCGGAAGTAATGGCAGCGCCGTCGTGATCGCCGTAGCGTCACCCGCGTGACGACGATGGTGCAGACGCGGCAGCGGCCGGTCGGTGAGCTGCTGCGGGAATGGCGGGACCGGCGCCGGATCAGCCAGCTCGACCTGGCGATCTCGGCGGACATCTCCACCCGCCACCTCAGTTTCGTGGAAACCGGGCGGTCCAAGCCGAGCCGGGACATGGTGCTGCGGCTGGGCGAGCACCTGGACGTCCCGCTGCGGGAACGCAACCGGCTGCTGCTCGCCGCCGGGTACGCGCCCGCCTACACCGAGAACGCGCTGGGGGACCCGGAAATGGACGCCGTCCGCCAGGCCGTGCGGCAGCTGCTCGCGGGCCACGACCCCTATCCGGCCGCCGTCGTCGACCGGAACTGGAACCTCGTCGAAGCCAACGCCGGCGTCGGGCTGTTCGTCGCCGGGATCGCGCCCGGGCTGACCACCAACGTCCTGCGCGCGACCCTGCACCCCGACGGCATGGCGCCGCACATCCTGAACCTGGGGGAGTGGCGCGCCCACCTGCTCGGCCGGCTGCGGCGCCAGGTGGCCCAGAGCGCGGACGCCGGGCTCGCCGAGCTGCTGGCGGAGCTGCGCGGGTACCCGTGCGACCAGCCGGTGCCCGAGGTGGAAGTTCCCGGCCCCGGCGACATCTTCGTGCCGCTGAAGTTCCGCCACGAGGGCACCGACCTGACGTTCTTCAGCACGGTGGCCACGTTCGGCACCCCGCTGGACGTGACCGTGGCGGAACTGGTCATCGAGTCGTTCTTCCCGGCCGACCCGGCGACAGCGGCGTACCTGCGCGAGCGGACCGTCCGGGTGGGATGATGGGGGTCCGCGCAGCATCCGAAGTGAGGATCACCGGTTGATGGCCGTCCCGCCTTCGCTCGCCCTGTCCCTCGGAGTCCGCATCCCCCAGCTGCTGTTCGGTGTCGCCGGGCTGTCCCCGGCCGAAACCGGCCGCGCCCTCCGCATCGCCCTCGACACCGGTTACCGCGGCATCGCCACCGCGCCGGGCACCGAGGCCGCGGTGGGCGCGGTGCTCGCCGCGGCCGAGGTGCCGCGCGAAGAGCTGTTCGTCGCCGTCCAGGTGCCCGCCCAGGGCTACGACACCGCCCGCCGGGCCGCCGACCGCGCGCTGGAGGAGCTCCAGCTCGAGCAGGTGGACCTGTGCCTGCTGGACGGCACGAAGGGCGCGTTCGCCGACACCTGGCGCGCGCTGAGCCGGCTGCGCACCGACGGCCGGGCCCGCGCGGTCGGCGTGGCCGGGTTCGGCGTCTCCGAGCTGCGCCGGCTGATCGACGCGACCGGCTCGGTGCCCGCGGTCAACCAGGTCGAGCTGCACCCGTGGCTGCAGCAGGTGCCGCTGCGCGCGTTCCACGCCGAGCGCGGCATCGTGACGGCCGCGGCCAGCCCGGCGGCGAACGCCGCGCTGCTGTCGGACGAGACGGTCACCGGGCTCGCCGCCAAGTACGGCAAGACCCCGGCCCAGATCGTGCTCCGCTGGCACCTGCAGAACGACACGGTCGCGGTGGCGGCGTCGGCCACCACGACCCGCATCCGCGAGAACTTCGGCATCTTCGACTTCGAGCTGGCCGACGACGACCTCGACGTGGTGGCCGAGCTCGACAACGGCACCCGCGTCTAGGCCGACTTGATGCCCGCCGCGGCGAAGTCGGCCTGCTGGGCGGGCTGCTCCAGGTACTCGCGGAACGTCTGGGCGGCGCGCAGCGCGGTGTCGTCGATGCCCGGGCCGGCGAGCCCGATGAACGGGTAGTCCGCCGAGCGCGCGTTCGCCACCGACTGCGCGGGCGAGCCGATCATCTCGGGCTTCTTGGTGGTGAGCTCGCTGACCCAGTATGACGATTCGGGCAGCCACGCCGCCGGGAGCCCGCCGATGGAGTCCATGTTCGCCCGGCCGACCAGCGCGTCGAGCACCTGCGCCGACTGCTTGGCTTCGATCACGACGTGCACGCACTGCCCATGGACGACGGTGGCGGCCTGGTTCCACCGCTGGGCCGCGGCGGTGAGCGGCTTCTGCGCGCTCGGGGTGACGACGACCCGCATGTTCGCGGTGCCGCCGTTGCAGCTGGCGGCCTGCGCCTCGGCGCGGCTGTTGAGCTCGTTGTCGGCCCAGTTCCAGCCGACGACGCCGAGCCCGATGAGCAGGGCGAGGACGGCACAGGCGATCGGCCAGGTGGCGATCCGCCGTCGCGGCGCCTTCTTCCCGACGATCCGGTGCGACCCGGTGGCATCGCTCTTCCCGACCACGCGGTGCGAACCGGTGCCTTCGCTCCGGCCGGCCCGCTGCGGCCCGGTGGTGTCGTCGCGACCGCGGTCGGGGCCGGTCGGATCACTGCGGTCGGCGGCCCGCCCCCGCCGCCCGGCGGCGCGGGAGGTGCCGGTGTCGTCGCTGCGGTCGAGGGTGCGAGCGGCCCCGGTCGCTTCGGTGCGGTCGAGGATGCGAGCCGCTCCCGTCGCCTCGGCGGGGGTCGGCTCGGCCCCTTCGCTGCGGTCGAGGGTGCGGGCTGCTCCGGTTGCTTCGCTGCGAGCCTCGGCGTCGTCCTGCCGGGTGATGACCTCGGTCCGCTCGGCGGCGGACTCGGGAGCGGCACTCCGGCCCTTGCGCCGCGAGCGCGGGCCGGCGGACTCGGCGGGCGCCACTGGGGTGGCACCAGAGGCTTCGCCACGCCGGGCGGCCCGGCTGAACCGGCCACCGGGGGCTTCGACGCGGTCCGGGGCCGAGTTGTCCCCGCCCTTGCGGCGGGAGCGGCTCGGGCTGCCGGCGGCCGGGTGCGCGCCGGGGTTCTCGCCTCGCTGTGGGGAGAGCGTCGTGGTGATTTCGCTGCTCGCGACCGGGTAGGCGCCGGAAGCCTCACCACGCCGAGGAGCGCGGGTCACGACGGATTCACCGCCCGCGGCCGGGTACGAGCCCGAAGTCTCGTCAGGGCGACCCGCAGCGGGATACGAGCCGGAAGTCTCACCAGGGCGACCCGCAACCGGGTGCGAGCCGGAAGTCTCGTCAGGGCGACCCGCAACCGGATACGAGCCCGAAGTCTCGCCCCGTCGCCCGGCAGGCGCCCCTCCGCCGTTCTCCGGCGGGAAGCCGGGGGCCTTCGCCCCTTTCGTGAAGAAAGCCGAACCGGATGACTCGCCGGAGGTGCGCGCGGCGGAACCGCCGCGGCCGGCGATGCCGAACGCGTCCGAGATCGAACTGCGGCCCGGGGTGCGGAACGCGCCGGAAGCTTCGCTGCGTCCCTCGGCGGGGGCGCGCGGTGTGCGGTCCTGAGGGTGCGGCACCGGCTCCTCGTCCCGGTAGTGTCGCCCCATCCGTCATCCTTTCCGGGTGAGCGCATGCCAAGCACGCGCTGCTATGCAATCAAACCGTTATCACCCTAACAGGTGAGTATCGGAGAGAGAATAATCTGACTCACAGTTGATCGTGCTCAGGGTGCTGCGCTGACCAGGCGATGGCAGTGCGCAATCAGGCGATGACGCAGCGGTGCCGCCCGGCGGGCGAACTCCGCTTGAACCCTGGCGTATTCGGCCCGGCCCGCCGCGGTCTCGATCCGGACCGGGGCGTAGCCGAGGGAAGCCAGGTCGTACGGGCTCGCCCGCATGTCCAGCGTCCGGATCTCGACCGCCAGCTCGAAACAGTCCGCCACGAGCTCGGCGGGCACGAACGGGTCGAGCTTGTACGCCCATTTGAACAGGTCCATGTTCGCGTGCAGGCAGCCCGGCTGCTCGAGTGCGATCTGCGTCTCCCGCGACGGCGTCAACCCGTTCAGGGGCCGCGCCGGTGGGGTGAAGAACCGGAACGCGTCGAAGTGCCCGCACCGGATGTCCAGTGACTCCACGACGGCGTCGGTGCCCGCCGACCCGAGCCGCAGCGGCAGCTGGTCGTGGCGCACCGAGTCCGCCGGCTCGCGGTAGACCATCGCCCACTCGTGCAGCCCGAAGCAGCTCAGCCGGGGCGCGCGGGACGCCGTCGCGGTCAGCAGGCCGAGGACGAACTCGGCCGTCCGCACCTTGCCCGCGCCGAACCCGGCGGGATCCAGCACCACGCCGTCCGGTGTTTCGACGTACCCCTTGCGGTCCAGGAACCGCCGCGCCGCGGGCCCGGCGAGCGTGACGCCGGGCCCGGGCTGCCAGCGCTGCAGGTGCGACGGCCGGTACGAGTAGTAGGTGAAGAGGAAGTCCAGCACCGGGTGCTTCTCGCCACGGGACCGCCGCTCCTGGTGCGGGCCGGTCCACCGCCGCATCCGCGAAACGTGCGCCGCCTCCCGGGCCAGCCAGTCCGGCTCGGCCAGCACCTCCGCGCCGGTCATGCGCCCACGTGGGTGCCGTCGCGCACCGTGCCCACGTACTCCTCGACGAGGTCTTCCAGCGCCACGACGCCGACGGCGTTCCCGTTCGCGTCCAGCGCCCGCGCGAGGTGGCTGCGTTCCTTGCGCATGGCCGAGAGCGCGACGTCGAGCCGGGCGTCGGCGCGCAGTTCGGTCAGCGCCCGCGTCTTCGAGGCGGGCACGGTCGTCTTCGGGTCCTGGCCCGCCAGGTCGAGGATGTCCTTGACGTGGATGTAGCCGGTCAGGCGCCCGTCGTCGGTGCACACCGGGAACCGCGAGAACCCGGTGGACGACACGGCCTGCTCCACCTCGCCGACGGTGGGCCCGCAGGGGAGCGTGGTCAGCTCGGCGGTGGGTACGAGCACGTCCGCGACCGTCTTCTGCACCGACGACAGCGTCTGGGCGAGCCGCTGGTGCTCGGACTGGTCGAGCAGGCCCTCGCGACGCGACTCGCTGAGCAGCTCGGCCAGCTCGTCGGAGGTGTAGGCCGTCTCCAGCTCGTCCTTCGGCTCGACGCGGACCGCGCGCAACAGCGAGTTGGCCACGAAGTTCAGCAGCCAGATGAACGGCCGGGCCAGCTTGACCCAGCCCACGTGCACCGGCACCAGCCACAGCGCGAGCCGCTCGGGCTCGGCGATGGCGAGGTTCTTCGGCACCATCTCGCCGATCAGCACGTGCGCCACGGTGATGAACGCCAGCGCGATGGCGAACGAAATCGGGTGCAGCAGCGCCTCGGGCAGCCCCAGCAGGTCGAAGCCCGCCGACAGCCGATGCGCGATGGCGGGCTCGCCGAGGCGCCCGAGCAGCAGCGAGCAGATGGTGATGCCCAGCTGCGCGCCGGCGAGCATCAGGGACACGTGCCTGCTCGCGTTGATCACGATCTGCGCCCGCGTCTTGCCCTGCTCCAGCAACGCTTCCAGCCGGTCGCGGCGCGAGGAGATCAAGGTGAACTCGGCGCCGACGAAGAAGGCGTTGGTCAGCAGCAGGACCACGACGAGGGCGATGTTCAGCCAGTCGGTCACGAGGCCACCTCCGCTTCCGAAGCCGCTTCCGGGGCCGTTTCCGGAGCGGCGCGGACCGGAGCGACTTCGACCTCGGCGATCCGGCGCTTGTCCATCGTGGTCACGGTCAGCAGCCAGCCGTCGACCTCGGTGGCGTCCCCCTCGGCGGGGATCTTGCCCAGCCGCTCGAGGATCAGCCCGGCGATGGTCTCGTAGTCGCCGTCGGGCATCCGGAACCCGGTGACCCCGGTGACCTCGTCGGCGCGCAGCTGCCCGGACACCAGCCAGCTGTCCGTGCCGACCTGCTGGGAGGCCGGCGCTTCGCGTTCGTCGTGCTCGTCGCGGACGTCGCCGATGATCTCTTCGACGACGTCCTCCAGCGTCACCAGCCCGGCCGTGCCGCCGTACTCGTCGACGACGATGGCCAGCTGGAAGCGCGAGTCGCGCAGGCGCAGCAGCAGGTCGTCCCCGGGCAGCGACTCGGGCACGGTCGGCACCGGCCGCATGACCGAGCCGATCGGCACGGCGGCCCGGTCCGCGGCGGGCACGGCGAAGGCCTGCTTGACGTGCACGGCGCCGCGGACGTCGTCGAGGTCTTCGGCGTGCACCGGGAAGCGCGAGAACCCGGTGCGCAGCGAGATCGCGATGAGGTCGGCCACGGAGTCGTCGACGGCGAGGGACTCGAGCTGCACGCGCGGGGTCATCAGCTCTTCGGCGGTGCGCTCGCCGAACCGCAGCGAGCGGTCGAGCAGCTCCGCGGTGGACGTGTCGAGCGTGCCGCTTTCGGCGCTGGACCGCACGATCGAGCCCAGTTCCTGCGGCGAGCGCGCCGAACGCAGCTCTTCCTGCGGCTCGACGCCGAACTTGCGCACGAGGAAGTTCGCGCTGTTGTTCATCAGCGTGATGAGCCAGCGGAAGAGCGAAGAGAACCGCGAGTGGTAGCCGGCGACCGCGCGGGCGGTCGGCAGTGGCCGGGCGATCGCCAGGTTCTTCGGCACCATCTCGCCGAGGATCATCGACAGCGACGTGGCGATGACCAGGGCGAGCACGATCGACGCGCCCCCGGCGAACCCGGCCGGCAGGCCGACGGCGGTGAGCAGCGGCCGGACGAGCTCGCCGATCAGCGGCTCGGCCAGGTACCCGGTGATCAGCGTGGTCAGGGTGATCGCGACCTGGGCGCCGGAGAGCTGGAAGGACAGCGTCCGGTGCGCCTTCTGGACGGTCAGCGCGCGGCGGTCGCCGACCTGGCGGGCGTTGGCCTCGACGGTGCTGCGTTCCAGCGCGGTGAGCGAGAACTCGGCGGCGACGGCGAGGCCGGTGCCGATCGTCAGCAGCACGAAGAGGAGCACGCCGAGCACGGCGAAGAGGATCTGGATCATTCCGCACCCGCCTCGGCGGCGGGGGGTGAACCTATCGGACAGCCGGGTCGGTCACCCGGCCCGGTACTGTCACCGGGTGACTGCGCTGCGCGCACGAAACGGTCACTCCTAGCAGGAAATCGGCGTGTACTGCGGATATGCGGGCCAGTTTAACGTGTCTTCGTGGTGCACCGCTCGCGGTCGGGGTGTGTCGGAGCGCTCACCCGCGGATCAGGCGGCGCCCGGCCGGTGCCGCCGCACGGTCTCCTCGACGAGGTCGAGCACCGGCCCCAGGCCCGCGGCGGGCAGGCCCATGGCCAGGTGCGAGACGAGTCCTTCGAGGACGAGTTCGAGGAAGGCGGTGAGGACGTCGACGTCGACGTCGTCCCGCAGGTTCCCGGCCTCCCGCTGCCGCAGCAGCCGCAGCCGGGTGGCGGTGGTCAGCTGCTGCGAGCGTTCGGCCCAGCGGCCCCGGAACTCGGGATCGGTCCGCAGCCGCCGGCTGACCTCCAGCCGCGTCCCGAGCCAGTCGGCGGGGTGGTCACCCCCGGCCAGGAGGTCCCGCATGACCTGCACGAGCCCCTGTTCGGCGACGACGTCGGCCATCCGGAGGGCATCGTCCTCGGCGAGGGCGAGGAAGAGCGACTCCTTGTCCCGGAAGTGGTGGAAGATGGCCCCGCGCGAGAGACCGGTGGCTTCCTCCAGGCGCCGGACTGTGGCACCTTCGTAGCCGTAGCGCGCGAAGCAGACGCGCGAGCCGTCGAGGATCTGGCGCCGGCGTGCGTCGAGGTGATCCTGGCTTACGCGTGGCATCCTGAAATCCTGGCACCGCGGACCGGCTTCTCGCAATCCGTACGTACGTACTGTGACCCGGAGTGCGCGGGAACCGGGCGGGCGTCCCCACCGTCCGAACGTTGCGGCGTTTCGCTGACACGAAGTGAGACGGTTGGCTATGGTTTGCCCCATCAAGGTGGGTGAACTGAGGGGAAGGTGCGGTCGTGATCATCGGTGAGGCCGGGCAGGCGGTCCAAGCGGTGTGGGGTGGCGACATCCTCGGCGAGAGCGGCCGCGTCTACGGCGGCGGTGGCGGCGGGGGCGGCCGGTTCGAGATGGACCCGGAGGAGCTCGCCGCGGTGATCGGCCGGTGGGAAGCGGAACTGGACAAGATCGTCGACGACGGTGAACGCATCCAGAACATCATGGTGATGCTCGAAGCGCCCGGGAAGGACTCGGTCAGCGGGGGTTACGTGTCGACGAGCATGGACTCCCTCGCGGCGCTCCAAAGCCAGAACGACTCCATGCGCAAGTACGTGCAGGGGTACGTCAAGAAGCTCAAGGAAGCGCAGACGAAGACCGTCGCGACCGACCAGGGCATGGCCGACCCCTTCCGGACGGTGTGACCGTGCGCCTGCCTGCCCGCATCCTGGCCGGCGGTGCGGCCGCCGCGCTGCTGCTCGCGGGGTGTTCCCCCGAAAAGACCGGAACGGCCACACCCGCGCCGAGCGGGTCGGCGTCGTCGCCCAGTGCGTCGTCCGATCCCGACGTGCCGAAAGTGACCGCACCGCTCGACGTCTCGAAATACGCTTCAAAGCCTTGCGACATCGTGCCGGGTTCGGTGCTGTCGTCCTTGCGGTTCACGGACCCGGGGCACACCCAGCTGCAGGACGACGGATTCGGCGCGGCCGGGCCGGGGTGTGGCTGGAAGATCGCCGGCGAAGGCGTGAGCATGCAGGTCATCATCGGCACCGGAAACCGTGACCGGGGTGCCGGCGGGCTGGCGGGGCTGTACGGAGCGCACGAGAGCGGCCAGTTGCCGTTCCTCGAACCTGCCCCGGCTGTGGATGGTTACCCGGCGATCTACCTGGACAAGCGTGATCGCCGGCCGATCGGCAACTGCGTCATGGACGTCGGTGTCGCCGACGACATCGCGATCAACGTGTACGCCGGGGGGTACGACGGCAAGGATGATTCCTGTGCCGCGGCCCAAAAGGTGGCGTCGGCGATCATCACCACACTCAAGGGGGCATGACGAGTGGACGGCAAGCAGATCTACGACAACTTCAGACAGGGCGATACCACCGGCCTCCGCAACGCCGCGGACGAGGTTTCAAAGCTTTCGTCGGCCTACCTGGACCGCGCCCAGGGGATCAAGTCGCTGCAGGAGCGGATGAAGCAGGCTTGGACCGGTAACGCCGCCGACGCGGCGAACGCCGGGGCCGGGCCGCTCGAGCAGGCCTTCGCCGAGACTGCCGCGCCCCTCGACGTGACCAAGGCTTCCGTCGACACCCAAGCTGCCGTCTTCGACTCGTCCAGCAACTCCGTCGTCGAAATCCCGCCCAAGCCCGAAAAGCCCAACCCCTGGACCACCGGGCTCAAGGCCGCCATCCCCATCGCCGGGCCGTTCATGGCCAAGGACGACATCGACAACTACCAAGAGGGCATGGCGCGGTACAACGCCGCGAACGAGACCAATGTCCGCGTCATGGACCAGTACAGCAGCGTCACCAGCGGGACCAGAGCCGTGCTCCCGACCGACTACGGCGTGCTGGAGTCCGACGGTGCCGCCATCGCCGTGACCACCCCGAGCGGTCCCGGCGGGGTCAACCAGCCCGGTGGCCACGGCAACTACCTGCCCGGCCACCCCGGCAGCGGCGGCAACGACCAAACCTCCACCACCGGCTTCGACCCCGGCCACACCGGAGGAACCGGCGGCACCGGAGGAACCGGCGGCTCAGGCGGCACGGGCGGCACCGGCGGCGGGGGAACCGAGGGACCGGGTGGCACCGGAGGTACCGGAACCGGGAGCACCGGCACCGGCACCGGCACCGGCGACGACACCCACACCACCGGCTCCGGCCGCCCCGGCGCCCCCACCCTGCCCCGGCCCGGGCAGTCCACCGACCAGCCCGGGAAGACCCCACCGAACACCGGGGGGATCGACTTCTACCCCACCAACTCCGGCGGCGGCGGTCAGAACTACGGCCAGAACCCCTTCAACGCCAACGATCCCAACTCCGGCACCGGTGGCCGCGGTCCCGCCGGCGGCAATGCCGGCGGCCGGCTCCTCGACCCGACCGGCCGCGGCGGCGCCGGAACCGGCAGTGGTACCGGTGGAGGCGCCGGAGCGGGGGAGCGCGGGCTCGGCCGGGGCGCCGGCTCCGGGATGGGCAGCCTCGGCAACGCCGCCGCCGCGGAGGCGGCCGCCGCGCGGGCTGCGGGCACCTCGCGGAGCGGGGCCATGGGGCCGATGGGGCCCGGCGGGCGCCGCGGCGAGGGCGATGAGGACGAGGAACACCAGCGGCCGGACTTCCTGATCGAAGCGGACCCGGACGCGATCTTCGGTACCGACCAGCGGACCAGTCCGCCGGTCATCGGCGAATAGGCGGTGGACGTGGCAACAGGCCGGGTGGACGTTCCGGTCGAGGCGCTGGCCGCGCTCGCCGAACGCGAGCAGGTCGGCCAGCTCCACCTCACCCTGCGTCCGGAGCCGCTGTGGCTCTCGGACGTCGAACGGCAGGAGGCGGGCAAGCGGGTCGACGCCGCCCTCGCCGAGGCCGGGCTCGTCGACACCCGGGGCCGGGTCACCGTCGACTTCCTCGACTGGCTGCCGCTGCTGGTCAGCCCGGCCCGGGAGTGCTACGGCTGGGTCGGCACCGGCGGGCAGACCTACGGGGTGCTCGCCGCCGCGAAGGGGCTGCAGGCCGTCCTGGCCGTCTCCGACGGGACCCACGTCGGCGTGCAGGAGATCGACCGGAACCGGCTCGCCGAATCGCTCGTCGAGCAGCTGCCGCCGCTCGGGCCGGGCGGCGGGCACCCGCGGACCGTGCGGGTCGCGGACCTCACCGAGGCCGCCCGCCGCGGGCAGGCCGCCTACCCGCTCGACCCGGCCGTCGCCGACGTCGTCAGCCTCGTCCAGCGCCCGGTCTCGGGCAGCGGGGAACTCTACGTCGGCCGTCGCGACGACGTCGGCCGCCACACCTGCCTGCAGCAGCCGCTCCACTACGCCGACACCGACTGGGGCCGCTACCTCAGCTACACCTCGGGCTCGGGCGAGGACGCCGTCATCCACATCGGTCCGGCCGGCCCGCAGGAGCTGGCCGACACGCTCACCGAACTGGCAGGCACCCTCGGCTGACCCGGAAAGCCCGTGCGCGGGGAACACCCCACGGCTAATGTGACAGCGCTGTTGCATCTCCGGTGGAAGGACGCGCGGATGCTGTACCCCGAGATCGAACCCTACGAGCACGGCATGCTCGACGTCGGCGACGGCCACGAGATCTACTGGGAGACCTGCGGGAACCCCGACGGCAAGCCCGCACTGGTCGTGCACGGCGGTCCCGGCTCCGGCTGCTCGGCGAACGTCCGCCGCTTCTTCGACCCCGCGCGCTACCGGATCGTCCTGGCCGACCAGCGCGGCTGCGGCCGCAGCACCCCGCACGCCGGCGCCCCGGTCGCCGACCTGTCCGCCAACACCACCGACCACCTGGTGGCGGACTTCGAGCGCCTCCGCGGCCACCTCGGGATCGGGCAATGGCTGCTGTTCGGCGGTTCCTGGGGCTCGGTGCTCAGCCTGACCTACGCCCTGCGCCACCCCGACCGCGTCAGCGAAATCGTCCTGATGGGCCTGGCCACCGACCGCCACCTCGAGATCGAGCTGCTCATCCGCGGTCTCGGCGCCTACTTCCCGGACGGGTTCGCCGCGTTCCGCGAAGGTGTGCCGGAAGGCGAACGCGACGGCGACCTGTCCGCCGCCTACCACCGCCTCCTGATGGACCCGGATCCCGCGGTCCACCACAAGGCGGCGGAGGACTGGTGCGCCTGGGAAGACGCGATGCTGCCGGGCGTGCCGCGCCCCGACGTCTTCGACGACCCCGCCTACCGGCTCTGCTTCGCCCGGCTCGTCACGCACTACTTCAGCAACCGCGCGTTCCTCCCGGACGGCGAAATCCTGAGCCGGGTGGGCGAGCTCGCCGGGATCCCGGCGGTGCTGGCGCAGGGCGTGCTGGACACGAGCAACCTCGTCGGCACGCCCTGGCTGCTGCACCACGCCTGGCCCGGCAGCGAACTGGTGCTGCTGGCCGACGTCGGGCACACCGTGTCGGCCGCGTCGATGCAGGACGTCCTGATCGGCGCGACCGACCGGTTCGCGCTCAAGGGATGAGCAGGGCCGGCTCGCCTTCCGGGGTGAGCGCGGCTTCGGTGCGCCGGGTGCGGTTGGCGTCGGCGAGCCGCAGCCCGGTGACGCGCAGGGGGAGCCGGTCGGTGTTCCACTCCGCCAGCAGCAGCGCGATCTTCGCCTGCATTTCCGTGCGCAGCCGCAGGAACGAGTCGGCCGGGTCCGCGCCGACCTCGCCCAGCAGCAGCCACCACGCCCAGGCCGCCGCGCCCGCGTTGGCGACGAAGTCGGGCACCACCGCGATCCCGCGGGCCGACAGCGCCGCCTCCGCTTCCGGGGTCGTCGCCGCGTTGGCCGCCTCGACGACCACCTTGGCCTTGACCGCGCTTTCGTTGTCCACCCGCAGCGCGTAGGAGATCGCGGCCGGCACGAAGACGTCCGCGTCGATGCCCAGGATCGTCTCGCGCGGCAGCGAGCGGACCCCGGCGGGCAGCCGGGACCGGTCCACCTCACCGAAGCGGTCGCGCAGCTCCAGCAGCGCCGGGACGTCGAGGCCGGCGGGGTCGTACAGCGTGCCCGCGGCGTCCGCCACCGCGACCACCTTCGCGCCCGCTTCGTGCAGGTACCAGGCCGCGCCGCCGCCCATGGTGCCGATGCCCTGGATCGCCACCGTCGTCTCGCGCACGTCCCAGTCCCACGCCGCCGCGACGCCCAGGCACGCCTGCGCCACGCCGTAGCCGCCGACGACGTCGCCGAGCAGCAGCCCGCCCGGCACCGGCGCGTTGAGGCCGGCCTGCACGCGGCGCAGGGTGCGCGCCGGATCGGCCGAACGGCGGATGGCCGCGTGGTACGACTGCTCCAGCCCGAGCTCGGCGAACACCGAGTCGATCAGGTGCTGCGGCACGCCGAGGTCCTCGGCCGTCACCCAATGGGCGTCCAGCCACGGCCGCAGGAACGCGCAGAAGCGCTTCAGCACGTCGAACGCCCGCGGGTCCTTCGGGTCGAAGTCGATGCCGCCCTTGGCCCCGCCGACCGGCAGGTTGAAGGTGGCGGTCTTGTTGGCCATGCCCCGCGCGAGGTCCTCGACCTCGGTCATCGTGCAGCCGGCCCGCATCCGGGTGCCGCCGGTGGCGACCCCGGAGGCGAGGCTGTGCACGACCAGGTAACCGTGCGCGCCGGTGCCGGGATCGGTCCACGTGAGCCGCATCAGCGGCTCGTTGCTCGGGGTCATCAGGCCACTCACCTCCAGGGAAGTCCGGGGCGGCCGGAGTGACCGCCACCACGAGCGTGCGCCCTCGCCCGGCCGCCCGTCCATTTAACGAACCTGCACGATCTCGTTTAAGTTTTGTGTATGGAGCTTTCGTTGCACCGCTTGCGGATGCTGCGCGAGCTGCACCGCCGCGGCACCGTGACGGCGGCGGCCGCGGCGCTGCACTACACCGCTTCGGCGGTGTCGCAGCAGCTCGCGCAGCTCGAGCGGGACGTGGGTGCGAAGCTGTTCGAACGGCTCGGCCGGCGCGTCCAGCTGACCGAGCTCGGCACCCTGCTCACCGAGCACGCGGAGGAGATCCTCGGCTCGGTCGAGCGCGCGACGCTCGCGCTGGAAGAGGCCCAGGAAGCCCGCACGGTCCGGCTGACCGCCGGGGTGTGGGCGTCGGTGGCCTCCGGGCTGCTGCCGACCGCGCTGACGGCACTGGCCGGCGAGCACCCCGGCATCGAGGTCCGCACCCGCGAGCTGGCTCCCGAAGACACCGCCGAAGCCGTCCGCGACGGCAGTCTCGACTTCTCGTTCGTCATCGACTACTCCGACGCGCCGACGCCCTGGGACGCCGGGCTGGAGCGGGCGGTCGTCGCGGTGGAGCGGCTGCACGCGGCGGTGCCGCGGGGTGCCGTGCCGTCCGGGGCGGCGGCACTGGACGACCTCGCCGAGCACCCGTGGATCCTCGCCGGGGCCAAGTCGCACTTCGGCCGGGCGATGCGCACGGCCTGCCGGCGGCACGGGTTCGCCCCGAAGATCAACCACGAGGTCGAAGAGCAGTCGACGGCGATGGCGATGGTGGGCGCCGGGCTGGGCATCACCCTCGTGTCCGACCTGGGCCTGCGCCTGCTGCGGCCGCCCGGCATCGACGTCGTCACGCTCACCACGCCGCTGCTGCGGACGGTCTCGATCGCCTACCGGCGCACCGCGTTCCGGCGGCCCGCACTGCACCTGGTCATCGACGCCGTGCGCGCGTCGGCGGCCGAGCTGGGCCTGGGCACCGAGTCCGCTTTGCCCTGATCCGGGACTTCTTACGGAGTGGTGATCCCGTCCTGCAGGGCAAGATCCGCCCTGTTTTTGTCGTACCCCGCGTGTAGCGTCCGAAGTCAAGAAGTTCCATCACACGGAACAGGAACGGACATGCAGACGGTGCACGATTTCCCCGAGAAGTCGGGTAGTGCGTCGAACCGCACCGCGCGGGTCCTGGCGGACCGCGCGGCCGGCGAGGCGTACGTCGCATCGGTGTGTTTCAAGCACGGGCCGCCCCGCCTGACCGGCGTGGAGCTGGAGTTCACCGTGCACCACGCCGAGGACCCGGCCAGACCCCTCGATCCCGACGTCCTCGCCGCGGCGCTGGGTCCGCACACCCCGCGGACGCTCCGCCCCGGCAGCCCCGCCTCGCCGCTCCCGGCCGGCTCACCCGTGAGCCTCGAACCCGGGTGCCAGGTCGAGATTTCCGCCCTTCCCCAGGCCTCCCTGCGTGAGCTCGACGCAGTTGTCACGGCCGACCTCCACCACCTGCGCGAGCGCCTCGGCGCCCACGGCCTCGTCCTGGGCGAAACGGGCATCGACGCCCACCGCGCGCCCCGCAGGCTCCTGCACACCCCGCGGTACGCGGCGATGGAGCGGCGGTTCGCGCCGATCGGTCCCGGCGGCCTCACGATGATGTGCAGCACCGCGGGCCTGCAGGTCTGCCTCGACGCGGGGGAGCCCGAGCACTACGCCGCGCGGTGGGCGGCCGCGCACGCGATGGGCCCGCCGCTGCTCGCCCTCTTCGCCAACTCCCGCGTCCACGCCGGCCGCGACACCGGGCACGCCTCGGCCCGGTGGCTGGCGGTGCACGACACGGAAGCGGTGCGCACGCGCACGGCCGCCGTGTCGGGCGACGACCCGGCCGCGGAGTGGGCCGGGCGGATGATGGACGTCCCCCTGATGGTGCTGCCCCGCGGCGACCGGCCGTGGGACGCGCCCGAGGGACTGACGTTCGCCGGCTGGATCGAGGGCCGCGGCGCGGCCGCGCTGCTGCCGAGGCCGACGGTGGCGGACCTCGACTACCACCTCACCACGATGTTCACCCCGGTCCGCCCGCAGGGTTACCTGGAGATCCGGTACCTCGACGCGCAACCGCCGGACGAGTGGCTGGCCCCGGCGGCGCTGGTGTCGGCGCTGCTGGCCCGGCCGGCCACCGTCGACAAGGTGCGCGCGGTCTGCGCGCCGGTCGCGGACCGGTGGACCGAGGCGGCGCGGCGGGGACTGGCCGATCCGGAACTGGCGGCCGTGGCGGCCGCACTGGCCGAGCTCGGCTGCACCGAGCTGGGCGCGACCGGGCTGGCGGCGGAGTCGATCACCGAGATCAGCGAGAGCGTGCTGGGGCGCGCGTACCGATCGAGGAGTGGAGCATGAGCACCGAAGCACTGCACGACCTGAGCGCACAGGACCTGCGCGCCCGGGCGGCCGAGGCCTTGACGCGGGCGCGGGCGCGCAGCGTCGCGTTGACCGACGCCGTGGACGACGAAGACCTGGTCCGCCAGCACTCGAAGCTGATGTCGCCGCTGGTCTGGGACCTGGCGCACATCGGTGTCCAGGAGGAGCTGTGGCTGGTCCGCGACGTCGGCGGCCGCGAGCCGCTGCGCCCGGACATCGACGACATCTACGACGCGTTCCAGCACGCCCGCGCCGACCGGCCGGAGCTGCCGCTGCTCGGCCCGGCCGAGGCGCGCGCGTACGTCAAGCAGGTCCGCGAGAAGGCGTTCGACGTGCTGGAACACGCGCCAATGGCCGGCAGGCGGCTGACCGAGCAGGCGTTCGCCTTCGGCATGATCACCCAGCACGAGCAGCAGCACGACGAGACCATGCTGGCCACCCACCAGCTCCGCAAGGGCGACCCGGTGCTGCACGCACCCGAGCCGCCGCCCGCGCGCTCCGGGCCGCTTCCGGCCGAGGTCCTGGTGCCGGGCGGGCCCTTCACGATGGGCACGTCGGCGGAGCCGTGGGCGCTCGACAACGAGCGCCCGGCCCACGAGATCGCCGTCGAGGCGTTCTGGATGGACACCGTCCCGGTGACCGGCGGCGCCTACGCGCGGTTCCTCGACGGCGGCGGCTACGACGACGAGCGCTGGTGGAGCCCGGCGGGGTGGGCCTACCGGCAGGACAACGGCATCACCGCACCGCGGTTCTGGAAGCGGGAGCAGGACGGCTGGTGGCGGACCGCGTTCGGCGTCTACGAGCGCGTCCCGGCCGACGAGCCGGTCGTGCACGTCTCGTACTACGAAGCCGAGGCGTACGCGGCCTGGGCCGGGCGGCGGCTGCCGACCGAGGCGGAGTGGGAGAAGGCCGCCCGGTTCGACCCGGCGACCGGCCGGTCGCGCCGGTTCCCGTGGGGCGACGAGGAACCCGCGGCCGAGCACGCCAACCTCGGCCAGCGGCACCTGCGCCCGGCGCCCGCGGGGGCGTACCCGGCCGGCGCGTCGCCGACCGGCGTGCACCAGCTGATCGGCGACGTCTGGGAGTGGACTTCGACCGACTTCCACGGCTACCCGGGCTTCGCGCCGTTCCCGTACCGGGAGTACTCGGAGGTGTTCTTCGGGCCGGAGTACAAGGTGCTGCGCGGCGGCTCGTTCGGCACCGACTCGGCGGCGATCCGGGGCACGTTCCGCAACTGGGACTACCCGATCCGGCGGCAGATCTTCGCCGGCTTCCGCACGGCCCGCGACGCGGCCCCCGGCGAGGTGGAGTAGGCGCATGTGCCGCCACCTCGGCTACCTCGGCGAGCCGCTTTCGCCTGCCGAGGCGGTGTTCCGCGCCCCGCATTCGCTGCTGGTGCAGTCCTACGCCCCGGCGGACATGCGCGGCGGCGGCTCGGTCAACGCCGACGGGTTCGGGCTGGGCTGGTACCCCGGCCCGGGCTCGCCGCCGCTGCGCCACCGGCGTTCGACTCCACTGTGGACGGACGAGACGCTGCCGCCGCTGGCCGCGGCGGTCACCGCGGGCGCGTTCGTCGCCGCGGTCCGCAACGGCACCACCGGCCTGCCGGTGACCGAGGCGGCCGCGGCGCCGTTCACCGCCGGGCCCTGGCTGTTCAGCCACAACGGCGTCGTCCGCGGCTACCCGGATTCGCTGGCCGAACTGGCCAAGACCCTGCCGGTCACCGAACTGCTGACCCTGGAAGCGCCGACGGACTCGGTGGTGCTCTGGGCGTTGCTGCGAGCGCGGCTGGCCACGGGCGAGGACCCGCTGACGGCGGTGGCGTCGCTGACCACCGCCGTCGAGGCGGCCGCGCCCGGCTCGCGGCTCAACTTCCTGCTCACCGACGGCTCGACCCTCATCGGTACCGCCTGGACGCACGCGCTGTCCGTGCTGGAAACCCCGGCCGGAGTGTGGCTCGCGTCCGAACCCCTCGACGGCGACCCGCGCTGGCGGCCCGTCCCCGACCACCACGCCGTGCGCGCCACCGCGGCCGGCGTCGACCTGCTTCCCCTGACCCAGGAGACCCCATGACCGAAGTCGACCTCGACCACCACCGCTCCGGCGACGCCGTCACCGCGGAACTGCGCGCGGACGTCGTCGCCGGGCTCACCGCGGCGCAGAAGTGGCTGCCGCCCAAGTGGTTCTACGACGCCGACGGCAGCGAGCTGTTCGAGAAGATCACCCAGCTGCCGGAGTACTACCCGACCCGCAGCGAGCGCGAGGTGCTGGCCGCGCACGCCGGCGACGTCGCGAAGCTGACCGGCGCGCACACGCTCGTCGAGCTCGGCTCGGGATCGAGCGAGAAGACCCGGCTGCTGCTCGACGCGCTGACCGCGCACGGCACGCTGGAGGCGTTCGTCCCGCTGGACGTGTCCGAATCGGCGCTGGCCGAAGCCGCCGAGGCCATCTCGAAGGACTACCCGGGCCTCGCCGTCCGCGGCGTCGTCGGCGACTTCACCCAGCACCTGGACCTGCTGCCGGACGGCCAGCCGCGGGTGGTGGCCTTCCTCGGCGGCACGATCGGCAACTTCCTGCCCGCCGAGCGGGCGGCCTTCCTGCGCTCGGTGCGGGCGGTCCTGGACGAGGGGGAGTGGCTGCTGCTCGGCACCGACCTGGTCAAGGACCCGCGCATCCTGGAACGGGCCTACGACGACGCCGCCGGTGTCACCGCGGAGTTCGACAAGAACGTGCTGCGGGTGATCAACGCGCGGCTCGGCGCGAACTTCGACCCCGACGAGTTCGAGCACGTCTCGCACTGGGACGCGGAGAACGAGTGGATCGAGATGCGCCTGCGGGCCCGGCGGGACCTGACGGTCGAGATCCCCGGTGCGGACCTCACGGTGGCCTTCGCCGCGGGCGAGCACGTCCGGACCGAGATCTCGGCCAAGTTCCGCCCGAGCGGTGTCGAGGCGGAACTGGCGGCGGCCGGGTTCGCGCTCGAACACTGGTGGATCGACTCCCAGCAGCGGTTCGGGGTGAGCCTGGCAAAATCCGTGCGTGGCTAATCCTCTCCGGGCGCTGGCCCGGGCCGCGGGCACGAAACCGTGGCTGATGCGCACCGCCTGGTTCGTCGTCTGGGCGGATCAGAAACTGCACAAGGCGTTCGGCGGCCGGGTGAGCCTCGTGGCGCTCGCCGGGCTGCCGTCGCTGCGCCTGACCACGACCGGCCGCAAGAGCGGGCTGCCCCGCAGCACCAACCTGCTCTACTACCCGCGCGGCGGCGACTTCGTGCTGACGGCGTCCAACTGGGGGCGCCCGAACGACCCGGCGTGGGCGCTCAACCTCCGGGCGCACCCGAAGTGCGAGGTCGCGCTGGCCGGCAGGCCCGTCGACGTCGTCGCGCGGGAACTGCACGGCGAGGAGTACGACGCGATGTGGCGCGAGCTGCTCGCGTTCTGGCCGGGGTATGAGATGGAGCAGCGGGAGGCAGCCCGGCGGTTGCCGGTTTTCGTGCTGGCCCGGGTGGCCCGATAGGCACTGACCATCCGATTGGCCGGTGCCGGGATTCACCGCTTTGTGCCAGTCTCTCCCGGGTAACGCGCCGTGACGCCGTGACCGCGCGGCGAGCGCGTGACCTAGGGAGGGACGTCTTGCCGAGATCCACACAGAGCCGGGTGCGGTCGTTCGCGCTGGTGGGGGCGCTCGTGGCCGGCGTGGGGCTGGCCGGTCCGGCCGGCACCGCGGCCGCGGCCGAAGACGCGGCGGTCAAGCCCGCCGTCGTCGGCGCGACCCCGGCCGTCGCCTGGGGCACCTGCGCGAGCGATGTCCTCGCCGGCGTGCCCGCGGACCAGCTCGGGCTCTACAGCTGCGCGCGCTACCGCGTGCCGATCGACCACGACAACGCTTCGCTGGGCACCATCGACATCGCGCTGCTCAAGCGCGCGGCCCGCACGCCCGACAAGCGCGTCGGGTCGCTGTTCCTCAACCCCGGCGGCCCCGGTGGCTCGGGCCTGACGATGCCGATCGGCGGTCAGTACTACTTCCAGCCGCAGGTCCTCGACCGCTTCGACCTCATCGGCTTCGACCCGCGCGGCGTCGGCGACAGCAACCCGCTGCGCTGCTTCACCACCCAGGAAGACGCCGACGAGGTCTTCGGTGCCCAGGTCGGCGTGCCGCTGTCCCGCGCCGAGATCTCGAAAACCCTGGCCAGCTACCGCGACTACGGCCGGTTCTGCAAGAACAACGCGGGTGCGCTGCTGAACCACATGTCGACCAAGGACGTCGTGCGCGACCTCGACACGCTGCGCGCGGCCGTCGGCGACCGGAAGCTGAGCTACGTCGGCTTCTCGTACGGGACGCTGATCGGTTCGACGTACGCGGCGATGTTCCCGAAGCAGTCGCGGGCCATCGTCATCGACGGCAACGTCGACCCGGCGCTGCGGACCAGCGACGGCGTCGAATACGACCGCGAGCGGGCGCAGGGCTTCGAGATTTCGCTGGACGGGTTCCTGAAGCGCTGTGACCAGGCGGGCCCGAAGTGCGCGTTCAGCGACGGCAACCCGCGGGCGAAGTTCGACGAGCTGCGGGAGTACCTCCGCAAGCAGCCGATCACCCTCCCCGGTGCCGACCCCCTGGACATCAGCAGGTTCACCGGCGGCGTGTCGAGTGCCCTGTACTCGCCGGCGCGGTTCCCGTCGCTGGCCGCCGACCTGCAGCAGCTCTACGCCGCGATCCACCCGGCCGGGGCACAGGTGCAGGCCCTGCAGGGCGCGAAGCTCCAGGTGCTCGGCTCGGGCGGCCGGGGCCTCGCGGACCAGAACCCGGACAGCCCCTACACCAGCGACGACTCCTACTTCGCGGTCAACTGCGCCGACAAGCCGTTCCGGATCCGGCAGGAGCAGGTGCCGGACATCGCCGCGCAGTGGGAGCGCGAGTCGCGCACCTTCGGCCGCTACCAGGCGTTCGCCGACACCGCGGCGTGCCCGGTGTGGCCGGCGAAGAAGCCGGACGCCTACCGCGGCCCGTGGCGGGCGAAGACCGACGTCCCGGTGATCGTGGTCGGCAACTACTACGACCCGGCAACGCAGTACCGGTTCGCGCAGCGGATGGCGGCCGAGCTCGGCAACACCCGGCTGCTGTCGGTGGACGCGTTCGGCCACTGCATCCTGGGTGACGCGCTGGGTGTCGACCAGGCCGTGGCCGACTACCTGACCGATCTGAAGGTGCCGGCGAACGGCCAGGTGTTCCAGCCGAACGTCCAGCCGTTCGGGACCGCGTAGCGCGCGGTGAAAACGGGCCGGGACGACGTCGTCGCCCCGGCCCGTTCTCACGCCCGCAGCAGCCGGTCGAGCAGGTCCCCGGCGGCGGCCTCGCCTTCGGCGGCCGCGCTCGCGGGGTCGCCGGCGCGGGCGGTGAGCATCGCGATTTCGTTCATCCCGGCCAGCAGGACGTGGGCGAAGAGGTCCACGCGGGCGGCGGAGAGCCGGCCGTCGCGCCGCAGCGCCGCCTTGATCTTGCCGAGGGTGCGCCGCTCGTCCTGCTCACGCCAGCGCTGCCAGCCGAGAACTGCAGGCGCGTCGATGAGCAGCACCCGCCGCACCACGGGGTCCGCGGTGCTCCGGATCCACGCCTGGCAGGCCGCGCGCAGCGCCGCCGCCGGTTCGGCGATCCCCTCGACGGCCTGTGCGCCGTCCGCTTCGACCCGCTCGTACACGGCCTCCAGCACGGCGGCGAACAGCGCGTCCTTGCCGGGGAAGTGGTGGTAGAGGGCGCCCCGGCTCACGTCGGCGGCCCGCAGCACGGCCTCGATCGAGGTGCCGTCGTAACCGTGCTCGGTGAACAGCCCGGTGGCGACCGCGACGAGGTGCTCGCGGGTCGCCTGGCCGCGGTCGATCTTCTTGTTCATGCGGGCGGCACCCTCCGTCATTGACAAACCGACTGTCGGTCTGTTGATACTAGACCGTCAGTCGGTTTACTTCTGGAGGGACTGTACCGATGAACCTGCGAACCTGGGTCGACCACCGCGCACGCGTGTCGACCGCGTCCGGCGACGTGAGCTACACCGACGTCGGCGAAGGGCCGGTGGCGCTCTTCGTGCACGGCGTGGGAACGAACAACCTGTTGTGGCGCAAGGTCATGACGGCGTTGGCGGGCGAGCGCCGCTGCATCGCGCCCGACCTGCCGGGGCACGGCGGCTCGCCGGTGACGGCCACCCAGGACCTCAGCCTGAACGGGCTGGCCGCCCGGCTCGAAGACTTCTGCGAATCCCTGGAGCTGAGGGAGCTCGACCTGGTCGCCAACGACACCGGCGGCGCGGTCGCGCAGGTGTTCGCGGTGCGCCACCCCGGCCGGCTCCGCACGCTCACCCTGACCAACTGCGACACGCAGGGCAACCTGCCGCCCGAGGCGTTCCGCCCGGTCGTCGAGCTGGCCGAGCGCGGCGAACTGGCCCCGCTCGCGGTCCAGGCCGCCGATCCGGAGCGGGCGCGGACCGGCGCGCTCGGCGCCGGCTACGAACACCCGGACCGGGTGCCGGACGAAGTCCTGGAAGCCTTTGTCCGGCCGGTGTTCGGCACCTTGGCCGCGGCCCGGCAGTTCGAACGCCTGCTGACGTCGGTCCGCGGGGAGGAACTCGACGCGATCGAGCCGCAGCTCAACCAGCTCCGCGTGCCGACGCTGCTGGTGTGGGGGACCGGTGACCCGAACTTCGGCGTCGAATGGGCCTACCGGTTCCGGGACGCCGTCCCGGCGGTCACCGAGGTCGTCGAGGTGCCCGGGGCCAAGCTCTTCTTCCCCGACGAGCGGCCGGAAGACCTCGTGCCGCACCTGCGCCGGCACTGGGCGTAGCGATCATCACAGGCCCGGCCCGGCCGATCCGGCGCTACCATGACCGGGTTGATCGACCACGAGCAACGGAAGCGAGGTGAGCGGCACATGCCAGCGGACAGTCATCGGACGGCCGGGCGCGCGCTCACCGGGGGTTTCCGGCGGGGCTGAGTCCGGTCGCCCCCTGTCCGGCAGTGCGCGCACGCCGGAAAAGAGCCGGATCATGACCATCTTCGAAATGCTGCTGCGCGTCGGCGCCGGTGTCGGCCTGGGTGCCGTCATCGGGGTCGAGCGCCAGTTCCGCGCCCGGATGGCCGGGTTGCGCACCAACGCCCTCGTCGCGGTCGGCGCGACGCTGTTCGTGCTGCTGTCCGCGCACGGCTTCGGGGGCCTGGCCTCCAGCGGCGACGCCGACCCCACCCGGGTGGCCGCGCAGATCGTCTCGGGCATCGGGTTCCTCGGCGCCGGAGTCATCCTGCGCGACGGCCTCAACGTCCGCGGCCTCAACACGGCGGCGACGCTGTGGTGCTCGGCCGCGGTCGGCGCGCTCGCCGGGGCGGGCCTGTACGCGGTCGCGGCGGCCGGGACCGCGGTCGTGGTCGGGGTGAACGTGGTGCTGCGCCCGCTCGGCCGGGTCGTCGACCGCCGCCCGGACGCGGGCGACGAGACGCCGGCGCGGTACGAGTTCCAGGCGGTGACCCGCGACGAGGCCGAGGCCCACGTGCGGGCGCTGCTCGTGCAGGCGTTGACGCGCACGGACTTCCGGCTGCTGTCGGTGCTGAGCACGGACCTGGAGAACCGCACGGTCGAGGTCCGCGCGGAGCTGGTCGGCGACCAGCGCGACGACGCCCAGATGGAGGCGGCGGTGTCGCGGCTTTCGCTGGAGCCCTCGGTGTCCAGCGTGCGCTGGGTGGCCGTGCCGGCTTAGGCGAGGAATTCGTCGAGCAGCTCGCCGAACCGGGCGGGCTGCTCGACGTTCACCTGGTGCCCGGCACCCTCGATGGAGACCTGGCGGGCGTCGGGTGCCTCGCGGGCGATCAGGTCCGCGATCTCGTGGATGTCGGCGGTGTCGAGCGTCCCGGTGATCACCAGCGTCCGGGCCGCGCCGGCCTGCCTTCGCTGCTCGAGGGTGAACGGGTCGCGCTCGACCATGCCGCTCAACCCGGGCGAGGTGAGCACCAGCCCGTCGACCCGATTCGGGTGCACGAGCGCGAAGTCGGCCGCGGTGCGGCTGCCGAGCGAGGAACCCACCAGCACCGCGGACTCGATCCCCAGCGCGTCCAGCAGCTGCCGGAGGTCGTCGTGGTGGGAGAACCCCGGCACCGGACCCGGTGAATCGCCGTGCCCGCGGGCGTCGGACCGGACGACCCGGTGGCTCGCGGCGAACCGGTCCACCTGCTCGTCCCACACCTGCCGGCTGAAGCCGCCCGGGTGCAGGAACACCAGTGGCTGCCCGTGCCCGCATAGGGAAGGGCCTCCCCGCTCAGCCGAGCGGGGAGTCCCTTCCACCACGCAAACCCTTAGGCCTGCGTCATCTTCCGCAGCACGTACTGCAGGATGCCGCCGTTGCGGTAGTAGTCCGCCTCACCCGGGGTGTCGATGCGGACGTCCGCCTCGAACTCCACCTTGGTGCCGTCCGACTTGGTGGCGGTGACGTGCACCGTGCGCGGGGTCTCGCCGTCGTTCAGCTTCGTGATGCCCGAGATGTCGAACGTCTCGGTGCCGTCGAGGCCCAGCGACGAGGCCGACTCGCCCTGCGGGAACTGCAGCGGGATGACACCCATGCCGATCAGGTTGGACCGGTGGATCCGCTCGAACGACTCGGTGATCACCGCGCGGACGCCCAGCAGCGACGTGCCCTTGGCCGCCCAGTCGCGCGACGAACCGGAGCCGTACTCCTTGCCGCCCAGCACGACCAGCGGGGTGCCCTGCTTCGCGTAGTTCTGCGCCGCGTCGTAGATGAACGCCTGCGGGGCACCGTCGACGGTGAAGTCGCGGGTGTAGCCGCCCTGCACGTCGTCCAGCAGCTGGTTGCGCAGCCGGATGTTCGCGAACGTGCCGCGGATCATCACCTCGTGGTTGCCGCGCCGCGAGCCGTAGGAGTTGAAGTCCTTCTTCTCCACGCCGTGCTCGGTCAGGTACTGCGCGGCCGGGGTGCCCGGCTTGATCGCGCCGGCGGGGGAGATGTGGTCGGTGGTGACCGAGTCGCCCAGCTTCGCCAGCACGCGCGCGCCGGTGATGTCCTGGACCGGGGCCGGCTCCGGCGTCATGCCCTCGAAGTACGGCGGCTTCCGGACGTAGGTGGACTCGAGGTCCCACTCGAAGGTCTTGCCCTCCGGGGTGGGCAGCGACTTCCAGCGCTCGCCGCCGTCGAAGACGTCCGCGTAGTCCTTGGTGAACATCTCCTGCGTGATCGCGTGGTCGATGGTCTCCTGGATCTCCTTGGCCGTCGGCCAGATGTCCTTCAGGAAGACGTCGTTGCCGTCCGTGTCCTGGCCGAGCGGCTGGTTCGCGAAGTCGAAGTCCATCGTGCCGGCCAGCGCGTAGGCGATGACCAGCGGCGGCGACGCGAGGTAGTTCATCTTCACGTCGGGGTTGATCCGGCCTTCGAAGTTGCGGTTGCCCGAGAGCACGGAGACCGCGGCGAGGTCGTTCTCCTGGATGGCCGCGGAGATCTCGTCCGACAGCGGGCCGGAGTTGCCGATGCAGGTGGTGCAGCCGTAGCCGACCAGGTGGTAGCCCAGCTTCTCCAGGTACGGCCACAGGTTGGCCTTGGTGTAGTAGTCGGTGACGACCTGCGAGCCCGGCGCCATCGACGTCTTCACCCACGGCTTGACCGCGAGGCCCTTTTCGACGGCGTTGCGCGCGAGCAGCGCGGCGCCGAGCATGACCGACGGGTTCGACGTGTTGGTGCACGAGGTGATCGAGGCGATCACCACGGCGCCGTGGTCGAGGACGAACTCGCCGCGGTCGGCGGTCGAGACCTTGACCGGCTTGCTCGGGCGGCCCTCGGCCGCGGCACCGGTGTGGTGCGGGGCGGGCTCGCCACCGCCGTTGCCCGAAGCGGAGTGCGCCGGCGCGTCGCTGGCGGGGAAGGACTCCGCCGACGCCTCGTCCACCGTGGACTCGACACCCTTCGGCTGCTCCTGCTGCGGGACGCCCGGCTTGCGCTCGGCGGAGCCCTCGACCTCGTCGGTCGCGTAGTCGCCGAGCGACACGCGGAACGACGCCTTGGCGTCGGTCAGCTCGATGCGGTCCTGCGGGCGCTTCGGGCCGGCGATCGACGGGACGACCGTCGAGAGGTCCAGCTCGAGGTACTCGGAGTAGGCCGCCTCGCGCGACGGGTCGTGCCAGAGGCCCTGCTCCTTGGCGTACGCCTCCACCAGCGCGACCTGCTCGGGCGAGCGGCCGGTCAGCTTCAGGTAGCGGACGGTCTCCTCGTCGATCGGGAAGATCGCCGCGGTGGAGCCGAACTCCGGGCTCATGTTGCCGATGGTGGCGCGGTTGGCCAGCGGCACCTCGGCGACGCTTTCGCCGTAGAACTCGACGAACTTGCCGACCACGCCGTGGCGGCGCAGCATCTCGGTGATCGTCAGCACGACGTCGGTGGCGGTGACGCCGGCCGGGATCTCGCCGGTCAGCTTGAAGCCGACGACGCGCGGGATGAGCATGGAGACCGGCTGGCCCAGCATGGCCGCCTCGGCCTCGATGCCGCCGACGCCCCAGCCCAGCACGCCCAGGCCGTTGACCATGGTGGTGTGCGAGTCGGTGCCGACGCAGGAGTCGGGGTAGGCCTGCCCGCCCCGGGACATGACCGTACGCGCGAGGTGCTCGATGTTGACCTGGTGCACGATGCCGGTGCCCGGCGGGACGACCTTGAACTCGTCGAAGGCGCCCTGGCCCCAGCGCAGGAACTGGTAGCGCTCGCGGTTGCGCTCGTACTCGATCTCGACGTTGCGCTCGAAGGCGTCGGCGCGGCCGAAGACGTCGATGATCACCGAGTGGTCGATGACCAGCTCGGCCGGGGCGAGCGGGTTCACCTTGTCCGGGTCGCCGCCCAGGTCGGTGACCGCCTCGCGCATGGTGGCCAGGTCGACGACGCACGGCACGCCGGTGAAGTCCTGCATGATCACGCGGGCCGGCGTGAACTGGATTTCGATGGACGGGTCGGCGCTGGGGTCCCACGAGCCGAGCGCGCGGATGTGGTCGGCGGTGATGTTCGCGCCGTCCTCGGTGCGCAGCAGGTTCTCGAGCAGGATCTTCAGGCTGTACGGCAGGCGCTCGGCGCCCTCGACCTTGTTCAGGCGGAACACCTCGTACGAGGCGTCGCCGACCTTCAGCGTGTCTTTGGCGCCGAAGCTGTCCTTGCTGGCAGGTGCGGTCACGTCTAACTCCAGTGGCGTGGACTTCCGCGCCGGTGCGGCGGTCGAGTCCCGGGTCAGTTCGGTCGGGTTCGGTGGTGGCGAGTCTTGCGCACCCCCACCGTAGGACCGGATTCGGGATGGCACACCTCGCGGTGCCTCAAACAGTACGCGTGTCCTGTTTAACGGACAAGACGACACGCGGTGTGGGCTGCGCCATCCGGTGCGGGGGTCCCTCAATGAGGGGAATTGGTGCCTACGTTGTGTAAGTTTCCGGTGGTGCGGGTGATAGTGATGTGACTGCAGTGACGCACGGTGTGCGCAGGTGAGCGGAGGTGGCGGTCGTGGCGGGACGGGCCGGGCAGGTGCGGGTGCCGCGCGTCCGCCGGGGACTCAGCGTGAGCACGCTCACGTTGGTGATCTTGTTCGGGGCGGGCGGGACCGGGCTCGCGGCGCCCCCGCCGCCGCCGAACCCCAGCGACTCCGAGATCGACTCCAGCAAGGCCGACGCCAACGCGAAGGCGGGCGAAGTCGGGCGGCTGACCAACCAGCTGGCCCAGGCCGAGCAGAAGCTCACGCAGCTGCAGGACGACGTCGAGCTCAAGCAGGAACAGGCCAACAAGGCCCTGGTCGACCTGCAGACCGCGCAGGACGCCGCGACGCAGGCGGAAAACGACGCCAAGGCCGCGCGCGCCGAGGCGGACGCGGCCTCGGCGGCGATCGAGCAGGCCCGCGCCGACCTCAAGACGTTCGCCGCCGCGAGTTTCCAGCAGGGGAGCACGGTCGGCTCGCTCGGCGCGTACCTCAGCTCCGACAGCCCCAAGGACATGCTCGCCCGCGCGCAGCTGCTCGACGCCGTCGGCGGCAACCGCCTCAACGCCCTCGACCGGCTCCAGCAGGCGCAGACCGAGAAGTCCAACAAGGACGCCGCCGCCCGCAAGGCCGCCGAGCTCGCCCAGCAGAAGCGGGACGCGGCCCGCCGCGCGAAGAACAGCGCCGACGTCGCGCAGACCGCCGCCGAGCGCGCCCAGGACAGCCAGGCGGCCCAGAACACGCAGCTCGAGCAGAACAAGTCCGACGTCGAGCAGCAGCTCTACGCCGCCCAGGCCAAGGTCAGCGGCCTGCAGGGCCAGCGGCAGCGCTACCAGGACTGGCTCGCCCAGAAGCAGCGCGAGGACGACGAACGCGCCCGGCAGGCCGCTCTCGCCGCCGCGGCCGCGGGCGGCGGTGGCCGTCCCGCGGGCGGACCGGCGCCGTCGGGCCCGGCGGGCTCGTCGATCGAGGCGGTGATCGCCCGGGCGCTGTCGAAGCTCGGGATGCCGTACGCGTGGGGCGGCGGCAACGCGAGCGGCCCGACCCGCGGCATCCGCGACGGCGGCGTCGCCGACCGCTACGGCGACTACAACAAGATCGGGTTCGACTGCTCCGGCTTGATGATCTACGCCTTCGCCGGGGTCGCGGGCCTGCCGCACTACAGCGGCTACCAGTACACGGCGGGCCGCCAGGTGCCGCTGTCCCAGATGCGCCGCGGCGACCTGCTGTTCTGGGGCGGCCCGGAAGGCATCCACCACGTGGCGCTGTACCTCGGCGGCGGGCAGATGGTCGAGGCGCCGCAGTCCGGGCTGCGGGTCCGCGTCGCCCCGGTCCGCTACGGCGGCATCATGCCGTACGCGACGCGCCTGGTCGGCTGAAAACCCGGTCGACAACGTCCGCCGCGGGCCACAGGATCGGCCGGTGGACGACGAACTGAACGCGCTGCGGCGCACCCGGATGCGCTGGAACACACCCCTGTCCGAGCCGCACGCGGAGCTGCTGCTCGACCGGATGGCCCTGGACGAGGGCCACCTCGTCGACCTCGGCTGCGGCTGGGGCGAGCTGCTGCTCCGGGCGGCCGCCCGGGCTACGGGCCTGCGCGCGACCGGCGTCGACACCGACGAGACGGGACTGGCGCGCGGCCGGGCGGCGGCCGCGGCGCGGGGCCTGGCGGTGGAGTTCACCGCAGCGGACGCGGCGACCTGGGACGAGCCCGCCGAGCGGGCGTTCTGCATCGGCGCCGCCCACATCTTCGGCTCGCCGAAAGCGGCGCTGGAAGCGCTCGCCCGGGCGGTGCGGCCGTCCGGCAGGCTGCTCTACGGCGACGGCTTCTGGTCGTCGCCGCCGGGCCCGGCGGCCCTCGAGATCTTCGGCCGGGACGTGCTGACCCTGCCCGAGCTGCTCGACGCGGCCGGCGGCGCCGGCTGGCGCGTGCTGCACCTGAGCACCGCCGACCAGCTCGAGTGGGACGACTTCGAGTCGACCTCGCGCGCCGGCTGGGAGGAGTGGCTCGCGGCGCACCCGGGCGACCCGCGGGCGGGGCGGGTGCGGGAGTGGCTCGACCGGCGGCTGCGCGAGTACGTCGGGGGCTACCGGGGTGAGCTGGGCTTCACCTACCTCGTGCTGGGCCGCTAGGGTGCGTCGGTGCGCTACGCGGGGATCGTGGTGGCCGGGGGCGCGGCCCGCCGGCTGTCCGGTGTGGACAAGCCGGCGTTGTCGGTGGGCGGGAAACCGTTGCTGGCCCGAGCGATTCACGCCCTCGACGGTGCCGAGCGGGTGATCGCCGTCGGCCCGCGACGGCCCGGCTTCGACGTCGTGTGGACCCGGGAACCGGTGCCCGGCACCGGTCCGGTGGCGGCGCTCGCGGCGGGCCTGGTGTTCGTGCCCGGCGACGTCGAGGCGGTCGTGGTGCTGGCCGCCGACCTCCCGGGCGTCCGGCGATCCACAGTGGACAGACTGCTCGCCGCGATCGGCGACGGCGACGGGGCGGTCCTGGTCGACGCCGCGGGCGAGCGGCAGTGGCTGCTGGGCGCCTGGCGGCTGCCGTCGCTGCGGGCGGCGCTGCCGGAGCGGGCGGAGAACGCCGCCCTGCGCCGGGTGCTGGGTGCCCTCGCGGTCGCCGAAGTCCCGGCCGAACGGGGCGAAGCGGACGACATCGACACCCCCGAAGACCTCGAGCGCCACCGCTGAGCCCCTCGGTCGAGCGCCCCAAGGCGGCCTTCGGTGCTCCGCCCATGCCCCCACCGCCACCCTCAACGGAGGCGCTTCGCGCCGCAGTGCTGATTCAACGCACCGAAGGCCACATCGGGGCGCTCGGCGGGCGTCCGGTGGCGGGCGCAGTGGGTGCTTCACAGGTGCCACACCGGTGACCGTGTTGGCTGATCGTGGGCCGGGTGCGCCCGTCCGCGTGCCGGGCGGACGGACGGCCGGGGGAGGCAGTACGGTCGCACCGCGTGATCACCGTCGCGGGGGCGGCGCACGAGAGTTCGAGGAGGCAGAGTGACCGAGCCCGGCTACGCCGAGGGCGGGAACGGCCAGCAGGCGACACCGGCGCGGGACGCCCAGTTGCTGGAGCGGACCGTGTTCGAGGTGAAGCGGATCATCGTCGGCCAGGATCGCCTGGTCGAGCGGATGCTGGTCGGCCTGCTGGCCAAGGGCCACCTGCTGCTCGAAGGTGTGCCCGGCGTGGCGAAGACCCTCGCCGTGGAGACGTTCGCGCGGGTCGTGGGCGGCTCGTTCTCCCGCGTCCAGTTCACCCCGGACCTGGTGCCCGCCGACATCCTCGGCACCCGGATCTACCGCCAGGGCGCCGAGCGCTTCGACGTCGAGCTCGGCCCGGTCGTGGCCAACTTCGTGCTCGCCGACGAGATCAACCGCGCGCCCGCCAAGGTCCAGTCGGCGATGCTCGAGGTGATGGCCGAGCGGCACGTGTCGATCGGCGGGCAGACGTTCCCGATGCCCGACCCGTTCCTCGTGCTCGCCACCCAGAACCCGATCGAGAACGAGGGCGTCTACCCGCTGCCGGAAGCGCAGCGCGACCGGTTCCTGTTCAAGATCGTCGTCGAGTACCCCTCCGCCGAGGAGGAGCGCGAGATCATCTACCGGATGGGCGTCACCCCGCCCACCCCGCACGAGGTGCTCAGCCCGGGCGAGCTGGTCCGGCTGCAGGGCGTCGCGTCGCAGGTGTTCGTGCACCACGCGCTGGTCGACTACGTGGTGCGGCTGGTGCTGACCACCCGGACGCCGAACGAGCACGGCCTCGCCGACGTCGCCGGCTGGGTGTCCTATGGTGCTTCGCCGCGCGCGAGCCTCGGCATCATCGCCGCCGCCCGCGCGCTGGCCCTGGTCCGCGGCCGTGACTACGTGCTGCCGCAGGACGTCGTCGACGTCGTGCCGGACGTGCTGCGCCACCGGCTCGTGCTGTCCTACGACGCGCTGGCCGACGGCGTGCCGATCGACCACATCATCACCCGCGTGCTGCAGACCGTGCCGCTGCCGCAGGTCTCGGCCCGGCCGCAGGGCGGGGCCGGCCAGGGCGGCCCGGTCCCGGCGGGCGCGCCGGTCAGGTAACCCGGCGATGGCGAAGAACGAGAAGGGCGAACGCCCTTCGTGGGCGCCGCCGATCCTGCGCGGCGACCGGCTGGAAGCCGGGCTCCGCACGCTGGAGCTCGACGTCCGCCGCCGGCTCGACGGGCTGCTGCAGGGCAACCACCTCGGCCTGGTGCCGGGGCCGGGGTCCGAGCCCGGCGAAGCCCGGCCGTACCAGCCCGGCGACGACGTCCGCCGGATGGACTGGGCGGTCACCGCCCGCACCACGACCCCGCACATCCGGGAGACCGTGGCCGACCGCGAGCTGGAGACGTGGGTCGTGGCCGACCTGTCGGCGAGCCTCGACTTCGGCACCGCGCTGTGCGAGAAGCGCGACCTCGTGGTCTGCGCCGTCGCGGCGGTCGCGCACCTGACCGGCGGTGGCGGCAACCGGATCGGCGCGCTGGTCTCCACCGGCGCCGAGACCGTCCGCATCCCGGCCCGCGGCGGCCTGGCGCACGCCCGCGGGCTGGTGCGCAAGCTCGCCGAGACGCCGCGCGCGGCCGAGGGCACGCGCGGTGACTTCGCCGCGGCCTTGGAGCAGCTGCGCCGCCCGCCGCGACGGCGTGGCCTGGCCGTGGTGATCTCCGACTTCCTGGGCGAGGAGTCCTGGGAGCGGCCGCTGCGGGCGCTGGGCGGGCGCCACGAACTGATCGCGATCGAAGTCCTCGACCCGCGCGACATCGACCTGCCCGAGGTGGGCACCGTCGTGCTGGCCGACCCGGAGACAGGGAAACAGCGCGAAGTGCACGCTTCGGCCTTGCTGCGCAAGGAGTTCGGGGCCGCGGCCCACGCCCACCGGCAGCGGGTGGCGGCCGGGCTGCGGCGCGCGGGGGCGGCGCACCTGACGCTGCGCAGCGACGCCGACTGGATCGCCGACGTGGTGCGGTTCGTCGTCGCCCGCAAACGCCGCTGGTCGGGGGGTGTGGCGTGAAGCTGACGGGGTTCGCGTCACCGTGGTGGTTCCTGCTGCTGATCGCGGTCGCCGCGGTGGCCGTGGGGTACGTGCTCGCCCAGCGGGCGCGCCGGAAGCGGACCATGCGGTTCGCGAACCTGGACCTGCTCGAAAAGGTCGCGCCGAAGAGCCAGGGCTGGATCCGGCACCTGCCGGCAGTGCTGATCGTGCTGTCGCTGCTGCTGCTCACGGTGGCGCTGGCCGGGCCGACCGCGGAGCAGAAGGTGCCCCGCAACCGGGCGACGGTGATGCTGGTGATCGACGTTTCGCTGTCGATGGAAGCCACCGACGTCCTCCCCACGCGGCTGCAGGCGGCCCAGGAGGCGGCCACGAGCTTCGCGCGGAACATGACGCCGGGGATCAACCTGGGGCTGATCTCGTTCGCGGGCACGGCGACGGTGCTGGTCAACCCGACCACCGACCGCAACGGCGTGATCAAGGCGATCGAGAACCTGAAGCTGGCCCAGTCGACGGCGACCGGGGAAGGCATCTTCGCGGCGCTGCAGTCGGTGGAGAGCTTCTCGAGCGTCGTCGGCGGGGCCGACGGGCCGCCGCCGGCGCGGATCGTGCTGATGTCCGACGGCAAGCAGACGGTGCCGGAGGACCTGTACGCGGCGCGAGGCGGCTACACCGCGGCGCAGGCAGCGAAGCAGGCCGGCGTGCCGATCTCGTCGATCTCGTTCGGCACCACGCACGGGTCGGTGACGATCGACGACAAGCCCCAGCCGGTGAGCGTGGACGACGAGTCGCTGCGCGAGATCGCCCGGCTGTCCGGCGGCGAGTTCTACAAGGCGGCCAGCGCCGAGGAGCTGAAGAAGGTCTACGCCGACCTCGGCGAGCAGATCGGCTACGAGCTCAAGGACGCCGACGCGAGCAAGCCGTGGGTCGTCGTCGGTACGCTGATCCTCATGCTCGGCGCGGCGGCCAGCCTCTTCTTCGGGCAGCGGCTGCCGTGATTCAGGCTCGGCGGACGCCGTGGAGGCTTCCGCCGAGCAGGGTCACCCCCGACAGCACGCCGCTGACGAACGGCACCCACGCGGCGGCGCTGCCGAGCAGGACGAGACCGGCGACGCCCAGCGCGGTGAGGACCACGCCGACGACGAGGATCGAGCGGGCCTTCCACGCCCACGCGAGCGCGGCGAAGTGCAGCCCGACGACCGTGGCGATCCACGCGACGTTCGCCTGGACCGGCGCGTCGAGCAGGCTCAGCACGAAGAACCCGGCGACGAGCAGCACCACTTCACCGAGGACGACGACCCGGTAGCTCGGCCCGAACACCGGCCGCCCGTCGAGCGTCGGCCGGCCCCCGGCCCGCAGCCCGAGGAAGAGCACGGCCGCCAGCGCGGCCACGGCGAGGGCGCGCAGCACCCAGCCGAGCACGGGCGGGAGCGGGTCACCGGAGTTGACGAGGACGAAGACCGTGCCGAACGCGGCGCCGATGAGCGCCCCCAGGAACTGCTGTCGCATCCGGCGAACCTACCGGAACCCGTTCTGGCGCCAGGCTTCGTAGACGGTGATCGCCGCGGTGTTGGCGAGGTTGAGGGACCGGTTCGACGGCCGCATCGGCAGCCGCACGCGGTCGGTCACCTCGGGGGCCTCCTGGACGTCGGCGGGCAGCCCCACCGATTCCGGCCCGAACAGCAGGACGTCGCCCGGGGTGTAGGCGACGTCGGTGTACAGCCGCGTCGCCGAAGCGCTGAAGGCGTACACCTTCGCCGGGAGCAGGGCGGCCCAGGCGGTGGCGAGGTCGGCGTGGACGTGGACGCGGGCGAGGTCGTGGTAGTCGAGCCCGGCCCGGCGCAGCTGCTTGTCCTCCAGGGTGAAGCCGAGCGGCTCGACCAGGTGCAGTTCGCAGCCGGTGTTGGCGGCCAGCCGGATCGCGTTGCCGGTGTTGGGCGGGATTTCGGGGCGGTAGAAGAGAATGCGGAACACGGCCTCAGTCCCCGAGCAGCGCGGCGTAGACCTTGCGGACCGCGTCCGGCGGCGCGGCCGGGCGCAGCGTGGCCGGGTCGACGAAGACGTACCGGATGGTCGCCGCCGCGATCGGGGTCTCGCCGCGGTGGATTTCGAAGTCGAAGACCAGCGACGTCGTGCCGAGGTGGTTCAGGTACTGGGCGACGACCAGCTCGTCGTCGTACCGGGCGGGCGCCCGGAACTGGAGGTTCGCTTCCGCGGCGACGACGTCGGTGCCGTGTGCGAGGAATTCGCCGCGCGAGCCGAACAGCGCCTTCTCCGCCTCGAAGGAGCACATGTCCACATAGGCCAGGTAGTGGGCGTTGAAGACGATGCCCTGGCCGTCGCACTCGTGGTAGCGCACACGCAGCGGCAACTCGGCGATCGGGCGGCGAGGAGCGGTCACGCGCCCAATGTAGTTCAGCCGTGCAGGGCCCGGTACGCGGCCGCCGCGCGGTGGTCCGGGCCGCTGCGCGGCTGCCGCGGTGCGTGCTCGGCGCGGCTGCTCGGGGCCGGGGGAGAGGAGTGCCGGGTGGGGAAGCCCCGCCCCGGCGGCGGGCTCGGGTTCGGCGAGCGTGACCGGGTAGCGGTGTCGAAGCGTGTCAGCCGTGCAGGGCCCGGTACGCGGCCGCCGCTCCCGGTTGCAGGGGTACCGGCTGGGTCCCGATCAGCGTGCGCACGTCCAGGAACTGCGTCCCGACCGCCTCCGCCGGGACCAGCGCCGTGGCGCGCTCCACCAGCAGGCGGACCACCGCCGCGGCGACGTCGTCCGGCAGCGACGGGGTGCACACCAGGAGGTTCGCCACCCCGATCGTGCTCAGCGCGCCCACCCCGCGGTACGCGCCGTCCGGCACCTGGACCTGGTCGTACACCGGGCCGTACGCCGCGCGCAACGCCGGGACCACCGCATCCAGTGGCAGCAGCGCGATCGGCGTCGTGCGGGTGAGCTCCGCGAGCTTCGGCGTCGGGACCCCGCCCGACCACAGCATGGCGTCGATCCGGCGGGCGGCCAACGCGCGGACCGCGTCGTCGAACAGCAGGTGCCGCGCGTCCACCGCCACGCCCGCCTTCGCGAACAGGCGCGAGCCCAGCTGCGCCGCGCCCGAGCCGCTCGCGCCCAGCGAGACCGCCCGGCCGGCCAGGTCGGCCAGGCCGCGCACCGGTCCGTCCGCCCGGACCACCAGCTGCAGGTAGTTCTCGTACACGCGGCCGAGCGCGAGCAGCGGCACCTTCCCGGCGAACGGCGGTCCGCCGCCGAGCGCCGTCTGGGCCACGTCGGCGAGCACCAGCCCGAGGTCGGCCCGGCCCCGCTGCACGAGCCCGACGTTGGCGACGCTCGCCTCGGTCGGCACCGCGGTGGCGTGCAGCAGCGGCTCCGCCCGGTTCAGCTCGGCGGCCAGCAGCTCGGCGAAGGCCAGGTAGAACCCGCCGCGCTCGCCGGCCGCAATGGTGAGCGTGCGTTCCGGGCCGCGGTAGCCCGACGTCGAACACCCGGCCAGCGCGAGGCCGAGGCCGCCGAGCAGGGCCGTGCGGCGGGTGAGCGTCATCCCGGCTCCTCCTGCAGCGGCAGCGTGACGCGGACCTCGAGGCCGTGGGGGAGCGCCTGCCGCAGCTCCAGGACCCCGCCGCGCGTGCGCACCTGCTGCTGCGCGATGGCCAGCCCGAGACCGGTCCCGCGCGGGGCGCCTTCGCCGCCCGCGCGCCAGAACCGCTCTGTCGCCCGCGCCCGGTCCTCAGTGGACAGTCCCGGCCCGTCGTCGGAGACGACGAGCGTGGCGCTCGACGCGCCGGTTTCCCAGTCCGTGGTGATCTTCGCGCCGGCGCCGGCGTAGTGGACGGCGTTGTCCAGCAACACGTCGAGGATCTGCGCGAGCTCGCCTTCCGGACAGCGCACGGTCACCGGCTCGTCGTGCCCCGGCGGCGGCACGATCGTCGACCCCGCGTCCTCGGCGGCCGGGCGCCACGCGTCGACGCGTTCGGCGAGCACCGAGGCGAGGTCGCACGCCGGCACCGCGCCCCCGGCCGCCACGCGGGTCGCGGTGCTCTCGGCCAGCGCGAGCGCCAGCAGCCCGTCGAGGAGCTTCTCCAGGCGTTCGACCTCGGCGACGGTCGCCCGGTAGGTCGCGTCGTCGCCGTCGATGCGCCCGGCCAGGGAATCGACGCGCAGCCGCAGCGCCGCCATCGGGTTCCGCAGCTGGTGCGAGGCGTCGGCGACCAGCCGGTGCTGCTGGTCGGCCGCTTCGAGCACGGCCTCGGACATCCGGTTGACCTCGGCGGCCAGCGACCGCAGCTCGCGCGGCCCGGTGCGTTCCGGCACGTGCGCGCGGTGCCCGTCCGCCACGGCCAGCACGCCGGTTTCGAGTTCGTGCAGCGGCCGCACCATCCACCGGGCCAGCACCACGGCGAGCAGCACGAACACCACCGCGACCAGCACCGCACCGGCGCCGATGGTGCCCCAGCGGGCGGCGACGTCCGCGGCCGCGGCCGTCACCGACGCGCGCAGCACGACCACCCCCGACACCCGGGTGCCGGTGCCGACGGGCCGGGCGAAGTAGGCCGGTTCGGCCGACCACGGGTCCACCCGGTCCACCCGCGGTGCCGGTTCGTTGCGCATGGTCGCTTCCACCAGGGCCCGCACCGCCGGGTCACCCGCACTCAGCCCGCCCGCCTGCACCAGCGGGACGCGCCGGGCGTCGACGATGACGACGCCTTCGCCGTACAACTCGGCGTAGCGCTCCGCGTCGCCCGCGAGGGCCGCCGGGTCGCGCGTGTCGACCGCTTGCTGGGCCAGCACGACGAACCGGTCGACGTCGGCGGTGCGGGCGATGACCAGCTGCTGGGTGCGCTGGTCGGCCGTCGAACCCAGCAGCGGCACGGCGAACGCGGCGACCACCGCGAGGGCCAGGGCCACCAGGACCACCAGGAGCCGGGTGCGCACGGGTCAGTCCCGGCCGAGCCGGTAGCCGAAGCCGCGGATGGTGGTGAGCAGGCCCGGCCGGTCGAGCTTGGCGCGCAGCCCGGTCAGGTGGACGTCGAGCGAGCGCGACACCGCGAGGTAGGCGTCGCCCCAGACCTCGTCCATGAGCTGCTGGCGGCTCACCGCGGTGCCCGGCCGCGCGGCGAGCACGGCCAGGATCTCGAACTCCTTGGTGGTCAGGCCGACGTCGTGCCCGGCGACCAGGACCCGGCGGGCCCCGAGGTCGATCTCGACGTCCTCGACGCGCACGACGTCCCCGGCCGGGGTGGCGCGGGCCACCGCCCGCCGCACCACCGCGTCCATCCGGGCCAGCAGCTCGGCCAGCCGCACCGGCTTGGTGAGGTAGTCGTCCGCGCCGAGCCGCAGGCCGCGGACCACGGACCGCTCGTCGCCGCGGGCGGTCAGCACGATCACCGGCACCGGCGAAACGGCCCGGATCTTGCGCAGCACGTCGAGGCCGTCGAGGTCGGGCAGGCCGAGGTCCAGCAGCACCAGATCGGCCGCGCGGTGGTGGTGCAGGGCATCGGCCCCGCGGGCGACGCTGGTGACGGGATGACCGCGCGCGTGCAGCGACTCGGCCAGCGCACCGGCGACACCCGCGTCGTCTTCGACGAGGAGCACGCGCACGGTCATCCCCTTGTCAGCGTTCTTCCCAGCGTCCTTCTCAGCGTTTCGCCGGCTGCTCTTCCCGCTGTTCCGCCAGCTCGGAGCTCTTCGAGGTTTCCCGCATTGTGCCGTAGACGATCAGGGACACCAGGACACAGCCCGCGACGTACCAGAAGAACACCGGCTCGTGCCCGGCGCTCTTCAGCGCCTGCGCGATCAGTTCGGCGGTGCCGCCGAAGATCGCCACGGTGAGCGCGTACGGCAGCCCGACGCCGAGGGCGCGGATCTTCGTCGGGAACAGCTCGGCCTTCACGATGGCGTTGATCGAGGTGTACCCGGCGACGATGACGAGCCCGGCCAGCACCAGGAAGAACGCGCCGACGGGGTTGCGGGTCGAGCCCATCACCGTCATCAGCGGGACGGTGAGCAGAGTGCCGCCGATGCCGAAGAACAGCAGCAACGGGCGGCGGCCGATCCGGTCGGACAGCCGGCCGGCCAGCGGCTGCAGGATCGCCGCCACGAGGATCGCGCAGAACAGCACGACGGTGACCTGCCGCCGCGGGATGTGCGCGGTGTTCTCCAGGAACTTCTGGCTGTAGGTGGCGAAGGTGTAGAACCCGACCGTGCCGCCGAGGGTCAGGCCGACGACGAGCGCGATCTCCTTGGGGTACTTGGCCAGCGCGCGCAGCGTGCCGCGTTCAGCCGTGGTTTCCGCGCCCGCTTCGCGCGTGTAGCTCTCGGACTCGTCCATGCCGCGGCGCAGCCACATGACGGTGAGCGCGGCGACCGTGCCGACGCCGAAGGCGATCCGCCAGCCCCACGCGGTCAGCTGCTGCTCGGTGAGCAGCGCCTGCAGGACCAGCTGGAGACCCAGGGCGAGCAGCTGGCCGCCGTAGAGCGTCACGTACTGGAAGCTCGAGTAGAAGCCGCGCTTGCCGGGCGTGGCCACTTCGGACAGGTAGGTCGCCGAGGTGGAGTACTCGCCGCCGACCGAGAGGCCCTGGATCAGCCGGGCGGTCAAAAGCAGGATCGGCGCGGCGATCCCGATGGTGTGGTAGCTCGGCGTGACGGCGATGAGCAGCGAGCCGCCCGCCATCAGCGTCACCGAAAGCACCAGCGCCCTGCGGCGGCCGAACCGGTCGGCGAACCGCCCGAGCATCCAGCCGCCCAGCGGCCGCATGAGGAACCCGACGGCGAACACGGCCGCGGACCCCAGGAACGCGGCCGTGGTGTCGGACGTCGGGAAGAAGGACTTGGCGAAGTAGGTGGTGAACGCCGCGTAGGCGTACCAGTCGTACCACTCGATCAAGTTCCCGATCGAGCCGCGCAGCACGTTGCCGATCACGCGCTTTTCGCCGCCGTGCTGGTGAGCGGCGGCGCCGTTGAGCCGGGTTGTCATCGTCGACCTCCTGTGTTGCGACTCACGGTGACCAACCAGCGGGTAACCAGCAAGGTCGGGAGGCAGTTCCTAACACCCGCTTAGGGCGATCTCGTTCACTGCGACGCACATAGGCGGACGTAAGATCACGTTTTCGCAGGTCGGACGGCATCGTCAGCTACGTAAGATCACTGTGCGCCTCTGGATTCGTCGTCGATTGTTTGAGTCACGTTTGGGTATGGATCGACTACACGGCGTTCTCGTTGAAGACGAAGTTGACCACCTGCGTCGCCACGTCGTCGCGGACCGCACGCCGGACGTGGGTGTAGATCTCACGGGTGGTTCGCTCCGACTTGTGGCGCAAACGTGCGCTCACAAGTTTCGAGTCGATTCCCGCTTCCCACATCAGTGTCGCGTGCGTGTGACGCGCGTCGTGAAAGCGGATGACCGACAGGCCAAGCTCGGCCGCGCGCCGCTTGAACGTGTCGGCGACGCCGGACGGCCGGACCGGGAAGCCGTCCAGCGCGGTGAAGACCCAGTCGTCCGCCGGGTCGGGCGCGCCGCGCCACGCGACACCGGCGGCGAGCCGCTCGCGGCGCTGCTGGCGGTGCAGCTTCTTGAGCAGACCTGCCGTCGTCTCGTCGATGGACACCTCGGCCGCGGACGCCTCGTTCTTCGTGCCACCGGCGATGACGTCGGTCCGGCTGACGTAGCGCACGCTGCGCGCGATCGTGACGGTGCGGTAGTCATCCGCGAAGTCCGACCACCGCAAACCACACACCTCGCCGCGGCGGAGGCCGGCCAGCAGGGCGAGGCGGTACAGGCAGTGCAACCGGTCGGCTGCCGTCCGTCCGAGAAATTCGATCACCTCGTCTCGGCCCCACACGGTGGCGTCGAAGCGCGTCCGCTCCGGAAGCTCGATGCCGTTGCACGGGTTGTACGCGATCAAGCGGCGCCGCTTCCTGCCGTGGTCCAGGCACATCCGCAGCAGGCCGAAGTAGTAACCCTGGGTGTTGGTCGACACGATCTTCGGTGAAGTCCGGGGATCCAGTTCGTCGATAGGTACCGGAAGCCCGGCCTCGCGCGCCTCTTCGATTTCGACGTTGCGGGCGTCGTAGAAGTCCAGGACGTCGGCGATGTGCTCGTCGGTGATGCGGTCGACGGACATGGAGCCGAGATGCGCGCTGAACACGCGAAGCCCGGCACGGTAGTCGTCCTTCGAGCGCGGCTTGAGCTTCCGCTTGGACTTGAGCCAATCGTCGATCAACTCGTCGAGCGACATCGTCGGCGCGGTCGGGTCGATGCCCGCCCCGAACTTCCGCCGGGCCTCCTCGACAGACGGCAACGTGCCGCGGTGCTTGGTCCGTTCGACGATCATGTCGGCGATGCGGACGCGCGTCCGGTCGTCGTGGCCGGCCACGTCTAGCAGTTCGCGAACGTGCTCCAGCGCCTTCGTGGCCGCCGTGCTGGTGTCGTAGCCGTGCCGCTGGACCTGGTGGTCCTCGCGCACGCTGGTGTCCAGCCGGATCGCCCACCACCACTTCCGGTGATGCGGCTTGTTCGGCTTCAGACAGGGCGCGCCTTCGGCACCGTCCGTCCGGATGAAACGGTCGTGCTTACCCTTCGTCGACGGGCAGTCACAGACCCAAGACACACTTCCCCTTGATCTCAAATTCCTCACACTCCTAGGGCTGACGAAAAAGTGCCATTAAATCGTGCGTCCAACGATCTAATAGTACGTTGTCCAAATCTGTGGTACGGTTACGTTGCTGCACGTACCGCTGGTTCACCAGCGAGGCGGGCGCCAGGATTTACGACCACTGACCGCTAGGAAGAAGCTCGCACCACCTCGGTGAGGCGGGTAGGCCCTTCTTCCTGGCGGTCGTCGTCGTTTGTGGACCCTGTGAGACAGGGAAGACCATGCCGAAGGCGATGGAAAGCTTGAAGAGGTGGACGCCCGAGGAAGTCCGGGCGCTCGGCACCGTGACCGACGTCGGGACGGCCGGCGAGATTCTCGGCCTGACCAGGGGAGCGGCGTATCACGCCGCGCGCACCGAGCAGTTCCCGGTCGAGGTCCTGAAGATCAGCAAGCGCCGGTGGGTGGTTCCCATCGCGCCGTTGCTGCGCGTGCTCGGGATCGACGAAGGCTCGGAGGTGAACTGATGAGTGAGCCACGCGAGCCGAAGTCGCAAGGAACTTCGTGGCGGAAGCGGGCCGCCGACTCGTTCAGGGAAATGATCTGCGTCGATGGCGCACGCTGGGTAAAGCGTGAAGATGCGACAGCGGAGGACATCCGGCAGGCGCAGGCATACCGGCGGAAGATCCGTGACTCCCAACTCCCACCCCACCGCCGTTCGGCGACTCGACGGCGCGACGCCAAGCGTCACGGAATGGTGCCGTTCGAATGCCCTACGTGTGGCGGCATCGAGTTCGGCATCGACCGTGATCGAGACGGCACGTCGATGGAACTGGTGTGTTTGGAGTCTGACTGCGACTTCCGCGGAACATGGCCGTGAGGCGCGCGTAGCGTTCGCAACGAAAAAGCGACCCCGCAGCAGGCGGGGTCGCTTTCAAAGATAACCATCGACCGGCGAAATCGAAAGGCTCTCGCTGTGAATAGTACGCCCTACGCTGATGGCGCTCTCGGTGAAGCCGACTGGCCGGCCATCTGCGCCGAAGTTCAGGGGCTCCCGCTGGCCGACGCGGCACTGTTCTACGCCGAACGACTGGGCTGGAAGGTCTTCCCGCTCCAGGTTGGGAAGAAGATCCCGATCATCGAGCGATGCTCTCGCGGCGGCTGGTCCAGCGGGTGCCGCATGGAGTGCGGCGAGGACGGTCACGGGCACCACGACGCGACGTCCGATCCGGACAAGATCCGCGCATGGTGGGCGCGGTGGCCGGACGCGAACATCGGGCTTCACCCCGCGGCCTCGGGCCTCTACGTGATCGACGTCGACCCGCGGCACGACGGCCTGGCCTACGAGAGCTGGCCGGTCTGGTTCGACGAGTCGATGCCCATCAGCCTCAGCCAGTCGACGCCATCCGATCCGGACGGTGCTCACGTCTTCTTCGCCGCCGACGGGGTCGGTGATCGCGTCCGCGGCGACCTGGGCGAGGGCATCGACGTCAAGCACAACGGCATCGCCGTCCTGAGTCCTTCGCGGCGACCCGAGGGCACCTACACCTGGACCGTCGCGGCGGCTCCCGCCCGTTCGGACGTGGTAGATGGTCTCGTGGCCCGAGGTGCGGGTCTCGCCACCCTGGGCGCGGCGAACGACGGCGACGAGTTCGACTGGTACGGCGTGCTGGCCGCGGATGCGATCCCGGCCGGCCACCAGGACGACCTGCTCTATCGGGCCGCGTGCTCACTGCGCGCGCGTGGTCAGACGGACTCCTTGGCGGTACCGCAGCTCCGGGCCGTCGTCGCGAAGTTCGTCAACGAGCCGGGCAGGGAGCCGTGGACGCCGGAGCACGCCGACCGGAAGTGGGCGGAGGTGAAGGCGTCGAAGCCGGATGGCCGGGCCGCGGCGGCGGCGGAGCTGACGCCGATCATCGAGGCGTTCCGGGTCCGCGAGTCGGCGGAGGACCCCGAGACCGACCCGTCCGCAGACGTGGAAGTACGCACCTCCTCCGGCGTCCTCGATCTGGCCGACGTCGACAAGCTGAAGACGAAGGACGAGTACCTGGTCAAGCACGTGGTTTACCGGCCGGGGCTGACCTTCATCCACGCCGCACCCGGCGTCGGGAAGACGTTCTGCGCGTTCGACCTGGCGCTTCACGTCACCCTGGAGGGCGACGACTTCGCACGATGGTGCGGGCACCGGACCGGCCGGCCGACGCGGGCCGTGTACTTCTACGGCGAGGGCGCGTCCCGTGTCTGGAAGCGTCGGGACGCCTGGTTGAAGTTGCGCGGGATAACGCTGGATGACCTGCGCGGCCGGATCGACATCCTGCCGATGCCCCTGCCGCTGACCAACGTCGACGCCGACAAGCTGAACGAACTCGCCGAGATGATCACGGCGGGTGGCTACGGCCTGGTTGTCGTCGACCCCTGGATGCTGTCGGTGGCCGGTGCGGACGCCAACCAGCAGAATGAGATGTCGCTGGCGCTGAAGAACGCCCTGTGGCTCAAGGACACGACCGGAGCCGCGATTGTCGTCATCCACCACGACAACCGGCAGGGGACCTTCCTGGGGTCGATGGCCGTGGACGCGTTGGCGGATACGCGGATCCACGTCAAGCGCTCCGGACAGGGTGAGGAGCGCCGGTTGAAGCTCTACCTGGAGAAGCAGCGCGACGACGAGGACGGCCTGTTCGCGACGGCGCGCCTCGAGGTCGTCGAGCTCGGGCTCGACGAGGACGGGGACCCGGTCTCGTCGTGCGTGTTCGTGCCGGTGACCGACGAGCAGCTGACCACGGAGGAGCGGCAGCAGCGGCGGGCGCTGACCGACCAGCAGGCGGTGACCCACCGCATGTGGCGCTACCTGCTGGAGCACGCCGACGACGAGGAGCCACCGGCGGTGACGCACCTCGCCCAGAACAAGAAGGACTTCGACGGGACCGAGAAGCAGCGGCGGGCGGCCCTGGAGTGGCTGCGGGAGAAGAAGCTGGTCCGGTCGGAGGACCACGTCGGCCGGCGTGCCGACGGCCGCCGCAAGACGTACCAGAAGGTGGTGCCGATGCCGGGTGCGGCCGAGCTGTTCGATCGGCTGGCCGCGGACGACATGCCGGGCCTGGACGGGCTGTGAGAGCGACCGCCGGCCGGAGATCGGGTTGGATCTTCATCGGCGCGCTCTCAACCGCATCTCCGTCCGATCGAACGTCTCGATCGCATCCTCAACCCGATCGCCGGAAATCCGGACTGACCTCGGGAAAGATGCGATTGAGTGATCAAATTACATCCTCAACCAGACGAGCAGCGGAACGCCCTCTCTCGATGTAATCGAGAGGGCGCGACGTCTATACAACCCGTTGTTCGATTCCATCTACGAGACGGACGATGGCCGGCCGGTGCGGAACGCCGGAGAGCTCGGAGAGAGCCCGGGCGCCAGAGTCCAAAGTAGACGCCTTGCACGGTTACCATTGTTCTATAATGAAGAATGCGTGCGAATGCCACGCTGGATAACACGTGAATTGCTCTTTTATCTTTAGTTGAAGCTAATTGCAAACCTGCTGGTTGTGGTGATTTGTCCCTAATCAGCGGTTAGGAACTGGAATGCCACGAGCACGAGCAATTGCGCCGATGAAGTGCGTCGCGACGTCGCGGCGGACCGGGAACCGGTGCGGCAACTGGGCCCGGCCGGGCACGACGGTCTGTCGTCTTCACCTGGGCAACGCACCGCACATCAAGGAGAAAGCCCTGCAGCGCCTGACACTTGCGGAACTGATGCGCGCGAACCCGCGCCCGTTGACGGAGGCCGTCCTGGATCACGTGCACACGCTGGACGCGATCGCGCAGGACGCACGGCTGGTCGCCATGGAGGAGGGCGGGTTCACCGCGGCGAACGTGCAGAAGGCCGTGGATACCGCGACGGCCGCGTTGCGCGCCGACAAGCTGGCCATGGACATCGGCGTGACCAAGCTGGTGCTGGACAAGGCGCGGGCCGACGCCGCCCTCAGCGGGGAGGTGGTGGCCGGCGCGCTGGTCGCGATCAAGGACAAGCTGATGGAGTTCTTGGTGCCGCTACCGGATTCGCGGACCAGTCCGCAGGCGTACGCACGCGCGATCCAGTTTCACGAGGCGTTCGCCCGCTGGATGTTGGAGGCCGCGCACGCCGCCGTGACCGGGCACGAGATCCCCGACCCTCCCGCCCCGAGTCTGGCCGTGGCGCTGGTTGAGGGGACGTCCGGCGTCAACGTACCGGCCTGGCCGGCCGACGTCGCAGACGAGGACTCAGGGCCTGTCGATGCTGAGGTCGTCGACAATCCAGACGTGCGCGAGCTGAGCCCAGACGAGGTAGCCAAGTTGGTTGCGGAGCTGGACGCCGACCCAGAGCCTCCGCCCGTGCCGCCGCGGCCGGCCAAGGTCGCGCCGCTCCGTCCGTCCGCATCGGACGTTCCCTACAAGAACCCGATGCTCCAACGAATCTATGACCCGCAGTAGCAGGAACTGCACGGCCTCATTAAAACAATGAAGCCGTGCAGTTCTTTCGATGCCATTGCTCGGGTCCGATGTAGACCGTCCAAAGCGGACCCGTCTTGTGGGAAAGCTAGTCATAGAAAAGTTGCCCGTGGGAGACGCCCCACCGAACGTGATCCACATCGCGTACGCGATGGCAACGACCGTCGCGACGATCAGCACCCAGAGGACCCACCACGGGGCGCGGATGTCTGGACGTCGCGGTCTGCGTTGGCGGACCGGACGGCTTCGCCACCGGTCCGCCCATCTTGCGCCGAAAGCTAGGATGAACATTCGCTTCTTCTCCTCGCAGAAGTCGCGAAACGGCCCGCCCGGTGCGCGAACACCGAGCGGGCCATCTCTTGGGGTGCGGCGCGCGGACTCACTCCCCGACTTGGCCGAAGCCCGTCGTTTTCGCGGCCGCGCGCCGCAGATCGTGGGCTACTCTTGGCCGAGCGCGTCCAGCACGGACGCCGCGAGCTTCTTCTCCGCCGCGGTCACCTTCGGACGGCCAAGGACCGCGTCGAGCAGCGACCGGACAGACTCGATCGTGTTCTGCATCGTCTGCATGTCGACGACGAGCTGTGCCTTCGACGGTCCGGCTGCGACGCGCATTGTGCGTTCAGGCAGCTTCGCCAGGCCGGTTTCGATGTTCGTCAGCGCGGTCTCGATGGCGTCGACGTGCTCCGCGTAGCCGCCGCGGCTGGATTCCTGGAAGCGCCAGACGGCGTACTCGCCGCTCGTACCCTCGATGCTGATCAAGGACGCGATCTGCGGTCGTGTCCATCCGGCTTCCTTCGCCCGCATCAGCCGGACGGCGATCGACTTCCGGATCTTCTCGTCCGCGATCGGTCGACCCTCGCGCTTCGGCGGCATCCGCTTGGTGACCGCGGTGGTCGTCGCCGGGACCAGTTCGGTGCCGGGCTGCTGCTCAGGCTTCGTCTGGACGGCCGTCTCCGTCGCGCCCGGTCGTCGCGACGCCCGCGTCGTCGCGACGGCCGTACGGGTGCGTCGTGCCCTCTTGGGCGGGTTCTCGGTCTGCGCGCGGTCGGCGCGAGGGTCGCCGGTCTTGGCCTGCTTCGTCGTCATCGTCTGTTCCTCTGGTCAGTGGTCCGCGGCGTCGTGGTGACGCTGCGTGACTACGCAACCAAAAGCGATGACATAAGTACACCACCATGTGTAACACGAAGATGACGATCGGTCACCCCGCCGACGATCGACGGGGCTCGGTGATCAGCGTCCGAGGACCGAGACCATCCGGGTCAGGAGGTAGGTACAAGCCCAGCGTGACTCCGTGCCCTTGGGCTGGATCGCGCCCTTGGCAAGCTTGGGTGCGAGCTTCCGCGGTTCGGGAATGGTCGTCGGATCGTCGGCACCGGCGAGCGCGGTCTTCCAGTCGAGCTGCGTGAGTCGGGAGATCTCGGACGCGACGATCAGCCGTCGAACCTTCGGGTCGTTCTCCAACACCTGGATGACGAGGTCGGCATTCTCTTTGCCGGGCAGCTTCGCGATCACGGACAGCGAGTTCGTGCGTAGCGTCGCCGTGTCACCCTCGACGGCCCAGCGGCGGAACCACTCGGCGGCCTTCTCCGAGACGACCGAACCCAAGCTGACGTCCGTTCGGTGCGCGGTCGGCGTGGTGCGCAGCGGACCTGGATCACCCTTCTCGACGCCGGCCAGCAGGGTCGCGCGGCTCGCCTTGTCAACGATCAGCAGGTTCTTGTGGGTGATGTCTTTCCGCCACATGTCTACGCCCAACACCCTCTCGTATGCCGCGATCAGCTCCGGCGTCGCCGCGCGCTGCTCATTCTCGACCATGCCGAGCAGCGACTTCGAGAACTTGATTCGGGTAGCCATCTCAGCTAGGGATAAGCCGACGCCTTCGCGTTCGGCCCGCAGCCGGTACCCGGGCACGGTCTCGGGTGTGGACATTCTGTGGACACCTATCCCGTTCAACTCACGCTGTGCACTGGCGATGCTACAGAGGTGAGCCGTCGAACTGGAGAGCTGATGCCCGCCGTTATCCACGTGGACCTGAGCGCCGTGCACCCGGTGATCGACGGCTTCTGGCATCGCACGCGGCTGACCGCGATCCCGAACCCCGGCCAGCCGCTGGTCATGCTCTGCGGCATCCAGGGGTCAGCGGCGTTCGAGTCGGTGGCCAACCGGACGGCGCGCGGCGTTCCGCACCAGTGCCCGAACTGCGAGCGGATCTATCGTCAAGAGCGCGGCATGGCTCCAAGCCCGATCAGGCGGAGGACGTGATGGGCTGGTGGATCCGCGACGACGGCACCGAGATCACGGAGGACGAGGACGGCGTGATCGTCGTCGTCGACGACGAGCCATCCCAGTGACGCTCTGTGGTCTGCACCGCTCCCGTTACCTGACCAGTTGTGTGGAAGAACGCACCGGTGACCGTTGGGTTACCGGTGCGTTCTTTGATTGAGTTCTGTTTATCCGGCGGACCGCGTCCGCGCCTCCTCCGAAACGATCGGCTGGTCGGCGCGGTCGCACGCGATGGCGCGTTGATAACACCCGCTTAGGACGGTCGCGGCGAGCCCGGGCGCGGGTGCACGACCCGCGGGCAGTGCCGATAACCTCGTGCGCGGCAGCCGCGCAGGAGTTCACGAAGAGGGAGAACACAGTGGGACGGTCGGTTCTGGTCACCGGGGGCAACCGGGGCATCGGTCTGGCGATCGCCCGGGACCTCGCCGAGCAGGGGCACCGGGTCGCCGTCACGCACCGTGGTTCGGGCGCGCCCGAAGGGCTCTTCGGGGTCCAGGCGGACGTCACCGACACCGAGCAGGTCGACGCCGCGTTCAAGCTCGTCGAGGAGCACCAGGGCCCGGTCGAGGTCCTCGTGTCCAACGCCGGCCTGACCGACGACACGCTGCTGATGCGGATGAGCGACGAGCAGTTCGAGCGCGTCGTCGACGCCAACCTGACCGGCGCCTTCCGGGTCGCCAAGCGCGCCTCCCGGGGCATGCTGCGCGGCAAGTGGGGCCGGTTCGTCTTCATCTCCTCCGTCGTCGGCCTCTCCGGCTCGGCCGGGCAGGCCAACTACGCGGCGTCGAAGGCCGGCCTGGTCGGGTTCGCGCGCTCGCTGGCCCGCGAGCTCGGCTCGCGCAACATCACCTCGAACGTGATCGCGCCCGGGTTCGTGCACACCGACATGACCGACGAGCTGCCCGAGGCGCGCAAGAAGGAGATCCTCGCGCAGGTGCCCTCCGGCCGGTACGCCGAGCCGTCGGAGATCGCCGCCGCCGTGCGCTACCTGGCCTCCGACGAAGCCGGTTACGTCAACGGCGCGGTGCTGCCCGTCGACGGCGGCCTCGGCCTCGGCCACTGACTCCCCGCACCACCCGAACAAGACTTGGAGGACCCGTGCCCGGACTGCTCGAAGGCAAGCGCCTGCTGATCACCGGCATCATCACCGACGCGTCGCTCGCCTTCCACGCGGCCAAGATCGCGCAGCAGGAGGGCGCCAAGGTGGTGCTCACCGGCTTCGGCCGCATGTCGCTGGTCGAGCGCATCGCCAAGCGGCTGCCCGAAGCGGCGCCGGTGATCGAGCTGGACGTCACCAACCAAGAACACCTCGACGGCCTCGCCGACAAGGTCCGCGAGCACGTCGACGGCCTCGACGGCGTGCTGCACTCGATCGGCTTCGCCCCGCAGACCTGCCTCGGCGCGCCGTTCCTGGACGCGCCCGCCGAAGACGTCAAGACCGCGATCGAGATCTCGACGTACTCGTACATGTCGCTGGCGAAGGCCTGCCTGCCGCTGCTGGGCCGGGGTTCGTCGTACGTCGGCATGGACTTCGACGCGCGCGTCGCATGGCCGGTCTACAACTGGATGGGCGTCGCGAAGGCCGGGCTCGAGTCGGTCAACCGGTACCTGGCCAAGGAGCTCGGGCCGCAGGGCATCCGCGTCAACCTGGTCAGCGCCGGCCCGATGAAGACGATGGCCGCCAAGTCCATCCCGGGCTTCGTCGACCTGGAGGACGGCTGGGGCGAGCGCGCGCCGCTCGGCTGGGACAGCACGGACCCGGACCCGGTGGCGAAGAGCGTCTGCGCGGTCCTGTCGGACTGGCTCCCCGCCACCACCGGCTCGATGATCATGGTCGACGGCGGGGTCCACTTCCTCGGCGTCTGAGCCTCACACGGTCGCGAGCTCACGGTCGTCGCTGCGCTGGACGGCGGCGGCGACCGTGAGCGCGACCACCGTGGCGAGGCCGAGGGCGATGCCGGTCCAGGCGACGCTCGGGAAGCCGAGCCCGGCGTCGATCGCGACCCCGCCGAGCCACGGCCCGGCGGTGTTGCCGACGTTGAACGCCGACGTCGTGCTCGCCCCGACCAGCGTCGGCGCGTCACCGGCGGCCTGGTAGGCGCGCAGGTTGAGGGCCGGGTTGGCCCCGAACCCGGCCACGCCGAAGGCGAGCACGGCCACGACGGCGACGAGCGCGTCGGTGGTGAGGGCGAGCACGAGCAAGGCGGCCAGCGCGAGGGCGACGCAGCCGTAGAGCGTGGCGAACGGCCGCCGGTCGGCCAGCCGGCCGCCCGCGCTGATCCCGATCAGCGCGCCGACGCCGAACAGCGCGAGCACCCCCGGCACCCACTGCGCAGGCAGGCCGTCGGTCTCGGTCAGCAGCGGCGCCAGGTAGCTGAACGCGGCGAAGATCATGGCCTGGCACAGGGCGATCACGCCGAGCGCGAGCCAGACCCGGCCCCGGCGGAACAGCCGCAGCTCGCGGCGGACGCCCACCGCGTCGCCGGTGGTCTCCGGCACCAGCAGCGCGACGCCGGCCACCGCGACCAGCGTCACCACCGCCACCGCCCAGAACGCCGTCCGCCAGCCGGCGTGCTGGCCGAGGAAGGTGCCGGCGGGCACCCCGGCGATGTTCGCCACGGTCAGGCCGCCGACCAGCACCGCCATCGCGCGGCCGCGCCGGTCCACCGGCACGAGCGCGATCGTCGTCGCCAGTGCGACGGCCCAGAACCCGGCGCAGGCGAAGGCGGCCACGACCCGCATCGCGAACAGCAGCGCGTACCCCTCGGCGAGGGCGCCGACGACGTGCGCGACGGCGAACACGGCCAGCAGCACCAGGAGCGTGCGGCGGCGGGGGAGGCGCAGGGTGCCGATGGCCAGCAGCGGCGCCCCGACGACCATGCCGACGGCGAACGCGGAGATCAGCAGCCCGGCGTCGGGGATGCTGACGTGCAGGTCGGCGGCCATGCCGGGGAGCAGGCCGGTGATCATGAACTCGGACGTGCCCAGCGCGAACACGCTGAGCCCGAGGACGAAGACGGCCAGGGGCATGAGGTCCCTCCCGGTTGTGTATCGGTCAGTTCAAAATCAGGGCAGGTTTCGTCGCGGTCGTGCGGTGCTCAGCGAACGAGGGCCGAAAGGGCGATGTCCGCGACGGCGTGCATGCTGCCGGGGCTCGTGCCGCGGCGGGCCATCACGCGCAGACCCGAAGTGGTGCTCAGCAGGAACTCCGCGACCTCGGCCGGGTCCAGGCCGTCGCGGAGGCTGCCGTCGAGCACGCCCTCGCGGACGCACTCGGTGAACATGGCCAGGTTCCGGTCGGTGTCGGCGCGCAGTGCGGCGCCCACTTCGTCGTCGGGCATTCCGAGTTCGGCCAGGGTGTTGACCACCAGGCAACCCCGGCGGCGCTCTTCGAGGTCGTCCTGGATCGCGCTGTCCAAAACCGCGGCGAGCCGCTCGGCCGCGGTGCCCGGGCCGTCGAGGATCGCCTGCCGCTTGTCCAGCTGGGTGCGGGTGTAGTGCGTCAGCGAGCGCTCGAACAGGGCTCGCTTGCTGGTGAAGGCGTTGTAGACGCTGCTGCGGCCGAGCCCGGTGGCCGCGCACAGGTCCTGCGTCGAGGTGGCTTCGTAGCCGCGCTCCCAGAACGCGTGCATCGCCTTCTCGACGGCGGCGGTCTCGTCGAACTCCCGTGGCCTGGCCATGCGAGGACCGTACCACGGTTTTGTACTGAACGATTCATAACCGGCCCGGATCGGCGTGCGGGCCGCCACATCGGCAAGATGTCGGAGGTGGGATACGACGCGTTGCTGTGGCTTTCGTTCGGCGGTCCGGAAGGACCCGACGAGGTCATGCCGTTCCTCGAGAACGTGACCAGGGGCCGTGGGGTGCCGCGCGAGCGGCTCCTCGAAGTCGCCGAGCACTACCAGCACTTCGGCGGGGTCTCGCCGATCAACCGGCTGAACCGCGACGCGATGGCCGCGGTCGAGAAGCAGCTCGCGGCGGCCGGCATCGAGCTGCCGGTGCGCTTCGGCAACCGCAACTGGCACCCGATGGTCGAGGACACCCTGGCCGCGCTGACCTCGGAGGGCGCGCAGCGGGTCCTGGTGTTCCCCACGAGCGCCTACGGCGGCTACTCGGCGTGCCGCCAGTACGACGAGGACATCGAGCGCGCCCGCGCGGCCGTCGGGGCCGGCGCCCCCGAACTGGTGAAGATCCGCCAGTTCTTCGACCACCCGCTGTTCGTCTCGGCGGTCGCCGACGGCGTGCGCGCGGCCCACGCCTCGCTGGGCGACGAGCCCGGCGTCCGCACGGTCTTCACCGCGCACTCGGTGCCCGAAAGCGCGGACCGCGCCTCGGGCCCGCCGTCGGAAGGCGGCCGCCGCTACTCGCGCCAGATCGCCGAGGCGGCCCGTCTGGTGGCGGCCGAGGCCGGCATCGCGGAGTACGACGTCGTCTGGCAGTCCCGGTCCGGGCCGCCGCAGGTGCCGTGGCTGGAGCCGGACATCGTCGACCACATCGACGCGCTGCACGCTTCGGGGGTGCCGGGGGTGGTCGTGTCGCCGATCGGGTTCGTGTCCGACCACCTCGAGGTGATCTGGGACCTGGACAACGAAGCGGCGGAACGCGCGGCCGAGCACGGGATGGCGTTCGCCCGCGCGGCGACGGCGGGCGGCGACCCGCGGTTCGCCGAGCTGGTGGTCGAGCTGATCCGCGAGCACACGCACGGGGTGGAACCGCGGAAGCTGTCGTCGTTCCCGGTGGCGGGCTGCACGGTCAACGGGGCTCCCTGCGCGATCGGCTGCTGCGAACCGGCGAAGCGCCCGGGCCGCTAGCGTCGCGCGCCGCAGGTTCGGTGACGCTCAGCGAGCCGGGCCCGAGCGCGGGTCACGAGCGCCCCGATGTGGCCTTGGTTGCTCCATCCATGCCCCCCGCCACCACCCTCAACGGAGGCGCTTCGCGCCGCAGTGCTGATTCCACGCACCGAAGGCCGCCTTGGGGCGCTTGAGGCGGCCTGCTGACAACGACCCTAGAACGCGCGCTGTCAGGACCGGCGCCCCACGAGGTGGAAGGCGCGGCTGAGCCGGCGGTAGGGATCCCGCCGGCCGGCCTCGAACTCGACGGCCGCGACGCGCTCGGTTTCGGCCGGGTCCGGTCCGGCGCCGCTGAGGTCGAGCCAGTCCACGAACAGCCAGACCCCGTACCACGCAAGGGGTTCCACCCCGCGGCGGCGAAGAGCGGCGCCGAGTTCCGCCACGGTGTCGGCGCGGGTCGGCAGGCCCAAAACCCCGATTTCGGTGCGGGCGTCGAACGCCGCCAGTGCGTCCTCCCAGCGGCCTTCCAGCGCGGGCCGGACCGCCGCCGCGTCCGCGTTGCCGGTCATGACCGAGACGAGACCGCCGGGCGCGGCGCACCGGCACAGCTGGTCCAGCAGGGGCTCCGGTTGCGCCAAGTACCCGAGCACGCCGTGGCACAGGACGGCGTCGAAGCGCCGACCGCCGACCGCTTCCGAGGCCTCCGCGCCGTCGGCTTCCACCAGCGTCACCTCGTCCGGGAGCCGCCGCCGGGCTTTGGCCAGCATCGCCGCCGAGGAGTCGAGCAGGGTGACGTCGTAGCCCGCCCGCGCCAGCGGGAGCGACTGGTGACCGGCACCGCCACCGACGTCGAGCACCGAGGCGGGCGGAGCGGGCAGGTGCTCCAGCAGTTGCCGGTGCATGACGTACGTGCGCACACGCCCCTTCACGGACGCGTAGGCACCCTCGGCGAAGTCGTCGGCCACCGCCGCCCAGGTGTCGTCCGGCATCGCGGGACGCTCAGCCTTCGCGGGCCGTCTGCTCCGCGAACACCCGCACCGCCTCGTTGACCGCCGCGCAGCGAGCCGTCCGGACCGCGTCCGACAGCGGCCGCAACGCCTGCGCCCGCAGCGTCGAAGCCGACGCCGAGAGCGCCCCGCCCGGGTCGTCCGACGACGCGATCGCCAGGATCGCCGCGATCTCCTCGGCCCGCTGCAGCACCCGCAGGGCACGCCCGGGTGTCCCCGCGGGCCAGTCGACGTCCGGCCGGGAGCGCAGGTGCGCCGAGAGTTCCGCGCGCACGCCGGGCCGGTCCGAAGCCACGTCCAGGGTCTGCAACGCCCCGGCGCTGGCCCGGATGGCGTCGGTCAGCCCGTGCTCGGCCTCGCCGAGCCCGACGTACTCCGGCGTCGCCGGGGCGGCCAGGGAGTAGACCGTCCAGCGGACGAGGCCTTCGGCGATCGGCTCGGGCACGAGCCCGAAGCCGAGGTCGGGGAGCACCAGGGCGTCGCCGGAGCGCAACGCCGCTTCGGTGAACGGGCCACCGCCACCGAGGCCGCGGACGTCGCCCGGGACGGGGAGGACCAGCAGCAGCGATTTCGCTCCTTGCGAACGCAGCGCCATCAGCAGCTGCACCGGGGTGGCCGCCCGGTTGAAGGCCAGCGGCAGCGCGAACGCCTCGGCCGCGGCTGCGTCGGCGGCCACGACGTCGTGGGCCTCACCCCACGCGAGCAGGGCATCGAGGACATCGTCGGACGCGGCGGCCCCGTTGAGCCACGCGCTCGACCAGACGGCGAAAGTCGCACTGGGACGGCACACGACGCCCTATTTTACCGGCTTGCCCGCCGGGCCGGGTCCGGCGGGCACGCTGGAGCCGCTCCACGTCGACGGGCCGCCGATCCGGCAGTAGCGTCGAACGGGTGAACGCTGTTCCAGACGCTCTTCCCCGCACCGCCGGGGCCCTGCGCGCGGCCGGGTACGAGCCGCGCCCGATCGCGCAAGAGATCCACGACAACCTCCTCCACGCCCTGAGGACGGGCGAGGACGCCTGGCCCGGCATCGTCGGGTTCTCCCGCACGGTGCTGCCGCAGCTCGAACGCGCGCTGCTGGCCGGCCACGACGTCGTCCTGCTCGGCGAGCGCGGCCAGGGCAAGACCCGCCTGCTGCGCACCCTGGCCGGCCTGCTCGACGAGTGGACGCCGGTGATCGAGGGCTCCGAGCTGGGCGAACACCCGCTGCAGCCGATCACGCCCGCGTCGATCCGCCGCGCCGCCGAACTCGGCGACGACCTGCCGGTGGCCTGGCGCCACCGCTCCGAGCGCTACACCGAGAAGCTCGCCACGCCGGACACCTCCGTCGGTGACCTGATCGGCGACGTCGACCCGGTGAAGGTGGCCGAAGGCCGCAGCCTGGGCGACCCGGAGACCATCCACTTCGGGCTCGTCCCGCGCGCGCACCGCGGCATCGTCGCCATCAACGAGCTGCCCGACCTCGCCGAGCGCATCCAGGTCGCGCTGCTCAACGTGATGGAGGAGCGTGACATCCAGGTCCGCGGCTACACGCTGCGGCTGCCACTGGACGTCCTGCTCGTCGCCACCGCGAACCCCGAGGACTACACCAACCGCGGCCGGATCATCACCCCGCTGAAGGACCGCTTCGGCGCCGAGATCCGCACCCACTACCCCCTGGACGTGGAAGCGGAAGTGGCGGTCGTCAAGCAGGAGGCCAACCTCGTTGCCGAAGTCGGCGAGCCGCTGCTGGAGGTCCTCGCCCGGTTCGTCCGCAACCTGCGCGAGTCCACGGTGATCGACCAGCGCTCCGGCGTTTCGGCGCGGTTCGCCGTGGCCGCGGCGGAGACCGTGGCGGCCGCGGCCCTGCGGCGCTCGGCGCTGACCGGGGAGGAGCCCGCGGTGGCCCGCCCGGTCGACCTCGACGCCGTCCCGTCGGTGCTGCGCGGCAAGATCGAGTTCGAGCCGGGCGAAGAAGGCCGCGAGATCGAGCACCTCGTGCACCTGCTGCGCCTCGCGATCGCCGAGACCGCCCGCGACCGGTTCGCCGGCCTCGACCTGCGACCGCTGGCCGACGCGGTCGGCGAAGGGCACCTGGTCTCCACCGGCGAGCGCGTGCCGGGCAAGGACGTCCTCGAAGCCCTGCCGGAACTGCCGGTGCTGCACGAGGTCGCCCGGCGGGCCGGCGTCGCCGCCGACGAACCCGCCGGCCGGATCGCGGCCGCCGTCGAACTCGCCCTCGAATCGCTGTTCCTGTCGCGAAGGCTCGCGAAGGACTCCGACGACACGACGACCGTCTACGGCCGATGACCGCGGTCCCGCTCCCCGACGGCTACTCCTACGGCCCGTGGCACGACGGGCCGGACCCCCTCGCGCCGCCGGCCGACCTGCGTGACGCCCTCGACGAAATCGGCCGGGACGTCATGGCCGGGGCCTCGCCCCGCGCCGCGCTGGAGGAGATGCTGCGGCGCGGCACGAACCGCACCGCGGGCCTCGACGAGCTGACCCGGCGCCTGTGGCAGCGGCGCTCGCAGATCCAGCGGCGCAACAACCTCGACGGCACCCTGCAGGAGGTCCAGCGCCTGCTGCAGGAGGCCCTCGACGCCGAGCGGCGGGCGCTGTTCCCCGACCCGGACGACGACGCCCGGTTCCGGGAGGCCCAGCTCGACGCGCTGCCGCCGGGCACCGCGGCGGCCGTCAACGAGCTCGCGGACTACGACTGGCGCTCCGAGCAGGGCCGGGAGAACTACCAGCAGATCCGGGACCTGCTCGGCCGGGAGCTGATGGAGTCCCGGTTCCAGGGCATGAAGCAGGCGCTGCAGAACGCCGGGCCCGAGGACGTCGAGCGGATCAACGAGATGCTCGGCGACCTGAACGACCTCCTGGACGCCCACGCCCGCGGCGCCGAGGACGTCCAGCAGCGCTTCGAAGACTTCATGGCCAAGCACGGCGAGTTCTTCCCGGAGAACCCGCAGAACGTCGAAGAGCTGATCGACGCGCTCGCGGAACGGTCGGCGGCCGCGCAGCGGATGCTCAACTCGATGTCGGCCGAGCAGCGCGCGGAACTCGCCGAGCTGACGCAGCAGGCGTTCGGCGACCCGCGCCTGGCGCAGCAGCTGTCCCGCTTGGACAGTCAGCTGCAGGCGGCGCGGCCGGGCGAGGACTGGACCGGCTCGGCGCGCTTCCGCGGCAAGAACCCGCTCGGCATGGGCGAAGGTGCCCAGGCCATGCAGGACCTCGCGGAGCTGGACGCGCTGGCCGAGCAGCTCGGCCAGTCCTACCCGGGCGCCCGCCTGGAAGACATCGACCTGGAGGCGCTCGAGAGTCAGCTCGGCAAGGACGCCGGCGTCGACGCGCGCCGGCTGGCCGAGCTGGAACGCGAGCTGCGCCGCCAGGGCCTGTTCGAACGGGCCGCCGATGGGTCGCTGCGGTTGTCGCCCAAGGCGTTGCGGCGCTTGGGCGAAACGGCGCTGTCCGACATCGTGAACGCGTTGCGCGGCAAGACCGGCGAGCGCGAGACCGAGTCGGCGGGCGCGGCCGGCGAGCCCACCGGCGCGTCGCGGCCGTGGCGGTTCGGGGACATGCAGCCCTGGGACGTGCCGCGCACCATCCGCAACGCCGTCCTGCGGTCGGTGTCGGTGGGGGAGCGGCAGGTGCGGCTCGACGTCGAGGACGTCGAGGTGGTCGAGACCGAGCACCGGACGCGCGCGGCGGTGGCGCTGCTGGTCGACACGTCGTGGTCGATGGTGTCGGAGGGCCGCTGGCTGCCGATGAAACGCACGGCGCTCGCACTGCACCAGCTGATCAGCACCCGCTTCCGCAACGACGCCCTGCAGCTGATCACCTTCGGCCGCTACGCGCAGTCGGTGGAGCTGCCGGAGCTGGTCGGCCTGGAGGGCGCGTGGGAGCAGGGCACGAACGCCCACCACGGGCTGCTGCTGGCCGGCCAGCACCTGCGCCGGCACCCGGACGCCCAGCCGGTGGTCCTGATGGTCACCGACGGCGAGCCGACGGCCCACCTGGAGCCCGACGGCGAAGCGGTCTTCGACTACCCGCCCCAGCCCCGGACCCTCCACAAGACACTGTCCGAAGTGGACCGGCTGGCCAAGCTGGGAGCATCGATCTCGGTGTTCCGCCTCGGCGACGACCCCCGGTTGACGTCGTTCGTGGACCTGATCGCCCGCCGCTCGGGCGGCCGCGTGATCGCCCCGGACCTGGACGGCCTCGGCGCGGCGGTGGTGGGCGACTACCTGCGCACGCGACGCTGATCCCGGGCGGGCGCGCACCCCGCGCGCCCGCCGGGGACTTGCGCTCGTGGGGCACCGGCGGCGGCCCGGGGCTCGGGTTCGCCTGGGACCCTTGCGGCTGACCGGCTCTGGCGCCCGCGCCCGGTCGGCAGCGGTCCCCGCCGGGGCTTGCGCCTGCCGGGGACCTGCGCCTGCGGAGCGCGCGCAACCGGTCGGCACTGCGCTTGCCCGGGGCCGCGTCCGCTGGGGACTTGCGCTCGTGAGGCGTCCGCGCCGGGTCGGCGTTGGTGCCCGTGCCCTTCCGGCACTGCCCTCGCGCGGGGTCCGCTCCCGTCCGTTCGGGGTACCGCCCGGGGCTCGCGTCCGCCGGGGACCTGGGCCCGCGGGGCGCCCGCGCCGGTCCGGCACTGCGCTCGCCCGGGGCCCGCGGCCGCCGGGGACTTGCGGCCGTGAGGCATCCGCCGCGGTCGGCACTGGCGCCCGTTTGACATCCGCGCTCGCGCAGGGCCCGCGCTCGTCCTCAGGGGGCGCTCGCCCGGCAACCCGCGCCCGCCCGGGACCGTCCCACCCCGCGTCACAGCCCGATCCCCAGCCGGTCGCGGACGGCGGCGATCACCTTCTCCGTCTGGGCCCGCAAGGCCGCCAACCCGGCCCGCTCGTCGGCCGAACCGACGTACCCCGCCAAATCCGCCCGCACCCCCTGCTTCCACACGGCCGTGACCTGCCGGGTCGCCGCGATGTCCTCGTCGGGGCGACCGACGACCAGGACGAGGTCCGCGCGCAGGCCCGGGCGGATCCGGCCGCGGTCGGCCAGCCCGAAGACGTCGGCAGTGCGAGCCGTCGCCGCCGTGAGCGCCGCCGTCGGTGAGAATCCCACCGATACCAGGTGGCCCAGCTCCCGGTGCAGGCTCGCGCCGGGCACCGTGCCCGGGTTGGGCGCGTCCGTTCCGGCCAGCACCGGCACCCCGGCCTCGTGCAGCAGCCGGGCGTTGACTCGCGCGGCCCCGAAGTCCGGCAGCCGCGGCGGAAGCCACCGCTGCTGCTGCCGTTCGAGCACCGCGCGCCACGCCGGGCCCAGGCGGGCCGCCAGGGCGGGTTCGGCCAGGAGGGAGTTCCCGGGGAAGCCGTCGGCGATCGACAGGGTCGAGATCACTGCGACACCCGCCGCCGCGATCGCCTCGATCCGCGGTCCGGACAAGGCGTCGAAGGGGATGTGGGCCAGTACGTCCACCCCCGTGGGGAGCAGGTCCACCGCCGCGCGGGCGGTCGACACGTGCGCGGCCACCAGCAGGCCGGCCGCGTGCGCGGCCTCGGTCAGGGCGGCGATCGTGGGCACGTCCAGCGACGGCAGCGGCATCGGCCCGCCGCTGCTGCCGTCGTCGTACAGCACCTTCAGGTGCGTCGCGCCTTCGGCGAGGCGGTCGGCGACGAACCGCCCGGCGTCCTGCGGACCGGTGACGTACGGGAAAGGCGCGTACATCAGGCTCGGGTGCCCGCCCGGTGCCGTGGCGCCGACGCTGGAGGAGCGCACGTCGGCGCCGGCGGGCCCGGCTGCCAGGGCCTCGCGGACGGTGTCCGGCTTGCTGAACATGTCGAGCAGCGTCGTGACGCCGAACGTCAGCGCCTGGCGGGGCGCGCCGGGCAGCAGGTGCACGTGGGCGTCGATCAGCCCGGGCAGCAGGGTGCCGCCGCGGGCGTCGACGTGCTCGTCGCCGGGGCGGAGCAGGGTGTCGTCGCCGGCCGCGTCGATCCGGCCGTCCACCAGGCGGACGGCGGTGTGGCCGGTCGGACGTTCGCCGTCGAAGACGCGGGCGTGGGTGATGGTCGTGGTCACCGCGCCACGGTAGAAGTTGACACCGTGTGAAGGTCAACTTCTAAGCTGGACGCATGCGGTACTCGATCAGCCAGGTCGCGAAGGCGTCCGGCGTGTCGGCCCGGATGCTCCGCCACTACGACGCGATCGGCCTGCTCACGCCGGCGTCCGTGGCGGCGAACGGCTACCGCTGGTACGGCCGGTTCGAGCTGCTGCGCCTGCAGCGCATCCTGCTGCTGCGGCGCCTCGGGCTCGGCCTGGCCGAGATCGGGGCGGTGCTGGGCGAACAGGCCGACGAGGCCGCCGCGCTGCGCGGGCACCTGGCCCAGCTGGAGGAGGAGCGGCGCCGCCTCGACCGGGTCATCGCCACCGTCGAGGAGACGATCGCCGACCTCGGCCGCGCACGGATCGGCGACCCGGAGCGGTTCTTCGCCGGCCTGCGCAAAGACGGCGACGCCATGCGGCAGACCTACCGCGAAACCTTCGGCGAGGGCGCCGGGGCGGCCTTCGACGTCGCCCAGGCCGCCCAGGAGGGCCTCACCGCCGCGGACTACGAGCACGCCGCCGCCCGCAGCGCCGCGCTGTTCCGGCGGCTGGCCGCCGTCATGCGCTCCGGGGCGGTGCCGGAGGACCCCGCCGCGCTCGACGCCGTCGCAGAGCACCACGAGTCGGTCAGCCGGTTCTGGCAGCCGACCGCGGCCGCTTACGCCGCGATGGGCGGGCTCTACCTCGACGATCCCCGGCAGCGGGCGCTGGCCGAGCAGGCCGATCCGCAGCTGCCCGCGTGGCTCGCGCGGGCGATCGAAACCTACGCGCGCGTCCGGCTCGTCCCACCGCTCGGGAAGGACTGACGGGACGGCAATTACAGTCGGGGTATGCAGACTTGGTCATCGGTCGACGTGCCCCGCATCCCCGGCACCCCCCGCCCGCTGCGGCTCCACGACACGGCCACCGGGCAGATCCGCCCGACCGCGCCCGGCGCCACCGCCCGGATGTACGTCTGCGGCATCACGCCGTACGACGCGACGCACCTGGGGCACGCCGCGACCTACCTCGCCTTCGACCTGGTGAACCGCGTCTGGCGGGACAACGGGCACGACGTCCACTACGTGCAGAACGTCACGGACATCGACGAGCCGCTGCTGGAGCGCGCGGAGCGTGACAAGGACGACTGGGTCGTGCTGGGCATGCGCGAGACAGCGCTGTTCCGCGAGGACATGACCGCGCTGCGGGTCATCCCGCCGAAGCAGTTCGTCGGCGCGGTCGAGAGCATCCCGGAGATCGTCGAGGTCATCGCGAAGCTGGTGGCCAACGGCAGCGCCTACCGCGCCGACGACCCGGAGTTCCCCGACGTCTACTTCGACCACACGGCGACCGGCAAGTTCGGCTACGAGTCGAACTACGACGAGCCGACGATGCGGAAGTTCTTCGCCGAACGCGGCGGCGACCCCGACCGCGCCGGCAAGCGCCACCCGCTGGACGCGCTGCTGTGGCGCGTGGCCCGCGAGGGCGAGCCGTCGTGGGAGTCCGAGCTCGGCGCCGGCCGCCCGGGCTGGCACATCGAGTGCAGCGCGATCGCGGTCAACCGGCTGGGCCTCGGGTTCGACCTGCAGGGCGGCGGCTCGGACCTGATCTTCCCGCACCACGAATACAGCGCGGCGCACGCCGAAGCCGTCGCCAAGGACGGGCCGTTCGCCCGCCACTACGTGCACGCCGGGATGATCGGCCTCGACGGCGAGAAGATGTCGAAGTCGCGCGGCAACCTCGTGTTCGTCTCGCGGCTGCGCGCCGACCGGGTCGACCCGGGCGCGATCCGGCTCGCCCTGTTCGCCGGCCACTACCGCGAAGACCGCCCCTGGACGGCCCGGCTGCTCACCGACGCCGAAGCCCGGCTCGCCCGCTGGCGCAAAGCCGTCTCGCTGTCGACCGGCCCGTCGGCCGAGGATACCGTGACGCGGGTGCGTGACCACCTGTCCGACGACCTCGACACGCCCAAGGCCCTGGCCGCGTTCGACGCGTGGGCGGCCGAGGCCCTGCGCCGCGACGGCACGGACCCGACGGCTCCGGGCCTGATCCGCGACGCGGTCGACGCCCTCCTCGGCATCGCCCTCTGACCCCCGGCAGGGGCACTTTCACGTGAAAGTGCCCCGCCAGGTGTATAACGGGCTATGCGGTGGCCGGACGGCCGTCGGCCAGTTCCAGGTGGTCGCCTCGCCAGTCGCGGCGCAGCCACCGGTCGTGGGACGCGATGACCACCGCGCCCGGGGCCGTTTCCAGTGCCGCGAACAGTTCTTCCGCCAGGGTCAGCGAAATGTGGTTCGTCGGCTCGTCGAGCAGGAGCACGTCCGGCGGGTCGGCGAGCAGGATCGCCAGCGCCAGCCGCCGCCGCTGCCCGACCGACAACGCGCCCACCGGCTGCCGCAGGTCGCGCGACGCCAGCAGGCCGAGCCGGCTCAGCGGGGGAGCGTCCTCGCCGAGAGCGTCCCGGTAGGCGCGGGCGGCGGTCCGCTCCGGCGACGCGAACACGACGTCCTGCTCCAGCAGCCCGACCCGCACGCCGTGGCCCCGGTGGACCGTTCCGGCCGCCGGCGCCAGCCGGCCGGCCAGCACCGACAGCAGCGTCGACTTCCCGGCGCCGTTGCCGCCGGTGACGAGCAGCCGGGCCGAGCCGTCGACGTCGAGCCGGGGTAGCCGCAGCCGTCCCGGGACCTCCAGCGACCGCACGGAGATGGCCGGGCCGTCGCCGGTCGCGCGCCCGGTGAGCTCCGCCGCGAACTGCAGCGGTGCCGGCGGTTTGCGCACCTGGTCGCGTTCCAGGTTTTCCAGCCGCTGCTCGGCGTCGCGCACCCGCCGCGAGATCGTCTTCTGGACGCGCGCGCCCTTGAACGCGTGGATGAACTTGTCGTTGTCGCGCGGGCCGCGGCCGTAGGCGACGTTCCGCGCGGTGACCGCGACGGTCTCCCGCAGCTCCTTCAGCTCCTCCTGCTCCTCGGCGTACCGCTGTTCCCAGCGCGCCCGCTCGGCCTTCTTGTGCCCGAGGTAGTCGGTGTAGCTGCCGCCGTAGCGCACCGCGCCGCCGGCCTGCCGGTCGGCCGCGGCCGGGTCCAGGTCGACGATGTCGGTGCAGACGGCGTCGAGGAACACCCGGTCGTGCGAGGAGAGCACCACGATCCCGGTCAGCTCGGTCAGGTGGCGTTCGAGGAACGCCATGGCCGGGTCGTCGAGGTGGTTGGTCGGCTCGTCCAGCAGCAGGGTTTCCGGCTGCCGGACCAGCAGGGCGGCCAGGCCGAGCCGCGACCGCTGCCCGCCGGACAGCGTGCCGAGCCGCCGGTCCGGTTCGACGCCGCCCAGGCCGAGCCCGTCGCAGACGAGGTTGGCGCGGCGGTCGGCGTCCCACAGGTCGTGGGCCTGGGCCCACTCCAGGACCCGGCCGTACTCCTCGAGCACGGCCGGGTCGTCGGGCCGGTCGGCCATGGCCGCGGTCAGCTCGTCCAGCCGGGCGGCGGCGGTGCGGATCTCGGCGAGCGCGTCGTCGAGGACGTCGGCGAAAGTCGCGTCCGCGCCGAACGGCAGTTCCTGCAGCAGGAACCCGACGTCCGGGCCGCGCCGCACCTCGCCGGACCGCGGCTCTTCGAGGCCGGCCAGCAGGCGCAGCAGGGTGGACTTGCCGGTGCCGTTCTCGCCGACCAGGCCGAGCCGCTGCCCGGCCGACGCGGTCAGCGAGACGCCGTCGAGGACGACGCGGGTGCCGTAGCCGTAGACGACGTCCTTGGCCTGCAAGGGAAGAACGAGAGACATGGGTGATCACCGGGCCCGGGGGGAAGGAAGCGGGTATCCCGCACCGGGCGTCGTGGCACGCGGGAGCATCGGCTCGACCGCGTGCCGCCTCAGGCGGGACGGGCGCGGTTCAGTTCCTCATAGTGGCACCAGGTTAACGCAACATCCGTAGAGTTAGTCAACCCGTTATGGCCTGGGTCACATCCGGCAGCTCGGCCGTCGCCCGTTCGGCCGCCGCGGTGCCGTCGGTGAGGAGCTCCAGCAGGGCCGTGAGCTGGCGGCGGTCGAACCGGGCGAGGCGGTCGCCGACGAACCGGGCCATCGGGGCGTACAGCTCGGCGAGTTCGGCCATCCGGTCGGGCAGCGGCCGGACGACGAGCCGGCGGCGGTCCGCGGGATCGGGGGCCCGCTCGGCGAGCCGGTGCCGCTCCATCCGGTCGAGCAGCCGGGTGAACGCGCCCGTGCTCATCCCGAGCAGCCGGGCCAGCTCGGACGGCGAGTCGCTGACCCGGCCGTGCAGCAGGTGCAGGCAGTGCAGCTCGGTCGGTGTGACGCCCATCCGCTCGGCGACCGCCGCGTGGAAGAGCGCGGTCGAACCCACGAAGCGGGGGAGGGCGAGAGCGGCGGCGGTGGCGAGTTCGCGCTGGTCGGGCAACGTCCATCCCAGGGTCGGTGACGACACGGTCACTGCTCGGTGCAGTCACTGCACCGCGAACGATAGCGGCTCCGGTTGACAAACCCGCAGGCGGGATCAACTCTGAAAGAGAACTTTCGAAGTGTCTCTTTCAGATCGGACGACCGATGGCCGGGCTACCGCCGCGCAAGCGGATCGAAGACGTCGAGCTGCTGCGCGCCTTGGCGCACCCGTTGCGCTCGGCGCTGCTGAACCACCTGACCGCCGTCGGCCCGCGCACCGCGAGCGAATGCGCCGAGGCGGTCGGCTCGACGGCGTCCAACTGCAGCTGGCACCTGCGGCAGCTCGCGCAGTACGGCCTGGTCGAGCGGGCCGAGGGCGAGGACGGGCGCGAACGGCCGTGGCGCGCCCGGCAGGTCGGCCTGGACATCGGGCAGTTCGCCGACGACCCGGCCCGCCGGGCCGCCCAGCTGGGGGTCGTGGGCGCGAGCCTCGCCCAGGAGCAGGAACTGACCCAGCGGTACCTGGACTCGCTCGACGACCTCGACCCGGCCTGGCTGGCGGCGTCCGGGCTCTCGAGCTACACGCTGCGCGTCTCGCCGGAGGAGCTGACCCGGCTGAGCGAGGCCATCGACGCGCTGGTCCGGCCCTACGTCGGGGCGATCCGCACGGACGCGCCGCCGAACGCGCGCCCGGTGCACGTGAGCCTGCGGGCGTTCCCGCGCATCGAGCACTCGGGGAAGGCGGAGGAATGAAGCAGCTGCTGGGGGTACCCGCCTTCGCGCGGTTGTGGGTGGCCGCGTTCTTCGGCGAAACGGCCGAATGGATGCTGCAGGTCGCGTTGCCGGTCTACGTCTTCCAGCGCACCGGCTCCGCGGCGACGACGGCGCTGAGCATCGTGCTCGGCCTGCTGCCCGCGGTGCTGCTGAGCCCGGTCGCCGGCGTCGTCGCCGACCGGTGGAACCGCCGCGCGGTGCTGTTCGGCGTCTGCTGCGGGCTGGCGGTCGTGGCGCTGCCGCTCCTGGCCGAACCCGGCGTCACCGTGGTGTACGCGGTGATGGCCGCCCAGGCGGCGCTGGCGTCGGTGTTCGAGCCCGCGCGCAACGCGCTGGTCCCCGAACTGGTCGGCGTCGAGGAGGTGACCGGCGCGAACGGGCTGATGAGCGTCAACGGCAGCGTCGCCCGGCTGGCCGGCGGCTGGGCGGGCGGTGCGCTGCTGGGCTTCGGCGGGCTCATCGACGTCATCACCGGCTACCTGGCCGTGCTGGTGGTCGCGGCGGCGCTGCTGGCCAAGCCGTTCCGCCGGGTCGCGGCCCCCGCGCCGGCGCCCGCGCGCGAACCGGTGGTGCGGGCCTGGCTCGACGGCCTGCGCGAGCTGACCGGCAACCGGCGGCTCGCGCGCACCGGCCTCGCCTTGGTGCTCACCTCCGTGGCCCAGGGCATGTTCCTGGTGTTGTTCGTGGTCTACGTGCTGGACGTGCTCGGTGGCAGCGAAGCCGACGCGGGCCTGCTGCGCGGGGTGCAGGCCCTCGGCGGGCTGGCCGCCGGGTTCGCCGTCGCCACCGTGGCCCGGCGGATCGCGCCCGTCGCGCTGCTCGGCTGGGGCTGCCTCGGGCTGGGCGTGCTCTCCGCGGTGATCTGGAACCTGGCGCCGGTCACCACCGCGCTGGGCGTGTACGTCGGGCTGTTCGCCCTGGCCGGGGCCCCGGGAGTGGTCGTCGGCGCCGGAACGCTGTCGGAGATCCAGAGCGTGGTCGCCCCCGAGCGGGCCGGACGCGTGCTGAGCACGGCGTTCGCCGCGGTGGCCGGCTGGACGACGGCGGGTGCGCTGCTGGCCGGCGCGCTGGTGGCGACGACCGGTCCCGCGCTGCTGCTGGACGTCCAGGCCGGCGTCTACGTCCTCGCCGGGGTGCTGGTGCTGCTGCCGCGCCGGGGGTGGACCCGGCAGTTCGTGTGGAGGTACCGGGCGGCCCCGTCGGCGAAGTCGTAGATCGCGACCGTCTGGGTGTCTTCCAGCGGATCCGCCGACGGCATGAGGAAGTGCGTCCGGCTCACCGGGAGCAGCTCGTACTTCAGGCGGGCGGGCTTGCCGAGGAACGCCGCCTGCACCGGGTCGACGTCCAGCGTCAGGTGCAACCGCCCGTCCTCGGCGGACACCTCGTACCGGGCGCCGGGCCGCTCGTACACGCCTTCGTACCGCGGCAAGTCGAGCTGCCGGGCCGGGTCCGGCTCCGGCAGCCCCGGGACGTTCCCCAGGAGTTCGCCGAACACCCGGCGCGCGAAGCTCTCCCGCGGGCCGCCGTTGGTCAGCACGGCGACGGCGGTGTTCCGGTCCGGCAGGATTCGCAGGCGGGCGTTCTGGCCGATCGTGCTGCCGTCGGTCGCGTAGACGGTCTCGCCGTGCCAGTCGCAGACGATCAGGCCGAGCGCCCACTCCGGCCCGAACAGGTACGGATCCGGCACCGGCACCCGCGACCGCTGCATCTCCCGGACGCTCGCGGCCGACACGATCCGCCTGCCGTCCGGCGCGGTCCCGTCGTCGAGCAGGACGTGCGCCAGCACGAGCACCTCCCGGACCGTGGACGTGATGCCCCCGCCCGCGCCGAAGGCCCGCGGCAGGAAGTCCATCGGCGTGACGACCGGACCCTCGGCGGGGGACCGGAGGAGGTGCCCGGTGGCGGCGCGGGTCCGGTCGACCCGGTCGCGGCGGGTGTTCGTGCTCGTCAGGCCCAGGGGGACGAAGAGCCGGTCCCGCATGACGTCGTCCCAGCACTTGCCGTCGAGGACCTCCGTGATCCGCGCCAGGAGGGCGTAGCCGAGGGCGGCGCTGTAGCCGTGGGTGCGGCCCAGCGGGAAGACCTGCGGCGCGCCCGCGATGTGCGCGACCATCCGCTCGTGGACGTCGTCGCCTTCGCCGGGGTCGCCGAAGGATTCTTCGATGCCGTTCGTGTGGTTCAGCAGGTGCCGCGCGGTGACCTTCGCGGTCGTCTCCGGATCGGCCACCGCGAAGTCCGGCAGGTACGTGCGCACCGGCTCGTCGAGCGCGGCCTTGCCCTCGTCGACCAGCTGCAGGAAGGCCAGCGCGGTCCACGTCTTGGTCATCGAACCGATCTGGAAGACGGTGTCCGTGGTCGCCGGTCCGCCGGTTCCGACGTTCTTGACGCCGACCGCGAACTCGGTGGTCCGGCCGTCGCGGAGCACGCCGATCGCGGCGCCCGGGATGCCGTACTCGGCCAGCAGCGCCGCCACCCGGTCCTCGGTCGTCATCGGGCCAGCCCGACCGCGTTGGCCGCGTCGGCTTCGAAGTACTCGGTCGTGGCGTGGGCGCCGGCGTGGGTCTCGAAGAACTCCCGGACGCCGTCGGCGGAGTCGTGCGCGATGACGTTCACCGCCTTGGTGCCGTCCTTGCTGGCGACCGCCAGCTTCCACACCGCACCCGCGGGGAGCCGGCCGTGGGCCTGCTTCAGGCCGTTCCAGAACCCGCTCTCGTCGGTGACGGCGGAGATGGCGAGCACGTGCGTCTGTTCTTTCCTCATACGGAAAAGCTAAGTTGCTTTCCATGTGCTCCAACAAAACTCGGCAGGTAATGCCAGGTGACGAGCGAGATCGGTGCAACGGTGTGCGGTCGAACGCAACGGGCCGTTGCACCGCGCTGCCGGTGAACGCACCGGGGGAGGGGGTCCGGTGCCCGGCGGCAGGCTGACCCTGGCGGACCGCCGCCGCATCGCGGGCTGGCTCGCCGACGGGCTCGGGTACGCCGAGATCGGCCGGCGGCTCGGCCGCCCGACGTCCACGATCAGCCGCGAGGTGGCGCGCAACAGCGCGTCGGGGGCGTACCGGCCCGGCCACGCGCAGGAAGCCGCCGTCCACCGCGCCCGGCGGCGCCGGCCGCCGCGGCCCGGCCGGCCGGCCGATGTCGTGCGCGACTTCGCCGACGAGTTCGCGGGCCTGCTGGCCGCGACCGGCATGCCGCGGATGACCGCCCGGGTGTTCGCCGGTCTCCTGACCGCCGGCGCCGACGGCCTGACCGCGGCCGACCTGGTGCGGTCGCTGCAGGTCAGCCCGGCGTCGGTGTCCAAGTCCGTCGGCGCGCTGGAGGCCATGGAGCTCCTCGGGCGCCGGCCGGACCCGGGCGGGCGCCGCGAGCGCTACACGATCGACGACGACGTCTGGCTGCGGGCGTGGCAGGCCGATACCGGCGCGCACGGCCGGATCGCGGCGGTCGCGCAGCGGGGCGTCGAGCTCTTCGGGGCGGACACGCCCGCCGGCGCCCGGCTCGCGGACATGGGCCGGTTCTTCGGACGGCTCAGCGAGCAGATGGGCGGCAGCACCGTGGCGGAGGCCGTCGGCTACGACGCCCTGACCGTCCTCGCCGCGCTGGTACACGCCGCCCGGCCGCTGACCGCGGCCGAGCTGGCCACGGCGCTCGGCTGGCCATCCGAGCGGACGGCGGCCGCCCTCGACGCGCTCCGGCGCCGCCCGGCGATCGCCGACCCCCTCGCCGTGCGGGACGCCGGGGCCGGAACGGTCGCCGTCAGCGCGAGAGAGGACCGCCTGAGCCGGGTCCAGCTCGAAGCGATCCGCGGGTTCGGCCTGGCTTCGGCGCCCGCGGTGGTTACGGTGGAGGGGTGCCGCACCTCTTCGCCACCAGCGACCTCCACGTGACCCACGAGGGCAACGGCCCGATCCTCGACTCGGTCGTCCCGGAAACCCCCGAAGACTGGCTGCTCGTCGCCGGCGACGTCGCCGAGCTGGCCGAGGCCACCATCGGGACGCTGAAGACCCTGCGCAGCCGGTTCGCGAAGGTCGTCTGGGTGCCGGGCAACCACGAGCTGTGGACGACGAAGAACGACGAGTGCCAGCTGCGGGGCCAGGCCCGGTACGAGTACCTCGTCGAGCAGTGCCGCGAGATCGACGTGCTGACGCCGGAGGACGAGTTCCCCGTCTGGCGCCACGGCGAGCGGCCGCTGACGATCGCCCCGCTGTTCCTGCTCTACGACTACAGCTGGCGGACGCCGGAGGCGGAGGGCAAGCCGCTGGAGGAGGCCCTGCGCCAGGCCCGCGAGGCCGGCGTGGTCTGCACGGACGAGTACTTCCTGTACCCGGACCCGTACCCCAGCCGCCAGGCGTGGTGCGAGGACCGGCTGAAACTCAGCACCGAGCGCCTCGACGCGATCCCCCAGGACCACGCCACGATTCTGATGTCCCACTGGCCGCTGCACCGCCACCCGACGGCGCCGCTGTACTGGCCGGAGTTCGCGCTCTGGTGCGGCACGACGAAGACCGAGGACTGGCACCTGCGCTACCGCGCGGAGATCGCGGTCTACGGCCACCTGCACATCCCGCGCAGCACGGAGGCCGACGGGGTGCGGTTCGAGGAGGTCTCGCTGGGCTACCCGCGGGAATGGCGGAAGCGGGCGCGGGGAGCGGTGCCGATGCGCCGCATCCTGTGGCCCTCATGATCCCCCGCGCCGCCGCTCCCTGAGCGCGCGGACCCGCCCGCGGCTCGCGCAGGCCGGCGAGGGGCACCAGCGCCGCCGCCCGCCGGGATCGGCGAACACGCCCCGGCAGTCCTGCTCGGGACACGCCCGCAGGTCGTGCCGCAGGGGTCCGGTGAGCCAGTCCGCGGCCTGGTGCGCCAGCCGGGCGAAGGCGGCCGCGGCGCTCGGCGGGGCACTCCGGTGCAGCCGATCGAGGGCCGCGAGGTGCACCGGCTCCGGAACGAGCAGCTCGTTCAGCGCCCGGACCTGTTCCGCCGACGGTGCGAGGTCGTCGACCGCGCCCAGCGCCAGCGGCCGCAGCGTCTCGCGGAGTTCGTGGGCCCGGTCGAGGTCGGCGTCCGTGACCGGGGCGAGCGGGGTCAGTTCGGCGAGCGCCAGCCACTCGCGCAGCTTCTCCGCGGTCGGCAGGCGCTCGACCGGCTGCGCCCCGAAATGGCGGCCGCGGGTCGCCACGAGGTTCAGCCAGGGTGCGCCCATGTCGAGGCGGAAGTCTTCGGACACCTCGCCATCGTAACGGCTGAGGCGTTACACTTGCGATCGTGACTGGGGAACCCGAGGTCCGGACGGTGCTGGGCGACATCGATCCGGCCGAACTGGGCGTGACGAACGCGCACGACCACCTTTTCTTCGCCTCCGCGCTGCTCCCGGGCCAGGAACTCGACGACCCGGCCGCCGCGGCGGCCGAACTGCGGCGGTTCCAGGCCGCCGGCGGCACGGCCCTCGTGCAGTGGACACCACACGGGCTCGGCCGCCGGATGCCCGACCTCGCCCGGCTCTCGCGGGAGACCGGGGTGCACCTGGTGGGCGCCACCGGCCTGCACCGCGCCGAGCACTACGCGCCCGCCGCCCTGAGCCGGGTCGTCGACGACCTGGCCGGCGTCTTCGTCGAAGACCTGACCGGGGCCGACGCACCGCGCGCCGGCCTGGTCAAGGTGGCCGGTGCCTTCCACACGATCGACGCCCACGCCCGGCTGACCATGACCGCCGCCGCGCTCGCCCACCGGGAGACCGGCGCGCCGATCGCCGTGCACCTCGAACTCGGCACGGCGGCGCTGGAGACGGTCGACCTGCTGTGCGGGCGGCTCGACGTTTCACCGGAACGGGTGATCCTGGGGCACCTCAACCGCAACCCGGACCCGCGGCTGCAGCGGAAGATCGCCGAGACCGGCGTGTTCCTCGGCTTCGACGGCCCTTCGCGGGCCAATCACCCCACCGACGGCCGGCTCTTCGACGGTCTCGAAGTCCTCGTCGAGGCCGGGCACGGCGACCGCATCCTGCTCGGCGGCGACACGACCACGGCGGCTGCCCGGAGCCAGCCGGGCGCGTCCTACCTGCTCACGACCCTGGCACCGCGGCTGGCGAAACTCCTCGGCGAGGACGCCGTCACCGCCATGCTGGTGGCGAACCCCGCGCGGGCGTTCGCCACCAGCTGGCTGCGGTAGCCGCTCAGCGCAGGCCGAAGCCCTCCTGCCCGCCGCGGCCGCGGCGGCGCAGGTAGCGTTCGAACTCAGCGGCGATCTTGTCGCCGCTGACGTCCTGCTCGGCGACCTCGCTCTGGGCGTCGCCGCGCTCTTCGAGGCTGCGGACGTACTCGCTGATCTCCTCGTCCTCGTCGGCCATCTCGCTGACCGTGCGCTGCCACTCCTCGGACTGCTCCGGCAGCGCACCCAGCGGGATCTCGACGTCGAGGATGTCCTCCAGCTTGTGCAGCAGTGCCAGGGTCGCCTTCGGGGACGGCGGGTGCGACACGTAGTGCGGCACGGCGGCCCAGATCGAGACGGCCGGGATGCCCGCCTGCACGCAGTAGTCCTGCAGGATCCCGACGATGCCGGTCGGGCCCTGGTAGTTGTTCAGGTCGAGCCCGTAGAGCGACGCGGTGTCCTTGTCGTACGCCGTTCCGGTGACCGGGACCGGCCGGGTGTGGGCGGTGTCGGCCAGCAGCGCACCCAGCGTCACGACGGTCGCGACGTCGAGCTGCTTGATGTGCTCCAGCAGCTCCGCGCAGAACGCCCGCCAGCGCATGTTCGGCTCCGGGCCCTGCACGAGGACGACGTCGCGGTCGAACCCGGCCGGACGGCACACCGACAGCGTCGTGGTCGGCCAGTCCACCCGGCGAGTGACGCCGTCCACCATCCGGACGGTCGGGCGGCTGACCTGGAAGTCGTAGTAGTCGTCGGGCTCCAGCTCGGCCAGCGGCGTGGCGTCCCAGTTCAGCTGCAGGTGCTCGACCGCCCGGCTGGCCGCGTCACCCGCGTCGTTCCAGCCTTCGAAGGCGACGACCATCACGGGCCGGGTGGGTTCGGTGCGGCCGCCGGGCGGCCGCGGGGTCTCGTCGACGGGCTCACTCACCGGACCAGCCTACGACCACCGCCCTTACGCTGTTCAGCATGTCCGACCGCCTGTCGTCGCCGTTCCTGGCCGCCCTCCGCGCGCGGGTCCTGGTGGCCGACGGGGCGATGGGCACCGCCCTGCAGGCCCACGACCTGAGCCTGGACGACTTCGGCGGTCTCGAGGGGTGCAACGAGATCCTCAACGTCACCCGGCCGGACGTGGTCCGCTCGGTGCACCGCGGGTACCTGGAGGCGGGTGCGGACGCCGTCGAGACCAACACTTTCGGGGCCAATTTCGCCAACTTCGCCGAGTACGACATCACCGGCCGGATCTTCGAACTCGCCGAGGCCGGCGCGCGGCTGGCCCGCGAGACCGCCGACGAGTTCGCGACGCCGGACCGGCCCCGGTTCGTCCTCGGCTCGGTCGGGCCCGGCACCAAGCTCCCGACGCTCGGCCACGCCCCCTTCACCACGCTGCGTGACGCCTACCGCGAAGAGGTCCGCGGCCTGCTGGCCGGCGGCGTCGACGCGGTGCTCGTCGAAACCACCCAGGACATCCTCCAGACGAAAGCGTCGGTCATCGGGGCGAAGCGCGCGATGGCCGCGGAGGGCCGGCGGGTCCCGGTCCTCGTTTCGCTCACCATCGAAACGACGGGCACCATGCTGCTCGGCACCGAGGTCGGCGCGGCGCTCGCCGCGCTGGAACCGCTCGGCATCGACGTCATCGGGCTCAACTGCGCCACCGGCCCGGCCGAGATGAGCGAGCACCTGCGGCAGCTGGCCAAGCACGCCCGGGTGCCGCTGTCGGTGATGCCCAACGCCGGCCTGCCGGAGCTCGGGCCCGGCGGCGCGGTGTACCCGCTCGGCCCGGAAGCCCTGGTCGAGGCGCTGACCGGGTTCGTCCGCGAGTTCGGCGTCGGCTTGGTCGGCGGCTGCTGCGGCACGACCGGCGAGCACGTCCGGCAGCTCGCCGCCGCGGTCGCCGACACGCCTCCGGTGCCGCGGCGGCCGCGGCCCGAGCCCGGCGTGTCCTCGCTCTACCAGGCGGTGCCGTTCAAGCAGGACGCCAGCGTGCTGATGATCGGCGAGCGCACCAACGCCAACGGCTCGAAGGCGTTCCGCACCGCGATGCTCGAAGGCCGCTGGGACGACTGCGTCGAGATCGCCCGCGAACAGACCCGCGACGGCGCCCACCTGCTGGACCTGTGCGTCGACTACGTCGGCCGCGACGGCACCGCCGACATGGCCGAGCTCGCCGGGCGCCTGGCCACCGCGTCGACGCTGCCGATCATGCTCGACTCCACCGAGGTCGCCGTCCTTCGTGCCGGACTGGAACGCCTCGGTGGCCGCTGCGCGGTCAACTCCGTCAACTACGAGGACGGCGACGGCCCGGAGTCCCGGTTCGCCCAGGTCATGGCCCTGGTCAGCGAGTACGGCGCCGCCGTCGTCGCGCTGACCATCGACGAGGAAGGCCAGGCCCGGACCGCGCAGAAGAAGGCCGACATCGCCACCCGGCTCATCGAGGACATCACCGGGAACTGGGGCCTGCGCGCCTCCGACGTCATCGTCGACGCGCTCACCTTCACCATCGCCACCGGCCAGGAGGAGTCCCGCCGCGACGGCATCGAGACGATCGAGGCCATCCGCGAGATCAAACGCCGCCACCCCGAAGTCCAGACGACGCTCGGCTTGTCGAACATCTCCTTCGGTCTCAACCCGGCCGCGCGGCAGGTGCTCAACTCGGTGTTCCTCCACGAGTGCGTCCAGGCCGGGCTCGACACCGCGATCGTGCACGCGTCGAAGATCCTGCCGATGGCCCGGATCCCGGACGACCAGCGCGCGGTCGCCCTCGACCTGGTCCATGACCGCCGCCGCGAAGGCTACGACCCGCTGCAGGAGCTGATGGCCCTGTTCGAGGGCGTCAGCACGGCGTCGTCGAAGGCGTCCCGCGCCGAGGAGCTGGCCGCGCTGCCGCTGTTCGAACGCCTCGAACGCCGGATCGTCGACGGCGAGCGCGCCGGCCTCACCGCCGACCTCGACGCGGCCCTGGAGCAGCGGCCCGCCCTGCAGATCATCAACGACACGCTGCTGTCGGGCATGAAGACCGTCGGCGAGCTGTTCGGCTCCGGGCAGATGCAGCTGCCGTTCGTGCTCCAGTCCGCCGAGGTGATGAAGGCGGCCGTCGCGCACCTCGAACCGCACCTGGAGAAGGGCGACGACGCCGGCAAGGGCCGGATCGTGCTGGCCACCGTCCGCGGCGACGTCCACGACATCGGCAAGAACCTCGTCGACATCATCCTGTCCAACAACGGCTACGAGGTGGTCAACCTCGGCATCAAGCAGCCGATCACCGCCATCCTGGACGCGGCCGGCGAGCACGGCGCCGACGCCATCGGGATGTCCGGGCTCCTGGTCAAGTCCACGGTGATCATGGAGGAGAACCTCCAGGAGATGAACTCCCGTGGCGTCTGGGCGCGCTGGCCGGTGCTGCTCGGCGGCGCCGCGCTGACCCGGTCCTACGTGGAGAACGACCTGACCGAGCTGTACCTCGGTGACGTCCGCTACGCGCGCGACGCGTTCGAGGGCCTGCGGCTGATGGACGCGATCATGGCCGCCAAGCGCGGCGAGTCGCCGCTGGTCGACGCCGATGCGGAGAAGAAGCGCCAGGAGCGCAAGGAACGCCGCGAACGCTCGCTGCGGATCGCCGAGGCGCGCAAAGCCCGCGCCGAGGCTCCCGAAGGGCCGCTGCCCGCGCGTTCGGACGTCGCCACCGACGTCCCGCTGCCGACCCCGCCGTTCTGGGGGTCGCGCGTGGTCAAGGGCGTCGCGCTCGCCGACTACGCCGCGATGCTCGACGAGCGGGCGACCTTCATGGGGCAGTGGGGCCTCAAAGGTGCCCGCGGCGGCACCGGGCCGACGTACGAGGAGCTCGTCGAAACCGAAGGCCGGCCGCGGCTGCGGTACTGGCTCGACCGGCTGACCGCCGACGGCGTCCTGGCCCACGCGGCCGTCGTCTACGGCTACTTCCCGTGCGTCGCCGAGGGTGACGACCTGGTCGTGCTCACCGAGCCCGAACCGGACGCGCCGGAGCGGGTGCGCTTCACGTTCCCGCGGCAGCGCCGGGACCGGCGGCTCTGCCTGGCCGACTTCTACCGGCCGCGCGAGTCGGGCGACGTCGACGTCGTGCCGTTCACCGTCGTCACCATGGGACAGCCCATCGCCGGCTACGCGAACGAGCTGTTCGCCGCCGACGCCTACCGCGACTACCTCGAAGTCCACGGCCTCGGCGTCCAGCTCACCGAAGCGCTGGCCGAGTACTGGCACTGCCGCATCCGGGCAGAGCTCACCCTGCCCGGCGGTGTGGCGGTCGCCTCAGAGGACCCCGACGACGTCGAGGACTTTTTCAAGCTCGGCTACCGTGGAGCGCGGTTCTCCCTGGGCTATGGCGCCTGTCCCGACCTCGAAGACCGGGCGAAGATCGTCGCCCTCCTCGAACCGGGCCGGATCGGCGTGCGGTTGTCCGAGGAGTACCAGCTGCACCCCGAGCAGTCGACCGACGCGATCGTCTGCCACCACCCGGAAGCCAAGTACTTCAACACCTGAGGGAGACTCCACTGTGGACGGACTCGACGCCGTGCTCTGGGACATGGACGGCACGCTGGTCGATTCCGAGAAGCTGTGGGACGTCGCGCTCTACGAGACGACGGAGTGGCTGGGCGGCAGGCTTTCCGAAGAGCAGCGGATGACGCTCGTCGGGTCCAACATGGACGACACCTCGGCGTACCTCCTGGAAGTGGTGGGCCTTCCGGTGACGCCGGAGGCGGTCGCTTCGACGGGTGCGGAGATCCGCCGCCGCACAGCCGGGCTCTTCAACGACGAACTGCCGTGGCGTCCGGGTGCGCGTGAGGCGTTGGCGGCGGTGCGCGAAGCGGGCCTGCACTCGGCGTTGGTCACCTCGACCGAGCGCGACCTCACCGAGCTGGCGCTGAACACGATCGGGCGCGACTTCTTCGACATCACCGTGTGCGGCGACGAAGTCGAGGGCCTCAACAAGCCGCACCCGCGCCCGTACCTCAAGGCGGCCGAGCTCCTGGGTGTCGACCCGGCGCGGTGCGTGGCGGTCGAGGACTCGCCGCCGGGCACGGCGTCCGCCGTCGCGGCCGGCTGCACGGTGCTCGTGATCCCGAACGACGTCGAGGTCGAGCCGGGGGAGCGGCGCGTGTTCCGCGACTCCCTGGTGGGCATCGACGTGCCGGCGCTGGCGGCCCTGCTCGGCTGAGCACGCCCATGTCGTTTTTCCGCTAGCCCTCGCCGCCGCGCTCGGCGATGCTGGGTCCCGTGCACGAAGACTTCGAACGGTGCGTGCGGGCCGTGCAGGCGAAGGACGCCCGGTTCGACGGGTGGTTCTACACCGCGGTCCTGACGACGAAGATCTACTGCCGGCCCAGCTGCCCGGTGGTCCCGCCCAAGCCGAAGAACATGAGCTTCTACCCGAGTGCCGCGGCCGCCCAGCAGGCCGGGTTCCGGGCCTGCAAGCGCTGCCGCCCCGACGCCAGCCCCGGCTCGCCTCGGTGGAACGAGCGCGCCGACCTCGTGGCGCGGGCGATGCGGCTGATCGCCGACGGTGTCGTCGACACCGAAGGCGTCCGCGGTCTCGCCGCCCGCCTCGGCTACAGCGTCCGGCAGGTCGAGCGGCAGGTGTTCGCCGAGCTCGGCGCCGGCCCGCTGGCCCTGGCGCGGGCCCAGCGCGCGCAGACCGCGCGGACCCTGATCGAGACGACCACGCTGCCGATGACCGAGCTGGCCCTGGCCGCCGGGTTCGGCAGCATCCGGACGTTCAACGACACCGTCCGCGAGGTGTTCGCCCTCTCGCCGACCGAACTGCGGCAGCGCGCGAAGGGCCGGCCCACCGGCGCCGCCGGCGCGCTCGTCCTGCGGCTGCCGTACCGGAAGCCGCTCTGCCCGGACAACCTGTTCGGGCACCTCGTCGCGACCGGCGTGCCGGGGGTGGAGGAGTGGCGGGACGGCGCCTACCGCCGGACGCTGCGGCTGCCGCACGGCCACGGCGTCGTGGCGCTGCGGCCCGAGGAGAGCCACATCGCCTGCCGGCTCACCCTGGCCGACCTCCGTGACCTGCCGGCCGCCACCAGCCGCTGCCGCCGCCTGCTCGACCTCGACGCCGACCCGGTCGCCGTCGACGACCAGCTCGCCACCGACCCGCTGCTCGCCCCGCTCGTCGCCGCCGCGCCGGGCCGCCGGGTCCCGCGCACGGTCGACGGCGCCGAGTTCGCCGTGCGGGCCGTGCTCGGTCAGCAGGTGTCGACGGCGGCGGCGCGGACCCACGCGGCCCGGCTCGTCGTCGCCCACGGCGAACCGGTCGACGACCCCGAAGGCGGCCTGACCCACCTCTTCCCGTCACCGTCGGCGCTCGCTTCCCTGGATCCCGAGACCCTGGCCATGCCGCGCAGCCGCCGCCGCACGCTGCTCGCCCTGGTCGCGGCCTTGACGGACGGCCTGGACCTCAGCGCGGGCAGCGACTGGGAGGCGGCCCGGGCGGCGCTGACGGCGTTGCCCGGCTTCGGGCCGTGGACGGTCGAAAGCATCGCGATGCGCGCCCTCGGCGACCCGGACGCCTTCCTCCCGACGGACCTCGGCATCAAGTACGCGGCCGAAACGCTCGGCCTCGGCGGCCCGGCCGCCGTCGTCGCCCGGTCCGCCGCGTGGCGGCCGTGGCGCGCCTACGCCACCCAGCACCTGTGGGCCACCGGTGACCACGCCGTCAACCGGATGCCCGCCGCGTGAACACCCCAGGAGTCTCAATGATCGTGTCAAGCAGCAGCCGTGGCCGTGACCGGCGGTGAGGGATGGAATTTGCGCCTGTCGCGCAGCAGGGCCCAGATGACGTCGACCAGGCGGCGGGCCAGGGCGATCAGCGC
>NZ_JAJPWN010000029.1:0-101587 GCF_046549135.1 Amycolatopsis sp. lyj-23 | reverse complement strand
GAGAACCCATGCGCACCCACGCCGTCGTCGACAGCCCCTGCGGCCCGCTGACGCTGGTCGCCGAGGGCGACGCGCTCTGCGGCCTCTACATGGTCGACCAGCGCCACCGCCCGGCCCAGCTCACCTTCGGCTCGCCGGACCCCGGCGCGGACGTCTTCGCCCGTGCCGAAGCGGAGCTGAAGGAGTACTTCGCCGGGCACCGCCGCGAGTTCGAGGTCCCGCTGGTGTTCGCGGGCACGCCCTTCCAGCAACTGGTCTGGGCCGAGCTCCGCAAGATCCCCTACGGAACGACGATTTCCTACGGTCAGCTGGCCGACCGGCTCGGCAAGCCCGCGGCGTCGCGCGCGGTGGGCCTGGCGAACGGCAAGAACCCGATCGGCATCATCGTCCCGTGCCACCGGGTGGTCGGCTCGAACGGCTCGTTGACCGGCTACGGCGGCGGCCTCGAGTGCAAGCGGTACCTGCTGGACTTCGAGCAGGGCGTGCTGTTCTGATCCCAGCCCGTGGGAGGCCGCGTCCACGGCAGTGTGAGATGGGCGGCACCCGCGGCGGGGCGGAGCGGCGTCGAGGGGGCCGGGATGGAAGGATTCCGGACCGTGAAGACCTTCGATGAGCTGTTCGCGGAGCTTGCCGAGCGCGCGCGTACCCGTCCCGACGGGTCCGGCACCGTCGTCGCCCTCGATGCCGGGGTGCACGCCCAGGGCAAGAAGGTGCTCGAGGAAGCCGGCGAGGTGTGGATCGCCGCCGAGCACGAATCCGACGAGCGCCTAGCCGAGGAGATCTCCCAGCTGCTGTACCGGGTGCAGGTGCTGATGCTCGGCCGCGGCCTGTCGACCGAGGACGTCTACCGCTACCTGTGACGGGTCGTCTCCGAAGAACCCGAAGAACGAGGAGAGAAGCGAAATGCTGCGTGTTGCCGTGCCGAACAAGGGAGCCCTCGCCGCCGCGGCGACGGAGATGCTCGGCGAGGCGGGCTACCGCAAGCGGCATGAGCAGCGCGACCTGACCGTGCTCGACCACGTCAACGAGGTCGAGTTCTTCTTCCTGCGGCCCAAGGACATCGCGATCTACGTCGGCTCCGGCGAGCTCGACCTCGGCATCACCGGCCGCGACCTCGCGCTCGACTCCGGCGCCCCGGTGGAGGAGATCCAGGCGCTGGGCTTCGGCGGCTCGACGTTCCGCTACGCCGCCCCGGCGGGCCGGGACTGGAAGCCGGCGGACCTGCACGGCAAGCGGCTGGCGACGTCGTACCCGCGGCTGGTCCGCGACGACCTCGCCCGCCACGGCGTCGAGGCCGAGGTGATCCGCCTGGACGGCGCTGTGGAGATCTCGATCCAGCTCGGCGTGGCGGACGCGATCGCCGACGTCGTCGAGTCGGGCCGGTCCCTGCGGCAGAACAACCTGGTGGCGTTCGGCGACCCGATCTGCGTGTCGGAAGCCGTGCTGCTGCAGCGCCGCGGCAGCGAGCAGAGCAAGGCGAAGACGCAGCTGGCCGCGCGGCTGCGCGGGGTCGTGTTCGCGCAGCAGTACATGATGCTGGACTACGACTGCCCGCGCACGCTCGTGGAGCGCGCGATCGCGATCACGCCGGGCCTGGAGTCGCCGACGGTCGCCCCGCTCGCGGACGAGGACTGGGTCGCCGTGCGCGCGATGGTGTCGCGCAAGAAGGTCAACCTCGTCATGGACGAGCTGGCCGAGGTGGGCGCGAAGGCGATCCTGGCGTCGGACATCCGTTCCTGCCGCCTCTGACGCACCTCCGTGGTGAGGCGGGTTCCGACCCGCCTCACCACACTCACGACCGAGGCCGGTTCGGCTTCTTCGGCAGCAGGTCGTAGAGGCCCTTGCGGGCGCCGTTGTCGTTGACGTTGCGGGCCACCGCGACCTCGGAGATGAAGTCCTCGAAGACGAATTCCTCGTCGGCCGGGACCACCGCCGGAGCCGCGTTCTGCTCCAGGTAGCCGTCCAGCGTTCCGGCGATCTCGCGGAAAGACAGCGCTTGCAGCGTCTCCGGCGCGTACGTCGTCACCGGGACGCCGTGCGCCGCCGCCTCGTTCATCACCACACCGAGCGGCAGGTGCGAGAGCATCGGGATGCCGAAGTCGTACATCTCCTGCAGCGCCGCGGCCGCGTAGTGCGAGATCGGCCGCCGGTACAGGCTCGGCACCAGGCCGAACCACGACAACGGCTGCCGCCCGACCGTCTGCTCGACGTACCGGACCTGGTCGGCCAGCAGCCGCAGCGCGCGGATGCTCGTCTTGTCCGGCTGGACCGGCACCAGGATGCCGTGCGAGGCCGCCAGCGCGTTGTTCGTCAGCACGTCCAGCGCGGGCGGGCAGTCGATGATGCAGTGGTCGTAGTTGGCGAACTGGATGACCCGCGCGAGCTGCCAGCCCGGCACGCGGAAGGAGTCGAGCCGCCGGATCAGGTCGAACATCCCCGGCGACGTCGGCACGACGTCGAGCGCGCCGCCGCGGCCGAGGTTGCTGCGCGGGTGCGGGACGACGAGTTCCTCGATCGGGCCCTTCCACGTCTTGGCCAGCGCCTTCGCCAGGCTCGGCTGGTCCGCGGCCACCTCGGACAGCCCGAGCATCTCGGTCGTCGCGTGGCCCTGCGGGTCGAGGTCGACCAGGAGCACCCGGCGGCCCAGCTCGGCCAGTGCGGCCGCGGTGCCGACGCTCAGTGAGGTCTTGCCGACCCCGCCTTTCTGGTTGACCACCGAGGTGATCTGCATGCCGGAGCGCTCCTCAAGTCGGTCGTTCCGCGAAGGTTATTGGATGCGGGCCCGTTGTGGGTGGCTATCCGCCCCCGGCCTGTCGCGGCCGGACCATCAGCGCCTGCGCGCCGGTGGCCACCGGGCCGTCGGCGTCGTGCAGGATGCTCGTCGCCGTGCCGATGCCGTGCTTGCCGGCCAGCGTGACCGCGTCGAGGCCGATCCACTCGCCGGCCGGCACCCGCCGCAGGTGCACGGTGAGCTCGGAGTTGATGAACCACCACTTCCGCGGGTCGAGGTAGTTCGAGACGCCGTTGCCGGAGTCGGCGATGGCGAACAGCCGCTGCAGCCCGCTCGGCTCCTCGCCGTCGACCAGCGGGACGCGCTGGCGCGCCCACACCGCCGCCGGGCCGGGCACGTCCATGCCGCCGCGCACCGCGCGCCACTCGACCGCGTCGAGGTAGCCGCCCTGCCAGCCCTCGGGCCACGGCGACTCGCCGACGCTGCCCGGCCCCGGCAGCAGCGGGCCGGCGTCGGTGGCTGCCTCCGCCGTGTCCGACGTCGCGATCCGCCACGCCGACGCCCGCGCCACGACGCGTTCGGCGCTCGCCAGCTCCGCCTGCAGCAGTTCGACCGAGCGGCCCGGCCGCTCGACCCGGGCGCGCACGGCGAGTTCGGCGACCGGCGCCGGGCCGAGGATCTCGACGGTGACGCGCGCGAGTTCGGAGGGATGGGTGGTTTCGACGCTTTCGAGGGCGCGCACGAGCAGCGCCGACGGCGGGCCGAAGTGCTGGGCGTCCGGGGTCCACGGCCCGGCCGTGTGCCCGGTCGCGGCGAACCGGCCTTCGCCGAGCGGGACGTAGAAGGCGTCGGCCATCAGTCGGCCCGGTCCAGCGGCGTCTCCTCGCCCGCACCGGGCTCCGGCCAGCCGGGGTAGGCGGGTGGCGTGCCGCCGTACTCGGGGCAGTGCGCCTTGTGGTCGCACCAGTTGCACAGCTTGCTCTTGTTCGCCCGGAAGTCGCCGGTCTTGCCCGCCTTGAGGATGGCCTGCCAGATGGCTTCCAGCGTGCGCTCGAAGCGGATCAGCTCCGCCTCGTCGGGCGTGTAGGCCAGCGATTGACCGTCGGTGAGGTACATGAGCTTCAGCTGGCGCGGCACGATCCCGCGCAGCCGCCACAGGACCACGGCGTAGAACTTCATCTGGAACATCGCCTTGGCCTCGCCGATCTCCCGCGGCGCGGCGCCGGTCTTGTAGTCGACGACCCGGATCTCGCCGGTCGGCGCGACGTCGACGCGGTCGATGTAGCCGCGCAGCAGCACACCGGAGCCGAGCTCGATCTCGACGTGCAGCTCGCAGGCTTCCGGCTCGAGCCGCCGCGGGTCCTCCAGCTCGAAGTAGGCGTCCAGCAGCTTTTCCGCCGACCGCAGCCAGTCGGCGTGCTCTTCGGGCTTCGCGCCGTCGAACAGCTCGGTCCACTCCGGACGGTCCGCGGACAGGTCCGTCCACGCCGGGCCGAGCAGCTCCCGCGCCTGCGCGGGGACGCGCTCGGCGGCCGGGAGGGCGAAGAGCCGCTCCAGGACGGAGTGGACGAGCGTGCCGCGCAGCTGGGCCTTGGTCGGGACCTCCGGCAGCCGGTCGACCGCGCGGAACCGGTAGAGCAGCGGGCACTGCTTGAAGTCGCTGGCCCTCGACGGCGACAGCGCGGGCCGCCGCCGCACCTCGGTGGCGACGGCGGAGGCTGGGGAGTCGGTGGTGACGGTGTCGGCGTCGGGCATGGGCAGAGCGTAACGCCGGGGTCCGACAGTTCCGTCGACCGCAACGCCCGCCACCCCTCCCGACCCGCGGTCCCGAAGCGCCCCAATGCGGCCTTGGGTGCGTTGAATCAGCACTGCGGCGCGAAGCGCCTCCGTTGAGGGTGGTGGCGGGGGCATGGATGGAGCACCGAAGGCCGCCTTGGGTGCGTCTTGCGCAACCAAGGCCGCATTGGGGCGCTTCCGCGGGCGGGGGCGACACCGGCTGGGCGACACTGGCGGAGCGACACCCGTGGGGGCGGATCACCCGGTACCCACACGCGGGGCTCTAGGCTCTCCGCATGGCCGCGACCAGTGAGCAGGGCACCGGCGGCACCCGGCAGGCCGTCCTCTCGGACGGCGGCCTCGTGCTGTTCCGGGTCGCCGGGGTGCCGGTGCTGCTGGCGCCCTCCTGGTGGGTCGGCTCGCTGATCGTCGTCGTGCTGTACGCGCCGCTGGTCGGGCGGCTGCTGCCGGACGCGTCGACGGCGACGTCGTGGCTGCTCGCGGGCGCGTTCGCGCTGCTGCTGGGGTTGTCCGTGCTCGCCCACGAACTCGGGCACTGCCTGGTCGCCCTGCGGCTGGGGATCCCGGTGCGGCGGCTGCGCCTGTTCCTGCTCGGCGGCCTGTCCGAAGTGGCCCGCACGCCGAAGCGCCCCGGTGACGAAGGCCTGGTCGCCGCGGCCGGGCCCGCCGTCTCCCTGCTGCTCGGCGGGTTCTGCGGCCTGCTGATGTTCGCCGTGCCCGCGGACGGTGCGGTCTGGCTGCTGATCGGCGAGTGCGCCGTGGCGAACCTCGCCGTGGGCGTGTTCAACCTGCTCCCGGGGCTGCCGCTGGACGGCGGGCGGCTCGTCCGCGCCGGCGTCTGGGCGGCCACCGGCATCCGCGCCAAGGGCACGCGCGCCGCGGTCGCCGGCAGTGCGGTCGTGGCCGCCGGGCTGCTGGTCTGGGCCCTGTGGGGCCTGGCGACCGCGAGCCCGGACCGTTGGCTGCGGCTGGGCGTCTGCGTCGTCACGGCGTGGTTCGTGATCCTCGGCGCGCGTTCGGAGCTGGCCGCTGAAGCGCGCCGCACGTGGCCGGAGGGCCTGGTCCTCGGCGAGCTGGTCCGGCCGGTGCTGCAGCTGCCCGCCGAGAGCCCGGTCTCGGACGCGCTGGCCGCGTCGGCCGGGCGCGGCGTGGTCCTGGTCCGCGCCGACGGCGTGGCCGCGGGCCTGCTGGACGAAGGCGCGGCGGAGCGGCTCGCGGGCACCTCGCCGCACGCGCCCGCGGAGCTGGCGGCCGAGCCGATCCGGGCCGAAACCGTGCTGCTGGCGTCGGAGCCGGGGGAGGACGTCGTCGAGCGGGTCCGCGAAACCGCCGCGTGGCAGTTCCTCGTGGTCGACGACGAGGGCCGCCCCGCGGGCGTGCTGCGCCGGGAAGACCTGCGGGCCGCCCTGAACCGCCGTACCCGCTGAGCCCCGCGCCCGCGCGGCCTGCGAAGATCTGGCGTCGGCCAAACGGGTTACAGGAGGAAGTTTTGTCGGTCAGCGGACCGTTTCGCGCGGGTGATCGGGTGCAGTTGACCGACTCGAAGGGGCGGCACTACACCCTGACGCTGGCCGCCGGTGGTGAGTACCACACCCACCGGGGCGCGCTGGCCCACGACGACCTGATCGGCCGTCCAGAGGGCTCGGTGGTGACGTCCGCCGGCGGGTCGACCTACCTCGCGCTGCGCCCGCTGCTGCCGGACTACGTGCTCTCGATGCCCCGCGGCGCGCAGGTGATCTACCCGAAGGACGCCGCGCAGATCGTGATGTGGGGCGACATCTTCCCGGGCGCGCGCGTGCTCGAGGCCGGTGCCGGCTCCGGCGCGCTGACCTGCTCGCTGCTGCGCGCGGTCGGGCCGGCCGGGCGCGTGCACTCCTACGAGATCCGCGACGACCACGCCGAACACGCCGAGCGCAACGTCGTGAAGTTCTTCGGCGAGAAGCCGGCCAACTGGTCGCTCACGGTCGCCGACCTGGCGACGCACGAGGGCGAGGTCGACCGCGTCGTGCTGGACATGCTGGCGCCGTGGGAACAGCTGCCGAACGTGGCCGCGCACCTGGTGCCGGGCGGGGTGCTGACGGTCTACGTGGCGACGGTCACGCAGCTGTCGCGCGTCACGGAGTCCCTGCGCGAGCAGCAGTGCTGGACCGAACCCGAGTCGTGGGAGACGCTGATGCGCCCGTGGCACGTGGTGGGCCTGGCCGTCCGCCCGGACCACCGGATGGTGGCGCACACGGCGTTCCTGCTCACCGCGCGGCGGCTGGCGGACGGCACGGTGTCCCCGCGCGTGTCGCGCCGGCCGAGCAAGGGCAAGGGCTGAGGCGGCCCGCCTAGCCCGGCACGCACCAGCGGCCGTTCTCCTTGTGCAGCGGGAAGGGCGTGTCCTTGACCCCGCCCGCCGCCTCGACGTGCACCTTCGCCGTCGCCGACTCGCCGCGCAGCTCCGGGGGCGCCGCCAGCCGGGCGGTGACCGGACCGGCCGCGTCCCACGTGCGCTGGAGCCCGGCGAGGGCCTCGGCGGTCTGCGGGCGGCAGGTGAGCTTCCCGAACGCCGCCGAGTCGTGGCGGGCGATCGCGTCGACGATCGCCCTGGCCAGCACCGCCACCGCCGCGGTGTCGGCCTCGTCCGGCGCGGACGACGCCGACGTGCTGGTCTTCGGCGGTGCCGAAGCGGCCGGCGCGGCGGGCGGGGCACCGGAGGGAGCCACCAGTAGCAGCCCGAGCACCACGCCCGCTCCGGCCGCACCGGCGAGGACCAGGCCGGCGGCGAACGCGCGGTTCACCGCCGCCGGGCGCTCACGAGCCATCCGCCTTGACGTTGGACAGGCACCAGAGCCCGGATTCCTTCTGCGCCGACATCGTGCCGACCTTGGTCTTGCTGCCGTCGGTGGCGGAGTAGCGGACGGTGGCCTTGTCGCCGGTCTCCTCCGGCGTGCCGGTCAGCTTCACCGTGACCTTGGGGATCTGGCCCGTCGTGCCCTCGTAGACGCTGCGGCAGATGACGTCGCCCAGCGCCTTCTCGTCGCCCGCGTTGTAGGCGGCGATCGTCGTGTCGAACAGCTCCTGGGAGCTCTCCTTGCCGCCGGGGGCCGGGCCGCTCGCCGGCTTGCTCTTCGCCGTCGGGCTGGTCGGCGCGGTGGTCTTCGGCTTCGGGGAGGTCTTCGGCGCGGACGTCGGCGCCGCCGAGGTGCTGCTCGCGGGCGGCGCGGCGGTCTGGTCCCCGTCGCGGTTGGCGAGGACGAACGCCGTCACGCCGCCGCCGACGACCACCACCGCGGCCACCGCGATGCCGACGATCAGGCCGGTTTTCTTCTTCTTCGGCGGGGGAGCTTCACCGAAGCCGCCGCCGTAGGGGTCGTGGCCGCCGAACGTCTGCGGCGGCCGGCCCCACTGGTCCTGCTGGCCGTACTGCGGGGGCTGAGGGCCCGTCTGCGGCGGGTAACCACCCTGGCCGGACTGGTCGTAAGGGCCGGGCTGGCCGTATTGCTGGGTGCCGTCGTAGCCGCCGGGCTGACCGTACTGCGGTGAGCCGCCGGGCTGGCCGTACTGCTGGGTGCCGTCGTAGCCGGGCTGAGGCTGGGGACCGCTCTGGGGGTAGCCGCCGGGCTGCTGGCCGTACGGCCCGGGCTGCTGCCCGTAACCGCCGGGCTGCTGCCCGTAACCGCCGGGCTGCTGCCCGTAGCCGCCCGGTTGCTGCGGCGGGTAGGTCATGACTGGTGCCCCCTAGCGTTCCTGCGGTGGCGCCCGGCCGTCGGGCCCGGCGCGGCGTCGCCCGATGCTAGCCACCGGGCCCGGCGCCCGCGCGGTTAGGGCGGAACTGGCCGGAATCGCCCCGGTTCCGCGCCGGGGTTGGTGCTCCGGCGGGCGGGGTACTCCCGACGTGCTTGCTTGTTCCCGGCCCGTCCGGACCCGCGACACACCGGCGCCACGGCACCGAAATGGCCGCTTGCGCTGCGGGAATGTCCGTGCTGGGGGTGGCAGGCAAACCGCGACGCGCCGATCTTGTGATCCGGAAAGGCCTTTTCTTGTCGGTGATCGCCGGTACCGTGGAATGAAAAGCACTCCGAGGAGGTGCCCGATGCATCATGACCTTCCCGGAGGTCGGCGCGAGGAGGCCGACCCTTCAGCAACATCCGGAGCTGGGACGACGGCGGACGAGCAGGCTCGGCAGATCCGTTTTCTCGAGGAAGAAGTGGCGCTGCTGCGTCGCAAACTGACGGACTCGCCACGGCAGAACCGCGTTCTCGAACAGCGGCTCGCCGAGGCCTCGGAAAGGGTGAGCCAGCTCACCGAACGCAACACCAAACTGGTCGAAACCCTGCGCGAAGCGCGAGGACAGCTCCTCGCCCTCCGCGAGGAGGTCGACCGGCTGGCCCAGCCACCGTCCGGGTACGGCGTCTTCGTCGAGGCGTACGAGGACAACACGGTGGACGTCTTCACGGCCGGCCGGAAGATGCGGGTGTCGGTTTCGCCCGCGGTGGAGATCTCGTCGCTGCGCCGCGGCCAGGCGCTGCGGCTCAACGAGGCGCTCACCGTGGTCGAGGGCGGCGGTTTCGAACGCACCGGTGAGGTGTGCGCGCTGCGTGAGGTGCTCGCACCGGACGTCGAGGGCGGCAGCCCCCGCGCCCTGGTGGTCGGGCACGCGGACGAGGAGCGGGTGGTCCTGCTCTCCGACCTGCTGGCCGAGCAGCCGCTCAAGCCGGGCGACTCGCTCCTGGTCGACTCCAAGGCCGGCTACGCGTACGAGCGCGTGCCGAAGGCGGAGGTCGAGGACCTGGTGCTGGAGGAGGTGCCCGACGTCCGCTACGAGGACATCGGTGGCCTCACCCGGCAGATCGAGCAGATCCGGGACGCGGTCGAGCTGCCGTTCCTGCACGCCGACCTGTACCAGGAGTACCAGCTGCGGCCGCCCAAGGGCGTCCTGCTCTACGGCCCGCCGGGCTGCGGCAAGACGCTGATCGCCAAGGCGGTGGCGAACTCGCTGGCCAAGAAGGTGGCCGAGGCCCGCGGCGACGCGGCGGACGGGAAGTCCTACTTCCTGAACATCAAGGGTCCCGAGCTGCTCAACAAGTTCGTCGGGGAGACCGAGCGGCACATCCGCCTGATCTTCCAGCGGGCGCGGGAGAAGGCCTCCGAGGGCACCCCGGTGATCGTGTTCTTCGACGAGATGGACTCGATCTTCCGGACCCGTGGCTCGGGCGTGTCGTCCGACGTGGAGACGACGATCGTGCCGCAGCTGCTGTCGGAGATCGACGGTGTCGAAGGCCTGGAGAACGTCATCGTCATCGGCGCCTCCAACCGCGAAGACATGATCGACCCGGCGATCCTGCGGCCGGGCCGGCTCGACGTCAAGATCAAGATCGAGCGTCCGGACGCCGAAGGCGCGAAGGACATCTTCTCCAAGTACCTGGCCGAAGGCCTGCCGATTCACGCCGACGACCTCGCCGAGTTCGGCGGGGACCACAAGGCGACGTTCGACGCGATGATCCAGCACACCGTCGAGCGGATGTACGAGGAGAGCGACGAGAACCGGTTCCTCGAGGTGACCTACGCCAACGGGGACAAGGAAGTCCTGTACTTCCGCGACTTCAACTCGGGCGCGATGATCCAGAACATCGTGGACCGGGCGAAGAAGTCGGCGATCAAGTCGGTGCTCGAGACGAAGCAGCCGGGTCTGCGCGTCCAGCACCTGCTCGACGCGATCGTCGACGAGTTCGCGGAGAACGAGGACCTGCCCAACACCACCAACCCGGACGACTGGGCCCGGATCTCCGGCAAGAAGGGCGAGCGGATCGTCTACATCCGCACACTCGTCACCGGCAAGAACCAGGATTCGGGGCGGGCGATCGACACCGCCACGAACACCGGTCAGTACCTGTAGGCACCAGTGCTCGATGGGGCGGTCGCTTCGGCGGCCGCCCTATCGGCGTGTCTAGCGGCGGATGAGTTCGCCCCCGGGCCGGGTTGAGCGGCGCAGGCGCAACTTTCCGTGCGCGGCGAGGATGCCCAGCACGACGAGCAGCGCCCCGGCCGGCTGGTTCCAGCTCACCGGCTCGCCCAGCACCAGCACACCGAGCAGCACCCCGACCACCGGCGTCAGGTACGTCACCGCGGAGGCGTTGGCGGCACCCCAGGCCGCGATGATGCGGACGTTCCAGACGTAGGCCAGTCCCGTGCCGAACACACCGAGCGCCACCATGCTCGCCACGACCGGCAGGCTCAGGTGCATCGGCGTGGCCGCGATCGCCGGCGCCAGCAGCCCCAGGATGATGGTCGCGGACGCCGTCTGCCCGAACGCGACGACCACCGGGTCCGTCCCACGGGGTGAGAGGAACCGGCGCATGTAGACGAAGCAGGCGCCGTAGCACGCTGTCGCGCCGAGGCAGGCGAGCTGGGCCGTCAGCTGGTGGGTCACGTCGACGCCGTGCCACACCCCGACGATCGTGAGCACACCGGCGAACCCCAGCAGCAATCCGAGCACCCGCGCCGGCGTGAACCGCTCCTCGGGCAGCGCGACGGCCGCCAGCAGCATCGTGACCAGCGGCGTCGTCGCGTTGAAGATGCTCGCCAGCCCGGAGGAGATGTACTGCTCCGCCCACGAGAAGAGCAGGAACGGCACCACGCACAGCAGCACCGACACGACCGCGAGGTGCCCCCACAACCCGGGATCACGGGGGAGCGGCCGCCGCCGCGCGACGAGGACCACGGCCAGCGCGAGCGCTCCCAGCGCGACCCGGGCGAGCGCGACCTGGGCGGGGGAGAGCCCGTTCAGGCCCACCTTGATGAACAGGAAACTCGCACCCCACACGACGGCCAGCAGCGCGAACCGCACCGCGACCCCGAACTCCGCCCGTTGCATGGCCGCAGTCAAACCGGGCGACCACCCGCGAAGCCAGTGGTTTTCCGACGCCGCGTTGTGTATAACGACCTATACCATGGGGCAGGAATGGCGAAGAGCGGTCCAGTACGTCGCCGACCGGGTCACCGGACCGCCGCTCCCGGCGGGCCTGGACGTCACGGTCCACTTCCACCCGGAGCGGCTGGTGGGCGACGTGCCGCTGCTGCGGCACTGGCTGACCGACGGTGTCTACCGCTCGCAGTTCGAGACCGGTACTGGCAACGGCGGCCTGACCGCGCACCCCGGCGGGGCCCGGTGGCACTGGGAACACCGGATGTTCGGCGGCGTCTACGACGGGCTGCCGCCGTCCGGGCGCCCGAAGTACGGCTCGCTGAACCACCGCCTCCGCCCGGCCGGCGGTTCCGTGCGGTTCGGCTCGGCGCACTTCCGGCTCGAGCGGCACGTGCTGGGACGCACGACGTTCTGCTACCCGGACAGCTTCCACGAGCCGGCGCACTTCGGCACTCGGACGCACATGCCGCTGCTCCCGCTCGTCGAAGTGGACGCCCCCGACGAACTCGACGACTACGTCGAGGCCCACGTCCACGGCCCGCTCCGGCTGCCGGACGACGTCGCCGCTCTCGTGCTGGACCCGTCCTTCCGCGGCACCGACGTCGAGGCGGCGGCCGCGGAGCTCGGGTGCCCGACGTACTGGCACCACGGGTTCCGGCTCCCGGTCGCGAAGCTCGCCGAGCACGCGGACTACCGCGGTGAGGAGGCCGTGCGGGCCGGCGAAGCCATCGCCGAGGACGGCTGGGTGGATGCGCGGATCATCGGTGACGCCGTCCGTGCCGGCCGGCACGACCCCCAGGTGCTCAAGCGCGTGTGGCACTGCACCGCGCGGTTCGGCCTACGCGGGTAGCAGCGCTTCGGTCAGCCGGCGCCAGTGCGGCATGGCCGACTTGCCCGGCTCGACCCCGATCACCTGGACGCCGACGTGGTCGGCGCCCGCGTCGAGGTGTTCGCGCAGTTTCGCGGTGATCGTGTCGAGGTCGCCCCAGAACACGAGGTCGTCGACGAGGCGGTCGCTGCCGCGGCCGCCGTCGATGTCCGCTTCCGTGTAGCCCAGCCGCCGGAACTTGGCGATGTTGTACGGGGACGTGAGGTACGGGTGCAGGTGGGCCCGGGCGGTTTCCCGCGCCCGGGCCGGATCGGTCTCGAAGAGCACGGCGTGCTCGACGCCGAGGAACGGCTCCGCGCCCAGGATCTCTCGCGCCTGCGCGGTGTGCTCCGGGGTGACGTGGTAGGTGTGGGCGCCCGCCGACCGGTCGCGGGCCAGCTCCAGCATCTTCGGGCCGTAGGCGGCGAGGATCCGGCGCATCGGGGCGCGGGGCGCCGGGTTGACCTTCGAGTCGGTGTCCAGGGCGTCGAGGTAGTCGTTCATCGCCCGCAACGGCTTCGCGCCCGGCTTCCCGGCGCCGAAGCCGAGGCCCAGGAGGTGGCGGTCCGGGTAGGCGTCGGCCAGCAGCAGGGCCGCGCCGCGGGTCCACTGCGCCTCGCGCGACCAGATCTGGGCGATGCCGTTCACGACGGTGAGGCGTTCGGTGGCCGACAGCAGGAACCCGGCGTGCGTCAGCGCCTCCCGGCCTTCGCTCTCCGGGATCCAGATCGCCGGCCAGCCGAGTTCTTCCAGCTCCTGCACCGAATCCCGGATCAGGCCGGCGGGCTGGTCTTCGAAGTCGAACGTCCAGATGCCGTAGCGGCCGAGCCGCATGTTCTCGATCATACCCATAAATCGAAGTATCTCAGATTTTCGATATGAGTCGCAATGGGGGATGGCGGACCTGGGAGAGAAGCAGGTCAGAGGGTGCGGCCGAGCAGCTCGACGAGCGCGGCGATCCGCGTCTCGTCCCGCTTGTAGTGCGTCCACTTGCCGACCCGCGTCGCCCGCACCAAGCCGGCGCGCTGCAGCTCGGCCATGTACGCCGACACCGTCGACTGCGCCAGCCCCGTCTTCTCCTGGATGTGCGTCACGCACACGCCGACCTCGACGGGATCGGCGATCGCCCGGTCGACGGGGAAGTGCCGCACCGGCTCCCGCAGCCACCGCAGCACCTGCAGCCGCACCGGGTTCGCGAGCGCCTTGAACACGTCGAGCAGCGGCTCGACGTCGGCTTCGGGTTCGGTGTGGGCAGTCATGGGCTTCGAGATCAGCATAACCGCTCCGGCGTGTGCTCCGCCGAACCGAGCGTATAACGACCTATACTCGCCGGCGTGACCGAAGAAACCCGGCCCCGCGCCCCCATCACCGAAGCCGATGTCCTGGCCTGGCTGGAGACGACGGCCGCCGCCGTCGAAGCGGGGGAGGTGAGCGCCCCGGAACTCATCGACATGCTGGGCGAGCTGCGCCGTGCGTCCGCGGCCTGCGCCGACGCCTCGGACTGGCTGCTGCTCGCCGCCCGCGAAGGCGGCGCTAGCCTCCGTCAGATCGCCCCCGTCTTCGGCAAGGGCTACGTCCGGGCCCCGGCCGCGCGTCTGGAGAAGCTGCACCGCCAGGCGCAGACGGCGGGACAGTGGCTGGCCATCCTGCGGCACAAGCAGACGGCGTGAGCACGCGCGTGGACCGCATCGCCCTGGGCCTGGCGGCGCTGGGCCGTCCCGCGTACATCAACCTCGGCCGCGACGGGGCGCTGCCGCCGGTGCGGGACGTCGCTTCGATGCGCGCGGCGACGTTCGCGGTACTCGACGCCGCGTACGCCGCGGGTGTCCGGCACGTCGACGTCGCCCGGTCCTACGGGCGTTCGGAGGAGTTCCTGGCCGGCTGGCTCGCCGAGCGCGGGCCTGCCGGAGTCGAGATCTCCAGCAAGTGGGGCTACGCCTACGTCGGGCAGTGGCGGCTCGACGCCGACGTGCACGAGGTGAAGGAGCACTCGGCGGCGCGGTTCGTCACGCAGTGGGCGGAAACCCTGGCGCTGCTGGGGGACCGGGTCGGCCTGTACCAGGTCCATTCGCTCACTGTGGACAGTCCGTTGTTCACCGACGAGCCGTTGCTCGAAGCGCTCGCGGAGCTGGCCGCGAACGGGGTCGCCGTGGGCTTTTCGACCTCGGGGCCGGCCCAGGCGGACGCGGTCGAGCGGGCGTTCGCGCTGGAAGTGGCCGGGCAGCCGGTGTTTTCGGCCGTGCAGTCGACGTGGAACCTGCTGGAGCCCTCCGCGGGCGAGGCACTGGCGGCGGCGCACGCGGCCGGGAACCGGGTGCTGGTCAAGGAAACCCTGGCCAACGGCAGGCTGGTCGTCGAGGCGCCGGCCGTGGTGCGGGAGATCGCGGCCGCCCACGGGACCGGGCCGGATGCGGTCGCGGTGGCCGCGGTGCTGGCGAACGGCTGGGTGGACCGGGCGGTGATCGGCCCGGCGAGCCCGGCGCAGCTCGAGGCGAATCTGCGGGCCACGGCCCTGGAGCTGACCGCGGCCGAACGGGACGCGCTGGCCGCGCTCGCCGAGGAGCCCGGGGCGTACTGGCGACACCGGTCCTCGTTGGAGTGGGACTGAGGGGCTGCACTACCCTTCGCAGGCACGCCACGGACGACAGGAGGCCGGAGCAGGTGCGTCATCGGCAGGCGATCGCGTTGGCCGCGGTCGCGTTGGTCGGCCTCACGGCCTGCGAAGGGCCGGACCCGGACAACCTCGAGACGTACTACGACGATCCGGTCCCCACGTCCTCGGCGGTCCCGACGCCCTCGGAGGCCCCGGTGAGCCCGGCGAAGGCGGCTCCCGTCACCCCGCCTCCGGCCGTGCCCGACGCCGGCCGGCTCGCGGAGCAGGCGTTGCTCTCCGACGCCGACGTCGCCGGGGAAGGCGTGCAGCCGGGCTCGGGTGAGGCTTCCGGGTGCCTGGCGGACGGGCCGTCGGCGGGCAGCCGGACCGCGACCTGGCGCTACGCCAGCGGGTCGGTGCTGAGCCACCGCGTCGTGGTGTTCCCGGACCGATCGGCCGCTCAAGCCCTCGCGGAAAACGAGTGCGCGGGCAAGCCGGTGACCGTCCCCGCCCAGCCCGGGGTCGAGCGGCAGCAGGCCTGGTGCGAGGGCAAGACCTGCACGGTCCTGCTGGCCAAGGGCAGGCTCGTGTCCGAGCTGACGGTCTCGGCGAGCACCGGGACCCGCGCGGTGGACGCGGCGAAGCGCCTGCTGCCGGCGATGACGGCGAAGCTGTCCGCTCAGCCGTAACGGCGGAACCACTCCCGGACGCCTTCGCGGCCGTCGGGGATGAAGGGCAGCTCGGGGACCGGGTCGTCGACCCAGGCCCGCAGCTCGCCGAGGGGGATCCAGCGGCCTTCGACGATCTCTTCGGCCTGGTGGCGGATCGGGCCGTCCCACCGCACCTCGAAGGCGAAGTTGTGGCAGCGGTTGCGGCCGTCGTCGTAGACCTTGGTGAACAACGGCACGGGTTCCACGCCTCGGACACCGAGCTCTTCGGCGAGTTCGCGGCGGGCGCACTCGGCCGGGGTCTCGCCCGCGGCGACCACGCCGCCCGCCCAGCAGTCCCAGGTCGAGGGGAACACGTCCTTGTCCGGGGTGCGGAGGTGCACGTAAACGGCTTCTCCGTCACCCGAACGGACCAGGACGACGCCGGCCGCGTGCCACAGGGCCTCGGCGCGGACACGCGCGCGGGTCGTCGTGCCGACGACCGCTCCGGCCTGGTCATAGAGGGCAACGAGTTCGTCACTGCCTGGCATGGGTGCATCGTTCCACTAGGACGACCCCGTAGGGTGGGGACATGCGGCGGATCATGGGAACCGAAGTCGAGTACGGCATCTCCGTGCCGGGCGACGCGACGGCGAACCCGGTACTCACCTCCACCCAGGTCGTGCTGGCGTACGCGGCGGCGGCCGACATCCCGCGCGCCCGGCGGGCGCGGTGGGACTACGAGGTGGAGAGCCCGCTGCGGGACGCGCGCGGGTTCGACCTGACCGGCCCGGGCGGGCCGGGGCACGACCCGGACGTCGAGGACCTGGGCGCGGCGAACGTCATCCTGACCAACGGGGCCCGGCTCTACGTCGACCACGCGCACCCGGAGTACTCGGCGCCCGAGGTGACGAACGCGCGCGACGCGGTCATCTGGGACAAGGCGGGCGAGCGGGTGATGGAGGAGGCGGCGATGAAGGCCGCTTCCGTGCCGGGCCAGCCGCAGCTGCAGCTGTACAAGAACAACGTCGACGGCAAGGGTGCCAGCTACGGCACGCACGAGAACTACCTGATGGCGCGGTCGACGCCGTTCACCGCGGTGATCGCGGGCCTGACGCCGTTCTTCGTGTCGCGGCAGGTCGTGACCGGCTCCGGCCGGGTCGGGATCGGCCAGCAGAGTGAAGAGGCCGGGTTCCAGCTCTCCCAGCGCGCGGACTACATCGAGGTCGAGGTCGGCCTGGAGACGACGCTCAAGCGCGGGATCATCAACACCCGCGACGAGCCGCACGCGGACGCGGACAAGTACCGGCGGCTGCACGTCATCATCGGCGATGCGAACATGTCGGAGTACTCGACGTACCTGAAGGTCGGGACGACGGCGCTGGTGCTGGACCTGATCGAGTCCGGCATCCGGTTCGACGACCTGAAGCTGGACGAGCCGGTCAAGGCCGTCCACCAGATCAGCCACGACCCGACGCTGAAGGCGCAGGTGTCGCTGGCCAACGGCAAGAAGTACACCGGCCTGGACCTGCAGTTCGCCTACCACGAGATCGCCTCGCAGAACCTGGAGCGCACCGGCGCCGACGAGGCCTCGAAGGAGGTCCTGCGGGTCTGGGGCGAGGTGCTGGACGCGCTGGCGCGTGACCCGCAGGAGTGCGCCGACCGGCTGGACTGGCCGGCCAAGCTGCGGCTGCTGGAGGGCTACCGGCAGCGCGACCAGCTGGCCTGGGGCGCGCCGCGGCTGCGGCTGGTCGACCTGCAGTACTCGGACGTGCGGCTGGCCAAGGGCCTGTACAACCGGCTGGTGACGCGCGGGTCGATGAAGCGGCTGGTCACCGAGGAGGAGGTGCTGGCCGCGGTGACGACGCCGCCGTCGGACACGCGCGCCTACTTCCGCGGCCGGGCGCTGGAGAAGTACGCGACGTCGATCGCGGCGGCTTCGTGGGACTCGGTCATCTTCGACGTGGGCAAGGAGTCGCTGGTGCGGATCCCGACCCTGGAGCCGCTGCGGGGGACGAAGGCGCACGTCGGCAAGCTGCTGGACAACGCGGCGACGGCGGAGGAGCTCGTGGAGGCGCTCACCGGTTCGGACTAGGCGGGACGCACCAGCGATCGCGGCGTGACCCCGAATGTCGGGGGCGCTGGGTAGGCTAGGAAACATCAGCCACACCGGGAGGCGAGATGGCCCAGGAAAAGATCGAAAAGCACGGCGGTGGTGACTCCGACGAGGAGTTCGAGGACACCGGCGCGGCGGGTCAGGAGCGGCGCGAGAAGCTCGGCGAGGACGTGGACACGATCCTCGACGAGATCGACGACGTGCTCGAGGAGAACGCCGAGGACTTCGTCCGGGCCTACGTGCAGAAGGGCGGCGAATAGCCGCTGCGGGGCACTGCCGCCCCTGCCGACCGTTCAGCCGGCGGCCGGGGCTCCGCGTGGCGGCTTCTCGCGCGCGGGGCGCCCGGCCCGCACAGATGGGATTTTTGAGCACGTATGGACAACACCAGGGGCATCTCGGGTCCCGCGCTGCCTGCGACGTACTTTTCCTCGGCGACGTCGTCGTTCTCCGACTTCCTGCGCGTGCAGGCGCCGGAGCTGCTGCCCGCGCGCCGCGTGGCGCCGGGCGCGGCCGAGCTGGGCGTGCCGCACGGGACGACGATCGTCGCGTGCACCTTCGCCGGCGGCGTGCTGATCGCGGGTGACCGGCGGGCGACGTCGGGGAACCTGATCGCCAGCCGCGACATCGAGAAGGTGCACGTCACCGACGAGTATTCGGCGGTCGGCATCGCGGGCACGGCGGGGCTGGCCGTGGAGATGGTGCGGCTGTACGCGGTGGAGCTGGCGCACTACGAGAAGATCGAGGGCGTCTCGCTGTCGCTGGACGGCAAGACGAACAAGCTGGCCGGGATGGTCAAGGCGAACCTCGAGATGGCGATGGCCGGGCTGGCCGCGATCCCGCTGTTCGTGGGGTACGACCTGGAGGCCGAGGACGCCAAGCACGCGGGCCGGATCGTGTCGTACGACGCCGCGGGCGGCCGCTACGAGGAGAACGGCGGCTACGCGGGCATCGGCTCGGGTTCGCTGTTCGCGAAGTCGGCGCTGAAGAAGCTGCACGACCCGGACGCCGACGTCGAAGGCGCGGTGCGGGTCGCGGTGGAGGCCCTGTACGACGCCGCGGACGACGACACCGCATCGGGCGGCCCGGACCTGGTGCGGCGCATCTTCCCGAGCGTCGTGACGATCACCGCGGAGCGCGGCGCCGTGCAGCTGTCGGAGTCGGAGACGGCGGCGGTGGCCGAAGCGGTGGTGGCCGGCCGGATCGAGCGCCAGCAGCGCCGGCTGTCCTGACCGGAGCCGGACCAGTGAACGTTGGAACACCGAAAGACCTGGAGCGCACACCGTGACGATGCCGTTGTATGCCTCTCCCGAGCAGCTGATGCGGGAGCGTTCCGAGCTGGCGCGCAAGGGCATCGCGCGCGGCCGGAGCGTGGTGGTGCTGAAGTACGCGGGCGGCGTGCTGTTCGTGGCGGAGAACCCGTCGGCGACGTTGCACAAGGTGTCCGAGATCTACGACCGCATCGGTTTCGCGGCGGTCGGGCGCTACAGCGAGTTCGAGAACCTGCGCGTGGCGGGCATCCGCCACGCGGACCTGAAGGGCTACCAGTACGACCGCCGTGACGTGAGCGCCCGCGCACTGGCGAACGCGTACGCGGCGACGCTGGGCAGCATCTTCACCGAGCAGCTGAAGCCGTTCGAGGTCGAGATCTGCGTGGCGGAGGTGGGCGCGAGCTCGGCGGAGGACCAGCTGTACCGCCTGACGTACGACGGTTCGATCTTCGACGAGCCCCAGTACGTGGTGATGGGCGGCCAGACGGACAAGATCTCGGCCAAGCTGAAGGAGACGTTCGAGGACGGCCTGGACCTCCAGGCGGCCTTGAGCGTGGCGGTGGCGGCCCTGAGGACCCCGAGCCAGCCGGCCCCGGCAACGTCTTCGGGCTCATCATCATCATCGTCCGCGGCGGGCACGGCATCGAACGGAAACGGCGACGCGGACCCGATCAAGCTGGAGGTGGCGGTCCTGGACCGCGACCGCCCCCGCCGTTCGTTCCGCAGGCTGACGGGAACGGCACTGGACACGCTCTTGCCGGTCCCGGACCCCCAGGGCGAGGAGCCGGAGAGCAAGCCGGAAGGCGACTGAGCAAAGCGAAGCGAAGGAAACGGGGCGCGGCCGAAGGGCCGCGCCCCGTTTCGCATGCAAGACGCTGACCACCCAAAGCACCCGAGCACCAGCCCGACTCCAACAAGCCGGGCGCCAAGGCAAAGACGCCGAACACGAAAAGGCCCGCAGGGCCTCCGGCCACACCCCCCTGCCGACCCGATACGCAGCCGCATCAGCGGCCGACAGGCCGTGTCAAGGCACGCTTTCCCGCCTTGACACGGCCTGTCGGCCGTTGAACGATCCGGCGTTCGGGCCGGCGGGAAGACTCCGGTAGGGCTGAGTCCGGTAGGGCTGAGTCCGGTAGGGCTGAGTCCGGTAGGGCTGAGTCCGGTAGGGCTGAGTCCGGTAGGGCTGAGTCCGGTAGGGCTGAGTCGGCAGGGCTGACTCCGGCAGGGCTGACTCCAGCAGAATCAACCTGCCCACCGCGCAACAGCAAGCAGGTGAGCGCTGGTCTCGACAACGAGCGGATCCTGTTCCACGATCCGCGCCGCCCGCAGGGCGGATTCGACGAGGTCACCGAACCGCCCCAGCCCGGCAGCATCAAGAGCAGGCCAAGCCGGCCCCTCGACCCCGAACACCGCAACGTCCGAAAACCCCGCGGCGCCGACTTCCGCCCGCAGTTCCCCGGCGGTGTGCCAGTGCGTGGCGACGAACCCGACGTGCCCGTCATAGGCACCGGTCGAGATGACTTCCCGGATCGGAGCGACCCGCGAAGCGGTGAGCGTCCCCCCGGCACCGGTCTCCAGCAGCGACAGATAACGGCTGATCCCCGCCGCCGCGAGCACGCCACCGGGCCGCAGGACCCGGCGCGCCTCGGCGAGCGCCCGCGCCCGATCGGCGCCGTCGATCAGGTGGTAGAGCGGTCCGAGCAGCAGCACCACGTCGAACGCACCGTCCGGGACGCCGAGACTCCGAGCGTCCCCGACCTCGGCGGTAACCCCCGGCAACGTCGCCGCCTGCGCAACGTGGGCCGCGACCACGTCGACGAGGTGCACGACGTGCCCATCGGCGGCCAGCCACCCGGCGTGCACCCCGGTCCCACCGCCGACGTCCAGGACCCGGGCGCGCGCGGGCAGGAAACGACGCAGCAACTCCTGGGTACGCAGGTACTCCAAGCGGCCGTGCGGGGTCCGGATCAGCCGCGTCTGCTCCGCCGGCCCACTCCCGTACGCGATCTCGAGATCCACCCGCTCAGGATGCCGCAGGCGGAGCCCGGAAGGTCTGATCGGCAAAAGCCAGCAGGTACGGCAGCGTCGCCCGTGCAGTGTGCCAGGTGTGGTTGAACCCCCGCTCAGCGTGCACCACAGCCTCCTGCCCCCGAGCATGCAGGGCGTCCGCGATCCGGTGCGCCGTCGTGACGTCGGTCGGGGCGCCGGTCCCCACCGCCAGCATCACCGAGATCGGCGCGGAGAACTTCATCGTGGGCAGATAACGGCGGGGCGTGTTCGCGGCGATCGCCGCCCGGTTGCCGTCGAGGATGCCGATGGAGTCGTTCAGGTCGTCGTACGGGAGCGCGATCACCAGGGTGGCGAACTCGTCGACGTGGTGGAGGCCGATGTTCAGCGCGCCGAAGCCGCCGCCGGACATGCCGCCCAGTGCCCGGTGCTTGCGGTCGGCGAGGGTGCGGTACCGCTGGTCGATCGCCGGGACGACCGTGCCGGCCAGGTAGCTCTCCAGCTGCGGACCGCCCGGGACGTTCAGGCACTCCCAGTCGGTGCTGGGGTTGCCCGCCGTCATGTCGACGGTCACCACGATCATCGGCGCGATGACGTTGGCCTGCTGCAGCGCCAGCAGCGAGCCGGGGGCGTCGCCGGAGGTGAGCCAGTCGCGCGGGCCGCCGAACGGGTAACCGTGGATGAGGTAGACGACCGGGTAGCGGCGGGTGGGGTCGCTGTCGTACCCGGGCGGGAGGACGACGTAGTTGCTGCCCGTCGGGATCCCGTGCGCGGGGTCGGCGACGTTGACGACGTCGATCCGCTGCCCGGCGGCCGGCTTGCCGGCGCCGGGCCGCGGCGTGGACCCCGACGACGACGAATCGGGCGACGACGAGCCCGAGCCCGACGACGGCTCGGGGGCTTCCTTGCCGTCGTCGAGCAGGCGGCCGGCGAGGTTCACCACGCCCGGGCCGCGCTGGAGCAGCCGCGCCAGGTCGTCGGACGTGCGGACGTACCCGACGTAGCTGTTGAGCGCCGTGACCGACGCCACCAGCAGCAGCACCGCGAAGGCGGTGAACCCCCAGCGCCGGACGCGGCGGCGGTACCAGAGCGCGACCACCACGGCCAGCACCGCGACGGCGGCCGAGGCGAAGCCGAGCCAGATGAGCGGTGACTCGAGCGGGCCCAGGTCGCGGGCACGGGCGGTCACGTCACCGGGCAGCACCGGATCGCTCGCGGCCCGGTGGACGACGCTCGCCAGGCCGTGCCCGTCCATCGAATCCCCGCTCGCCCCTGGCCGCGGGCAGGAGTGCCCGCAACTCGGTCGCGAAGCTAGCGGGAAGCACCTGTGGGTTCGTTGAGAGAAGGTAAAGCAACCTCAAGGCCGGTAGAGCGTCAGGGCGCTGGGGCGCGACCGGAAGCGGAACCGGTTGCCGAGCGGGCCGACCTCGCCGTCGGTGGCGACGCGCCGGTTGCCGTCGAGCAGTTCGACGTCCAGTTCGGGCAGGTCGAGCTCCTGGTAGACGTGACTGGCCGCGAGGCTGCGGGTGATCATCGCCAGCAGGAACCGCGCGCGGGAGTAGGGCAGGTCGGCACGCAGGTAGCGGATGTCGAGCAGGCCGGTGTCGAGCGCGGGACGGCGGCTCGGGGCGAAGCCCTTGGGCGCGTACGTGCCGTTGCCGACGAACAGCAGCCAGACCTGGGTCTGCTTGCCGTTGAGCCGGACGGTCAGCGGCCGGGCGTGCCGCAGCGTCCTGGCCAGCGCGATCGCGGCCGACGGCCACTTCGGGTGCTTCTCCTGCAGCTTCTCGCGCAGCCGGACCATCTCCGGATAGCCGCCGAGGCTGGCGGTGTTGACGAACCAGCGGTGGGCCGGTTCGCCTGCCCCGTCGACCTCGACTTCGCCGAGGTCGACGCGGACGGCGTTGCCGACCTCGGTCGCCGCGTCGGCGTCGGGCATCGAGCTGACGCCGACGTCGCGGGCGAAGTGGTTGAGCGTGCCCGCCGGGACCAGGGCGAGCGGCAGCTCGCGCTCGGCGGCGACGGAGGCGACCGCCGCGACGGTGCCGTCCCCGCCCGCGACGGCCAGCGCGCGGATCGTGCCGCGGGCGTCGAGCTCGGCTTCGATCTGGGCGCGGAGGCCCTGCTCGGGGTCCGGGTAGAGCAGCGTGGCCTTCGGCCAGGCGAACTTGACGTCGTCGGTCGGGTCCTGGCCCGCCACCCCGGAGTTCGGGTTGACGACGGCGAGCATGTCCTCGCCGTCGACCATCTCGGGCGCGTCCGCGTCGTGGATCGCGCGGCCCGGGATGTCGTCGTGCAGCGGCCACCAGTGCCGGGTGGCCAGGCCGACCCCGACGCCGATGCCGAGCCCGGCCCCGACGTCGGAAGGCCAGTGCACGCCGGTGTGGACCCGCGAGTAGGCCACCGCCAGCGCCAGCGGCGCCACCGCGAGCCCGGCCCGCGGCGACTCCATCGCCACCGCCGTCGCGAAGGCCGCCGCGGACGCGGAGTGCCCGGACGGGAACGACGAGGACGTGGGGCGTTTCCGCAGGCGGCGGCGCATCGGCGTCTCCTCCTCGGCCGGCCGCCGGCGGGGGAAGAGCGGCTTGCCGATGAGGTTCGCCGCGGCGCTGGCCCCGGCGATCGCGACGACCCCGCGCAACGCCGCGCGGCGGGTTTCGCCCGGGCGCGCGGCCAGCAGCGCGGCGACCCCCCACCACAGGCGGGACTTGTTCGCCGATCTGGACAGCACCATCAAGGCGTCGTCGGCTTTCGTGGCGGGCAGGGCGGCGCTGCGCCGCATCAGCGCGCGGTCGGTCCGGCCGACCCGCCGGAAGGCCCGGATGAGCTGGTGTGACAAAGGAGTCCGCCTTCCGCACGTCGTCAAGAGCTGTGCTCCAATCGTGCCTGATTCGGCGAGATTTCACCGTCTGTGGCGTACTGGGGGCGTGTCGACGCCCGAACGGCGCACCGTCGACGGGGGTGCAGCGCCTACTCTGGTGGAATGCAGCGGCGGATCTTTGGCATCGAGACCGAGTTCGGGGTCACGTGCACCTTCCACGGACAGCGCAGGCTCTCGCCCGACGAGGTGGCGCGGTACCTGTTCAGGCGGGTCGTGTCGTGGGGACGCTCCTCCAACGTGTTCCTGTCGAACGGCTCGCGGCTCTACCTCGACGTCGGCTCGCACCCCGAGTACGCGACGGCCGAGTGCGACGACCTGGTCCAGCTCGTCACGCACGACAAGGCCGGGGAGCGGATCCTCGAGGACCTGCTGGTCGACGCCGAGCGGCGGCTCGCCGACGAGGGCATCGGCGGTGACATCTTCCTGTTCAAGAACAACACCGACTCGGCGGGCAACTCCTACGGCTGCCACGAGAACTACCTGGTGACGCGGGCGGGGGAGTTCTCGCGGATCGCGGACGTGCTGCTCCCGTTCCTGGTCACCCGGCAGCTCATCTGCGGGGCAGGCAAGGTGCTGCAGACCCCGCGCGGGGCGGTGTACTGCCTCTCCCAGCGGGCGGAGCACATCTGGGAAGGCGTCTCCAGCGCCACGACCCGGTCCCGCCCGATCATCAACACCCGGGACGAGCCGCACGCCGACGCCGAGCGCTACCGGCGCCTGCACGTCATCGTGGGCGACTCGAACATGGCCGAGCCGACGACCATGCTCAAGGTCGGCTCGGCGAACCTGGTGCTCGAGATGATCGAGGCCGGCGTCCAGTTCCGCGACTTCACCCTGGACAACCCGATCCGGGCGATCCGCGAGATCAGCCACGACCTCACCGGCCGCCGCCAGGTGCGGCTGGCCGGCGGGCGCGAGGCCTCGGCGCTGGACATCCAGCGCGAGTACCACGCCCGGGCGCTCCAGCACATCAAGGACAACGGCACGACCGCGGCGAACGAGCGTGTCGTCGAGCTGTGGGGCCGGGCGCTCGACGCGGTCGAGCAGCAGGACTTCGGCAAGATCGACACCGAGATCGACTGGGCGATCAAGCACCGGCTGGTCGAGCGCTACCGGCACAAGCACGACCTGGACCTGTCCAGCCCGCGCATCGCCCAGCTGGACCTGGCCTACCACGACATCCGCCGGGGCCGGGGCATCTTCGACCTGCTGCAGCGCAAGGGCCTGGTCCGCCGGGTCACCGACGACGGCGAGATCGAGGCCGCCAAGGACACCCCGCCCCAGACGACCCGGGCGAAGCTGCGCGGCGACTTCATCGCCGCCGCCCAGGCCGCCGGCCGCGACTTCACGGTCGACTGGGTGCACCTGAAGCTCAACGACCAGGCCCAGCGCACGGTCCTGTGCAAGGACCCGTTCCGCTCGGTCGACGAGCGGGTGGAACGCCTGATCAGCTCGTTGTAGTCCGTCGCGCCCGCCCGGAATTCCTACGAAAGTCGCCGGGCGGGTGCGGCAGGATCTCCGCATGCGTGTCGTGCTGCTCGTGTGCGCCCTGCTGGTCTCGATCGCGGCCCCGGCGTCGGCGGGTGAGCACCGGCCGGCGTGGGAGGAGAAACCGACCGGCGTCACCGCCCAGTTCCGCGGCCTGTCCGCGGTCAGCGCGCGGGTCGCGTGGGTCAGCGGCACGCAGGGCACCGTCCTGCGCACCACCGACGGCGGGACGACCTGGCGGTCCGTCGGGCCGCCGGGCACCGAGGCCCTCCAGTTCCGCGACGTCGAGGCCTTCGACGCCGAGCACGCCGTGGTCCTGTCGATCGGGTCCGGAACCGACTCCCGCGTCTACCGGACCGACGACGGCGGCGCGCACTGGCGGCAGACGTTCCAGAACACCGACGCGGCGGCGTTCTACGACTGCCTCGCCTTCTTCGACCCGTGGCGCGGCCTGGCGATGAGCGACCCGGTCGACGGCAAGTTCCGCGTCCAAGCCACCTACGACGGCGGCCGCAGCTGGCGGCCGGTACCCGACGACGGCTTCCCGCCCGCGTTGCCCGGCGAGGCCGGCTTCGCGGCCAGCGGGCAGTGCGTCACCACGGCGGGGCCGTTCGACGCGTGGCTCGCGACGGGCGGCGGCGCGACCGCCCGCGTCCTGCACTCCAGCGACGGCGGCCGCCACTGGACGGCGTCGGACACGCCGTTGCCGAGCAGCCCGTCCGCCGGCGTGTTCGCGCTGGCGTTCCGGAACCCGCGCCACGGCGTCGCGATCGGCGGCGACTTCGCGAACCCGGCGGCCCCCGGCCCGGCGGTCGCGCTGACCGGTGACGCCGGCCGGACCTGGCGCACCCCGGCGCAGTACCCGGCGGGGTACCGCTCCGGGGTGGCCTGGCGCGGCGGGACGCTCCTGGCCGTCGGTCCGGGCGGCAGCGACTACAGCCCGGACGGCGGACGGCACTGGACGTCGTTCGACACCGGCAGCTTCGACAGCGTCGACTGCGCCGCAGCGGCCTGCTGGGCCAGCGGCGCGCAGGGCCGCGTCGCCCGGCTCTGCTAAAGCACCTGGCCGGTGGGGCGGACCATGATCTCGTTGACGTCCACCGACGGGGGCTGCGAGAGCGCGTAGAGCGCGGCGCGGGCGATGTCGTCGGCCTGCAGGTGCGGTTTCTCGCGCTGCTCGTCGCTGAGGATGTCGGTGTCGGTGATGCCGGGGTTGATCAGCGTGACCCGCACCCCGGTGCCGACCGCCTCCTCGCGGATCGCCCCGGCCATGCCGGTGACGGCCCACTTCGTGACCGAGTACAGGCTGGCGTTGCGGATGTAGCGGCCGGCGACCGAACCGGTGATGAGCAGGTGCCCGGCGGTTTCCCTGAGTGCGGGGAGGGCGGCGCGGGCGGTGTAGGCGGCGCCGAGGACGTTGGTGCGGACCATCGGCTCCCACGCACGCGGGTCGGGGTCGTCGTCATCGCCGAAGAAGGTGGTGCCGATCCCGATGCCGGCGTTGGCGAAGGCGGCGTCGAGCCGTCCGAACCGCTGCACGGTCTCGTCGACGGCGGCGGAGATGCCCGGCCAGTCCCCGACGTCGGCGCCGAGGGCGAGGGCCCGGTCCGCGCCGATTTCGGCGGCGAGCGGGGCGACCGAATCGGCCCGGCGGGCGACGAGGGCGACCTTGAAGCCGGACGCGGCGGCGAGGCGGGCGGTCGCGGCGCCGATCCCGCGGGAGGCACCGGTGATGAGGAGAACACGATCAGCCATGCCCCCAGGCTAGGGAATGAGGACGAGCCTGCCGCGCAACCCGCCCGCGGCCAGCCGTTCGTGCGCGGCCGCCGCCTCGGCCAGCGGCCGCGTCCCGGCCACGCGCAGGGGGAGCGTGCCGTCGCCGGCCAGCCGGGCCAGCTCGGCCAGCCGTTCGCCGTCGGCGCGGATCCAGACGTGGCGGACGCCGATCCCGCGCAGCGGCAGCGGGGCCGCGCCGGCGGCGAACGCCACGAATTCGCCGCCGCCGCGGACCGCGTCGAGGGCGTCCAGGCCCAGGAGCGCGGGGTCGAGGGCCGCGTCCACCCCGCCCGGCACCAGCGCGCGGACCCGGTCGCCCAGCGCGGGCCCGCGTGGCACGAACTCGTCCGCGCCGAACGCCCGGACCTCGGCTTCGTCCGCTTCGGAAGCCACGGCGACCACGCGGAGCTTCCGCGCGCGGGCGAGCGCGACGGCGTACCCGCCGACGGCCCCGGCCGCTCCGGTCACCAGCACCGTCCCGGTGGTCTTCACGAGGTCCAGGGCCTGGGCGGCGGTCAGCGCGTTCAGCGGCAGGGTCGCCGCCTCGGCGGGCGACACGCCCGGCGGCGCCGGTGCGACCGCCGAGGCGTCCAGGACGATCTGCTCGGCGTACGCCCCGAGCGGGGTCCCGATCCGGTCGCGCAGGCCGATCACCGCGGCGCCCTCGGCGAACCCGCCGCCCGCCGTCTCGACCGTGCCGGCCACGTCCCAGCCCAGCCCGAGCACCGCCCGCGGCGGCACCACGCCCGCCGAACTCAACGCGCCGCTTCGGGTCGCCAGGTCCACCGGGTTCACCGCGGCCGCCGCCACCCGGATCCGCACCTGTCCCGGGCCGGGCTCCGGCGCCGGCACCTCGACCTGCTCCAGCACCTCCGGGCCGCCGAACCGCCGGACCACCACCGCTCGCATCTTCGTCTCCTCCACGGGAAAGCCGTCTTCCCGACGAACGTATGGGGAGCTACTCTCCATCGGGAAGTACGCACCTGCAGGTGCCCACCGCACGGTGAGGTTCGCGAGACGGGAGGTCGCCCGGTGCCCACGCGCACGGCGGAACAGCGGCGGCAAGCCGAAAAGGCCGCCTACGACGCCTACCTGGCGGCCTGCCCGACCCGGAAGCTGCTGGACGAGATCGCCGGCAAGTGGGTCAGCCTCATCCTGGTCGCGCTCGGTGACGGCCCGCAGCGCTACAGCGACCTTTCGCGGCGCATCGCCGGGGTCAGCCAGAAGATGCTCACCCAGACCCTGCGGGTGCTCGAGCGGGACGGTCTCGTCCGCCGCGAGGTCACCCCGGCGGTCCCCGTCCGTGTGGACTATTCCCTTACGCCACTGGGAGAATCGCTGCGCGCGCTGATGGCCGGGTTCAAGGCGTGGGCCGAGCAGAACTTCGAGGCCGTCGACGCCGCCCGCACCGATTACGACGCGCGCACCCCGGACCTCACGATCGGGCCGGACGGCGCGGGCTAGGCTCTACCGGGTGTCCACCGCACGCGCCGAACGGCTGGTCAATCTGGTGCTGGCCCTGTTGTCCACCCGGCAGTACCTCACGGCCGAAAAGATCCGCGGCATCGTGCCCGGGTACGGCGACGCGGCCAGCGACGACGCCTACTTCCGGATGTTCGAGCGGGACAAGACCGAGCTGCGCGAGCTCGGCATCCCGCTGGAAACCGGCCGCAACTCCGCGTTCGACGCGATCGAGGGCTACCGGATCGCCCGCCGCGACTACGAACTCGGCGAGATCGACCTCGCCCCCGACGAAGCCGCCGCCGTCGCGCTGGCGTCCCGGCTGTGGGACTCCCCGGAGCTGACCGGCCAGGCGCAGGGCGCGCTCGTGAAGCTGCGCGCCGCCGGGCTGGAGGTCGACGACCAGGCGCCCACCGTGGTCGAGCCGCGCGTGCGCGCCGAGCCGGCGTTCGGGCCGCTGCTGGCCGCGGTCCAGAACGGCCAGGCGGTCCGGTTCGAGTACCGCCGCAGCGGCTCCCCGGAGCGGATCATGCGCACCCTCGAGCCGTGGGGCGTGGTGTCGTGGCGGGCCCGCTGGTACGTCGTCGGGCACGACCGCGACCGCGGCGCCACCCGCTGCTTCCGGCTCTCCCGCGTCACCGGCCAGGTCCGCCCGGTCGGCAGGCCCGGCGAGGTCCGGCGCCCCGAGGGCGTCAACCTCCTCAAGCTCGTCACGGCCACCGGCGAGAGCGAACCGGCGCCGGTGACCACCGCCCGGGTCTGGGTCGCCGACGGCCGCGCGGCCGGGGTCCGCCGCCGCGGCACCGTCGTCGGCCGGGCCACCGTCGACGGCGACGAGGGCGACCTCGTGGAGATCGGCCTGCTCTACCCCGAGTCGGCCGCGGACTGGATCAGCGCCCAGGGCCCGGACGTCGTGGTGCTCGAACCGGACGTGCTGGCCAAGAGCGTCCAGGACCGGCTGGAAGCCGTCGTCGCCCGGCAGGTGAGCGCCCGGTGAGCGCCTCCACCGACCGGATGCCGAGACTGCTCGCGCTCGTGCCCTACCTGCTGGCGCGCCCGGGCGTCCGCATCGACGACGCGGCACAGGACTTCGACGTCACGCCCAAGCAGCTGCGCAAGGACCTCGAGCTGCTGTGGATGTGCGGGCTGCCCGGCTACGGCCCCGGCGACCTCATCGACCTGTCCTTCGAGGGTGACACGATCGTCGTCACCCACGACGCCGGGATGAGCCGCCCGCTGCGGCTCACCGGCGGCGAGGCGACCGCGCTGCTCGTGGCGCTGCGCGCGCTGGCCGAGACGCCCGGCGTGGTCGACGGCGACGCCGTCCGCCGGTCCATCGCCAAGATCGAAGCCGCGGCCGGGCAGGCGCAGCCGGCCGGCGTGGTCGTCGGCGGGGGAGTGCGCGAGGGCAAGAAGACCGCCCGGACCCGCGAGGAGGTCGCCCGCGCGCTGCAGGAGGGGCGGGCGCTGCGGATCCGCTACTACACCGCGTCCAAGGACCAGATCACCGAGCGCACGGTCGACCCGATGCGGCTGCTGATCGTCCAGGCCGTCGGCTACCTGGAGGCCTGGTGCCGCCGCGCCGAGGGCGTCCGGCTGTTCCGGCTCGACCGGATCGACGAGCTGGCGATCCTGCCGGAGCCGTCGCGCCCGCCCGCGCACGCCCACCCGACCGACATCTCCGAGGGTGTCTTTCGCGAGCGTCCCGACCAGCGGGAGGCGGTCCTGGTCCTCGATCCGGACGCACGCTGGGTAGCCGAGTACTACCCGTGCGAGGAGCTCGACGAGCTCGACGGCGGCCGGCTGCGGATCCGGATGCGCTACGCCGACCAGTCGTGGATGGTCCGCCTGGTACTGGGGCTGGGCGGCGAAGCGCTGGTGGAAAGCCCGGCCGACCTGGCGTCCGACGTCGGCCGCCGGGCCGCCGACGCCGTGGCCCGAGCCCGTCACCTTCCGTCAACCTGCGACCACTAGGCTGGCGCCGTGCCGTACCTGCCCACCGCTGCGCTGATCGTGATCGGCCTGGCCCTGCTCGTGGTCCTGCTGGTGCGGACCGCCAAGGTCTTGCGTGCCTTCCGGCGGACCGCAAGCATGGTGACTGCGCACACCCAGGACCGGGCGGGTCTCGTCCGCGCCCGGTCGGCGGCGTTGCGCGTCGCGTTCGCGCAACGCCACCGCAAGCCCGAAAACCAGTAACATCCCTACCAGACGCAGATAGGAGGCCACCATGCTGAACGGATTGCAGCCGTGGCATTTGATCATCCTGGTGCTCGTCGTCGTGCTGCTGTTCGGGGCCAAGAGGCTTCCCGACGCGGCCCGGTCCATCGGCAAGTCCATGAAGATCTTCAAGGCCGAGACCAAGGACCTCACCGGCGACAAGCCCGCGGCGCACGAAGACGCCGTGCCCGCCGAGACCAAGCAGATCCCGGCCACCCCCGCCGCGACGTCGACCGACCAGCAGGTGGCCGACCTGCAGCGCCAGCTCGACGAGCTGAAGCGGCAGCAGGCCGCCGACCAGACCCAGAAGAACGCCAGCTGAGCGGTTCCAGCCCCACCTGGTCCCCGGTCCGCGGAGCGCGCCGTCCCCGGCGCGCTCTGCGCGGACTCCGATGAGAACGGAACAACCCGTGGCGGAATCCGCCTCCGGAAACGGTGACAGCCGCCGGTCGAAGCGGCGCAAGCGCAGCCGTCGGGCCAATCCCGACGGGACGATGACGCTCATCGAGCACATCTACGAGTTCCGCCGCCGCCTCGGCTTCGCGCTGCTCGCGGTGGTGATCGGCGGGATCCTCGGGTTCATCTGGTTCGGCACCAACATCGGGCCGATCCCGTCGCTCGGCGACCTCGTCAAGGACCCGTACTGCGCCATCCCGCCGAGCCGCCGGCTCGACAGCGCCGCGGGGTGCCGGCTGCTGCAGACCGTGCCGTTCGAAGCCTTCATGACGCAGCTGAAGGTCGGCATCGCGGCCGGGGCCGTGCTCCTGTCGCCGGCCTGGCTGTACCAGCTGTGGGCGTTCATCGCGCCCGGTCTGTACAGCAAGGAACGCAAGTACGCGCTGACGTTCGTCGGGTTCGCGTCGGTGCTGTTCGCCGCGGGCGCCGTGCTCGCCTACATCCTCTTCCCGCACGCCCTGCAGCTGCTCATGGGCTTCGGGCAGGACGCGTTCGTCACCGCGCTGACCGCGGACAAGTACATCTCGTTCCTGCTGTCGCTGCTGGTCATCTTCGGGATCAGCTTCGAGCTCCCGCTGCTGGTGGTGATGCTCAACCGCGTCGGCGTGGTCAAGTACGTGCAGCTGAAGAAGTGGCGCCGCGGCATCGTGTTCGCGCTGTTCGTCTTCGCCGCCTTCGCCACGCCGGGCTCGGACCCGTTCTCGATGCTCGGCCTGGCCGGCGCCCTGACCGTGCTCTTCGAGATTGCCGTCCAGATGGCGCGCTTCCACGACCGCAAGCTCGACAAGGCCCGCGCCGACGAGGGCTGGGACCAGCTCGCCGACGACGAAGCCGCGCCGTTCGACTACACGCCCAGCACGATCGACGACGAGCCGTCCACCCCGACCGCGTCCGGCGGCCGGTCGAGCACCGACGACGTCACGTAGTGGGGCTCCACGCCGCGCTCGCCGTGCACCCGGCGTCGGGGCACGGCGCCGCCGCCCGGATCGCCGACACCGTCGCCGAGCGGCTGCGCACGGCCGTGGACCGCCTCGACGTGCTCGTCGCCCGTTCGGTCGAGGAGTCCCGCGCGCTGATGCGCTCGTCCCACGCCGCCGGCCTGGACGTGCTGATCGTGCTCGGCGGCGACGGCGCCGCCCACCAGGGCGTCCAGTTCTGCGCGAACAACGACGTCGCGCTGGGGCTGGTCCCGGCGGGCACCGGCAACGACTTCGCCCGCGCCCTCGGCATCCCCGGCGAGCCGCTCCCGGCGGTGGACGCGCTGGTAGCGGCCCTGCGCTCGGGCGCCCGCCGCCGGATCGACCTCGGCCGCGTGGGCCCCACCTGGTTCGCCACGGTGCTCTGCGCGGGGTTCGACGCGAGCGTCAACGAGCGGGCGAACCGGATGCGCTGGCCGTCCGGGCCGCGCCGCTACGACGTCGCGATCCTGGCCGAGCTGGCCGCGTTCCGCTCCCGCCCGGTGGTCGTCGACACGGGCACCGACCGCATCGAGCTCGCGGCGACCCTCGTGGCGATCGGCAACACCCGCTTCTACGGCGGCGGCGTCCCGATCTGCCCCACGGCCGACCCCGAAGACGGCGTCTTCGACGTGACGATCATCGGCCACGCCACCCGCCGCGGCCTGGTCCGCATGCTGCCGGGCCTGCGCACCGGCAAGCACCTGACCCACCCGGCGGTCCGCACGCTGCGCGCCCGCTCGGTCACCCTCGCGGGCAACACGTGGCCCGCGTATGCGGACGGCGAACCGCAGGGCGTGGTCCCCGTGACGGCGAACTGCGTACCGGGCGCGCTCACGGTGCTGGCTTAGACAGGGGCACTTTCACGTGAAAGTGCCCCTGGGGGGCTAACGGTCGTAGCCGCCCGCCCGGGCCACCAGCTGGCGGAAGTGGGCCGGGGTCAGCAGGCGGCCCGCGTCGGCGAAGTACACGCCGCCGCAGCGGTGGCAGAACCAGCCCTGCTCCCACACCTGCTGCGCCGCCGGGACCCCGCGTTGCTGCCTCCGGTGGGCCCGCACGCGGCGCGCGTACAGCCAGACCAGCACGCCCGCCGCGGCGTACACGCACGCCGACGGCAGCGAGAACAGGGCGATGCCCAGCGCCTTCGCCGCCGCGCCACCCGGCGGCGGGGCGTCGGACGCCCAGAACGGCAGCAGGAGGAAGCAGCTCCCGACCAGGGCCAGCAGGATTGCCACCACCAGTACGCCGCCGCCGCGGCGCCGGGGCGGGAACGGATCCAGCGCCCGGGCGACCGCCGTCACCGACACGCCGCTGACCTGGCTGTTCGTCACCACAACGCCGTCACCCGCGGGCACCGCGACCGCCGGGCCCCGGCCGCGGAAGTACGAGTGGCCGCCGTGGTAGGCCGCGGGTACGTGCTGCACCCGGTCCAGCAGGCCGCAGCTCGGGCACGGTTCGGTCATGCCCGCTCCGACGCCGCCGGCCGCGAACCGGTTCCGCGCTCCCGCCAGATGTATAACGACTTGTACGGCGGGTCGACGCACGCAACGTGCGAACAGCCGGAGGTGTGTGAAACCCTGACGACGTGGCCAGTAGCCCTTCTCCGTCCCCGGCCGAGGCCTATGCGGCCTCCGCGCGCCGCGGGAAGTACCCCCAGCTGACGCGCTTCGCCGCGCAGGTGTCCTTCGAGTTCGACCAGTTCCAGATCCGCGGGTGCGAAGCCCTGGAAGACGGCCACGGCGTGCTGGTCTGCGCGCCGACCGGGGCGGGCAAGACCATCGTCGGCGAGTTCGCCGTGCACCTCGCCCTCGCCGAGGGCCGCAAGTGCTTCTACACGACGCCGATCAAGGCGCTGTCGAACCAGAAGTACGCGGATCTCGTGGCCCGCTACGGCACCGACGCCGTCGGCCTGCTGACCGGGGACACCTCGATCAACGGCAACGCGCAGGTGGTCGTGATGACCACCGAGGTGCTGCGCAACATGCTCTACGCCGGCTCCTCCACGATCACCGACCTCGGCTACGTCGTGATGGACGAGGTCCACTACCTGGCCGACCGGTTCCGCGGCGCGGTGTGGGAAGAGGTGATCCTGCACCTGCCCGAACACGTCCGCGTGGTGGGGCTGTCGGCGACGGTCAGCAACGCCGAGGAGTTCGGCGAGTGGCTGGTGGAGGTGCGGGGCGACACGACGGTCGTGGTCGACGAGCACCGGCCGGTGCCGCTGTGGCAGCACATGCTGGTGGGCAACCGCCTGCTGGACCTGTTCGCCGGCGACGACGTGCACGCGCCGGGCGCGGAGCTGCGGATCAACCCGACCCTGCTGCGGCGGACCGAGGAGATCGGCCGGCAGTACGCGCCGGCGGGGTTCCGGGGGCCGCGGGGCCGGCGGGGCGCGCCGCCGCGGATGCCGCGGTTCCGGCCGCCGTCGCGGGTCGACGTCGTCGAGCAGCTGGACCGGGCCGGGTTGCTGCCGGCCATCGTGTTCATCTTCTCCCGCGCGGGCTGCGACGCGGCGGTGGCGCAGTGCGTCCGGTCGGGGCTGCGGCTGAACGGGCCGGGCGAGGTCGAGGAGATCCGGCGGGTCATCGAGCAGCGCACGGCCGACCTGCCCGAGGGCGACCTCGGTGTGCTGGGGTACTGGGAGTGGCGCGAGGCGCTGGAACGCGGGATCGCCGGGCACCACGCCGGTTTGCTGCCGGCGTTCAAGGAGACCGTCGAGGAGCTGTTCGTCCGCGGGCTGGTGAAGGTCGTGTTCGCGACCGAGACCCTCGCGCTCGGCATCAACATGCCGGCGCGCACGGTCGTGCTCGAGCGGCTGGTGAAGTACAACGGCGAGGCGCACGTCGACCTGACGCCGGGGGAGTACACGCAGCTCACCGGCCGGGCGGGGCGGCGCGGCATCGACGTGGAGGGGCACGCCGTCGTGGCGTGGCAGCCGGGCGTCGACCCCAAGCAGGTCGCCGGTCTGGCGTCGACGCGGACCTATCCGCTGCGGTCGTCGTTCCGGCCCGGGTACAACATGGCGGTCAACCTCGTGGCGCAGGTCGGCGCGGCCGAGGCGCGGGAGCTGCTGGAGCAGTCGTTCGCGCAGTTCCAGGCCGACCGGTCGGTGGTCGGGACCGCGCGCCGGATCGAGCGGAACAAGGAAGCCCTGAAGGGCTACACGGCCGCGGTGACCGGTGACTTCGACGAGATGCTGGAGTACGTCGAGCTGCGCGCGAAGATTTCGGCGCGGGAAAAGGCGTTGTCGCGGCAGAACACGGCCGTGCGGCGGGCCGGGACCGCGGAGTCGCTGGAAAAGCTGCGCAAGGGTGACGTCATCGCCGTGCCGGCCGGGCGGCGGGCGGGGCTGGCCGTGGTGGTCGATCCGGGGCTCGACCCGATCCGGGAGCCGCGTCCGGTGGTGGTGACCGAGGACCGGTGGTCGGGACCGCTGTCGGTGGCCGACTTCCCGGCGCCGGTCGAGGCACTGGGCCGGATCAAGCTGCCGAAGCACATCGAGCTGCGGTCGCCGCGGACGCGCCGGGACATCGCCTCGGCGTTGCGGAACGCGGGGATTTCGCTGCCGGGACGGCAGAAGCGGCGGTCGGGGGCGAACGAGGACGGGGAGCTGGCCGCGCTGCGGCGGGCGCTGCGGGCGCACCCCGGCCACGGGCTGGCCGAGCGCGAAGCGAACCTGCGCTGGATCGAACGTTACCAGCGGCTGGCCGCCGAAACGCAGCAGCTGGAGCGGAAGGTCGCGGCGACGACGCACTCGCTGGCGCGGGCGTTCGACCGGATCCTGGCGCTGCTGGGCGAGCGCGGCTATTTGGGGCCGGAATCGGCCGGGGACGGCGAAGACCGCGTCACCGAGCACGGGCGGCGGCTGACGCGGCTCTACAGCGAGTCGGACCTGCTGGCCGCGGAGTGCATCCGCCACGGCGTGTGGCGCAAGCTCAACCCGGCCGAGCTGGCCGCGGTCGTGTCGACGCTGGTGTTCGAGGCCCGCCGCGACACCGCCGGCGAGCCCCGGCTGCCGGGCGGGGCGGTGCCGGAGGCGTGGCAGGAGACGGCGCGGTTGTGGGTCGAGCTGACCGAGGACGAGCGGCGGCACCGGCTGGACCGGACGCGGGAACCCGACGCCGGGTTCGCGTGGCCGGTCTACCGCTGGGCGCGGGGTGAATCCCTGGAGAAGGTGCTGACGGCGGCCGAGGCGAACGGCCAGGAACTGTCCGCGGGCGACTTCGTGCGCTGGTCGCGTCAGGTGATCGACCTGCTCGACCAGATCCGGGACGTGCTGGGCAAGGCCGATCCGGTCGGGGCGGCGGCGGCCGAGGCGGTGAAGGCGCTCCGGCGCGGGGTCGTGGCCGCGGGCGCCGCGTGAACTCGGTGTTAGCCCAGCTCGGCGGTGGGGTGGCGGTGAGCGTGGGCACGTGTGCTCGGCTCCGACCTGTGGTTGGATCGCCTGCGACACCGTGTGTGCGCGGCTTGCCGGTGTTTCGGGGTGGACAGCGAGATGAGTGAAGCAGGCGGAGGCAGACGATGAGCACGCCGTATGGCGGCAACGACCCACAGCAGCCCCACTACGGGCAGCAGCCGGGCGGCGCGTACCCGCCGAGCGGCTCGCAGGAGCAGCCGCAGTGGGGGCAGCCGCAACAGCCTTCCTACGACCCGAACCAGCAACAGCAATGGGGCCAGCCGCAGCAGCCCCAGCAACAACCGCCGCAGTGGGGGCAGCAGCCGGGCGGGTACGCCCCGCCGCAGCCGCAGTGGGGTCAGCAGCCGCCGCCCTACGGCCAGCAGCCCGGCGGCGGGTACCCGCCGAGCGGGGCCCAGGCCCAGCCGCAGTACGGGCAGCAGCCGGGCGGGGCGTACCCGCAGAGCGGGCCGCAAGCGCAGCCGCAGTACGGGCAGCAGCCGGGCGGGCAGTACGACTACGGCCAGCAGCAGCAGTTCCCCGGCGCCCCGGAGGGCGAGAAGCCGGCGAAGTCGAAGAAGGGCCTGCTGATCGGCGCCGTCGCGGCGATCGTGGTGGTCGCCGTCGTGCTCGTCCTCGGGTTCGTCACGCCCGGGTTCTTCAAGACGCAGGTCTTCAACAACACCCAGATGCAGACCGACGTGCAGAAGCTGCTGACCGAGACGTACAAGATCGACGGTGTCACCGGCGTCACCTGCCCCGCCGAGCAGAAGGTGGAGGACGGGGCGAAGTTCGAGTGCACCGCCACGATCGCCGGCAAGCCGCAGCAGGTGCCGATCACGGTCAAGGGTGACGGCGGCAACTACGAGGTTTCCCCGCCGGTCGCCAAGTAGCGTGCCGAAGCCCGGCCGCCGGGGATTTCCGGTGGCCGGGCTTCGTCGTTTCCGGAGATGATCCGCCGCATGAGTGACTTCGAGATCCGGACGCTGGGCACCGAGGAGCACCGGGCGGCGAGCAACCTGTTCCGGGAGAGCGTGCACTACCCGCCTTCCGACGACGCCGAATGGGTGTACGCGGCGCGGTACTACTCGCCCGGGGGCGCGATCGGGGCGTTCGACCCGGAGCTGATCGGGACCGCGCGGTCGTTCGATGCGCAGCTGTCGGTGCCGGGCGGGGCGCGGCTGCCGATGGCCGGGGTGACGTCCGTGGGCGTCCGGGCCGACCGCACCCGCCGCGGGGTGCTGCGGGCGATGATGACGACGCAGCTGGAGGACTTCGCCGGGCGCGGGATCGTGTTCGCGAACCTGCTCGCGTCCGAGGCCGGGATCTACGGCCGGTTCGGCTACGGCCTGGCGACGCGGTGCCGCACCTACAGCCTCGACGGGCACCGCGCGCGGTTGCGCCCGGACGCCCCGGTCGGCGGGGAGCTGGAACTGCTGGACCTCGACCGGGCGCTGGAAGTGTGTCCCGGTGTGTACGACGGCGTGGCGTACCGGCCGGGGATGATGACCCGGCCGGAGGTGCTGTGGCGGCTCTACGAAACGCAGCTGCGCCGGTACACCTCGCCGGTGAAGGCGGTCGTGCACCACGGCCCGGGCGGGCCGGACGGGTTCGCCGTCTACCGCGTCGACGCCCCGCTCGCCCCGCCGTGGACCAAGACGATGGAGCTCTGGGACCTGTTCGCCGGCTCGGCGAGCGCGTACGCGGGGCTGTGGCGGTTCCTGCTGGGGGTCGACCTCGTGGACCGGATCGTCGCCGACTCGCGGCCGCTGGACGACCCGATCGAGCTGCTGCTGGCCGACCACCGGACCGGCAACGTCGACCGGATCGGCGACGAGCACTGGATCCGGCTCGTCGACGTCCCGGCGGCGCTGGCGGGCCGGACCTACGGCCACGCGGACCCGGTGGTCGTCGAGGTGACGGACCCGCTGCTGCCGCACAACAGCGGCAAGTACCGGATCACCCCGGACGGCGCCGCCCGCACGGACCGGCCGGCGGCCCTGCGGCTGGACGTCACGACGCTGGCGATGGCGTACCTCGGCACGTGGCGCCCGTCGGCGCTGGCGGCGGCGGGCCGGATCGAGGTCCGCGACCCGGCGGCGCCGGCGGCTGCGGACGGGTTGTTCGCCACGAGTGTGGCGGCTTGGAGCGGCAGCCACTTCTGAGCCGGGGTGGTGCGCGGAGCGGCGGACCGGCCGGCGGCGTCCCTGGGTGGGTGGCGGCCCGGGTCCAAGCCCGCGATCCTGCCGCGGGCCGGGTTGTTCGGTACCGGTGTGGCGGCTTGGAGCGGCAGCCACTTCCGAGCGTGCCGGAAAACCGGGTGCCGGACCTCGCGGCGGGCGGCAGGATCCGGAGGCATGACCGACTTCGACGTTCGCCCGATCACCGAGGAAGAGCGGCGCAGCACGTTCGACCTGCTCCGCCGTGCGCTGCACTCCCCGCGCGTCACCGACGAGCTGTGGGATCGGATCGGGGAGTCCTGGCCCGCCGCGGGCAAGTTCGGTGCGTTCGACGACCGCGGGATGCCGATCGGGATCGTGAGTTCCTTCGACACCGAGATCGCCGTGCCCGGCGGGACCCTGCCCGCCGCCGCGGTCGAGGGGGTCGGTGTCCGGGCCGATCGGACCCGGCGCGGGGTGCTCAGCGCGATGATGGCCGCGCAGCTGGCGGACTTCGCCGCGCGCGGGCTGCCGCTGGCCGTCCTGCACGCGAGCGAACCGACCATCTACGGCCGGTTCGGCTACGGCTCGGCCGCGCTCGGCAAGACACTGCGCGTGGAGCGGCCGGCGGCGCGGCTGCACGAGCGGGTGGCGGCGGGCGGCGACGTCCGGCTGCTGACGCCCGAGGAAGCGGTGCGGGAGATCCCGGCGCTGTACCGGCGGATCGGGCTGCACCGGCCGGGCATGATCGGGCGGCCGGAGCTGTGGTGGCCGATCGCGCACAACCGGCACGTCGACCCGGACGAACGCCTGGTGGCCGTCCACAGTGGACCCGACGGGGACGACGGGTTCGCCGTGTACGCCGCGGTCAGCCGCCGGTCCGTGGACGCACCCGACCACGGCGCGGTGCTCGACGTCCACGAGCTGCACGCCGCCGGTCCGGTCGCGCGGGCCGCGCTCTGGCGGTACCTGCTGTCGGTGGACCTGGTTTCCGAGGTCCGCGCCCGGCACCGCCCGGTCGACGAGCCCCTCGCCCTGCTGCTGACCGATCACCGGCACGCGGCCACCCTCTCCGTCGAGGACGACCTGTGGCTGCGGCCGGTCGACGTCGCCGCCGCGCTCGCCGCCCGCGGCTACCGCGCGGCGGACCCGGTGGTGCTCGCGGTGACCGACCGGCTGCTGCCGGCCAACACCGGGCACTACGAGATCGGCCCGGACGGCGCCGGCCGCACCTCGGCGCCCGCGGACCTGGTGCTCGACGTCGACACGCTCGGCATGCTCTACCTCGGGCAGTGGAGCGCGACGGCGCTGGCGGAGGCGGGCCGGATCGACGTCCGCGACCCGGCGGCGACCGGGCGGGCCGACGAGCTGTTCACCACCGTCGCCGCACCGTGGTGCGGCACGCACTTCTAGGCGCCGGGCAGGGCCTTGAGCAGCCGTTCGACCGAGTTCCCGAGGTTCCACTGCTCGGCCAGTTCGGCGACCCGCTCCGGGTCGGCCGGCGTCGCGGGCACGGTGTCCGGGCGCGACTGCTCGACCGGCGCGCCGACCGCCACGCGGACGACGGTCGGGGCGACGGCGAGGTAGTCCGCGGCGTCCTTCAGCCGCAGCCGGGTCTTGAGCGGGACCGCCGAGTCCCCGGCCGTGGCCGCGGCGATCAGGGCGTCGAGCGACCCGAACTGCGTGATCAGCTTGGCGGCGGTCTTCTCGCCGATGCCCGCGACGCCGGGCAGGCCGTCGGAGGGGTCGCCGCGCAGGGCGGCCATGTCCGCGTACGCCGGCCCGGCGGTTTCGCGCGGCAGGCTGTAGCGCTCGGCGATCTCGGCCGGACCGAGCACCTCGGCCTTGGCCCAGCCCTTGCCGACGTAGATGACCGAAGCGGGCGACGGCTCGTTGCGCACGAGCTGGAAGAGGTCCCGGTCGCCGGTGATGACCTCGACGGGATCGGTCTTCTCGCGGGTGGCGAGGGCGCCGATGACGTCGTCGGCCTCGTAGCCGGCGGCTTCGGCGGTGGCGAAGCCGAACGCTTCGAGCAGGTCGAGGATGATCGGGACCTGCGGGGTGAGCGTGTCGGGGACCTCTTCGACGTCCGGGCCGCTGCCGGTCTCCTCGGCCACCCGGTGCGCTTTGTAGCTGGGCAGCAGATCGGTGCGGAACTTCGGCCGCCAGTCGGCGTCGAGGCAGCAGACCAGCCGGGCGGGCCGCCGGTCGGTGAGGATCCGCGCGATGGTGTCGGCGAACCCGCGCACGGCGTTGACCTGCGTCCCGTCCGCGGCGCGCATCGAGTCGGGCAGGGCGAAGAACGAGCGGAAGTACAGGCTCGCGGAGTCGAGCAGGGCAAGTGGTCCGGTCACCCGCACAGCCTGCCACGCCGGGGACGGCGAAAGCGCCGAGCCACGCGACTCGGCACGAGCGAAGGTGCGGGGCGGCGGCGGTTTTCGGTCCGCACTGGAGGACCGCGGCGGAAATTGTTCACCTCTTTCCGCGACCCGGCCTGGGGTAGCCGGGGCACCCGGCCCGGCCATCACCTCCTTCCGCGACCCAGCCCGGGGGAGCCGCGTCACCCGGCCCGGCATGTCGTGGCCCCGGGCGCGTTCGCCTGCGCCGCCGTCCCACTAGGCTCGGCCTCATGTCGCGCCGATCCCTTCACACGCCCGCTCCCGATGCCGCCGCCCTGCGGGCGCGGCTGGACCGTGCCCGCGCTGCCGCGGGCGCCGCGGGCACCGATGCCCTGCTGATCGCGCCCGGCTCCGATCTGCGGTACCTGCTCGGGCAGGCCGGTGGCTCCTTCGAGCGGCTCACCACCCTCGTCGTCCCGGCCGAGGGCACTCCCGCGCTGGTCGTGCCGAAGCTGGAGGCGCCCGGGTACGCCGACGTGCCCACCGGTGAACTCGGCGTCGAGCTGCTCACCTGGGTCGACGGCGACGACCCCTACGAACTCGTCGCCGACCGGCTCGGCAAGCCCGGGCGGGTCGCCGTCAGCGACTTCACCCCCGCCCTGCACGTCCTCGCGCTGCGGGCCGCGCTCGGGGACGCCGAGCAGACCCTCGCCGGGCCCGTCGTGCGGGAGCTGCGGATGCGCAAGGACGCCGCCGAAATCGCGTCGCTGCGCGAGGCCGGTGCGGCGATCGACCGCGTGCACGCGCGGGTCCACGAATGGCTGCGGCCGGGCCGCACGGAAGCCGAGGTCGGTGCCGACATCGCCGCGGCCATCGTGGAAGAAGGCCACGTGCAGGCCGATTTCGTGATCGTCGGGTCGGGGCCGAACGGCGCCAGCCCGCACCACGACGTCTCCGACCGCGTCATCGAGCGGGGTGACGTCGTGGTCGTCGACATCGGCGGTCCGTTGCCGGCCGGCTACAACTCCGACTCCACCCGCACCTACGCCGTCGGCGAGCCGCGGGACGCGGACGTGGCCGAGACCTACGCGGTGCTGCAGCGGGCGCAGGCCGCCGCGGTGGCCGCCGTCAAGCCGGGCGTCACCGCCGAGGCCGTCGACGCCGCCGCGCGGCAGGTCATCGCCGAGGCCGGGTTCGGCGAGTACTTCATCCACCGCACCGGGCACGGCATCGGCCTCGACGTGCACGAGGAGCCGTACATCATCGCCGGCAACGCGCTGCCGCTGGAGCCGGGCATGGCCTTCAGCGTCGAGCCGGGCATCTACCAGCCGGGCCGGTGGGGCGCCCGGATCGAGGACATCGTGATCGTCACCGAAGACGGCGTCGAGTCCGTCAACAACCAGCCGCACGAGCTCGTCGTGCTGGACGCATGACCACCGGCGGCCTGGAGCCGCTGGACCAGTCGATCGTCCAGGAGCTCGCGGCCGACGGGCGGCGCAGCTTCACCGACCTCGCCGAACGCGTCGGGCTATCGGTGTCGGCGGTGCACCAGCGGGTGCGCCGCCTCGAGCAGCGCGGGGTCATCCTCGGCTACACCGCGCGGCTCGACGGCGAGCAGATCGGCCTGCCGCTGACCGCGCTGATCTCGCTGACGCCGAACGACCCGGCGGCGCCGGACGACTACCCGCAGCGGATCCAGCACATCAAGGAGATCGAGTCGTGCTACTCGGTGGCCGGCGACGAGTCCTACATCCTGCTGGTGCGCGTCCAGTCGCCGCTGGCGCTGGAGGACCTCTTGCGGCGGATCCGAGAGGCGGCGAAGGTGTCGACTCGCACCACGGTGGTGCTGTCTACGCCGTTCGAGGGACGTTCGCCCACGTTCTGACACCGGCGCCCCGTCCGGCGGCCGGGGCGCTGGTACGGTAAAAGGTATGGCAACACGTAAGGTCACTCTTTCGCTGGACAGCGGCGCGCTGGAATTCGCCGAGCGAGCCGCGAAAGCCCACGGAATCTCGGTCTCGTCCTGGCTGTCGAAGGCGGCCCGGCGCGAGGCGGTGCGCACCGGTTACACCCCGCAGAAGCCGGAGCCGGTTGTCGCGGAGTCGGACGAGGCCGAGCGCAGCGCGGCGGAAAAGGATCTGCGTGCGCAGGGGTGAAGTCTGGACGTACCACCCCCCGACCGAACCGGCCCGGCAGCGCACGGTCGTGCTGCTGTCCTCGGACGGGGTGAACGAGTCCGAGCGCCCCTGGCTGCTCGGCACCGAACTGCTCGACCGCGACCCGATGGACATCCTCGGCGTGGCGATCGACGCCCGCTACTGGGTGTCGACGCTCAACCTGACCCGCCTGTACCGCCCGTGGTTCGACGAGCGGATCGCGGAGATCGACCAGGACGTCCAGGAGCGGATCGACATCGCCCTGCGGGCCGCGCTCGATCTGTGAGGGCGACGGCCGAGGCGCCGAGGGCGAACACCGCGCCGAGCACGCTGGAGCCCGCCCAGCCGGCGGTGGCGTACGCGGCCGTCGTCGCTGCGGCGCCGAGGGCCGAGCCCAGCGAGTAGAACAGCATGTAGCCGCCGATGACGCTGCTGGTCCGGTCCGGGTGGGCCGTGGTCAGCAGGTGCTGGTTGCTCACGTGCACGGCCTGCACGGCGAAGTCGAGCACGACCACACCGGCGACGGTGAGCGCGAGCGACCACGACGCCTGCCCGATCGCCGGCCACGAGACGGCGAGCAGAGCGAGGGCGCCGCCGGTGACCGGGCGCGCGAACCCCGCGTCGGCCCAGCGTCCGGCCCGGGCCGCGCCGAGCGCACCGATCAGCCCGGCCAGCCCGAAGAGGCCGATCTGCGCCGCGCTCAGCCGCCACGGCGCCGCCGCGAGCGGCAGCGCCAGCCCGCTCCACAGCGTGCCGAACGAGGCGAAGAGGAAGAACGCGATCAGCCCCCGCGTGACGAACAGCCGCTCGCGGAACAGCCCGCCCAGCGACGTCAACGCGGCCCGGTACGACGAACGGCCGGGGCGCGGATCGGGCGGCAGAAGCTTGCGAACCAAGCCGGCGAGCGTCACCAGGAGCACGGCGAGCACGACGTACACGCTGCGCCAGCCCCATGCCGTGGCCAGCGCTCCGGCGGCGACGCGGGCGCCGAGGATGCCGAGGACGACCCCGGAGGTCACCGCGCCGAGGGTGCGGCCGCGTTCGGCGGGCGTGGCGGTCGCCGCGGCGTAGGCGACGGTCGTCTGGACGACGACCGCGAACAGGCCGGCGAGGGCCAGCCCGGCCAGCAGCACCCAGAGCCGGGTCGCGGCGGCGGCGACGAGTGCGCCCGCCGCCGTCAGGACGAGGTGCCCGGCGATGAGCGTGCGCCGGTCGCGCAGGTCGCCCAGGGGGACGAGCAGCGCCAGCCCGGCCAGGTAACCGAGCTGGCCGGCCGCGACGATCCAGCCCAGATCCGGCGCCGGGACGTCCAGGTCCGCGCCGATCCCGGCGAGCGCGGGCTGAGCGGCGTAGATGCTCGCGACCGCGGTCCCGCAGATCGCCGCGAGCAGGGTGTTCCGGCCCATCCAGCCCCCATCGGTAGCGAATTGCAACTGATTCGACCGTACGGCAGAATGGTTTCGAAGAGCAACTCTTCCGGAGGTGTGGTGACCGAGAGCTGGACCGACCCGAGCTGTCCCGTGGCGCGGACGCTCGACCTCGTCGGCGACCGCTGGAGCCTGCTGGTGGTGCGGGACGCCATGGACGGCGCACGCTCGTTCACCGACTTCCGGCAGCGCACCGGGATCGCCCGCAACATCCTCACCGACCGGCTGCGACGCCTGGTCGAGCGCGGCGTCCTCGACCGGCGGACCGCCGCATCGGGCCGTCGGCAGGTCTACGTCCTGACCCCGGCCGGGCGGGACCTGTTCACCGTCATCGTCGCCCTGCGCCAGTGGGGCGAACGGCACGCGTTCACCGCCGGGGAACCGCACTCGGTGCTGCTGGACGAACACGGCGTCCCGCTGCCCCCGTTGACACCGCTCGACTCGGCCGGCACCCCCGCGGACGCGGACACGACCCGCGTGCGCAAGGTCGGCTGACGTACCCGGAGGGTCGGCCTGCGTACCCAGGCGGTCGGTTCGCGTACCCCGAGGGTCGGCTCACCAGCCGACCCTCCAGGTACGCAAGCCGCCGCTCCGGGTACGCAGGCCGACTGTTCGGGTACGCAGGGCGACCTTCCGGGTACGCGGGCCGACCCGTGGGGTCAGCGGGCTATGACCTCGGGGACCGCGTGGAGCTTGCCGTCTGCGCCGGCGAGGCAGGTTGCGTTGCCGTCCTTGGCCGCGATGAACTCCGTGAGGCAGTCGGCGATCGCTGTGTGGCCGGCCGCGTTGGGGTGGAACGACTCCTGGAGGGCGTGGCCGGCGCGTTCGGCTTGGCCGAGGTCGGCGAGCTGGAGCGTCAGGCGGGTGAACCACTCCGTCGCCGGGTTCGCGCCGCCGCTGCACGCCTCGTGCTTGACGCCCGCCTTGGCCAGGTCCAGGAACCGCGCGCCGCTCTGCTGCGCGGCCGCCTTGAGGCCGGTGGACAGCACGCCGATGCCGGTCTGGGCGATCCAGCGCAGGTCCTCGGTGCGGAACGGGCAGCCGTTGAGGCTGCGCAGGTCCTCCGGCAGGTCCGGGCCGATCGGCGCCGCGTAGGACTGGAGGATCAGCTGGTAGTCCGCCGGGACGTAACCGGCGGACGCCAGTACCGCCTTCACGTCCGAGACCGCCTTCGCCACCTTCGGTACCATGGCGTCCACTTTGGACTGCCAGGTCCGCTTCAGGACGTCGCTGCACGCCGGGCCGCCGGGGTTGAACCAGGCCTTGAAGCAGTCGTTGACCTGGTTGGAGAACTTCGGTTCGTCGTTCGCGCCGACGGCGATCACCACCGCCGCCACGCGGTGGTCCTTCACCAGCGCGGCCAGCTGCTGCGCCTGCGAACCTTCGGTCCACTGCTTGACGTCGCCGAGCGCGACCTGCTCGGCGGGCGCGCCGGAGCAGCCGAGGTTGACGTGCGCGGTGACGCCGGGAACGGCGATCTTCTCCACGAACGCGTTGGGGGAGCGGTGGCACCAGTTGCCGCCCTGGCCGTTGGTGGCGGCGGTGTACTGGCCGGCGCCTTCGCCCGACACGGTGCTGTCGCCCATCGCGACCACGGTGAGCGGGCCGGTGCCCGGCGGACCCTGGCGCGGCTGCGGCCGCCCGGGTTGGCTTTCCGAGCCGAAGAAGACGAAAAAACCGGCCAGCAGGGCCACGCACGCGAGGACGAGGGCTCCCCAGTACCACCGAAGACGACGCATCGCCGCCGATTCTACGGACCGGCCCGGCGGCGGACACGGTGCGTCACCGAAGCCAGGTCCGCACCAGCCGGACGAGCGACTCCGCCAGTGCCACCGACTCGAGCTCCCGCTCCCGCCGCCAGTGCCGGACCTGCTCGGCCGCCAGGGCCGCGAGCAGGACGTCCGCGGCGATTCCGGCATCCGCCGCGCCGCCGGCCTCGAGCAGGTGGCGGCAGTGCTGCCGCCACAGGGTGTGCGCACCGGTCCGGAACCGTGCCCCGGTCGAGGCGGTCTCCGACAGCAGGACGAGGTCCAGCTGCCGGTCGAGGAAGCCCAGGTAGGCCTCGACGAACGCGCCGAGCCGGTCCGCGGGTTCCGCGCCGGGGCCCAGCGGCGGCGGCCCGGTGAGGATCCGCTCCTGCAGCTCCCGTTCCCGCTGGTCGAGCAGGGCCATGGCGAGGCCGCCCTTGTCGCCGAACCGGCGGTAGAGCGTGCCCTTGCCGACGCCGGCGGCGCCCGCGACGTCGTCCATGGTCACCGCGTCGACCCCGCGGTCGGCGAAGAGCTTCTCGGCGGCCTCCAGGACGCGGATGCGGTTGCGGGCGGCGTCCGCCCGCTCCCGGACGGGCGCGCCGAGGACCGGCAGCTCGGCGGGCGTTGACGAAGCGGACTGCGGTCCGCTACGGTTCGAGGACATAAGCGGACTCTAGTCCGATTCTTCGCCCGGCGGAAGCCGGCGCGCCTTCCGAGGAGCTTCGAGATGCCCGATCTGCTGCACGTTTCCGCGTCCCCGCGCGGGGAAGACGCCCAGTCGCTGCGCTTGGCCGGTGCCTTCCTGGACACCTACCGCCGCCTCCACCCGGACGCCGTCATCGACGACTGGGACCTCTGGGACGGCACCCTGCCCGCGTTCGGCCCGGCCGCCGCCCGCGCCAAGATGACCGTCTTCGGCGGTGGCACCCCGCAGGGCGAGGAGGCCGACGCCTGGGCGGCGGCGCAGGCCGCGTTCGCCCGCTTCGACGCCGCCGACCGGATCCTGTTCAGCGTCCCGATGTGGAACTCCGGCGTGCCGTACGTGCTCAAGCAGTTCATCGACGTCGTGTCCCAGCCCGGCTGGGTCTTCGGCGTCGACCCGGTCACCGGCTACCGGCACCTGCTCGAAGGCCGCGGCAAGCGCGCCGCGGTCATCTACACCAGCGCCGTCTGGGCCCCCGGGCTCGGTCCCGAATTCGGGGCGGACTTCCAGGCGCCGTTCTTCACCGGCTGGCTGAACTGGACCGGCATCGAGGACGTCACCGAGATCCGCTTCCACCCGACCCTCACCGGCGACGCCGAGGAAGCCGGCCGCATCGCCCACGAAGCCGCCCGCGACACCGCGAAAACCTTCTGAGAAGGGGAAACGCCGGCCAGGTGCCCCGGTGGTCGGCGCCGGACGAGGTCGCGGCGCTCGCCGCCGGCCGCTCGGCGCCGCCCGCCCCGACCGCGGCAAGGGTCAGCCCGCCTGGGTCAGGTCCGTGGCCGCCGCCAGTCCGGCCGCGACGTCGGCGATCGCCCGCACCGCCGGGTTGTCCTCGCCCGGCACCCACACCAGTTCCGTGCGGGCGACGTCGCCCGCCAGCGGCACGAACACCACGCCGGTGCGGCGGAGGCTGTGCGAGGACCGGGCCAGCCGGGTGACCCCGACGCCGGCCGCGACCAGGCCGAGCAGGCCCTGCACGGTGGCGGCCCGCTGCACCACCCGCGGGGTGAACCCGGCCGCGGCGAAGTCCTCGTCGTAGCCGCGGTGCCACGGCTCCCAGCTGCTGCGCGGGGTCAGCACCCACGGCTCGTCCTTCAGGTCGGCCAGTTCCAGCGAGGAACGGTCGGCCAGCGGATGACCGGCGGGCAGCACCGCGCACACTTCTTCGGTCAGCAACGTCCGGGACACCAGGTCGCCGACCAGCGGCGGCCGGGTGAACGCCAGGTCGAACCGGCCCTCGCGCAGGCCCTCGACGAGTTCGGCGATCGACGCCTCGGCCGTCGTCACCGCCAGTCCGGGCAGCTGCTCGCGCACCGCGCGGACCACCGGCGGCAGCAGGTAGTTCGCCGTCGTGGCGAGGAAGACGAGCCGGACGTCGCCGATCTCGCCGCGCACCGCCCGGCCGAGTGTCGCGACGGCTTCCTCGGCGCGGGCCAGCACCGCGCGCGCCTCGGGCAGGAACAGCCGACCCACGGCGGTCAGCCGCGTGCCGCGCGCGCCGCGGTCGAACAACCGCGCGCCGAGACCGCGTTCCAGCACGGTGATCTGCTGCGACAGCGACTGCTGGGCGATGTGCAGCCCGGCGGCGGCGCGGGTGAAGCTGCTCGCGTCGGCGACGGCGACGAAGTAGCGCAGTTGCCGCAGCTCGGGGGTCACAGGCGCCGACTGTAGCCGCGGCAGGACATCGGTGTTGGCGACCCCGCCGTGATCGTCTCCAGGATGGGAAGGAGGAAAAGCACCGGGAGGAAACGAGCATGACGAACACCGACGGCCGCGTCTGGCTGATCACCGGCTGCTCCGCCGGCTTCGGCCGGGAGATCGCGCTGGCCGCGCTGGCCGCGGGCGACCGCGTGCTGGCCACCGCCCGCCGGCCGGAAACCCTCGGCGCACTGGTGGAGCGCGGCGGCGACCGGGTACGGACCGCGGCACTGGACGTCACCGACGCCGGGCAGGCCGACGCCGCGGTGAAGGCGGCACTCGAAGCGTTCGGCCGGATCGACGTCGTGGTGAACAACGCCGGCAGCGGCTCGGTCGGCGCGGTCGAAGAACTCACCATGGACGAACTGCGCACCCTGATGGAGGTCATGTTCTTCGGCGCCGTCGCGGTCACCAAAGCCGTGCTGCCGCACCTGCGCGCGCAGGGCAGCGGCACGGTCGTGCAGATCAGTTCGATGGGCGGGCAGCTGTCCCCGCCCGGCTTCGGCGCCTACTGCGCGGCGAAGTTCGCGTTGGAAGGGATTTCCGAAGCGCTGGCCGCGGAGGTGGCGCCGTTCGGGGTGAAGGTGCTGATCGTCGAACCCGGCGCCTTCCGCACCGAGTTCGGCGGCGGCCGCATGCACCGCTCTCGCACGATCGACGCCTACGCGGTGTCGACCGGCGGAACGCGCGAAGCGGTCGAGAACATGGACGGCACCCAGCCCGGCGACCCGGCCAAGGCGGCCGCGGCGATCGTGGCCGCGGTGGGCAGCGACGACGCCCCGCTGCGCCTCGCGCTGGGCGCGGACGCCGTCGAAGCGATCCGCGCCCACCACGAGGCCGTCGCGGCGGACCTGGCCGCCTGGGAGGAGGTCAGCCGGGCCACCGCGCTGGACTGAGGCTCAGGCCTGCGGGTCCTGCAGCACGCCGAGGACGTTGCCGTCGGCGTCGGTGAAGGTCGCCACCAGTCGCCCGTTGCCGACGTCCTTCGGCTCGTCCTTGACCTTCGCCCCCGCCGCCGTCACCTCGGCGAGCTTCGCCTCGATGTCGCCGACGTGCCAGTAGGTCACCGGCCCGGTCATGCCCTGCTGCGCGCCGTTCGGCACCAGCCCGATGTGCTGGCCCTCGACGTCGTAGCCGACGTAGTAGGGCGCGTCGGCCTGCGGCTCGGTGCCCAGCAGGGCGGTGTAGACGGCCTTGGCGGCGGCCAGGTCGGTGACGGGGTGCAGGACGGTCTTGATCCCCTGGGTGCTCATCTTCGGTGCTCCTGAAGTCGTGGTCTTTGGTACGTCGCTTGCGGTACGACACCGACGCTATTCCCGGGTCGCTGACCTGCGCTTCTCGATTCCTGATCGGTTGGCGCGGCCGCCGCCGCTACACTCCCGACCGGCATCGGAACGGACGTTGGGGGGACCGCGATGAGCGGGAACAAGGTGTTGGTGGCCGGGGCGAGCATCGCGGGGCCCGCGCTGGCCCACTGGCTGCAGCGCCGGGGCGCCGAAGTCACCGTGGTCGAGCGCGCTCCCGGACTGCGGCCCGGCGGCCAGGCGGTCGACGCGCGCGGGATCGCCAAGGAAGTCATCAAGCGGATGGGGCTGGACGCGGCGGTGCGCGCGGCCCGCACCGACACGGCCGGGGCGTACACCGTGGACGCCGACGGGACCGTGCTGGAGACCTTCAGCGCGGAGGACGACGGCGGTGACGGCTACATCGCCGACATCGAGATCCTGCGCGGAGACCTGTCGCAGGTGCTCTACGACGACACCCGTGACGACGTCGAGTACCGCTTCGGCGACCGGATCGCCGAGGTGGCCCAGGACGCCGACGGGGTCGACGTCACCTTCGCGGGTGGCGACCGGCGGCGCTTCGACCTGGTGATCGGAGCCGACGGGCTGCACTCGGCGCTGCGGGCGACGGTCTTCGGGCCGCGCGAGCGGTTCGTCCGCCACCTCGGGCTCGTGCTGGCCTTCTACAGCGTGCCCAACGAGTTCGGGATCGACCGGTGGATGCTCGACCACCAGCACGAGGGCCGCTCGGCCGGCCTGCGGCCGCTGAAGGACGCCACCCGGGCGATGGCCATGCTGTCCTTCCCGGCCGACGGCTTCGACGTCGACCACCGCGACATCGAGGCGCAGAAGCGCCTCCTGCGCGAGCGGATGGCCGGCCTGGGCTGGCTGACCCCGCGCATCCTCGAGCACCTGGACGACACGCCGGACTTCTACCTCGACCAGGTCGCCCAGGTGGTCATGGACCGCTGGTCGGCCGGGCGGGTGGGGCTGATCGGCGACGCGGCGTTCTGCTCGTCGCCGATGTCCGGCGGCGGCACCGGGCTGGCCCTGGTCGGCGCCTACCTGCTCGCCGGGGAACTGGCCACCGCCGGGTGGGAGCCCGAGGCCGCGTTCGCCCGGTTCGAGGCCCGGATGCGCCCGTTCGTCGAGGCGAACCAGGAAATCGGGCGGCTGCACGTGCAGAGCCTCACCGGCGCCGCGGCGGCCGAGCCGGACATGGAGGCGCTCATGCCGCTGGTCGAGCGCGCGATCAACGGCGTCGAACTGCCCGACTACGCCGGTGTGCCGGATTCGCGGGCGTCGGTCAGTCCAGCAGTGCGGTGAGCACGCCGTCGAGGAGGCGGACGCGGCGGTCCGCAATGCGGTGGACCTCGTCGTCGTGGGTGGCCACGATCACCGCGGCGCCTTCTTCGGCGCAGCGGCGCAGCAGCCGCAGCACCCGGGGCGTCGACCCGGCGTCCAGGTGCGCGGTCGGCTCGTCGGTGAGCAGCACCCGCGGCCGTCCCGCGACCGCGCGGGCCAGCGCCACCCGCTGCTGCTGGCCGAAGGACACCTCCAGCGGGTAGCGGTCGCCGAGGTCGCCGATGCCCAGCTCGTCCAGCAGCTCGGTGACCCGCGCGGCGACCGCCTCCGGCGCGGGGCGCGGGACGTCCGAACGCAGCCGCAGCGGCAGCGCGACGTTTTCGGCGATCGTCAGCTCGTTGGCCAGCCCGAGTGCCTGCGGCAGCACCGCGCAGGTGTGCCACGACGGCGCGCCGCTGATCGGGACGCCGTCGAGCAGCACGCAGCCGGAGTCGGGGGAGTCGAACCCGCACAGCAGCGCCAGCAGGGCGCTCTTGCCCGAGCCCGACCGGCCCGACACCGTCACCAGCTCGCCGGCGCCGACCCGCAGCTCCAGCCCGCGCAGCACTTCGATGTCCCCGCTGGGGTGGGCGAAACTGCGGCGCAGGCCGACCGCTTCCACGACTGTCATGCCCGGGGCTCCCGTTCTTCGACGCCCTCGAGCGCGCCCTTGTGCAGCCGGGCCACCCGCGCGCCGAGGTCGATGAGGCGTTCGTCGTGCGAGGCGACCAGGACCGCGAAGTCCTGGTCCACCAGGTACTGCAGGGTTTCCAGCACCAGGTCGGCCGACGCCTCGTCCAGCTGCGACGTCGGCTCGTCGGCGAGGATCACCGTCGAGCGCGCGGCCAGCACGCACCCGAACGCCAGCCGCTGCTGCTGCCCGCCCGACAACGCCGAGATCTTCCAGCTGCCGGTGCCGTGCAGGCCGAGCTGCCCGAGGATGTCCTCGGCCGTGCAGTCGGTCCCGGCCGCCTCGGCCGCGGCGTGCAGGTTCTCGGCCACGGTCAGGTAGGCCAGCAGGTTGTCGCCCGGGTTCTGGAACACCAGCCCGAGGTGGTGGCGCCGCAGGGCCCGCCGCTCGCGGTGCTTGAGCCTGCGGACGTCGGCGCCCTGGAACGTCAGCGTGCCCCGCGCGGGCTGTTCGAACAGGCCCAGCACCCGCAGCAGCGTCGACTTCCCCGACCCCGACGGCCCGGCGAGCACGGTCATGCCGCGCGCGGGCACGTCGAGGTCCACGTCGTCGACGCCGGTGACGACCCCGGCCGGGGTCGGGTAGTCGACGCCGATGCCCCGTAGCGAAAAGATGGGTTTCTCAGGCACGGATCAGCTCCGCGGTCCGGGCGGTGCGCACCGAGCGCACCGCGATCCAGCCGGCCAGCGCGACCACCGCCACGCCGATCACGACGACGGTCAGCACGAACGGCAGCGGGTCCGGCAGCTCCGAGCGCGGCGCGAGGAACGTCGCCGGGTCGAACCGCGGCACCGACAGGCCCGCCACCGAAACGCCGCACCCGACCCCGACGACGATCGCCAGCCCGCTCAGCGCCCCCAGCTCCATCAGGTGACTGGCCAGCAGCGTCCGCGGCCGCATGCCCATCCGCAGCACCAGCGCCCCGGCCAGCGCGTTCTGCCGCCGCCGGACTTCGACCGCCACCAGCAGCGCCAGGATCGCCACCACCCCGAGCACCGCGCCCAGCAGCGCGACGAACGAGAACGTCCACGACACCACGAAGAACGGCAGACCGTCCAAAGCGGACTCGCGGCTGATCCGGCTCGGGATGAACACCCCCGCCGCCCGCAGCGCGGTCGTCGCCTCCGCCAGCGGCGAGGTCGTCAGGACGCTCCACTTCGGAATGCCGTCCAGCTGCGCGTGGCTGAGCACCGTGCGCGAGACGACGTACCCGGGGGAGGTGCCGATCATCGGGAACACCGGCAGGTCACCGGCGACGACCGCGTCCGGCAGGTCGTCCGGCAGCTGGGCGTTCTGCTTGGCCGTGTGCCCGACCCGGATCACCGGCGTGCCGCGCGGGTCCGGCTGCGAAATCTTCTGCAGCAGCGCGGCCAGGTCGTCGCCGGGCACGCGGTCCACCGCGGCCCCGCGGGTGAACGTCGCCGGGTCGACCACGAGCACCACGCTGCCGGTCCCGGTCAGCTCGCCGACCACCGTGCTGGTCCCGGCCAGCGCGGCGGGCACCGCGACCGCGCCCATGCCGATCGGGCTGTCGGTGTCGAGGCGGGCGTTGCTGCCGACGAAGATCGCCGACTTCGTGTCCAGGGCGTCCTCTTGGCCGCGGGCGATGCCGATGCCGGTGGCCAGCGTGCCGATGGCGAGGGTGCCGATGACCAGCACCCCGGTCACCGGGGCGCGGGCGCCGGCCAGGCGCCGGATCGCCAGCTGCAGCGCCGGGCGCGACCAGAACCGGGCCCGGTGCGAGGCGTGCAGCGCCAGCCACGCCAGCCGCGCGGTCAGCAGGCCCACCGTCAGCACCACGAACACCGGGTAGGTCAAGGCGAGCGGATCGACCTGCGGCAGCGGGTTGCCCAGCCGGGACGTCGTGCCGTAGCGCGCCAGCCGCGTCCAGCCCAGCCACGCCATGCCCGCGGTCGCCAGCTCCCACGGGAAGTACGCCAGCCACCGCACCCTCCGGCCGCCGCGGCGCACCCGGCCCAGTTCGAACTCCCGGTGCACCCGCACCGCGACCACCAGCGCGAGCAGCACCAGCGACACGGCCAGCGTCCCGGCCGCGACCCCGGCGGCCGTCAGCACGGCCGCCGGGTCCGGGGTGCCGGGTGGCCCGTACACGCCGAGCAGCAGCCGCGCGGCGACCGCGCCGGCCACGCCGCCGAGCAGGATCGGCAGGCCCAGCTCCGCGACGGCGAGGCCGCCGAGCGCCGCGGGGCCGCTGCCGCGCGCGGACAGCAGCCGCAGCTGCGCGTGCCGCCGCTGGTACCACTGCAGCGCCACCGTGCCGAGCCCCGCGCAGCCGACCAGCACGCTGATCAGCGCGAGCGGCAGGATCGAGACGAACACGTTGTCCTGCGCCTGTCGCGAAATCTGCACCGAGCGCTCGAACGTCGGCACGTCGGCGGCGATCAGCGAGCCGAGGCCCTGGGCGGCCAGGTCGGCGCGGACGTCGGCGACGAGGTCCTGCGAGCGCTGCAGCAGGTCCTCCGCCGCGCTCAGCGTCGCCGGCGCCGGCTCGTAGAACGAGACGTGGAAGTACTGCATGGTCGGCAGGCCGATGGCCTTGATCGCGTCGTCGAAGGTCCTGCGGTCGGTGGCGAAGACGATGGCGTCGATCGGGTCGTCCACCAGCCGGTCGACCACCGCCCCGGACTGCTGGGAGCACCACCACCGCGGCGGCGGGTCGAGCAGGTCGCGGTAGATGCCGGTGACCGGCGGCAGCGGCACGCCCTTCAGGCTCGGCTTCGTGCCGAGGCCGATGTGCTCGGCGTCGGCCACCACGTTGCCCAGCCACAGCCCCGGCGCGCGGGTGCCCTGCTGCAGCGTCAGGTTGTCCAGGCCCACCTGGTCGCGGTAGCCGAGGCGGATCTTGTAGTGCGGGTCGCCGTTGAACTCGGTGCCCCGCAGCACGGTGGTGAACTGGCCGACGACGGGCGCGCCGAACCCGTGCGCGGCGGCGTGCCGCTGGATCGCGCCGGTCACCGCGGGGATGTCCCGCACCGGCATGTTGCCCTTGCCGAACACCGGGCCGTAGCTGTCCGGGCAGGTGATGCCCGTCTGGTACCGCACCGCCGCGCCGCCGGCCGCGGACGCCTGCAGCACCGCGGCCGTGCCGAGGAAGCAGGCCAGCAGGGACGTCACGGCCGCCACGATCAGCGTCAGCGGGCTGGAGAGGGCGGCCTTGGGCGCCGCTCGCCACGGCTTGGTCACTCTGCGTCGGCCAATCGTCCCCCGCATCACCCGCATGGCGCAGGACGCTACCGGTCGGTCGGCTGTGTTGGAACGTTTTTGTCGCGATCGTTGCTCACCCGGTGTGTTCGCGCCCGGTGGTGTCCGGCGAGCAACCGCTACCGCCATCCGGCCGGTTTAGTGGTCTGGACCTTGACGCCAGGATTGGTCTGGTCCAATCCTGGGGTGTCCCGCCGTGCACCGCCGCCGCACGGCTCCCCGCCGGTTCCTGGAGTGCAGATGCGACGACGCAGACTCTTCGCCCGAATGTCCGTTTCCCTGGCCCTGGCGGCGTTTTCGGCCGGTTCCCTGGTCGCCGCGGCCGGGACCGCCCAGGCCGCAACACCGCTGCCGGCGCACGTGTTCGCGCCGTACTTCGAAGCCTGGACCGGCGAAAGCCCCGCCGCGCTGGCCCAGCAGTCCGGCGCCAAGCACCTGACGATGGCGTTCATCCAGGCCGCGACCAAGGGCTCCTGCACGGTGTACTGGAACGGCGACACCGGCATGCCGATCGCCAACAGCACCTTCGGCGCCGACATCGCCACCATCCGCTCCCGCGGCGGCGACGTCATCCCGTCCTTCGGCGGCTACACCGCCGACAACACCGGCACCGAAATCGCCGACAGCTGCACCAATGTGGACTCCATCGCCGCGGCCTACGAGTCGGTGATCACCACCTACGACGTCCCCCGCCTCGACATGGACATCGAGGACAACTCCCTGACCAACTCCGCCGGGATCGACCGCCGCAACAAGGCCATCAAGAAGGTCCAGGACTGGGCCGCGGCCTCCGGCCGTTCCCTGCAGATCTCCTACACCCTGCCCACGACCACCCATGGCCTCGCCGACAGCGGGCTGGCCGTCCTGCGCAACGCCGTCTCCAACGGCACCCGCGTCGACGTCGTCAACCTGATGACCTTCGACTACTACGACAACGCCGCCCACGAGATGGCGTCCGACACCCAGACCGCCGCGACCGGCCTGGTCTCGCAGCTCGCCTCGCTCTACCCGGGCAAGACGCAGACGCAGCTGTGGGCGATGGTCGGCATCACCGAGATGATCGGGGTCGACGACTTCGGCCCGGCCGAGACGTTCACCACCGGCGACGCCGCCACCGTCTACAACTGGGCCGTCTCGAAGGGCATCAACACCCTGTCGTTCTGGGCGCTGCAACGCGACAACGGCAGCTGCGCCGGCGGCGCCGCGGCGGACAACTGCTCCGGCATCGCCCAGGACACCTGGTTCTTCAGCCACGCCTTCGAACCCTTCACCGGCGGCACCTCCGTGCCCGGCAACGACTTCTCCCTCGCCGCCAACCCGGCGTCGGCCGCGGTGGACCCGGGTGGCTCCGCGACGGCGACCGTGACCACCGCCGTCACGTCCGGTTCCGCCCAGCAGGTGGCGCTGTCGGTCACCGGCGCGCCCGCCGGCGTCACCGCGTCCGTCAGCCCCGGCACGGTGACCGCGGGCGGCAGCGCGACGCTGTCGGTGAGCACCACCGCGGCCGCCGTCCCCGGCAGCTACCCGCTCACCGTGACCGGCGCCGCCACCTCCGGCAGCCACAGCACCACCTTCACCCTCACCGTCAAGGGCACCCCGCCCGCGGGCGGCGTGGTCAACGGCGGCTTCGAGACCGGTGCGCTGAGCCCGTGGACCGCTCCCGGTGACGCGGTCGTCGCCTCCCCGGCGCACTCGGGCACGCACGCGCTGCAGGTCGTGCCCTCGGCGTCGGCGACCGGCGAAGCGGCGCAGAACGTGACGCTGGCCCCGAACCACGCCTACACGCTCACCGCCTGGGTGCAGGGCAGCTACGCCTACGTCGGCGTCCGGGGCGGTGCCACCGCCAGCGCGTGGACCTCCGCCAGCGGCTGGACGAAGCTGTCGGTGCCGTTCACGACCGGGGCGTCCGGCGCGGTGACGGTGTACGTCCACGGCTGGTACGGCCAAAGTGCCGTCTACGCGGACGATTTCGCCATCGGCTGAGGGTTTCCGCGGCTTTTCGGCGGCGGCCCGGTTGGGCAAGACGGAGGTTGGCCGGGCCGCCGCCGGCCGGAAGACTGCGGGGACGATCTTCCGCCCCCGCGAGGAGGAACCGATGCCGCACATCCCGCTCGACCCGCAGCTGCCCGGGATCCGGTCACTGATGGCGTTCCGGCCCGAGACGGCCGTCCCGCTGAACCACCTGGCGCAGACGCTGCTGCGCGGCCCGAGCAGCCTCACGGTCGGCGAGCGAGAGCTGATCGCGGCGGTGGTGTCGAACGGCAACGAGTGCCGCTTCTGCCACGGCAGCCACGCCGCGGCCGCGGCCGAAACCCTCGACGGCGGCCGCGCGGTCGTCGACGCGGCCTGCGCCGGAGTCGACGACGCACCGGTGGGGGAGAAGCTCAAGGCCCTGCTGCGGATCGCGCTGGCGACGCGGGAGACCGGCCGCGCCGTGACCCCCGAGCTCATCGCGGCCGCCCGCGCGGAAGGCGCGACCGACGTCGAGCTGCACGACACGGTGCTGATCGCCGCGGCGTTCTGCATGTACAACCGCTACGTCGACGGACTCGCCACGGTGGCCCCGGAGGACCCGGCCGCCTACGAACTGATGGGCAAGGTGCTGGCCGCGGAGGGCTACGGCCGGTAGCGCGGTTTTCGACGTCGGATAAGCTCCCGCCACAACATTGAGGGGGGAACTTCGATGTCGCGGTTCGTGAAGCCTGCGCTGTGGATGTTCGGAGCGCTCGCCGCGGGCGGGCTCGCGTTCTGGCTGTTGCTGGCGCTCGACATCCCGTACAAGAGCACCGCCGCACCGGAAACCACGCCGGTCACCACGTCGGCGACCACTTCGGCTCTGCCCGAGCCCGTGGAGCAGGCGGCGTGGGTCACCGGCGTCCGGCCGGGCCCGGACGACCACAGCGCGGTGCTGGAAGTCCAGGTGCCCAACTGCGCCGAAGCGCCGCACGCCCGGGTCACCGAGGCCGACAACCGCATCGATGCCGTGGTCTCGTACCGGGCCGAGCAAGACCTGAGGTGCCCGCAGACGCCGGTCGACGTCCCGATCAAGACGACTGCGCCGATCGGGAACCGGCCGGTGGTCGTCAACGGCAGTGAAGCCTGGCCGGTGGCTGCCGGCAGGCAGCAGTGCTACCTCGTCGTCGGCTGCAACCCGCCCGCCGACCACTGCGACCGGGCGTGGATCGCGCAGGTGGAGTCCCTCGCGGAGGCCGAGCACCCCGGCACCACCCGGGCGTGCGACCAGAGCTGGCTGATCCACGACCTGCAGCGGCACAGCGGCCAGGCGCCGAACCGGGTCGCCTACCGCTGGGCGAGCTACGGCTGGGCGAGCTTCGCCTCGGCGCAGGGCGGCGGCTGCGCGGAGATCCTGGCTGCGGAACCGAAGTTCCCGACCTCGCTGTGCGAGAAGCTCGCCCCGCCTGGGTGAGCGGCTGCCGGACGGACCCGGCGGCAACGCTGCGCTGCCTTCCGCATGGGCCTGGAGGGGTTGAACGACCGCGCCGGTCCGTGCCGAGGGCTCCGGCTGCAGAGACCCGTAGAGACGCCTGGCAGGCCGAGCGGCCGCGGATTTCCCGGTTCGGAAGCGGTTTGGAAGCCGGATCCGACACAATGCCGGGGAACGCGAAGGAGCTCAACGATGAACCGTGCTGCAGCTGCCGCTCTCCTCACCGCGGCCGCGCTCGCCGTGCTCGCCCCGGTGGCGTCCGCGGCGAGCGGACCCCCGAGCGACCCGTCGCCGGTCGGCGGGGTGGGAAGCGGTCCCTACATCGGCGACGTGCCGAAACCCGGCCCTGGGGGCCACTGATCACCGGCGTGCCGGAACCCGGCCCCGGAGGCACCTGACCACCGGGGCTCAAGGCACCAGCACGACGCGGCCCGGGCTGCTCCACGCCCGGGCCGCGTCGCGCAGCGGGACGCGCTCGTACCCGGCCGTCAGCGCACCCGCCATCGCCTGGGCCACCACCGTCAGGAGCGCTTCACGGCGCTCGCCGGGCGTCAGCTCGTTGTTCGTGTACCCGTGGATGCGCAGCGACCGGCTGCGCAGCAGCGCCGAAGGGACCGGGCACACCTCGCCGGCCGCGCTGCCGAGGTTGACCAGCCGGCCGCCCGGGCGCAGGGTGTGCAGCGCCGCCGCGGCCGGGAGCCCGCACAGCGGGTCCAGCACCAGGTCCACCGGCCCGGCCGCCGCCCCGAGCCGCTGCGCCAGCGCCTCGGTGTCTTCGCCGTCCTCCAGCCGGACCGTGGCGTCCGCGCCCAGCCCGCGGGCCCGCTCCAGCGCCGCGTCCGACCGCGCGCACGCCACCACCCGCCCGGCCCCGGCCACCCGCGCCAGCTGGACGGCCGACTGCCCGACCACCCCGCCCGCGCCGAGCACCAGCACCGTCTCACCCGCGGCCAGCCCGCCCGTGCGCGTCTGGCACCGCCACGCCGCCACGGCCGAGAGCCCGAGGGCCGCGACGAGCGCCTGATCGGCCCCGTCCGGCAGGTCGACGACGTCGCCGGACGCGGCCACGGCGTACTCGGCCATGCTCCCGTCCCCGGGTCGCATGCCCGCGGCCGTCGCGAACCAGACCGGCCTCCCCGCCACCTCGCCCACGCCCTGGACTCCCGGCACGTACGGGGTCGCGGGCACGCCGAAGTAGGACGTCCCGGACGCGCACAGCAGGTCGAGCGGGGTGATCGGGGCCGCCGTCACGCGGACGGCGACCTCACCGGGCCCCGGTGCCGGTTCCGCCCGGACGGCCACCACCGGGGGCCGTCCGGGCGTGCGGATCTCGGCCGCGCGCACCGGCGGTCAGACCGGCTGCAGGACGAAGTCGTACCGCGCTTCGAGCCACGGCTGCGCCGATTCGCCGCCGTCCGGCGTCGGCCCGGGTTCGCGCGGCTCGAAGGCGACCACCAGCTCCTGCTTCGTGCCGAACACGACGTCGCTGTCCAGGTACTGCGCGCCCTCCTGGAACAGGTGCGTGATCAGCGGCTCGTAGCCGGCGGCGTTGATCAGGAAGTGCACGTGGGCGGGCCGGAAGTGGCTGATGTCGGTGCCGCGGACGAGCGCGCCCACCGGGCCGTCCATCGGGATGGAGTAGCCCTTCGGCGCGATCGTCCGCACGCAGTAGGTCCCGTCGGCCCGGCTGGTGTACTTCGCCCGCAGCCGTGCTTCGTCGACCTCGGGGAGCTGCGACTCGTACGCGCCTTCCTCGTCGGCCTGCCAGACGTCGAGGACCGCCCCCACCACGGGAAAGCCGTCCAGGCCGCGGACCGCACCGGTGATGTAGAGCGGGGTGCCGGGCAGGCCGTCGGACATGTCACCGCCGAACCCCTTCTCCGGCGAACCGTCGATGTGGAAGGGGCCGAGCACGGTGGCCGGGGTCGCCTTCGCGTCGAACTCGTGGTTCATCTCCACCACCAGCATGCTCAGGCCGAGCACGTCGGAGGCGAGGATGAACTCCTCCCGCTTCTCGTTGCTGATCTGCCCGGTTTCGGTGAGCCACCGCATCGCGGCCATCCACTCGGGTTCGGTCAGCCGCACTTCGCGGGCGAAGGCGTGCAGGTGGCGCACGAGCGCCGCCAGCACCTCCGCCGTCCGCGGGTCGTGCGCGCTCGCCCAGCGCTGCGCGGCGAGCTCGGTGATGTTGTCCTCGGTGACCAGCTGCATCGGCGTTCCTCTCACGCGTGCGGATCCGGTGGGACCGATCGGTTGTTCAGGTCGACCGACAGGAAGATGTCGTTGGCGACGGGGTGGCGCAGCTCCTCGGCGAGCTGGCCGATCAGCCCCGCGGTCCTGGCCAGCAGCGCGAACCCGCGCAGCAGCTCCAGCGGCAGCCCGAGGTCGGCGAGCGCGGCGCCGCAGACGCCGGCGCCGTTGAGCGGCAGCGTCTTGCCCAGCACCCGCGGGTGCACCCGGCCGATCGCGGCGAACAGCTCCAGGTGCGGGCCGCGCAGGCCTTCCTCTTCGGCGATGGCGAACAGCCGCCGGGTGCGCGGGTCCCCGGCCTTGTGCACGTGGTGCCCGAGGCCGGGGACGAACTTCTTCTCCGCCCGGCACTTCTCGACGGTGGCGAGCGCGAGCGCGTCCCACCCGTCCTGGTCTGCCGGAGGTTCGTCCACTTCGGACAGGACGTCGTGCAGGAAGCGGCCGCAGTCCTCGGTCACGCCGAGGAACCGTGACCCGCCGCCCAGCAGACCGGCCGCCAGTGCGCCCTGGACGGAGTCCGGCGCGGACAGGTAGGTCAGCCGCGTGACGATCGCCGTCGGGGTGAAACCGTGATCGGCCAGGGCGGCCAGCACCGCTTCGAAGACCCGCGTTTCCCCGTGCGACGGACGTCGCTGGGCCGCCAGCCAGAAGGCGAGCTCGCCGAACCCGACCGTGCCCATCACGTCCTCGGCGAGGTCGTGCCCGAGCAGGGTGATCTTGTCCGTTGTGGACGCGCCGAGAGCGGTTTCGTAGACCGGGTCAGCCATCGGCGGCCGCCGTCAGCCAGGCCCGCAGTTCGGTGCCGTGTTCGTCGAGTTCCGGCGGCGGCAGCCGATAGCCGGCCGGGGTCGCGGAGAACCGGATGGGGTGGCGGGTCGTCGGTACCGCGCGGTCACCTTCGCCGACCTCGACGACCGGGTCCAGCCCGAAGCGCTCGGCCATCGCGAACCCGCCGTCGATCGTGTTGATCGGTCCACACGGGACACCGACCTTCGTCAGCGCGTCGAACCACTCCACCGCACCGCGCTTCGCGAGCCGTTCGACGAGGATCGGCCGGAGCTCTTCGCGGTTCTTCGTGCGGTCGGCGTTGCGGGCGAACCGCGGGTCGTCCGGGACGCCGGGCAGGTCGAGCACCTCGCACAGCCGGCGGAACTGGCCGTCGTTGGCCGCGGCCACGATCAGGTCGGCGTCGGCCGTCGGGAGCGGCTCGTAGGGGAACACGCTGGGGTGGGCGTTGCCCATCCGGTACGGCACGACGCCACCGGCGGCGAAGGCCGAGCTGTGGTTGACCAGGCCGGTCAGCGCCGAGGACAGCAGGTTGACCTCGACGTGCTGGCCCTCGCCGGTCGCGTCGCGGTGGCGCAGCGCGGCCAGGATGCCGATCACCGCGTGGTTGCCCGCCATGACGTCGAACACCGAGATCCCGGCCCGGTACGGCGGCCCGTCCGGATCGCCGGTCAGGCTCATCAGGCCCGAGATCGCCTGCACCATCAGGTCGTAGCCGGGCACGTGCGCGCCTTCGCCCGCCCCGAACCCGCTGATCGAGGCGTAGACGCTGCCGGGGTTGGCCCGGCGGACCGCCTCGTGGTCCAGGCCGTACTTGGCCAGCCCGCCCGGCTTGAAGTTCTCGATCAGCACGTCCGCGCGGGCCGCCAGCTCGCGGGCGACGACGGCGTCGGCCTCCTCGCGCAGGTCGAGCGCGATGGACCGCTTCCCGCGGTTGACACCCAGGTAGTAGGTCGAGACGTCGCCGCGCACCGGCGGCATCCACGTGCGCGTTTCGTCGCCCTGCGGGCCCTCGACCTTGACGACGTCGGCGCCCATGTCCGCGAGCAGCATCGTGGCGTACGGGCCGGCCAGCACCCGGGAGAAGTCCGCGACCAGCAGCCCGGACAGCGGGCCGGTGGGGGAGTCCAAACCGTTTCCTCGCCTTCTGTCCGTCAGACGGACTGTTGTCCGTCAGTCTGCGACAGGGCTGGGCCGCGGTCAAGGCGTCAGGAGACGGCGGGGACGGTCACGTGCGGGACGGCGTCCAGGCGGGCGAAGTCGGCGCTGATCTCCCCGGCCGTCTGCAGCAGCAGCGGCAGGTGGTGCTCCAGCAGCCGCTCGACCGGGGTCTCGGCGGCGTGGCAGTTGACGTTGAGGCCGGCGACCACCCGTCCCGACCCGTCGCGCAGCGGCGCGGCCACCGACCGGATGCCCAGCGCGAGCTGCTCGTCGGTCAGGGCCCAGCCGCGGGCGCGGACCTCGCGCAGCTCGGCGTCGCGCTCGGCGCGGCCGGGCTGCCAGCGGGGGACCAGTCCCGAGCGGGTCGGCTCGGCGAGCACCGCCTCCAGCTCGTCCGGCGGCAGCGCCGCCAGCTGCACCTTGCCCAGCGAGGTCGGCAGGGCCGGGAACCGGGTGCCGATCTGCACGCTCAGCCCCACGATCTTCGGCACCGCCACCCGGGCGACGTAGACGATGTCCGAGCCGTCGAGCTGGGCGATCGAGCACGACTCGTTCGTGCGTGCGACCAGGTGTTCCAGGTGCGGGCGGGCGACGTCCCACAGGCCGGTGGAGCGCACGCAGGCGACGCCGAGGTCGAGCACCCGCGGCGTCAGCGAGTAGTCGCGGCCGTCCGTGCGGACGTACCCGAGCTCCTCCAGCGTCAGCAGGATCCGGCGCGCGGTCGGACGGGCCAGCCCGGTGGCGGCCGCGACCTCGGCCAGCGTCATCGCGCGCCGGTCCGGCCGGAACGCCGTGATCACCTCGAGCCCGCGTGCCAGCGCCTCGATGAAGTCGGGACCGGTTCCCTCGCGTGGCATGCGCGACCTCCCTCTCAAGTGGTCCTCCCCGGCAGCGTAGCGGCGGGGATTGACACCGGCGCGGCACTGGACGAAGGTGACGTCACCCTTCAGTTGTCCGTCCAGCGGACAAGTGTACGCAACGGAGGAAGCCATGTCCGGATCGATCGTCCTGCGCGGCGGCACGGTGCTGACCCTCGACGACGCACGCCGCGTCCTGCCGGGCGAAGACGTACTGGTCGAGGGCGACCGCATCACCGCGATCGGGCCGGCGCTGGACGTGCCGGCGGGGACGACCGAGATCGACGCCGCCGGCGGCATCGTCATGCCGGGGATGATCGACACCCACCGGCACCTCTGGCAGACCGCCATGCGGGGGTACGGCGCCGACTGGACGCTGACCCAGTACTTCGTCTGGTACTACCTCGAGTGGGGCAAGGTGTTCCGGCCCGAGGACATCCACGCCGGCAACCTGCTCGGCGCGTGGGAAGCCCTGGAGGCCGGGGTCACGACCACCGTCGACTGGTCCCACGGCCTGCGGACGACCCAGCACGCCGACGCGGCGGCCGACGCGCTCGAAGCCGTCCCCGGCCGGTTCGTGCTGGCCTACGGCAACATCCAGGACGCCCCGGCGAACTGGACGGGCACGCGGGAGTTCCGCGACTTCGTCTCGCGGCGCACGGGCGGCGACGGTGGCCTCGAGGGGTTCCAGCTCGCCTTCGACGTCACCGGCGACCCGGCGTTCCCCGAGAAGCCGGCGTTCGAGGTGGCCCGCGAGCTCGGCGTGCCGGTGACGACGCACGCCGGGGTGTGGGGCGCGACCGGCGACGACGGCATCCGCCTGATGCACGACCACGGGTTCATGACCCCGGACACGATCTACGTCCACGGCGCGTCCCTGTCGGCGGACTCCTACCACCGCATCGCCGCCACCGGCGGCTCGGTGTCCGTCTCGACCGAAAGCGAGCAGAGCGCCGGCCAGGGCTACCCGCCGACCTGGGCGCTGCGCAAGTACGGCATCCCGGTGTCGCTGTCGATGGACACGTCGGTGTGGTGGAGCGGCGACCTGTTCTCGGCCATGCGCGCCACCCTGGGCGCGGACCGGTCGCGGGAGCACCTGGAGGCCCACGCCGAAGGCGAGACGGTGACGCACGCGGCGCTGCGCGCGGCGCAGGTCGTCGAGTGGGCCACCCGCGGCGGGGCCGCCGCGCTGGGCCGCCCGGACCTCGGCAGCCTCGAGATCGGCAAGAAGGCCGACGTCGTGCTGCTGAAGAACGACGACTCGCCGGTGTCCTTCCCGCTGCTGAACCCCTACGGCCACGTGGCGTTCCAGGCCCAGCGCGCCGACGTCCACACCGTCCTGGTCGGCGGCCGGGTGGTCAAGCGCGACGGCCGCCTGGTCGGCGCCGACCTGCCCGCCCTCCGGCGGCGCGTGGAGGAGACCGTCGGCTACTTGCGCGGGCAGCTGGGGGAGGAGGCCTGGCGGCAGGGCATGAACCCGGACGTCCCGGAGACCAAGGTCCTCGACAACCCCTACACCTACACCGACTACCGGAGCGATCGCACCCACGGCGGCTGAGCTACGGTTTCGCCGTGGTCCAGGTCTTCGTCCAACCCGCGTACGGCACCGCGGACGCCCGCCGGTACGGCGCGGAATCCCTGGAGCGGAGCGTGGCCTTCCGCGAACTCGCCGAGCTGCTCGACCCCGCCGACCTCGCCCGGCTGAACGCCCTGCACCCGGGCGGCCGGGCGCGGTTCTGGGGCGCCAAGGACAAGTACGACCGCCGGATGGACACCGTCACCACCGGCGACGTCGTGCTCTTCACCGGCCGCAAGCTCGTCCAGGCCACCGCCGAGGTGGGGCACGGGTTCCGCAATCCGGCCTTCGCGCGCCGCCTGTGGAACCCGGACCCCGGCAAGTGCCTCTTCAGCAACGTCTACAGCCTCCGCCGCTACCGGCGCGTCGAGCTGCCCTACGCCGCGATCTGGGCCCTGCCCGGTTTCAACCCCGGCGACAACTTCATGGGCCTGCGGTTCCTCGACGAGGCCAAGTCGGCCGCGGTGCTGGGGCTGCTCGCCGCGCGCTGAGCCGCGCACGGCCTCAGCAGCGCGGCATCACGTCGTCGAAGGACGCGCAGTTGTCCTGGTCCCACGGGGTCGACTGCCACTGATCGGCCGTCAGGATCCGGGACGTGTCGCCCGCGACGAACTGCCACGGCCCGTAGTAGGCGTTGCTGAACCAGTAGTTGCCCTGGTCGTGGGTGATGGCGTCCTGCACGGTCGTGCCCTTGTACGGCGACCAGCTCGGGTACGTCCCGTAGTTCGACAGCAGCGCCATCTTGCCGCAGGAGCCGTTCGTGCAGCCGGCGCGGACCGGGTCGAAGCGGAACGTGTTGTCGTGCACCTCGACCAGCTGGGTCTTCCAGCGGCAGTCGTCGAACAGCGGCGGGTCGGCGATGCTCGGCGCCGAGCACTGCGTCCGGTCGGCGACGAGCTTCGTGCAGGTGTTGATCGAGGTGTTGGCCGGGCTGTTGCAGAACCGGTCGGCGTTCTCCCAGGCCGTGATGCCGGACCAGTTGTCCTCGAAGGTGTTGTCGTAGACGTCGATCAGGTGCGTGCGGGCCGGCACCCGCGGCTCGCCGCCGGACTCGGACAGGTAGACGCTCGCCACCGGGAAGTTGTCGCCGCGGTCGGCCCGGCGCTTGCCCGCGACCAGGCTGTTGCGCCGCAGGACGTTGTCGCGGAACACGAGGTTGTAGCTGATTTCGTAGAACAGCGCCTCCGCGTCGTTGTCCTCGATGAGGTTGTTCTCGATGAGGAAGTCGTTGTTGTCGGTGTCGGCCCAGAGCCCGGCGCCGTGGTTGTGGTGGATCCAGTTCCCGCGGACGTCGGCCTTGTCGACCACCCAGAACTTGACCCCGCCGCTGCACCCGCAGCCGGGGCTGCGCGTTTCCCAGTCGTCGGTGTTGTTGCCCGCGATTTCGTTGCCCTCGATGACCAGCGCGGTGATCGTGCTGTCCGATCGGTAGGCGTTCATGCCGTATTGCCCGTTGTTGCGCAGGCAGCTGTGCCGCACCTCCTGGCGTGCGCCTGCCATGATTCCCGCGCCTTTGTTGTTCTGCACGGTCGTGTTTTCGATGATCCAATGCTCGCCGGAATCGTGGTTCACCACGCCCTGGTCCTGCGGGGCGACGAAGTTCTGGATGGTGAGCCCGCGGATGACGACGTCCTTGGCCTGCTGGGTGAACGCCGCCCGGTTGATGCCCTGCCCGTCGAGCACCGCGCCGGGTGCGCCGAGGTAGACGTCGCCGTCCTTGGGGATGACCTGCCCGAACGGGTCGGCGGCCAGCGTGTGCGTGCCCGCGGGCAGCCAGAACGTCGTGCCGGGCGGCGACTCCTGCGACTTGTGGTAGAGGTCGCCGGGCACCGCGGCGTCGACGGTGACCGCGCCCGCGGGCGCGGTCGTGTTGGCCAGTGGCTGGTGATCGCACACGGGGCCGGGCGTCACCGCGGCCGCGGACACCGCCGGGGCGAGCGGCACGGCGAACGCGGCCAGCAGAACGACAGCCAGAATGGATCTGATCGGCGACATGCGGTGAACCTACGCAATTGATCGCGCGACGGCTTGGTCCGATCGAGTCGATTACGACGCTTTCCGGGTGTACCAGGTAACGCAAAATGCAGTGATTACTCCACGACTGTGAATACCGTGGGAACAATCGGTGGACGGTTCTGTTACCGTGGTCCGGCGGTCGCCCCCGGCCGGAATTCCCCGCCGGGGCCGGGTCCCGGCGCTCCCGCCGGGGCGGTGGCGGTGGGCCGGCTGCCGCGGCCGGGTCGGCCGAGCGGCCGAGCGCGGCGGCGGTCGGCCGGCGGAGTGCCCGCCGGAGCCCCGGCGGCCGCCCCGCGTGTTATCCGGCTAAACGGAGAACTACCTGAGCGAGTGATTTCACCCCATCCATTCCGGCCGCACCCACGGCGGCGAACTAGGCTAGTCCGACCCCATTTCGGATCTGTCCTCCACATGGCGGTTCCCGCACACCGATCGGGTATTTGCCCAGGTCAACGCCCCATGCCGAGGGCGCGTGACCGGTAACGTGACCTATCGGACAGAACTTCTGCCCCGGCGTACGGGCCCCGATTGAAACCCGGCCGCCGCACTCAGGAAGGGAACCCCGAGAAACCATGTCCACATTGCGACGACTGGCTGTCGCCGGCGCTTTCGCGCTGCCGCTTTCCCTCGTCATCGCCGGCCCGGCGACCGCACATCCGTTCGGCGGGCCGCAGGGCACCTGGAACGCCGAAAGCTCCGCCACCTGGGCCGGCATCGGCGGTGCGGGCACCACCGACACCGACGAAGGCGGGACCTGGTGGGGAAACCACCACTGGTCGGAGTCCGAGTCGGCCGTGGCCGGCATCGGCGGCGCCTACGTCACGCACAACGGCGAGTCCGGCGACGACGGCTGGAACCCCGCCTGGCACCACACGGTGCACGGCACCTGGCACGACCAGGACAACGGTGACTGCGACGACTACGACGGCAACGGCTACCACTCGGGCGACTACGACGACAGCCCGGCCGTGTCGCACCACTACGTCGTCAGCCACCCGGACCCGGTGAACCAGGAGCCGGCCGGCTACGTCGTGCACCCGGTGTACAGCACCGACCACGACAACGCCGACAACGTGGGCTACTACGCCGAGACCCACTCGGCCGGTGCGGACGGCGCGACCACGGGCCACGTGATCAGCCACGCGGGTGAGCACCACGCCGTGTACGACGCGGAGAAGCTGTCGGCCGGCCCGTACGGCGCATCGTCGGAGGGTGCGCACGCGCTGGCCGTGCCGGACCACGCGGCTTACCACGCCTGGTACACCGCGGCCGGGGTGAGCGGTGCGGCGGCGCACTCGGTCACCGCGGTGGCCGACACCACGGACGACGACAACGTCTGGGCCGAGCACCACGCCGGCGACGACTACGCCTACGACCGGGGCTGACCTCCCGATCGAAGCCGAAGCTGAGCGAGCCGGGTCCGCACTCCGCGGACCCGGCTCGCTCAGCACGGGGCGTCCGGGTCCGTGGCGGGGGTGAACTCCAGCCGCAGGGCATCGGTGCGCGGCAGCACGACGGCGGTCCCGTCGGCCTTGTGCCACTGCACGGGCAGCAGGAAGTACTGGCCGCCGGACTGCAGGATCAGCTTCAGCCCGGTGTACCGGTAGTGGTAGGCGCTGTCGGGGTTGCGGCAGGTCGTCTCACGGACGCCGGGTGCCGTGAGGTTCAAGCTCTTGGCGCTGTAGAGCACCGTCTCCGGCGGGACGGCCAACGTGCCCTCGATCTCGATGGCCCGGCCGACGCCGACCGAGGCGGAGTAGTCGGCCACCGCCCAGAAGAGACCGACGCTGACCAGCACGAACGCCGCCGGCAACTCGACGGTGGCGAACGCGGCCGGCCGGGGCCGCGGGGTCCGTGACGCGGGCATCCGCGAGGCGGCCACCAGGAACAGGACGCCGAGGGAGAGCCCGGCGCCGGGCACGGCGTACGAGGTGGCGAAGGCTTCGGGGTGCACCACGCCGACGCCCGCCACCACGACGCCGGCGAGCCCGCCCACGACCGCGACCGGGGTGGCCGCGCGCAGCAGCCGCTGCCAGGCCGTCTCGGCGAGGCGGGCGCGGAGGAAGCGGTACACCCACAGCAGCACCAGCACCGCGGCGAGCACGACGGCGATCGGCGCGAACAGGCCGTCCGCGCTGCGGACCAGGTAGTCCTGGGCGGTCAAGCCCATGGTCGAGAGCGGGACGCCGAAGTAGTCCAAGAGCCAGTTGGCGTGCTGCCTGCCGAAGAAGAACAGCAGGCCGGTGAGCACGGTGGTGGGCGCGATCACCGAACCGAGCAGGCGCACCGCCTTCGACGGGCTTTCGGGCGCCGCTTCCGCCCGCGGGGGCCGGAGCGACCGGAGCCGTTTCGCCATGGCCGCCGCTAGCCGGTCGGCGACGGTTCGGTGAAGCCACCGCAGGGATCGGTGAGCACCACGGTGATCGTGTCGCCGCGGTAGATCGGCACCGACTGGACGATCCGCTCGACCGTGCAGTCCTGGTTCGGGTCCGGCGGTCCTTCGACGGTTTCCCGGATGGTGACGCAGAGGGTGCCGCCGCATTCGTCCGCCAGCTGCGCCCTGGTCAACGGCCCGGTCTGGGCGTAGGAGCTGCCGACGATGTCGATGGGCGCGGTCCGCACGGGCGATCCCTTGGCGGGCGGTTTCGCGGTCGTGGGCGTGACCTTCGGCGGCTTGCGGGACGTCTTCGCGCTGGTGGGGGCCCCGGTGGCCCGGGAGGCCGGAGCCGACGGTCCGGCCGCCGAGGTCGGCGTGGCCTGCGTGGCCGAGGTGACGGCCGGGTCGACGGCGGAGGCGGTGGTCGCGATCCCGGCCGCGGTTCCGGCCGGGGCGGAGACCGGCGGGCCGGGGGCAGGGCCGCCGCAGCCGGCCACCAGCAGGCCGATGGCCAGTGCGGTCGGGCCGGGGATCCGTCGCATGCCGTCACCTTCGTTCGCTCGCCCCGGTAGTCGTCCGGACACCGGAGCCGGTTACAAGATCGCGGCTGTCGCTGCCCTTACGGGCAGCCCGGCGTACCCGAAGGTTTGCCGCTGCGCGGGTGGCCGGGGCGGGCGCCCGCGATCATCGTGGAGGCACCGCCAGTGCGAGGAGGTCCGCCGGTGATCCACGAGGTCGACGAGGCGCTGCGCCGGCTGGTGAAGGACGAGGCGCTGCGCGGCAGCGAGGTCGACGTCGCCTTCGACGCGCCCACCAAGGACTGGGCCGCGCGGCGCAACGCACCGACGGTGAACATCTACCTCTACGACGTGCGCGAGGACATGCGGCGCCGGTCGCGCGGGCTGCTCAACGAGTACGACCAGCGCGGCGAGGTCGCGGCCCGGCACCTGCCGCCCAAGCACGTCAAGCTGTCCTACCTGGTCACCGCGTGGACCCAGCGCCCGGAGGACGAGCACCGCGTGCTCTCGGACCTGCTGCTGGGCCTGCTGCGCTACGAGGCCGTGCCGGCGGAGGTGCTCACCGGGTCGCTGGCCGAAACCGGGCTGCCGGTGCCGATGACCGTCGCGCTGCCGCCGCCGGAGGACCGGGCGTTCGCCGACGTCTGGACCGCGCTGGGCGGGGAACTCAAGCCGTCGCTGGACGTCGTCGTGTCCGCGCCGATCCACAGTGGACGCATCTACCCGGCCGGCCCGCCCGCCAAGGAAGGCCTCAAGATCGACACCGGCGACGGCGAGCTCGTCGGGCACCACGTCGCCGGGACCGGCGCGGTCGAGGGACAGCGCCGGGTCGCGATGGCACGCACCCACCGGAAGCCGCGGTGAGCCTGGAGCACCTGTTCGAGCGGCTGGCCCGGCTCGAACAGCGCATCCGCGACGCCGTCGGCAGCCGCCGCGCGGCCGACCCGAACCCGGACGACCCGTTCCGCGGCCTCTACCTGTCCGACGAGACGATCGACGCGCTGCTGGAAGGCCACCGCGAGCCGTTCGGCCCGTTCGCCGACTCCGTGCCGGGCGGCAGGCTGGCGCCGCTCGCCGAACGCGCCGGCCTCACCGGGGTCGACGTCGAACTGCTGCTGGTCGCGCTCGCACCCGACCTCGACAGCCGGTTCGAGCAGTTCTACGGCTACCTCAACGACGACGTGACCCGCCGCCGCGCGAGCGCCGGGCTGGCGCTGCGCCTGTGCGGGATCCCCGAGGCGTCGGCCGCCGGCCGCGCCCGGCTCGACGCGGACTCCCCGCTGGTCGCCTGCGGCCTGCTCACCGTGGGCGAAGACGAGCGGCCGTTCCTCTCGCGGACGCTGCGCGTGCCCGACCGGGTGGTGAACCACCTGCTCGGCGACGACCGGCTCGCCCCCGAGCTCGCCGGCTGCGCCCACCTGGGCACCGAGCTCGTCGAAGTGCCGGGCCGGGACCGGCTCGCCCGGGCCATCCGCGGCCGCGTCGGGCTGGTCTACCTGAAGGAACAGCCCGGCGGCGGCGCCGAAGAGCTCGGCGTCGGCGCGCTCGCCGCGGCCGGCTTCCCGGCGCTGGTGGTGGACGCGGCGCGCTGGCAGGCCGAGCCCGCGCTCACCGCGTCACTGCGGCGGGAGGCGTTGCTGCGCGGTGCCGGCATCGTACTGGGCCCGGTGGCGGACCCGCAGCCGGCGGACCTGGCGCACCCGGCGATCCCGCTGGTGGTGCACGGGACCGTGACCTGGGACCCGCGCTGGAGCGCGACACCGCCCCTGCAGCTCGACGCGCTGCCGCTCTCCGGCGCGGACCGCGCGGAACTCTGGCGCAGCCGCCTCGACGGCAGGCTCGCCCCGGACGTCGACCCCGGGGAGGCCACCGCGCACTTCGTCCTCGGGCCGGGGCAGATCGAGCGCGCCGCGAAGGCGGCGACCGTGACCGCACTGGCCGACGACGGACTGGTCCGCACGTCCCACGTCCGCGCGGGCGCCCGCAGCCAGAACGCCGCCGGCCTGCAGCGGCTCGCGCGGCGGATCGAACCGGCCGTCGGCTGGCCCGACCTGGTGCTGCCGGCCGGCGTGCTGTCCCTTTTGGACGAACTGGCGGCGCGGGCGCGCTACCGCGACCAGGTGCTCGACGAGTGGCGGATGCGCCCGGGCGGTGGGCGCGGGCGGGGCGTCACCGGCCTGTTCGCCGGGGATTCGGGCACCGGCAAGACGATGTCGGCGGAGGTGATCGCCGCCTCGCTCGGGCTGGACCTCTACACGGTCAACCTGGCGACCGTGGTCGACAAGTACGTCGGCGAGACGGAGAAGAACCTCGAGCGGATCTTCACCGAGGCGTCCGGGGTCAACGGCGTCCTGCTCTTCGACGAGGCGGACGCGATCTTCGGCAAGCGCTCCGAAGTCCGCGACGCGCACGACCGGTACGCCAACATCGAAAGCGCGTACCTGCTGCAGCGGATGGAGACGTTCGACGGGATCGCCGTGCTGGCGACCAACCTGCGGGCGAACCTCGACGAGGCGTTCACCCGCCGGCTCGACGTCATCGTCGACTTCCCGCTTCCGGACGTGGCGCTGCGCCGCCGGCTGTGGGACCGGTGCCTGGGCACCCGGCTGCCGCGCGGGGCGGACCTGGACCTGGGGTTCCTCGCCGAGGCCTTCGAACTGGCGGGCGGGCACATCCGCTCGGCCGCGGTCACCGGTGCCTACCTGGCCGCGGAGGCGGGCCGCCCGGTGGCGATGAGCGATCTGGTCGGCGCGGTCGCGCGCGAGTACCGCAAGCTGGGGCGGCTCTGCCTCGACCGGGAGTTCGGGCCGTACCTGGCCATGGTGACGGACGGCTGAACTGCCCGAAGGGGCAGCGTTCGCCGCCCGTCCGGACGGGCCCCGCAGCCTGGTGCGCGACGCGGCCGCGGGGCAAGCTTGACGGGCGGTGGAGGGAGCGGACATGCGCGGGCACAGCCACGAAAACGACGTCGAACCGACCCTGCGGCCGAAGGGCGACCGCATCGAGCGGGACGACCACGACCTCCTCGGCCGGGCGGCGGCGGCCGGCCGCACGGACGTCCTGGGCCCGGCGGGCGTGCTCGGGCTGCAGCGGGCGGTGGGCAACGCGGGAACGGCTTCGCTGCTGGAGGAAGAGCGTTCCCCGGTCCACGACGTCGTCGGTTCCGGCGGCGGCACCCCGCTGGACGCCTCGACCCGCGCGGACATGGAGAGCCGGCTGGGAGCGGACTTCTCCGACGTCCGGGTGCACACGGACGGCGCCGCGCACGACTCGGCGAAGTCGGTGAACGCGCAGGCGTACACGGTGGGGTCGGACATCGTGTTCCAGCGGGACAAGTACGACCCGGCGTCGGAGCCGGGCAGGCACATGCTGGCGCACGAGCTGACGCACGTGGTCCAGCAGCGGAGCGGGCCGGTGGACGGGACCGACGCGGGCGGCGGGGTGAAGGTGTCGGACCCGTCGGACCGGTTCGAACGCGAGGCGGTCGCGAACGCGGACCGGGTGATGTCGGCGCCCGTTGCCGCTCCCGCCGTGCAGCGGTGTGCGGACGGCGAGGCCCACGTCCAGCGCGAGGGAGCCGCTCCGGCGCCCGAGGAGGAGACCGCGCAGACGTACGTGCAGCGGGAGGAAGAAGCGCCAGAAGAAGAATCCGCGCCGGAATAGCCGGCCGAGCCGACTGATGAGCCAGGCGCGCTCGACCGAACCCGAACCGGTGGCCGCCGCCCGGCCGCCGGCTGCCGCCCGCGCGCGGCACACCGACCCGGCGCGGGAAACCGGGCGACCGGCCGACCGGTCGCCGTCCGTCCCGCGCTCGTCCGCGCGTTCGTCCCCGCGCTCGTCGCAGGCCGAGCCGGCGCCGGGCGTCGCGGCGCTGCTGGGCCTGCAGCGCGGGGCGGGGAACGCGGCCGTGGCCGGCCTGGTCCGCCGCGCCGCCGGGCAGCTCGCCCGGCGACCCGCGCCACGGCCGAAACCCCCGGACGCGAAGAGCACCGTGGCCGCCGGGGCCCGGCCCGCGGCTCCGGTCGCCGCACCTTCGGTGCCCACCCCCGCACGGCCGGCCGCGGAACCGGCTCCGGCACTCGACGAGGGTGGGGGCGTCGCCGAGACCGCACCCCAGACGCCCGCGCCCGGCCTCGGGGACGACGAACTGGCCACTTTGGACCAGCACGTGGATGCTCCGCCGGCTCAGGAGGCGGGCCCGGTGCAGACCGAGCCGGGCGGCGGCGTCTCCGGCTCCGGTGCGGGGCAGGCGGAATCGGCTCGGGCGGCGGTTTCGGTGGTGCAGGCAGAGCCGGGCGATGGCGGGAGCGCCCCTGAACTCGGGGCAGCGCAGCCGGGAGTCGCTTCGGGCGTCGAGGCGGAATCGGCTCAGGAGGCGGGCCCGGTAGCCCAGACCGAGCCGGGCGGCGGTGGGAGCGTTCCCGATCTCGCGGCGGCGGAGGCGGAAGTCGCTTCGGGCGCCGAGGCGGAATCGGCTCAGGAGGCGGGCCCGGTAGCCCAGACCGAGGCGGGCGGCGGTGGGAGCGTCCCTGATCCCGGGGCGGCGCAGGCGGAATCGGCTCAGGAGGCGGGCCCGGTAGCCCGGACCGAGCCGGACGAGGGTGGAAGCGTCTCCGATCTCGGGGCGGCGCAGGCGGAAGTCGCCTCGGGTGCCCAAGCGGAAGTCGACGCGGCCGGCGCGGACACCGGGCCCGAGCCGGAACCGGAGGCCGGCGGCGGAGGCGGCGGTGGGCCGATCGAGGAGCCTCCGGCTCCGGCGCCGCCCGACCTCGCCGGCGCACCACCGGAACAGGCCATGGCGCACCTCGGTGCGCTGCCGCCGGCGCAGATGGCCGCGACCATCGGCGGTGTCGAGGTGTCGGCCGGGGCGGCCGTCGCTCGCGAGCACGGCCGGCTGGCCGCCGGGCCACCCCGGCACACGCCGCTGGCCGCCACGACGACCCTGGCGGAACCGGCGTCGTCGCTGGTGCCCGCGAGCGGCGCCGCGCACGAGGCCCGCGTCGGCCGGGTGCCGTCGCGCGCCGCACGTCCCACGCCGCCGCCCCGGCCCGTTCCGCCGGCCGGTCCGGCCCCCGCCAGCCGGGTCACGGCACCGCCGTTGCCCGCGGCGCCCCAGGGCGGCCTGACCCGAACCGCCGCGCACGAGCTCGCCGCGTCGATCACCCGGCTCCCGGTCCGCGACCCGGGCACCCAGCTCACCCCCGGTGCGGCCCCGCGGGTGGCGCTGACCGGCGACGCCGATCCCGGCCAGGTCACCGCGCAGCAGGCGCAGCTGACCCAGGGCACCGCGGTGGCGCAGGGCGAGGGAGCCCGGGACGCGGGGGAGCCGCTCGGCGAGGACGCCGTGCACCCCACCACGGCCGTGGAGACGATGCGGGCCGAGATCCCCGCGGGCGCCGGCGGGACGGGCGCGGCCGGTCCGTCCGGCCCGGCCGCCGCGGAAACCGGCTCCGGCGCGGCGGATTCCGCCGTCTCCGCGGTCGCCGAAGAACAGGACGGCCCGCGGCTGCGCGCCGCGGCCGGGTCGGCGGCGACCGCGATGGCGGGCGCCCGGGCGGAGCACGTCGAGCAGGAGCAGGCCCAGCGCCGGCAGTCGGCCGAGCAGATCGCCGGGATGGAGCGCGAGCACGCCGAGGCCGAAAGCGCCGAGCGCACCCGGGTGCGCGGCGAGGTGGCCGAGCAGCGCACGCAGTGGCGGACCGAGCAACGCGCCCTGGTCACCACCGCGCACGCGGAGGCACAGACCGTGGTGGGCACCGCGGGGCAGACCGTGGACGGTGAGCGGCAGCGAGCCGAAACCGAGGCCGCCGAGCACCACCGGCAGGGCGAGCAGGAGGCCGCCGCGGCCCGGCAGGAAGGCGAGCGGGAAGCCGCGCAGCACCGGGCCGAGGGCCAGCGCGAAAGCGGCGGTGGCGGGTTCTTCGGCTGGCTCGCGTCCCGGGCGCAGTCGTTGTTCGACCGGGTCAAGCAGGGGATCACGGCGGCGTTCGAGAAAGCGCGTCAAGCCGTGCGGAGCGCGATCGAGAAGGCGCAGCAGCTCGCCACGGCCGTCATCGAACGCGCCCGGCAGGCGGCGGTGGCTGCGATCCGGCTGGCCGGCACCGCGCTGACCGCGATTGGCGACCGCGTCCTGGCCGGCTTCCCCGCCCTGCGTGACCGCTTCCGCGCCGCCATCCAGGCGCGGGTCCGCCAGGCCGAGGCGGCCGTGAACCGGCTGGCCGAAGGCCTGAAGTCCGGCGTGCGGGCGGCACTGGGCTTGCTCGGCCGGGGCCTGGCGGCGCTGCTGTCCGGTTTGGAGCGCGGTCTCAAGGCCGCGGTCGACGGCGTCGCCGCCACGGTCCGCGGCGCGATCGACGCGGCCCGGGCGGCCCTGCAGACGTTGGGCGCGTTCATGGCGATCGCCCGCGACGTCGCCTCGAACCCCGGCGCCTGGCTGCGCAACCTGGCGGCGTCGGTGCTGGACGGCATCCGCAACCACCTGTGGCAGGCCCTCAAAACCGCGGTCCAGCAGTGGTTCAACGACAAGGTCGAGCAGGTCCTCGGCCTGGGGCGCGCGGTCTGGAACCTGCTGACCCGCGGCGGCATCTCCCTGGCGAAGATCGGGCAAATGGCCTGGCAGGGCATCAAGCAGGCCATCCCGGCGGCTCTGATCGGCATCCTGGTGGAGAAGCTGGCGTCGATGATCATCCCGGCCGCGGGCGCGGTACTGGCGATCATCCAGGGCCTGCAGGCGGCGTGGGGCACGGTGAGCCGCATCCTCCAGGCGATCGACCGGTTCGTGGCGTTCTTGAGGGCGGTCAAGTCCGGCAACGGCGGCCAGGCGTTCGCGGCGGCGGTGGCGGCCGCAGCGGTGACGGTGATCGACTTCGTGTCCAACTGGCTGCTGGCCCGCCTGGCCCGCGGCGCTTCCCAGGTGGCGAACAAGATCCGCGACATCGCCCGCCGCATCGGCGCGGCGCTGAAGCGGGTGGTGACCCGGATCGGGGCGGCCTTGCGGCGGGTGGGGCGGCGGATCGGGGATCGGTTCCGGGCGTGGCGGGAGCGTCGTGGGGGCCGTCGCAACCGGGAGACTCCGGCGGACCGGCGGCAACGCCTCGAGGACCGTCTCGCCCGTGCGGCGCAAGCGATCGAACCGAAGCTGAACGGCCTGCTCGCGAAGGGCGTCGGACAGCTCGCGCTCCGGGCCCGGCTGCTGTACTGGCGGCTGCGGTACCGCCTCACCTCGCTCGATTTCCAGCGCAGCGGTGACAGCGCGGAGGTGTGGGCCACCATCAACCCGCGCCGGAAGGTGGCCAGGGCGACCGCGCTGTCTCCGGCCCAATTGCGCACCGTGGTCAACCAGGCCGTGGCCGATGTGCTCCGGGACCCGGAGATCAGGCGCCGGTTGAAGCCCATGCGGGCGCAGGCCGGGGAGAACCCGGACCTGCTGGACGTGTCCGGCGGCGAGGGCTGGGGTGCCGCGACGCAGTTCCTGCGGACGCAAGGGCGCCGCCGGCCGTGGTCGCGGGAGCAACGCACCGGCGTGCACGGTGAAGGAGCCAACGACCTGCTCACCCGGGAGAGCCGCTCTCCCTACGGCGGCCCGGCGAACGCCTACGTGCGAGGTCTGGGCAAGGGCAGTTACCCGGACATCGCCGCGGAGTTCGCCAAGACGGGCATCGACGACCGTCAGCTGGCCGCTCACCTGCACGAGTTCCTCCGGACGGGGGTGGCGCCGCGGGAGCTGACCGCCGAGCAGGCCGGGCTGCTGGGGCACGCGAGCTGGCTGATGTTCGCCCGGGAATCGCATCGGAACCGGCGGAACTACGCCATGGCGCCGATGACGGTCGAACTCGTCAAGAGCGGCGCCATGACCTGGCAGGAAGCCTTTGCCGCGCACGAGAGCGGACCCGGTCGTCGCCGGGGCGGCCGGGGGATGTTCCCCATGTCCATGGAGGGCGCCGAACGGGCGGCGCGTGAACTCAACCCCCAGGACGAGCTGATAGCGTTGCGGCGTCGCAACCAGCCGGCGCGCCAGGTCAGCCAGGAGACGCTCGACAACAGACGCCGCGATGCCCAGGAGCTCGAACGACGGGAGACCGCGTTGGTGACCATGTGGGTCAACATGCGGTTGGCTCGTGATCAAGGGCTGGTCGGGCTGAGCGCCCAGGCGATCGGCGATTGCATCCGGCGGATGCTGCGGGAGTTCTTCCGGAGGTCGGGATGAGTGAGCCGGCTCGGTCGCCGAAAAGCCGGATCGTGCTGCGCCCCGAAGTCACCCGTGAACAAGTGGAAGACGCGGCCCTCGACCTGGACTGGTTGTTCCTGCAGAACTGGCCGCGTGGCGAGGACCGGCCGTACGAGGACGTCTGGGTCGATCGCGACGAGCGGACGTGGATCCACTACGTCGAAGACCACCTCGTCGAGGCCCGTTACCTGGTCGTCAAGGGCGCGGACGTGCCGGCTGTGGAGTCGGAGGCGCGCGAGCTCTTGGCCGCCTACCGGCCGGAAGACGCCCTGCGTGCGTGGGATTCGGCGACGACTGCCGATGAGCGGGTCGAAGCCGTCCACCTCCTGGCTCTGACGGCCGATCCCGAAGACCGTTCCGGTTCGGTCGCGAAACTGCGGGCTGCGGCTTCGGACGACGTAACCGCCGTGCGGCGGGCACTCGTGCTCGTCACCACTTACGTCGGCTGGCCGGAATTGCGGCAGCTGCTGGAAGACATGACTTCGAACGATCCGGTCGAAGCGGTGCGGCAGGAGGCCCGTCTGGCTCTCGACGGGCTCGGATACCAGGACAGCCTCGAACGTTGATCCGGTGGCGCGAAGGCCGGCCGGATGCCTCCCGTGGCCTGCCGCACAGGCGGGCACGGCTGCCCGAACGGGCAGTTGCCTTTAAGGGCAGAGATCGGTTCCCGCGGGCCTAGCCGCACGGGCGTTCCGTGGAGAACGCCCTGGCAGCAGCATCCTCGATGACAAGACTCGTGCGTCGACAAGGGAGGCACGCATGCCCACCTATCTCACGCCGGGGGTGTACGTCGAGGAGATCGAGGCCGGCGCACGGCCGATCGAGGGCGTGGGCACCGCCGTCGCCGCCTTCGTCGGGTTTGCCTCCGACGGTCCCTTCAACACCCCGACGCTCGTCTCCAACTGGGGCCAGTTCACCCAGACCTTCGGTGACTTCCTCGAGGGCTGCTACCTGGCGCAGTCCGTCTACGGCTACTTCCTCAACGGTGGCACCAACTGCTACATCGTCCGCATCGGCGGGTCGCGCGCGCAGGACAACGGCGCCGGGCCGAAGCGGATCGAGGGGCGGCAAGCCGTGCTCGGGGGCTACCGGTTCGTCGCGAAAGAACTGCCGGAAGGCAAGCAGGGCGGGGACATCACCGTCGAGGTGGCCGAACCGACCGGTGACAACCCCGCCGAAGACCGGTTCACCGTGCTCGTCAAGCAGGACGGCAAGGTCGTCGAGACGCACAACGTGACGACCAAGCGGACCAAGGAGAACGTCGTCACCGCGGTGCGGGAGAAGTCGAACCTCATCACGGTCGAAGAGGTCGCCGCCGGCGGGGCGGTCGCCAAGCCGGACAAGGGCACCGCCGTGCTCTCCGCGCCGCCGAGGGAGGCGGACGCACCGCCGGTGCCGCGCCGGGTCGCCGCCGACGACTACGTCGGCGACGTCGCCGACCGGACCGGGTTCGGCGGCCTGGAGGCGATCGACGAGATCACCATGGTCGCCGCGCCGGACCTGATGGCCGCCTACCAGCGCGACCTGATCGATCTCGACACCGTCAAGGCCGTGCAGCTGGCGATGATCGCGCACTGCGAGCTGATGGGCGACCGGATGGCCATCATCGACCCGCCGCCGGCGCTCAACCCCCAGGAAGTCCGCAGCTGGCGGATGGACGCGGCCGGCTACGACTCCAAGTACGCCGCGCTGTACTACCCCTGGGTCCAGGTCCTCGACCCCGCGTCGGGCACCAACGCGTTCATCCCGCCGAGCGGCCACATGGCCGGTGTGTGGGCCCGCACCGACGCCACCCGCGGTGTCCACAAAGCTCCCGCCAACGAGGTCGTCCGCGGCGCGCTCGCGCTCGAGACGCACCTGACCAAGGCCGAGCAGGAACTGCTCAACCCGATCGGCGTCAACTGCGTCCGGTCGTTCTCCGGCAAGGGCATCCGGGTCTGGGGCGCGCGGACGCTCTCGAGCGACCCGGCGTGGCGCTACCTGAACGTCCGGCGGCTGTTCAACTACCTCGAGGAGTCGATCCTCGGCGGCACGCAGTGGGTCGTGTTCGAGCCGAACGACGACGCGCTGTGGGCGCGGATCCGGCGCACGATCAGCGCGTTCCTGGTGATGGAGTGGCGCAAGGGCGCGTTGTTCGGGCTCACGCCGGACGAGGCCTTCTTCGTCAAGTGTGACCGCGAGACCAACCCGGCCGAGGGCATCGACCTCGGCCAGGTGATCTGCGAAGTCGGCATCGCCCCGGTGAAACCGGCGGAGTTCGTGATCTTCCGGCTGGCGCAGATGTCCGGCGGCACCAGCCTCGTCAACGAGTAGTGAAGGGACTCCACCATGGCACTTCCCGATCTCGACAAGGCGGTCGGCCACTCCTTCGGGCTCGAGATCGACGGCGTCCAGATCAAGCAGATCTCCGAGGTCACCGGCCTCAAGATGGAGCAGGACGTCATCGAGCTCAAGCAGAACACCGCGGACGGCAAGTACGTCATCAAGAAGCTGCCCGGCCGCCCCAAGGCGGGCGAGGTCACGCTGACCCGCGGCCTCACCGACGACAACAGCTTCGAAAAGTGGGTCAAGGACGCGCACTTCGGCAAGATGACGACGGCCCGCAAGGGCGGCGCCATCATCGTCTACGACTACGAAGGCTCCGCGCTCAAGCGCTACAAGCTCACCAACGCCTGGCCGAAGAGCCTGGAAATCGGCTCGCTGAAGGCCGGCGACACGAGCGTGCTCACCGAGAAGCTCGTCATCACCTACGAGCAGATGGAAGTCGAGTGAGCCGATGCGCAGGGTGATGGCGTCGGCGCCGGTCGAAGAGGCACCACCGGAGGAGCCTCGGACCGAGCGGCCGAAGCTGCGGACGGAGTTCGCGTTCGAGCTCCCGCGCGGGTACGTCGACGACGAGGGCAAGGTGCACCACTCGGGCGTGATGCGCCTGGCCACCGCCCGCGACGAGCTGATCCCGCTGCGGGACGACCGGGTGCGCGAGAACTCGGCGTTCCTCACGGTGGTGCTGCTGGCCCGCGTGGTCACCCGGATCGGCGACATCACCGACGTGCACGCCGGGATCATCGAGAACCTGTTCGCTTCCGACCTGGCGTTCCTGCAGGACATGTACCGCCGGGTCAACAGCGAGGGCCACACCCGGGCGGGCGTGGCGTGCCCGGAGTGCGGCCACAGCTTCGTCGTCGACGTCGCCGGCGGCCGCCTGGGGGAATCGTGACGTACGCGGCCGACCGGCTGCACGAGGAAGTCGCGTACGTCGCCTACCACCTGCACTGGTCGCTCGACGAAATCCTCGACCTCGAACACCCCGACCGGTTGACCTACGTCGCCGAGATCGCCCGGATCAACACCCGGATGAGCCAGGGACGGTGACGCGATGTGGTTCCGCAGGAAGGAGCCGACGCCGCCGGCGCCTTCGTCCGGGCCTTTGCCTGCGCCTTCGCCGGTTCCGGCCGCGTTGCCGGTGACGCGCGGGGAGTGGCGGAGCGTGGCGCCGATCCAGCGGGTGCTGGGCGAGCACCCGCTGGTCAACCCGGTGCAGCGGTTCAGCTCGACGTTGACGTCCTGGCGCAGTCCCGGCTACCTGGAGCCGCTCGGGCACCGGGTCGGGCCTTCGGAACCCGCCGGAGTCATCGGCGACCTGGCCCGGCCGGTGCCGGACCTGCCGTTGGTCCAGCGGGTGGCTGCTTCTGCGCATTCGTCTTCCGGGGCGACGGGGGTGGTGTTGCCGGTTGTCGCGGCGGGTGAGGCCGTGCGGCCGCTGACGTCCGCGAGTGGAGCGGTTACGCCGACGGTTCGGAACCTGCAGGCGGAACCGTCCCTTGTGGACGCTCCGGTGGTCGAGGACGTACCGGTGAATCCATCGGCGGCGCCTGAATTGCCGCTCGTCCAGCGGACGGAGCAGGCGACGCCCCGCCGGCTGGGGCTCGGCGCGCCGATGCTGCCGGAGGGTTCTCGTGCGGCGGGGTTGCCGGTGTCGCGGGTCGCGGAGTCACCGCCGGTCTACAGTTTTCGTCCGCTCGAGGGCCCGGAGATGCGGTCCGGGACGACGGAGCCGCCTGGCAGCTCGGGCGGCTCGACGAGCGTTTCCCCGCCGGCGGAGCGGGCGCTCCCGGTGGCGCGGGCGGTCGAGGAGCCGCTTCCGGCGACGCCGAAGGGTGGTGATCGTTCGACGGCCGGGGCGGGGCAGAGTGCTTTGTTGCCGGTAACACGATCGGGTGAGTTGCCGGCTGTTTCGGTCGCGCGGGCGGTGGAAGGTCCTTCTAAGCCGATCGGGGTGGCCGAATCCGAGGATGCACCGACAGCGGGGATCGCGGCGCTTCCGGTAGCGCCGGTCGTTGGTGACTCCGCCTCGCCGACGGGGACACGGGAGGCCGACCCGATTCTGCCGGTGGCACGGGCCATCGACGGCTCCGGATCGTCGGCGGGGCGGTTATCTGAGGACTCGGTGGGCCGGTCCATCGACGCTGCCGCATCGCCCGCGCCGACTCCGGCGGCTGACGCACCGATTCTTCCGGTGGCACGGGCCGTCGATGGCTCCGCGTCGCCTGCGCCGACGCAGTCGGCCGAGGCTGCGGCGCTTCCGGTGGCACCGACCATCGATAGCTCTGCGTCGCCTGCGGCTATGCGGTCGGATGGGACCGAGGTGCTTCCGGTGGCACGGGCCATCGATGGCTCAGCGCCGCCTGCGGCGATGCGGTCGGACGGGACCGCGGCGGTTCCGGTGATCGATGGCTCGGCACCGTCGATGGGGACTCGTCCGGCCGAGGTGCTTCCGGTGGCGCGTGTGATCGATGGCTCTGCGTCGCCTGCGGCCACGCAGTCGGTCGGTAGCGCGGCGGTTCCGGTGATCGATGGCTCGGCACCGTCGATGGGGACTCGTCCGGCCGAGGCGATTCCGGTGGCACGGGTCATCGATGGCTCTGCGTCGCCTGCGGCCACGCAGTCGGTCGGTAGCGCGGCGGTTCCGGTGATCGATGGCTCGGCACCGCCGATGGGGGCGCGTCCGGCCGAGGCGCTTCCGGTAGCGCGCGTGATTGATGGCTCTGCGTCGCCTGCGGCGATGCAGTCTTCCGATGCTGCGGCGCTTCCGGTGGCGGGGATTGCTGGCACTGCATCGTCGTTGGCTCGACCGGCTGACCCGGCTCTGCCGGTGGCGCGGCTGATTGACGGTTCCGCTCCACCTGCGGCGGCGGTTCCGGTGGCGCCGGTGATCGGTGGCTCAGCATCGTCGGCTGAGGTGCTTCCGGTGGCACGGGCCATCGATGGCTCCGCTCAACCTGCGGTGACGCGGTCGGCTGCCGTGGAGCTGCCGGGAGCGCCGGTGATTGGTGGCACTGCATCGTCGGTGGCGGCACGACCGGTCGGGGCATTGCCGGTGGCGCGGGCGATCGACGGTTCCGCGTCGCCTGCGGCGACCCCGTTACCTGCGGCCCCGGTGGGCCCGTCCATGGACACCGCATCGTCGGCAGCGGCCGACCTGCCGGTTCTTCCGGTGGCGCGGGCTATCGATGGCCCCGCGTCGCCTTCGGCGACGCGGTCGGCCCACGCTGCGGTGCTTCCCGTTGCGCGGGTGATCGATGGCTCGGCACCGTCGATGGGGGTCCAACCGGCCGGCGGACTGCCGGTGGCGCCGGTGATCGATGACCCTGCATCCTCGAGAACCCGGGCGGCCGAGGCGCTTCCGGTGGCGCGGATGATCGATTCCGCCCCATCGGCAGTGGCACAGGCGGCCGAAGCCAACGCTTCTTCCGTGGCACCGACGATCGACGGCGCCACCCTGCCGGTGGTCGCGCGAGCGGTCGAGGCCATGGCTCGTCCCGCCACACCCACGAGCACCGCATCGCCGACGGGAGGTCGTGCCACCGACGCGGCGGAACCGGGCATCGACGCCACGGCACATCCTGTGGTCGCCAGAGTCGCCGACTCGGCAGCGCTTCCGGTGGCCCGGACTTTCGATGGTTCCGCACCTCCCGAGCCCGCACCAGCCACCGACACCGTCTCGCGCACCATCGAGAACCCGCCGCCCTCCGCGGTTCACGAAAGCGACTCGACCCACCAAAGCGTCGTCCAACGCACTCCCGAACCCGCCGCCGCGCAGCCACCGGGAACCGAAGAGCTCGTCAAAAAGCTCTTCGACCCACTGCTGCGCCGCCTCAAGACCGAACTTCGTCTCGACCGTGAGCGCCGGGGTGTGCTCACCGATCGTCCGCACTGAAGGAGGAGCCGATGCCCGATTCCGAAGAGGCCGTTGCCGTCTGCTACGTCGTCAAGCTGGACGACAAGAACCTCGGGAACCTCGGTGCCTTCTCCAGCTGTGACGGTCTCGGCTGCGAATTCGTCATGGAACAGCGGGAAGAGGGCGGGAACAACGGCATGGTCTGGCAGCTGCCGACCCGGATCAAGTACTCGAACGTCAAGCTCTCGCGGCCCGTCACCGAAGCCAGCTCGCAGATCACCCGGTGGTTCGCCAGCCTGGCGAGCGGGATCGAACGCAAGACCGCCACCATCGAGGCCCGCACCCTCGAAGGCAAGGTCATCGCCAGCTGGGCGCTCGAAGGCGTCGTCCCGGTGCGCTGGAGCGGGCCGCAGCTCTCGCCCGACTCACCCAAGGTCGCCACCGAGACCCTCGAACTGGCCCACCACGGCTTCCTCAGCCCGGCGAAGAAGGGCTGACGATGTCCTCGCCCGTCACCTTCACCTCGGCCGGCTCGCAGCCGCCTGCCGCCTACGGCTCCGGGGAACCGGCGCCCAGCAACCTGCAGCGTGCGCTGCTCAAGGTGCACAAACCGCCGCAGTCGGGCGGGACCGGGCAGCCGCCCGGGGACTGGATGTTCGACATCAACTTCCAGTTCAACCCCAAGGAACTCTCGCTGAGCAAGAACGCCAAATGGGGCCGGGACGCGCAGCCGAACGCCAAGAAGAGCGCGCCGCCGCAGTTCAAAGGGTCCGATCCGGCCAAGCTCGCGCTCGAGATGTTCCTCGACGCCACCGCCAAGATGGACGACGCCGTCGTCAAGAAGGTCGAGCAGCTGTTCAGCTGCTGCGTGGCCACCGAGGACAGCCGCCAGCACCGCAAACCCTCGCCGCCGTGGGTGATCTTCAAGTGGGGCGGCATGACCGGGTTCCCCGCCTACGTCTCGTCCGTCACCGCGAAGTACACGCTGTTCACGCCGTCGGGGACGCCGGTGCGGGCGGTCTGCACGGTGAACCTGGAGGAGATCTCCGGCGAGCTGGGCGGCCAGAACCCGACGTCCGGCGCGCTCGCCGCGCGGGACACGCACGTGCTCGTCGCCGGCGACTCGCTGCCGTCGGTGGCGTTCCGCGCCTACGGCGACGCCGGGAAGTGGCGCGAGATCGCCGACGCCAACGGCATCGACGACCCGATGCGGCTGCGGCCCGGCACCCGGCTCCTGGTGCCCGCGCTGGAGGAGCTCGATGGCTAACGAGACCTTCACGAACACCCTCATGGTCGAGGTCGAGGGCACCGCGCTGCCCGACGACGTCAAGGTGATGCTGAGCTACGCCTACGTCGACGACAGCCGGAACCTGCCGGACACCTTCGTGCTGCGCTTCCGCGACCCCGGGACCGTCGTGCTCGACAAGGGTAAGTTCAAGGTCGGGGCCAAGATCAAGCTCAAGGTCCAGACGTCGGACCCGGACGCCCCGCAGGACCTGCTCTCGGGCGAGGTCACCGCGGTCGCGATCGACCTGGACCCGCACGGCACGTTCACCGAGGTCCGCGGGTACGACCACGCGCACCGGCTGTTCCGCGGCCGCCGGGTCGCGGCGTACCCGGACATGACCGTCGCGGACGTCGTGCGCAAGGTCACCCGGCGCGCGAACATCCAGGTCGGCCGGATCGACGACGTCAAGGGCTTCCGCGGCCGGCCGAACACCCAGCTGTCCCAGGACAACGTCAGCGACTGGGAGTTCCTGTCCCGGCTGGCCGACGTGGTCGGCGCGCAGATCGCCGTCCGGGACGGCAAGCTGAACTTCGAACTCCCCGAAAAGCCCGCCGGCGCGCCTTCGACGACCACGAAGGCCACCGCCGACCCGCTCGTCCTCGAAGCCCACGGGACCCTGCTCAGCCTGCGCGCCAGCGTGACCGCGGCCGAACAGGTCCCCGAGGTGCGGGTCACCGGCTGGGACTACGAGAACAAGCAGGCGATCACCGCCACCGCGACCCCGAAGAACGCGGGCACGGAGGTGCCGGTCGACCCGGTGGAACTGGCCGGCAAGTTCGGCGGCCCGCCCTTCCTCGACGCCGCCGCGCCGCGGCGCACCCAGGGCGAGGCCGACGCGACCGCGAAGGCCCTGGCCGACCGGTTCGGCAGCGCCTGCACCGAACTCGACGGCGTCGCCAAGGGCAACCCGAAGCTGCGCGCGGGCGCGGCCGTCACGCTCACCGGCGTCGGCAGGCCGTTCGCGGGCAAATACACGCTGACCAGCACGCGGCACCTGTTCAACGACGAGGTCGGCTACACCACCGAGTTCGCCGTGTCCGGCCGCCAGGAACGCTCGCTCTACGGCCTGGTCGCGGGCGGGGCCCAGCACTCGCCGTGGCCGGGTGTCGTGCCCGCGCAGGTCACCGACCTCAAGGACCCGGCGAAGCTCGGCCGGGTCAAGCTCACCTTCCCGTGGCTGGACAAGGAGTTCACCAGCACCTGGGCCCGCACGGTCCAGCCCGGCGCGGGCCGGGACCGGGGTGCGCTGGTGCTGCCCGAGGTCGGCGACGAGGTCCTGGTCGGGTTCGAACACGGCGACTTCGAAGCGCCGTACGTGCTCGGCGGGCTCTACAACACCAAGGACACCGCGCCGTCGAAGTTCGGCAAACCCGTCGTCGACGCCAACAGCGGCGAAGTCGCCCTGCGCGGGTTCGTCTCGCGGAAGGGCCACAAGCTCGAATTCGCCGAGGATGACGGGATCACCCTGTCGTCGGGCGACGCGAAGTTCGTGGTCAAGATCGACCAGAAGAACCAGGTCATCGAGGTGACCAGCGGCAAGAGCGTCACGGTCAAGGCGCAGAACGGCGTGCGCATCGACGCCGGCAGCGGGCCGCTGGAGCTCAAGGGCCAGAAAGTCACGGTCAAGTCCCAGACCGACGCCAGCGTCGAGGCGACCAGCCGGCTGAAGCTGAGCGGCACCGCGGGTGTGCAGGTCGAGGGCGCCACCGTGTCGGTCGCCGGCCAGGGCCAGACGGAGCTGACCGCGAGCGGTGTCGTCACCGTGCGCGGCAGCGTGGTCAAGATCAACTGACGGGGAGTGCGCATGCCACCAGCCGCGAGGGTCGGCGACCCGACCGGGCACCCGGGCGTCATCGCCGGGCCGGGGGTGCCGACAGTGCTCATCGGCGGGCTGCCCGCCGCGAACGTCGGGACGCCGCACACGTGCTCGTTCCCGCCGCCCGCGGTGCACCCGCCGTCGCCGATCGCGCCGCCGGGCTGCCCCACGGTGCTGATCGGCGGCACGCCGGCCGCCCGGATGGGCGACCTGGCCGCGTGCGGCGCGCCGATCGTCATGGGCTGCCCGACCGTCCTGATCGGAGGCTGACGTGGATTTCCTGGGCCGGGGACTGGCGTTCCCGCTGCACACCGACGCGACCGGCTCGATCGCGCTGGTCGGCGGCGAACGCGAGGTCGTCGAGAGCATCCGGCTGATCCTGGCGACGTCGCCGGGGGAGCGCCCGATGCGCCCCGAGTTCGGCTGCGCGGTGCACGACCTCGTGTTCGCGCCCGCCGACGCGGCGACCGCCGGGCAGATCGCCTACGAAGTCCGGGTCGCGCTGGAGCGCTGGGAGCCGCGGATCACCCTCGACGACGTCGTCGTCGGCTTCGACGAGGCCGACCGGGGCACCCTGCTGATCGACATCCGCTACCGGCTGCGCGGCACCAACGACCCGCGCAACCTCGTCTTCCCCTTCTACGTCATCCCGCCGCACGAGCCGGGCGAGGACGGTGCCTGATGTCCCTGCCGATGCCCAACCTCGACGACCGCCGGTTCCAGGACCTGGTCGACGAAGCCAAGTACCTGGTCCAGCGCAACTGTCCGGAGTGGACCGACCACAACGTCTCCGACCCCGGCGTGACGCTGATCGAGACGTTCGCGCAGATGGTCGACCAGCTGCTCTACCGGCTCAACCGGGTGCCCGACCGGCACTACCTGCGCTTCCTCGAACTGATCGGGGTCCGGCTGTTCCCGCCCGCCGCGGCGCGGACCGACGTGACGTTCTGGCTTTCGGCGGCCCGCGACGTCCCGGTGGTCGTCGCGAGCGGCAAACAGGTCGCGAGCGTGCGCAACGAGGTCGAAGACCCGGTGGTCTTCACGGTCGAGCGCACGCTGGACATCGTCCCGTGCTCGCTCGCGCACCTGGCGACCGGCACCGCCGGCACCGGCCTGCCGCCGGTCGACCGCACGGACGAGCTGCTCGTCGGCGGCAGCCCCGCGGCCTTCGGCGAGACCCCGGCACCGGGTGACTCCGTCCTCTTCGGACTGTCGGACGCCGTCCCCGGCTGCGCGGTGCTGCTGCGGGTGGACTGCGAGGTCGAGGGCCAGGGCGTCGACCCGCGCGACCCGCCGTGGCTGTGGGAGGCCTGGGACGGCACCGGCTGGGCGGCGTGCGAGGTCGACCGGGACAGCACCGGCGCGTTCAACCGGGCCGGCGACATCGTCGTGCACGTCCCGCCCGCGCACGCGACTTCGGTGCTCGCGCGGCAGCGGGCCGGCTGGCTGCGGTGCCGCCTGGTCGAGGCGAAGCCGAACCAGCCGTTCTACCAGCGCCCGCCGCGGCTGCACGCGGTCGAGGCCTCGACGATCGGCGGCACGGTGGGCGCCGTGCACGCCGAAATCATCCGCAACGAGGTCGTCGGGACCTCCGACGGCACGCCGGGCCAGCGGTTCCCGCTCGGCCGGCCGCCGGTGGTCGTCGGCGAGGGCGAACTGGTCGTCGAGGTCTCCGGCCCGGACGGCTGCCAGCCGTGGACGGAAGTCCGGTCCTTCGCCGACTCCGGCCCGGACGACCGGCACGTCGTGCTCGACCGCGTCGGCGGGGCGGTCGAGTTCGGGCCCGCGGTGCGCCAGCCCGAGGGCGGCCTGCGGTACTACGGGGCCGTCCCGCCGAAGTCGGCCGCGATCCGCGTGCCCGAGTACCGGTCCGGGGGCGGCCGGCGGGGCAACGTCGCCCGCGAAGTCCTCGAAGTGCAGCGGGACCCGATCCCGTTCGTCAGCAGCGTGGTGAACCGGCGGCCGGCGATCGGCGGGGTGGACGGCGAGTCGGTCCGCGACGCGGCGGTCCGCGGCCCGCTGCTGCTGCGCACCCGCGACCGCGCGGTCACCGCCGAGGACTACGAGCAGCTCGCGCGCGAGGCCGCGCCGGAAGCGGCCCGCGTGCGGTGCATCCCGGCGCACGGCACCGACGGCCGCGAAACCGGCGCCATCCGGGTCCTCGTCGTGCCGGCCGTGCCCGACACCGGCGAACTCGCCTTCGCCACGCTGATGCTCGAACCCGGCCTGCGCGGCCGGATCGAACGCCACCTCGGCGAACGGCGCTGCGTGGGCGCGCTCGTGTCCGTGGAGCCGCCGTTCTACCAGGGTGTCACGGTGGTGGCGCGGCTGCGGGCCCGCCGCCGGACGACGGCGGGCACGCTGGGCGCCCGGGCGAGCCAGGCCCTCTACGACTACTTCAACCCGATCAGCGGCGGCCCGGACGGCGAAGGCTGGCCGTTCGGCCGCCCGGTGCAGTCCGGCGAGGTCTTCGCGGTGCTGCAGCGGCTGCCCGGCGTCGAGCTGGTGGAGGACGTGCGGCTGTTCGCCGCGAACCCGATCACGCGCGAGCGCGGCGAGCAGGTCGACCGGCTCGACCTGCCGCCCAACGCGCTGGCGTTCTCGTTCGGGCACCAGGTGCGGGTGCGGGAGGCGGGCGCGTGAGGACCGGCGTCCCGGGGCTGGCGAGCCCGCACCCGATCGGCGAGCAGCTGCCCGCGGTCTACGCCGAGGACCGGTTCGTGCAGGGCTTCACCGGTGCACTGGACGAAGTCCTCGCCCCGGTCTTCGCCACTTTGGACAACTTCGCGGGCTACCTCGACCCGGGGGTGGCGCCCGCGGACTTCGTCGCCTGGCTGGCGCACTGGGTCGCCCTCGGCGTCGACGAGAGCTGGGACCCCGCGCAGCTGCGGCAGCTGGTGACGCGCTCGGTCGAGCTGCACCGGTGGCGCGGCACCCGGCGTGGCTTGGCCGAGCACGTCGGGCTGCTGACCGGCGGCGCGGTCGAGGTGACCGACAGCGGCGGCGTCGTCGCCGACCCGCAGCCCGGCGCGCCGCTGCCCGATCCGGGGCCGCCCTGGGTGCAGGTGCGCGTGCGGGTGCCCGATCCGGGCCGGCTCGACGTGCGGCGGCTGACGGCGACGGTCGTGGATGCGGTGCCCGCCCACGTGCGGGTCACGGTGGAAGTGCTGGAGGGCTAGCGGATGGTCACCTACGCGGAGTGCGGGCACCAGGGGCCCGCCGACGTCGAGTTCTGCGGCGAATGCGGCCGCTACCTGAAGTGGGACGACGACGGCCCGGTCGCGGTGCGGTCGCAACCGGTGGTGCAGCAGCAGGTCGTGCAGCCCGCCGAGCCGGTCGCCCCGGTCCGGCAGCCGGTGCAACAAGCGGTCGAGGAGCAGGTCCTCAGCCCGGGCGACCTGATCTGCGGCCGGTGCGGCAAGGGCAACGCACCGGCCCGCAACTTCTGCAGCCGCTGCGGTGCGTCGCTGGCCGAGTCCGCGGTCGTCGAGACGTCGTGGTGGCGACGGCTGTCCGGCCGCAAACCGCGGGCGCACAAGGCGGGGGAGCGGCCGGGCAAGGACGGCGTCCGCCGCCGGACCGGCCGGGCCGGGGCCGCGCGCCGGACCGTGGGCAAGGTGATCCGCCGGGCGATCGCGGTGGCGCTCATCTTCTCGGCGCTGGTCTACGCGCTCTACCAGCCGTTCCGCAGCGCGATCAACACGGCGGCGACCGGGCTGTGGAGCCAGGTGACGGGGGTCTTCGAGGCCAAGCTGAACCCGGTCCACCCGGTGAAGGTGACCGCGACCGCGCAGACGACCGGGCACGCGGCGCCGCTGGTCACCGACAACGCGAAGAACACGTTCTGGGCGGCGCCCGCCGACCGGGAACAGGCGCTGGTGTTCACCTTCGACCACCCGGTGGACCTGCGGAAGGCGATCGTCCACTCCGGTGACGCGGCGAACTTCCAGGCCGAGCACCGGCCGCAGAAGCTGCACCTGGTCTTCTCCACCGGCAAGACCTACGACATGGTGCTGGCCGACACGCCCGACGCCCAGGAAGTCCCGATCGAGAACAGCGCCGGCGCCACGAGTGTCGAGCTGCACGTCGTCGGGTTGCACCGCTCGCTGGGCGGCTCGGACGTCGCGATCTCCGAGATCGAGCTGTTCGAGGCCGGCTGAGCCGGCGAAACCCGTGGGGAGGACCGACCATGCGCGCGAACCGAGCGGTGGCGGGCGTCGCGGTCGCCGCGGTGCTCGGCGGCTGGGCGATCGGCGGAGCGCTCTCGCCGACCGAGGCGCAGGCACCGGCACCGGTGCCCGCGCCCTACCGCGTCGGGTACGTCAGCGAGGCCACCACCGGCCTGTACCAGGCGACCGGGGAAGGCGCGGAGCCGGCGTTGCCGGAGGGCATCGGGAGCGTCGACGCCGACGCGTCCGCGGGCACGGGCGGCATCGTCTGGGTGAGCCACCGCGCCGCCACCGCCGGCGGTGGCGAGCGGGACGGCGAGCTGTACTACCTGCGCGACGGCGCCCGTGCGGCGCAGCGGCTGACCGACGACGACGCCGTCGACCTCCACCCGGCGCTCTCGCCCGACGGCCGCACGGTCGCGTTCGCCTCCGAACGCACCGGCAGCCGCAAGCTCTTCGTGATCGGCGTGGACGGCCGCGGCCTGCGCCAGGTGACGACCGGCCCGGCCGCCGACGACTCGCCGAGCTGGTCACCCGACGGCACCCGCCTGGCGTTCAGCAGCACGCGCGACGACCCCGCCGGGGACATCTACACCGTCCCGGCCGCCGGCGGGCCGCCGGCGCGCCTGACCACCGACCCGGCCGCCGACACCCAGCCCGCGTGGGGCCCGGCGCGGATCGCGTTCACCACCACCCGCTTCCACCCGGCGGGCGACGTCGTGCTGATCGCCGGAACCGGCGGCGCGGTCACCCGCGCGGTGCCCGATCCCGGTGACTCGTCCGAGCCCGCGTGGTCGCCCGACGGCGCCCGGCTGGCCTTCACGACCCGCGCCCAGGACCCCTTCGGCGACGTGGAGGAAGTCAGCGGCGGCAAGGTTTCGGCGATCTCGGCGCTGCCCGGCACCGGCGAAACCGAGCCGGCGTTCCGGCCGGACGGCCGGGCCGTGTTCACCGAGCTGCGCGACGGCGCCACCACCGACATCTGGAGCTCCGACGCCACCGGCGGCGACCGCCGGGACCTCACCCAGCGGCCCGGGGCCGACGAGTTCGACCCCGCCTTCTCCGCCGACGGCACCCAGCTGGCCTACACCGAGGCCGGTCCCGGCGAGTCGGCGGAGACGGCGATCGTCGTGGCGAACGCCGACGGCAGCGGTCCCCGCCCGCTGACCGGCCCGGCGGACGGGATCAAGCGCGAGCAGCACCCGGCCTGGTCGCCGGACGCCTCGATGATCGCGTTCACCGAGACCGCCGGCAGCGGCGAACGCAGCCGGGACGTGGTCCGGATCGCCCGGGTCGCCGACGGCCGGATCCTCGGTGAGATCCCGGTCCCGCCGTACCTGCGCCGGGACGACGACACCCAGCCCGTGTGGTCGGCCGACGGCACGAAGATCACCCTGACCCGGGCGGCCTCCCGGATCCCGCCGCCGCCGGCGGCGAGAGTGGTCCCGGCGGTGGTGGACGTGCCGGTCGGCCGGGGCGGCACCGGCACGGTCGACAAGACGGTGCCGACGGACAAGGTGCCCGCCAAGCCGGACATCGTGCTGCTGATGGACCAGACCGGTTCGATGGGGACCGCGCTGGCGGACGTGCAGGCCAACCTGACCAAGGTCATGGGCACCCTCACCACGGCGCAGCCGGACGCCGAGTACGCCGCCGTGGCGTTCGGCGACCGCGACGACGGCTCCGACGCGAACAATCCCCAGGGGCGCCTGTTCCAGGTGCAGCAGGACCTGACGAAGAACCAGGACGACGTGCAGGCCGCCTTCACCCGGATCACGCCCGGCGGCGGCGGGGACACCCCGGAGGACTGGATCTACGCGCTCGACCGGGTCGCCACGGGCGCGGTGACGTTCCGGCCGGACAGCAGCAGGATCGTCGTGCTGGTCGGCGACGCACCGAGCCACGACCCGAGCGGCGTGCCGCACCAGCCCGGCCAGGGCGTGACGCTCGCCCAGGCGATCGACCACCTCAAGGCGCAGGGCATCCGGGTGGTCGCGGTGTCGGCCGCGGGCGACGGCGGTGGCCTGGACAGCGACCCGGCCCGCCAGGCGACCCGGGTGGTGACCGGGACCGACGGCGTCATCGCCGGCACGAACCCGGACAACATCAGCGCCGTGATCACCGAGAAGATCGGCGACCTGCGCGTGAAGGTGCTGCCCGTGCCGTTCTGCGACCCGGGCCTGACGCTGACGTTCACCCCCGGCGGCGTGCAGCAGGTGCCGGGCGGCACGGACGCGAAGTTCACCGAAGCCGCCGCGGTGGCGGACACCGCGCCGCTCGGGGCCTTCCTGCACTGCCGGGTGGAGTTCCGGATCGACGGGGAGAACTCCGCCCGGCCCGGCTACACCGAGGACGTCACCGTGCGGGTGAAGGATCCGCGGCTGCCGCTGATCACCGTGCACGACCGGACCGTGCCCGGGACCGCGCCCACCGTCGTCGGCTACCCCGCGACCGCGGTCGACGCCGACGGCAAGACCCCGCTCACGCCGTTCTGCACGCCGTCGTCCGGGAGCCTCTTCCCGGTCGGGGCCACCACCGTCACCTGCACCGCGACCGGCCGGAACGGCACCGCCACCGAGACCGCCGTGATCGCCGTCGACCCCGGCGGGGAAGTGCGGCAGGAGCTGTGGCAGGTCGCGCTCGACGTGACCGCGGACGGCGTGGCCGCCGGCACCCAGCGGGACCTCTCCCCGTCGTTCGGGACGCCGTGCGGCACCGGACGGCAGGACTCGGCCGACGTCTCGCCGGACGGCTCGGCGCTCGCTTTCCGGAACGACACGCGGCAGCTCTGCGTGGCCCCCGCCGACGGCGGCACGGGCCGGGTGCTGGTGGACGACTCGGCGACCCTGGACGACCCCGCGTGGTCGCCCGACGGGACGCTGATCGCCTTCGACCGCACCCCCACCGAGTCCGTGCCGGGCATCCGCGTCGTGCCGGCGGGCGGGGGCGCGCCCACCCCGCTGATCGACGGCCCGGGCGGCGCCGGGCAGCCGGCGTTCCAGCGGATCGCCGACGTCGGCGTGACGGCGACCGCCGTCCCGGCCGCGATCCCCTTCGGCGGCCTCACGACGTTCGAGTTCGTGGTCACCAACCACGGTGCCGTCGCGTCGGCCCCGGCCGGGTTGTTCGTCCGGCTGACCGCCGGGCTGCGGGCGCAGGCACCGATCACCACCGCGGGCACGTGCACGCCGGACCTCGTGTGCGCGTTCGGCACGCTCGCCCCGGGTGCGCAGGCCCGGGTGCGGTTCAGCGCCACCGGAGCCGAACCGGGGACGCAGGCGGCCACCGGCACGGTCACCACGGCGGGCCGGGACGCCGACGCGCGCGACGACTCCGCCACCGCCGTGGTCACCGTCGGCGCGAAGCCGGTTCCGCCGGTGACGCCGGGATCGCTTTCGGTGGGCCTGGCGGTCTCGGCGGTCCCGCTCTTCGCCGGCGGCGACGACGTCGTGCTGACCTTCCTGGTGCACAACGGTTCCGGCGCACCGATGCCGGACGTCCGGCTGCTCACCCAGCTGCCGCCGCAGCTTCCCGTCACGTCGGTGCCGCCGGGCTGCACGCCGGCCGGGGGCAGTTGCGCGCTCGGAACGCTGGCGCCCGGCCAAACCGTCGAGCTCCGGATTTCGCTGGCGGCCGAGGCGGCGGCGGACGCGCCGGTGGCCGGCACGGTGCGCACCAGCGGACCGGACACCGACCCCGGCGACAACACGGCCGCTGCGCGGGTGGTCATCCGGCAGCCGGTGGTGACCGTCGACCCGGGCGTCGCGCCGCTGGGGGCCGTCCCGCGCGTGACGGGCACGGGCTTCCCACCGGGAGCCACGGTCCGGCTGGCGTGGTCGGAGGGCATCTCCGAGACGCCCGGCCTGGTCACCGTCGGCGTCGACGGGAAGTTCGAGGCGCAGTTCCTGGTCTTCCACCACGACCTGATCGGACCCCGCACGGTGTCGGCCGGCCCGGTGAGCGGACCGAAGTTCGGGACCGTGCCGTCGAACCCGATCCTGGTCGTCCTGCGCACGGAACAGCCCCCGTTCATCACCCGCGGCTGAGCGGCCGGACCCGCTGCCCGTAGGGGCAACCAGGGGCGCACGGCCGCACACCCGTCCGCTGCTGCCGCCACCGGGGCCGGGCGGCCAGACTTCGGCGCATGGGAGCAACGGCGACGCTGTCCGAGGCCGGCCTGGTCGCGGAACCCGGCCAGGAAACGACCTGCACGGTGACCGTCCGCAACGCCGGGCAGGTCGTCGACCAGTTCGCGATCGACGTGGTCGGCGACGCGAGTGGCTGGGCCACCGCGGAACCGGCGACGGTCAACCTCATGCCGGGGGAGACCGGGACGGTCACCGTGCGGTTCGCGCCGCCGCGGTCCTCCGACGTCCCCGCCGGCCCGGTCCCGTTCGGGGTCCGGGTGTTCTCGAGCGAGGACCCGGCCGGCTCGGTCGTCGAAGAGGGCACCGTCGAACTCGGCGCGTCCACCGAGGTGACCGCCGAGGTCGTGCCGGCCAAGGTGGAGGGCAGTTCCAAGGCCGACTTCGAGGTCGCCGTCGACAACCGCGGCAACCGGCCGGTCGCGGTCGAGCTGAGCCCGCTGGACCCGGAGGACGAGCTGGACTTCAGGCTCGAGCGCACCCGGGCCGACCTGGCCCCGGGCACCGCCGCGTTCGTCCGGATGCGCGCCCGGCCGCGGAAGCGCTTCCTGCGCGGGCCGTCCGTCCGGCACCGCTTCCAGGTGTTCGTCGTCACCGACGGGGCCGAGCCGCTCAAGACCGAGGGCACGATGGTGCAGCGGCAGCTGCTGCCGAAGTGGCTGCTGCCCGCGCTCGCCGCGCTGCTCGTCCTCCTGCTCGCCCTCGTGACGCTGTGGTTCACCGTGCTGCGCCCGGCGGTGAAGTCGGCCGCCCGCGAAGCCGCCGAGGAGCAGAACCACGAGATCGTGAAGGCGGCGCAGGACGCCGGTGCCGGCGCCGACCAGGCGCAGAAGAAAGCCGACCAGGCCAAGCAGAACTCCGAGCAGGCGATGAAGGCCGTCGGCCTGACCCCGCCGGGTGACAACCCCGCGCCGCCCGGCGCCGGTCCCGGTTCCGGTCCGGTCCCGAGCCGCGCCGCGAACGCCGCCGCCGACGGCACGCCGACGGACTTCCGGGTGGCCGCGGACGCGAAGATCGATTCGAACGTCAACCGGTTCGCCGAGTTCCCCTACAGCCTGCCGGACGCGACCAAGACGCTCGTCATCACCGACCTCGTGCTGCAGAACCCGCGCGGTGACACCGGAACCCTGCGTCTGCTGCGGGATTCCGGCGACACGAAGAGCGTTCTGCTGGAGGTGGGCCTCGGCAACTTCCGCGACCTCGACCACCACTGGCTGCAGGCCTGGCGGTTCCGGCCGGGGGAGAAGATCGTGCTCGCGGTCAGCTGCCAGAACCCGCCCGACCGCGGCCACTGCACCCCGTCGGTCTCCTTCTCCGGCCGGGTCGAGTGAGCCGGGCTAGATCAGGCCTTCGCGCAGGGCGAACGCCACGGCGTGGGCGCGGTTGCGGAGCTGGAAGCGGTTGGTGATGTCGTGCAGGATCGACTTGACCGTCCGCTCGGAGTAGCTCAGCTGCTCGGCGATCTCCTTGGTCTCGAAGCCGTCGGCGACCAGCCGCAGCACCCGCGTCTCCCGCTGGGACATCCCGGCGAGGTCCCAGCCGTTCGGGTGCAGCACGTCCCGCTGCAGCCGGGACACCCGGGACAGCAGGCGGCCCAGCAGGTCGGGCGGCAGCGCGCCTTCGCCGACGGCCGCGGCCTTCACCAGCCGCACCAGGGTGTCCGGGGTGGCGTCGGCCCGGCGGATGATCGCCGACACGCCGTTGCCCACGACGTCGAGCAGCTCGGAGTCCTCCACCTCCCCGGCGACCAGGACGACGCCGGTGTGGCCGGCGCACTGGAGGCTGCGCAGCAGCTGCCGGGCCGGTTCGTCCAGCCGCTCCACGATGACCAGCACCACGGCGGCTTCGCCGGAGCCTTCGTCGGCCAGGCGGATTTCGGGACGTGACCGCAGCGCGGCCGTGACGCCGGCGCGGGTGATGGTGTCGGTGGCGTGCAACAGCACCGGAACCTGGTCGGTGATCATCGGTGAGGCCCTCCCTCGAACGACATCGGATCGCTCCACCCCCAAGGATCGTGGTGCGGACGCCTGCCGAACAGGGACACGGAGTCCCGATGTGTCCCGCTTTCCTTAGTCCGATCGGGCAATCCCGGCCTCTTTGGCCTTCGCGATGGCCTGGGTGCGGTCGGTCACCCGGAGCTTGCGGAAGATGTGGGACACGTGGTTGCGCACGGTTTTCTGGCTCAGCACCAGCTCTTCGGCGATGGAGGCGTTGCCCATGCCGCGCGCGACGAGCTGCAGGATTTCCTTCTCGCGCAAGGTGAGCCGCGGGAACGACTCGTGCCGCGGGGTCGCCGTGCCCAGCAGCGACAGCACGCGGGTGGCGATGGCGGGGCTGAAGATGGCCTCGCCGTCGCCGATCACCCGGACCGCGCGGATGATCTGCTCGTTGCGGGCCCCCTTGAGCAGGTAGCCGCGGGCGCCCGCGCGCATGGCGGCGAACACCGCGGCTTCGTTCTCGAACATGGTCAGCATGAGCACGCCGGTGTGCGGGCGCGCGCCCACGATCCGCCGCGTCGCCTCGACGCCGTCGAGGCCCGGCAGGTTCAGGTCCATCAGGACGACGTCGGGGTCCAGCCGGCTCGCGTCGGCGACCGCCGCGCGGCCGTCCGCCGCCTCGCCGACGACCGCCATGCCGTCGGTGGCGTCGAGCATCGCGCGCAGCGCGGCCCGGAAGACGGGGTGGTCGTCCACCACCAGGACGCGCAGCGAACCGAACACCGCCTCACTTCCCCGCGGCGAGCGGCAGCCAGGCGGCGATCCGCGTGCCGCCGGAGGACACCGGCTCGACCCGGCAGCCGCCGCCGAGATCGCCGGCGCGCTCGCGCATCGACCGCAGCCCGCTCCCGCCCACCGCGGGCAGGGCCCCGCCGTCGGTGCCCACGCCGTCGTCGACGATCTCCACGTGCAGGTCGCCGTCGAGCGGCCAGAGGTGGACGGTGCACTCGCGCGCCCCGGAGTGGCGGGCGACGTTGACCAGCGCCTCGCGGATGATCCGGTACGCGGTGACCTCGACCTCGGCCGGCAACGGCGGCAGCTCGCCGCGCACCCGGACCTCGACCCGCAGCGGCCCGTGCTCGGCGGGCACCCGGGCGGTGAGCGTGGCGGCGTACCGGCGCACGGCCAGGACGAGCCCGGCGTCGTCCAGGGCCGGCGGCCGCGCGTCGGCCACGATCCGGCGCAGGTCGGTGATCGCGCCGAAGAGCTCCTCTTCGAGCCGCGCCAGCAGGTGCTCGGTGCCCGCCCGGTCCCGGGCGATCAGGTCCCGGGCGGCGCGCAGCCCGAGCACCGCGGCCGTGAGCGTCGGCCCGAGCCCGTCGTGCAAATCGTGGAGCACCCGTTTCAGCCGGTCCTCGTAGCCCGCGGGACGAACGACGTCGGCGACCACGAATGTCCGGCGCATTTTCTCCCCGTCCGCCAGAAATGGTCCGGCCCCCCGCCGCAAACCGGGGAACCAGCTCTCGTGCGGGTAGCCCAGCCGGCTGCTCCGATCCACGTAGCGGGATGGTCACCCGCTGTACTAATCGCCGCACCTCGCCTCGGCGTTTCACGGAGGACCACCCGCAAAGGTCACGGTATGGTCCCGATGCGGAAGCGCTCGTAACGACCCAGGTCGGTGCGATGATCCGACCGGACCGGTGCGCCGGGGGCGCGAAAAACCGTTCATGAACTCGGCGGTGAACCGGTGGAAATTCGACGAAGCGGCGGCGCTGCACTTTTCGTGAAGTCGCACGGCGGTCGGAGCAGCACGGCGGCGACAATTGGCGGAATGGCAACAGTGCCGCACGGCGGTTTCCGTTCGCCCGCCGTTTTCCGCGTGGGCGACCGCCCGTTCAAGCCGCCGCGGGCCGGGACCGGCGGCGGGTTTTCACCGGACCTCGACCGGCGTTCCGGGCAGCACCAGCCGGACGGGGATGCGCGGGGCGATCCGCGCCACCGCGTCGGCGTAGTGGCGCGGGTCCCGGTCGCCCTTGGTGATCATCCGGTCGCCGAGCCGCCCGCTGTGGAAGGCGTAGTGCTGCGGGATCGCCAAGGCCGGCTGCAGCGCCGCCGTCAGCCCGGCCGCCTCCTCGGCGTCCATCACGACCTGCTGGAGGTGCAGCGGCCGGATGCACAGGCCGTTGACCGGCAGGATGGCCAGGTCGAGCGGGCCGAACCGGTCCGGGATCGTGTCCAGTTCCGGAACCCGCAGCGAATCGCCGCCGAAGAAGACCGTGCGGCCGCCGGCCTGGATGACGAACGTGACCTCGTGGACGCCGTGCTTGCCCGGCGCCGCCGTCACGGTGAGGTCGCCGACCGTCGCGGCTTCCCACGCCTCGACGACCCGGATGTCGCGGAACCCCTTGTCCCGCGCGATCGCCGCGACCGTCCCGGGTCCGATCAGCGGGGTACCGAGGTCGAAGCCGCCGGCGACGAGGGCGTCGAGGTCGCAGTGGTCGTAGTGCTCGTGGCTGACGACGACGGCGTCGACCGGGCCCAGTGCGGCGACGGTCGAGGCGACCGGCTCCCCCGGGTAGTAGGTCGCGGCCTGGGTGAACCACGGGTCGGTCAGGACGCGGATCCCGCCGATGTCGATCAGCTGGCAGGCGTGCCCGATGCGGGTCACGCTCAAGGTGGTGCGCATGCCGGTGCTCCTTTTCGTCAGCGGCCGAGGTCGAGCAGGGCGCCCAGCAGTTCCTCGGGCGTTTCGACCTGCGGCAGGTGGCCGGTGCGGGGGAGCACGGTGAACGTCGACGTCGGAATCGCGGCGGCGTAGGCCTTTCCGTAGGCCGGACCGGCGATGCCGTCGCTTTCGCCCCAGATCACGTGCACGGGGACGTCGAGCTCGCCGAGCCGCCCGGCCAGCGTGGGGTCCGCCATGGTGGGGCCGGTGTAGCCGATCAGCGCCTGCAGGTCCGGGCTCGGCCCGGTGCCCCCGGCCGCCGGTGCCGGGCTCTTGGCCGGGTCGTGGAAGGACAGCTGCCGGATCTCCGGCAGCGACAGGCCGCTGATGTCGGTCAGCGGGTGGCCTTCGACCTCGATGCCGACCCCGTCGACGATGACCGCGCCGCTGACCCGCGGGCTCTTCAGCAGGGCGATCTCGGCGGCCAGCCAGCCGCCGAAGGAGTTGCCGAGCACGGTGACGTCGGTGAGGCCGAGGTCGTCCAGCAGCCCGACGTAGAGCCGGGCCAGTTCGGCCACGCCCGTGAGGTGGGCGGCCTTCGGGGTCCCGCCGAAGCCCGGGTGGGTGGGCAGCAGCACCCGGGAGTGGGTGCGTTCGGCGAGCAGGCCGGCGAACCCGGCCATGGACGCGACCCCGCCGCCGCCGTGCAGGAGCAGGAACGGGCGGGTGCGGTCGCGGTCCTCGTAGGTGAGCTCGGCGGCGCCGAGGGTGCGGGTTTCGGTGCGGGTGGGCCGGAGCGAGCCGGCCGCGGGGAGTGTCGTCATGGGTCCTT